>NZ_MVOO01000007.1:0-307932 GCF_002156405.1 Pseudomonas sp. SCPG-7 | reverse complement strand
AGTTGGGGTTTTGTTTTGTCCGCAGGAAAGTGCTTGGCTCGCCAAGATCAGACGATACGAGTGTTCCAACCGTCGCCAGGACTGCCATTGGAGAAAATCCTTCTGAAGTGATTACTCGGTTTTTGGTATGGTGCAGCTCGTTTTTTAACGGATTGATGTCATGCCCACGGATCGGCGCTCAAATTATGTCAAAGAGTTGCTGTAGAAATGCCTGAACCCATCCCGATCAAAGATCATGAAAAAGAGAAGCGCTTGGTCAACAAACGGTTGATCGCCTGCGCTCTGTTTGTCTTTGCTATCAGCTGCGCGCTGGTGGTGCGCTTGTACATCCTGCAAGTGGTTGAATATGACTACCACTCGACCATCTCTGAAAACAACCGCGTGCACGTATTGCCGATTCCGCCGACGAGAGGCCTGATCTACGATCGCAATGGTGTGCTGCTCGCTGATAACCGTCCCAGTTACAACCTGATCATCACCCGCGAACGCGCCACTGATGTAAATCAGGAACTGGACGAGGTGATCAATCTGCTGCATTTGCCCGCTGAAGATCGTACGGTTTTCGATAAGGCCATGAAGCAGTCCCGTCACCCATTCACCCCGGTGACGCTGTTCTACGAACTGACGGAAGAGCAAATCGCCGTGTTGGCGGTTAACGAGTTCCGTTTGCCGGGCCTCGATGTCGAGCCGCAGTTTGTTCGGCATTACCCGTTGGGTCCGCACTTTGCGCATTCAATCGGTTACGTTGGCCGGATTAACGAAAAAGAATCCAAAACCCTCGACTCGGTGGAATACCGCGGCACGCAATCCATCGGTAAAACCGGCATTGAACGCTTCTACGAAGCGCAGCTGCACGGTCACGTTGGCTACGAAGAAGTTGAGACCAACGCCCAAGGCCGAGTGTTGCGAGTGCTCAAACACACCGATCCGGTCCCTGGCAAAAACATCGTTCTAAGTCTCGACGTCAAACTGCAGGAAGCTGCTGAAGCCGCACTGGGCGACCGCCGTGGTTCGGTGGTGGCTCTCGATCCATCCACTGGTGAAGTGCTGGCCATGGTCAGCAATCCGAGCTTCGACCCGAACCTGTTCGTCACCGGTATCAGCTCCAAGGAATACTCGGCGCTACGCGATTCCATCGATCGGCCGCTGTTCAACCGTGTGCTACGCGGCCTGTATGCACCGGGTTCGACCATCAAACCCGAAGTGGCGATTGCCGGCCTTGATGCCGGTGTTGTGACCCCGCAGACACGAGTCTTCGACCCGGGCTATTACCAACTCCCGGATTTCGATCACAAGTACCGCAACTGGAATCACAGCGGCGATGGCTGGGTGGACATGGACGCGGCGATCATGCGTTCCAATGACACCTACTTCTACGATCTGGCGCACAAGCTCGGCATCGATCGCCTGCACGACTACATGGCGATGTTCGGCCTCGGCGAAAAAGTTTCGCTGGACATGTTCGAAGAGTCGCCCGGTTTAATGCCATCTCAGGCTTGGAAACGCGCCACGCGCCGTCAAGCCTGGTTCCCGGGGGAAACAGTAATCCTGGGCATCGGCCAGGGCTACATGCAGGTCACGCCGCTACAACTGGCTCAGGCCACCGCACTGATTGCCAACAAGGGCGTATGGAATCGACCGCATCTGGCGAAGACGGTTGATGGCGTGGCGCCGGTCGACGAGCATCCGATGCCAAATATCCTGCTGAAGAACCCGCGTGACTGGGATCAGGTCAACCACGGCATGCAGATGGTGATGCACGATGCCCGGGGTATCGCGCGTGCCGCAGCGGCCGGTGCGCAGTACCGCATCGCCGGCAAGAGTGGTACGGCGCAGGTGGTGGCGATCAAGCAGGGTGAGCGTTACAACCGTGAGAAAACCCTTGAACGGCATCGCGACAACGCCTTGTTTGTCGGCTTCGCTCCGGCAGAACACCCGAAGATCGCCATCTCGGTGATGATCGAAAACGGTGAGGCCGGTGGTCGGGTTGCCGGTCCCGTGGTGCGGCAGATCATGGACGCCTGGCTACTGGACCAAGACGGCCACCTCAAGCCGCAATACGCGGCGCCGGCCAAGCCGCCGGGTGATCCGCACGTGTAGCCGGGATGCGCTTCACTACACCGGCTCACGTTGGCTGCGCTGTGAAGCTGTCGAGGCAGGGGTTTGGGTAACTGACTATTTGCAGCTGTAACCCTCGGGCATCGTGACGCTGTAGTTGCGTTGCACGCGATCCTGGAAGTTCAGGTTCTGCAGGCCCTGCTCGACCAGAAACGCTTCGACCTTGGCGGCCTGACAGTCCTCGTTATAAGACGACGCCCGCAGCAGATACACCGTGCGTTTACTCTCCTCATCCCGGGCGGTAGCAATAAAGGTACTTAGGGTGGTATAGCCGATTCGCTCCGAAGTTCCCACCGGACCATAGGTCGTATTGGGCTTACTGGTGCAGGTCAGTCGGTCATCTTTCTTCTTGGTGTTCTTGCAAACGGTGGTAGTGCTGGTTGGCACTTGCCCATAGTCGGTAGCGGTATAACGGTAAGACACTTGCCGGCTGCCGATATCGAGGCTGATGGTCATTTTGATCGGTGCGTGATTTCTGGGCAGGCTGGCGTCGGTATAGACCTCTTGGAAACCCCTGTCTTTCAATGCGTTGACCATGTCGCGAAGATGGTAGCGCGCATTCAGTGCGTTCTCATCCGCGCCATTCGTCGAGGTCACCAGTACGGTTGCCTTTCGGTCGAACTGATAGTCCGGATCAGGGATTGCATTGAGTGCTACGTCAAATTGTGTGGCGCAGCCGCTGAGTGACGCTGTCAGCAATAACAGCGTGCATAACAAATAACGGGACATGACAAAGCCGCCTTGAAACTAAGGATTGAATAAGAGTTAAACGATTGGGACCCGCGATAAATAACTCGCCGTCCGGGGAAAGTCTCAGTCTTTCTGGTATTCCAGCAGATCGCCCGGCTGGCAATCGAGCGCAGCGCAGAGCTTGTCCAGAGTTGCCATCTTCACGCCTTTGACTTTGCCGTTTTTGAGCAATGACAGGTTGGCCTCGGTTATTCCGAGCAAGGCGGCTAACTCTTTCGAGCGAATTTTTTGCGTGGCCATGACGACGTCAAGGCGGACGATAATGGTCATTATATTGTTCTATATGTATTGGCTTTGCTCATCGCTGAGTACTTTTGCGTCACGCATGATAATTGAAAAAATACAGAGTAATACGCCTTTGATTATCTCGTAGGCAGAAGCGGAAGACAGGCCGATCGAGAACTGGAAAATCCGATCCCCCGGCGGCAGATCTATCGACAACGCCAAGCCTTGCAAGGTCTCTATTAGCGGGTAGGTTGCCGGAGAAACGATGCAGAGTACGCCCACTCGCCAGAGAACCCTGATGTTGCGGTCGGTCCATGTTTCGCCGCGCGACAATCGCAGAAAAAACAACCCGGTCAGCCATAACGCGTAAGCCGACAGGACAACGGGCAGGAAATCCAGAAAGACGATCAGCGCAGTGACCGTTGATGACAGCCAAGTGTCAGGATCAAGCAATGCACCTTCGACAAATGGGTCAAGCAATTGCGGCGAGCCTTCTGCAAAGGCATAAAGCAGGCTTGCCAGCATTTCATCCTTCTTGAAGAACCAGATCGTCACGTTGCCACCGACCTCCGTCACCCCCAGAACCCAGACAAGAATCGCAGCCAGCAGACCGATCCAATGCATGCGCTGCGGCGCCAATCCGTTGATGTGAGTACTCATGAAAATTCCTGGTTGTTACAATTTGGTAGCGAATTCTCGATGATAAATTATCTGATTACAATAATTAGTTTGGTTTTTATTGCTGCGCCACTTTCCTCTGTTCCGGCTCCGCGCAGTCGTTGGTAATGGTGCGGAAATCGATTCACTGGCCAGCGAGCCGAAGCTGCGCCAGGTGTGGAATCAACAAACCTGACGGCAAGACCGAAGCCACTACAAAATCAGGCCCCTGGCACTGGGCAACTCATGTCACCTTCCTGACACTTCAAATACTGCTTCAGCGCCTCAATCCGTGCCTTGGTCACAACGGTCAGGCAATTGCTGTAGATCAGCGGATAAACACTCCCGCCCTCGACCCCGGATGCCGAAAATTTGCACTCGGTATCGCGAAACCCGATCCACGCTCGCTGCGCACCCACCAGCAGCTTCTTGCGGTCAGGGTTGTCCTTCAAGCGGCCGGTGATCTGCTGATACACCACGTTCAACTCCTTGTCAGTCGACTTGAATTCCTGCCCGGCACACTGGTTCATGGTGGCCTGACCGCTGGCATTGGCGCAGTCGACGGCAGCGTGGGCGAGGGGGTTGAACAGAAAGGGTGTCAGGGCCAGAAGCAGGCGTGGGGACATTGGGTAATCTCACTGAGTCGGATGAAAGTGCAGTGCAGTTTAGCGGCTGTGGAGCTTCTAATCAGGGACGCGTAGCCGGGAGGCTTCGAGCAGGCGATCTGCGGTGGCTGCAATCTCCTCGCCGTCATGGAGCATTTCCAGCCAGTGGGCAGGAATCGCCCGAACGCCATAGTAGACCCCAGCCAATTGGCCGACGATCGCGGCAGTGGTGTCGGCATCATCGCCCAGGTTGGCGGCTTGCAGAATCGCCGCAGCGAAACCGTCAGTGTGATGAAAACACCACAGAGCCGCCTCCAGCGACTCGACGCTGTAGCCGCTGCCACGGATTTCGCTCGCCGACTTTGCGAGGTAATCACCTCGGGCGATGGCTGCGACTTTAGGTTGAACGAAGGTTGCGTCTGGCAATTTGCGCAATTCTGACTTGGAGGCGCCTAGCAGTGCTTTGCTGAGCACTTCGGCAAATAACTGACAGCATTCGATGGCTTCAGGTGCAGCATGGGTGGTTCGCGAACTGTCACTGGCGAACTGGCGAATCTGCCGGGCATCAGGGAAATAAAACAGCACCACCGGCACCAGGCGCATCAGCGACCCGTTGCCGGCGGTAAACGGGTCGGTAGATCCCGCGAACGGCTGACCGGTTTGCTGATACCGCGACAGCGCCTGGCTGACCGTCATGCCGATATCGAAACAATCACCGGTGGAACTGAGATACCCCCATTGCCACCAATTCAGATAGCGTCCCATCTGGTCCGCCGCATCGAATGTGTTTTTCCTCAGCAGGCTCTCCGCCAGGCACAGCGCCATCGAGGTGTCATCCGTCCATTGCCCGGGTTTCAAGTGAAAGGGGCCGCCACCGACCATGTCCCTCAGCGGCTGGAATGAGCCTCTTGGCTTGAACTCCAACGTGGTGCCGACGGCGTCGCCGCAAGCGAGGCCGAGCAGGGCGCCGCGATAACGTTCGGAGAGAGATGGCTGCATGCTTCGTCCTTGTCTGTGTCCATTTCGCAGGAAACGGTAACAGGTTCATCGGAGGGGGGCGCTCGTTTCAATGAACGGAAATGCCGCCGAATGTTTCCTCTGGATTGGACAGGTGCAGCCCTTTGATACAACTTCAGGTTGGACATGTGGTCATACAAGCCTACTGTTCAAAACAGGAGGTGACTTATGAAACCGGTACCCAATAGTTTCGAACGCAAAATCGCGCTCAAGGCGCCACGTTCATATGTCTGGCGTGCATTGGTCGATGCCGAGGCGTTTGGTCAGTGGTTTGGTGTGGCACTGGAGGGCAGGCGGTTCATTGCCGGGGAATGGACGCAAGGGCAGGTCACGTATCCCGGTTATGAACACGTGCTGTGGAACGTGCTGGTGGAGCGGGTGGAGCCGCAGCAGCTGTTTTCGTTTCGCTGGCACCCGTACGCGGTCAATCCGAACATCGACTATTCCCAGGAGCCGACTACGCTGGTCAAGTTCGAGCTGCAGGATTACGAGAGCGGCACATTGCTCAAGGTGTCCGAGTCCGGCTTTGCGCATATCCCCGATGTGCGGCAGAAGGAGGCGTACTACATGGATAGCCGCGGCTGGGAGGAGCAATTAAGTCGACTTGAACAGTTTCTCGCCGAAAGTGCGAAGACGCGCGAGCGTGATGGTGACTGACATGGTGGCTTGCAGGCTGAGTGCCTGACTGACGTAGGGGTTTTCGGAAGGGCTTGTATAGCGAATGTCTTACACGCGGTGGTAGCTTTTGCGACTATTGCCGATTGGATCCACGGCGTAATCTACACCCATCAACTGAGACACAGGGAGTGTTTCAGGATCACGGATGATCGACCATTAGCAAGGATCGCTGCCGACAGGGAGTCGATAATGGTCTTGGGAAAAACCCGCTTCGGCGGGTTTTTTTTCGCCTGCAGAAAAGTATTTGTGTCGAGCACCGGTAGCGAGGGGATTTATCCCCGATGGGTTGCGAAGCGACCCCAAAAAAGGGCCTGCTGCGCAGTCCATCGTAGATGAATCCCCTCACCACGGGAATCAAGCAATCACGAGGCGATCAGTTGCCGCAACACGTAGTGCAGAATCCCGCCCGACTTGAAGTACTCCACCTCATTCAACGTATCGATGCGGCACAGCACGTCGAGTTTCTCCTGGCGGCCGTCCTCACGAGTGATGACCAGGGTCAGGTTCATGCGCGGCGTCAGCTCGACGCCAGTCAGCCCCTGGATATCGAGGGTTTCCTTGCCAGTGAGGTTCAGGCTCTTGCGGTTCTGATCGAGCTTGAACTGCAACGGCAACACGCCCATGCCCACCAGGTTGGAACGGTGGATGCGCTCGAAGCTTTCAGCGATCACCGCTTTGACACCCAACAGGTTGGTGCCCTTGGCCGCCCAATCGCGGCTGGAGCCGGTACCGTATTCCTGACCGGCGATTACCACCAGCGGCGTGCCCGCGGCCTGATAACGCATGGCGGCATCATAAATCGGCATTTTCTCGCCGCTCGGGATGTAGATCGTGTTGCCACCTTCTTCGCCGCCGAGCATCTCGTTACGAATGCGGATGTTGGCGAACGTGCCGCGCATCATCACCTCATGGTTGCCACGTCGTGAGCCGTAGGAGTTGAAGTCTCGCGGTTCCACGCCTTTTTCGCGCAGATAGCGCCCGGCCGGGCTGTCAGTCTTGATGTTGCCGGCCGGGGAGATGTGGTCGGTGGTCACCGAATCACCGAGCAACGCCAAAACCCGCGCACCCTTGACGTCAGTGATCACCGGCAATGGGCCAGAAATGTCGTCGAAGAACGGCGGATGCTGGATGTAGGTCGAATCGTCCTGCCACACATAGGTGGCGGCTTGCGGCACCTGGATCGCTTGCCACTGTTCATCGCCGGCAAACACCTCGGCGTATTCCTTGTGGAACATCGCGGTGTTGACCTGATTCACCGCATCGGCGATTTCCTGACTGCTCGGCCAGATATCGCGCAGGTACACCGGATTGCCTTGCTGGTCGTTACCCAGAGGCTCGCTGCTGATGTCAGTGCGCACGCTGCCAGCCAGAGCATAAGCGACCACCAGCGGTGGCGAGGCCAGCCAGTTGGTCTTGACCAGCGGATGCACCCGGCCTTCGAAGTTACGGTTGCCGGACAGCACCGACGCCACGGTGAGGTCAGCTTTCTGAATGGCCTTCTCGATTGGCTCCGGCAATGGCCCGGAGTTGCCGATGCAAGTGGTGCAGCCATAACCGACCAGCGAAAAACCGAGCTGATCCAGGTATTGCGTCAGCCCGGCCGCCTTGTAGTAGTCGGTGACCACTTTCGAGCCGGGGGCCAGCGAACTCTTGACCCAAGGCTTGCGCGTCAGGCCTTTCTCCACGGCTTTTTTCGCCAGCAGCCCGGCCGCCATCATCACGCTCGGGTTGGAGGTGTTGGTGCAGGAGGTGATCGCGGCGATCACCACCGCGCCGTTTTTCAGGCGATAGGTGTGGCCTTCATACTCGTATTCGGTTTCGCCGACCATATCGGCGTTGCCCACGGCCACCCCACCGCCGCCCTCGCTTTCCAGGCGGCCTTCTTCCTTGCTGGTGGGCTTGAATTGCAAATCCATGAAATCACTGAAGGCCTGCGCCACGTTTGGCAGCGAGACCCGGTCCTGCGGGCGCTTTGGCCCGGCAAGGCTGGCTTCGACGCTGCCCATGTCCAGCGCCAGGCTGTCGGTGAACACCGGTTCCTGACCGGGCAGGCGCCATAGGCCTTGGGCCTTGGTGTAGGCCTCGACCAGTTTCACCACTTCAGCCGGGCGGCCGGACAGGCGCAGGTATTCGAGGGTTACGTCATCGACCGGGAAGAAGCCACAGGTCGCGCCATATTCCGGGGCCATGTTGGCGATGGTCGCGCGGTCGGCCAGTGGCAGATCGGCGAGGCCGTCACCGTAGAATTCGACGAATTTGCCGACCACCCCTTTTTTGCGCAGCATCTGCGTGACGGTCAGCACCAAGTCGGTGGCGGTGATGCCTTCCTTGAGTTTGCCGGTGAGTTTGAAACCGATCACTTCCGGAATCAGCATCGACACCGGTTGGCCGAGCATCGCGGCTTCCGCCTCGATCCCGCCGACGCCCCAGCCGAGCACGCCGAGGCCGTTGATCATGGTGGTGTGGGAGTCGGTGCCGACCAACGTGTCGGGGAAGGCGTAGGTGCGGCCGTCCTCATCCTTGGTCCACACCGTGCGCCCGAGGTATTCGAGGTTGACCTGGTGGCAGATCCCGGTGCCTGGTGGCACCACGCTGAAGTTATCGAAGGCGCTCTGGCCCCAGCGCAGGAATGCATAACGCTCGCCGTTGCGCTGCATCTCTATGTCGACGTTCTGTTCGAAGGCGCTCGGGGTGGCGAATTTGTCGACCATCACCGAGTGGTCGATCACCAGATCCACCGGCGACAGCGGGTTGATTCGTTGCGGATCACCACCGGCCTTGGCCATGGCGGCGCGCATCGCGGCGAGGTCGACCACGGCGGGTACCCCGGTAAAGTCTTGCATCAATACTCGGGCAGGGCGGTACTGGATTTCCCGGTCGGAGCGGCGCTCCTTGAGCCAGGCAGCAATGGCCTTGAGGTCGGCGCCGGTGACAGTTTTTTCATCTTCCCAGCGCAGCAGGTTTTCCAGCAGGACTTTCAGCGACATCGGTAGCTGGTCGATATTGCCAAGGCTCTTGGCGGCATCGGGCAGGCTGAAATAGTGGTAGGTCTTATCGTCGATTTGTAGAGTTTTAAGGGTCTTCAGACTATCGAGGGACGGCATTACGATCACTCCTTTAAGTCCGCACGGCTACGGACTGAGGGGACGGGCAGAGCTATCAACGTAGCCCTGTTTTCAGTAGCTGGCTAATAACTGGACTCTATCGATAAGTCCAAGGTTCCGAACTCGGCTATCATGCGCCGGTTTTCGTGACAGGCTTTGCTTCACCGCAAGGCTTGAGCAGCGTGCAGGGGCCGAATGTCCGCCCTCTGCCCAGGAGTAAGAATGAACACCCTATTCATGCATTGCCGGCCAGGCTTCGAAGGCGAAGTCTGTTCGGAGATTTCCGACCTCGCCGCCCAGTTGAATGTGGCCGGTTACGCCAAGGCCAAACCGGCCACCGCGTACGCGGAGTTTGTCTGCAGCGAAGCAGACGGCGCCGAACGCCTGATGCGCGGCCAGCGTTTCGCCGAGCTGATTTTTCCGCGCCAGTGGGCGCGCGGTGTCTTCATCGATTTGCCGGAAACCGACCGCATCAGCGTGATCATCGAGCGGATGGCGGACTTCCCGGTCTGCGGCAGCCTGTGGCTGGAAGTGGTCGATACCAACGACGGCAAAGAGCTGTCGAATTTCTGCAAGAAGTTCGAAGGCCCGCTGCGCAAGGCGCTGACCGGCGCCGGCAAACTGGTGGACGACGCGAGCAAACCGCGCCTGCTGCTGACCTTCAAAAGTGGTCGCGAAGTGTTTCTCGGCATGGCCGACGCCGGCAACTCGGCGATGTGGCCGATGGGCATTCCGCGCCTGAAGTTTCCGCGCGAGGCGCCCAGCCGTTCGACCTTGAAACTGGAAGAGGCCTGGCACCACTTTATCCCGCGTGATCAGTGGGACGAGCGCCTGCACAGCGACATGACCGGCGTCGACCTCGGCGCGGCACCCGGCGGCTGGACCTGGCAACTGGTCAACCGCGGCATGCTGGTGACCGCCATCGACAACGGCCCGATGGCTGAAAGCCTGATGGACACCGGTCTGGTGCAACACTTGATGGCCGACGGTTTCACCTTCAAGCCCAAGCAACCAGTGGACTGGATGGTCTGCGACATCGTCGAGAAGCCGGCGCGTAACGCGGCGATGCTGGAAGAATGGATCGGCGAGGGTCATTGCCGCGAAGCGGTGGTCAACCTCAAGCTGCCGATGAAACAGCGCTATGCCGAAGTGAAACGCTTGCTCGAGCGCATCGCCGATGGCTTCAAGGCGCGCGGGATCAAGGTCGACATTGGTTGCAAGCAGCTGTATCACGACCGCGAGGAAGTGACCTGTCATTTGCGTCGGCATGACATCAAGAAAGCCAAATCTCGCTGAGTCACCACTAAACCCTGTGGGAATGATCTCTGTGGTGAGGGGATTTATCCCCGAATGGATGCAGCGCATCCCCACTCTTTGGGGCCGCTTCGCAACCCATCGGGGATAAATCCCCTCGCTACAGATGACTGAGCACCCGGCAATGCGCGACAATGCCGGCCAGTTTCAGGAGTGAATCATGAGTGAAATGATCGATACCCCGGTCGACGGCACCCTCGATGCTACCGGTCTCAATTGCCCGGAGCCGGTAATGATGCTGCATCAGCACATACGTGACCTGGTGCCGGGCGGCCTGCTCAAGGTGATCGCCACCGATCCCTCGACCCGTCGCGACATTCCCAAGTTCTGTGTGTTTCTCGACCACGAACTGGTGGGGCAGCACGAAGAGGCCGGTACTTATCTGTACTGGATCCGCAAGAAGTCCAATTGAATTCGGGCATAAAAAAAGACCTGCATGTGCAGGTCTTTTTTTATGGCTGATCAGCCCACCGAACGACTGATCCGAATACGCTTGCGTGCACTGCGCGTCAGTCGAATCGACAACATCAGCGCCGCGCAGCTCAGGCCGACAATCAGACCTTGCCACAGACCGCTTGGGCCACGCGGTTCGCCGAGCCAGTCGGTCAGACCTAGGGCGTAACCCACTGGCAGGCCGATGCCCCAGTAGGCGAACAGGGTCAGAATCATCGTTACCCGGGTGTCCTGATAACCGCGCAGAGCGCCGGCAGCCGTCACCTGGATCGCGTCGGAGAACTGGAACAGCGCCGAGTACACAATCAGCATTGCCGCGATGTGAATCACCGTCGGATCCGCCGTATAGATCGACGCAATCGGCTCGCGCAGCAACAGCATCATGCTCGCCGACAGGCAGGCATACGCCAGCGCGGTGCCCATGCCGACGCCGGCGGCAAAGCGTGCTTCCCGCGGCTCTTCACGCCCCAGCGCCTGGCCGACACGCACCGTGACGGCCATGCCCAGCGAATACGGAATCATGAACACCAGCGAGCTGACGTTCAGCGCGATCTGATGCCCGGCCACCACGGTGGCGCCGAGGCTGCCGATCAGCAGGGCGATCACGGCGAAGATACTCGACTCGGCAAACACGGCGATGCCAATCGGCAAGCCGATCGCCAGCAGACGTTTGATCACCGCCCATTGTGGCCAGTCGAAGCGGCTGAAGATCTCACTCGAACGATACGCCGGCGCCCAGCGCTCCCATCCGGCCAGACCCAGCGCCATGACCCACATCACGATGGCCGTGGCCCAGCCACAGCCCACGCCACCCATGGCCGGTACGCCGAAGTGGCCATAAATGAAGATGTAGTTCAGCGGAATGTTCAGCGCCAGACCGCACAGGCCCAGGACCATCGCCGGGCGGGTACGGCCGATGCCATCACTGGTACAGCGCAACACGTGGTAGAACGCCACCGCCGGCAGCCCGCTGGCAATGCCGTGCAGGTATTGCATGCATGGGCCGATCAGCTCGGGATCGACTTTCATCAGGTGCAGCACCGGTTCGGCGGCGACCAGCATGCACGTGGCAATCAGGCCGACCACCAGTGCCAGCCACAGCGCTTGACGGACAATCGGGCCGATTTCGCTGTGGGTGCCGGCGCCGAAACGCTGGGCGACTTTCGGCGTGGTGGCCAGCAGGGTGCCAGTCATCAGCAGAAACACCGGGACCCAGATTGAGTTGCCCAGTGCTACCGCTGCCAGGTCACGCGGCCCGACACGGCCGGCCATCACCGCATCGACGAAGCCCATGGCGGTGGTCGCCAGTTGCGCGATGATGATCGGCAGTGCGAGGGCGAGCAGATTCCTGAATTCCAGGCGAATTCGCGCGGGGCGGGTGAGTGAGGCAGCGAGCGGTTGATCAGTAACAGAATTCACAGGCAAAGCGTCCACAGGGATTGATGCGCAGGGCGCCGCATTCTACGCCGCTGACGCTCTGGTCAGGAAAAATCCTCTGTTGCGGATTTGTAATCTGTAGGAGCTGCCGCAGGCTGCGATCTTTTGATCTCGATCTCGATCTTGAAAAACAAAATCAAAAGATCGCAGCCTGCGGCAGCTCCTACAGTTAAACTGCCGATCCGCCCAAGGAGCCCGCCATGCTGATTGTTGCCGACGAAAATATCCCCCTGCTCGATGCCTTTTTTGCCGGTTACGGCGAGATCCGCCGGGTACCGGGCCGTGCCATCGACCGTGCGACGGTCGAGCAGGCCGATGTGTTGCTGGTGCGCTCGGTGACTAACGTCAATCGTGCTTTGCTCGAAGGCAGCAAAGTGCGTTTCGTCGGCACTTGCACTATCGGCACCGATCATCTGGATCTCGATTATTTCGCCGAGGCCGGCATTACCTGGTCCAGCGCGCCCGGTTGCAATGCGCGAGGTGTGGTCGATTATGTGCTCGGCAGTCTGATGACCCTGGCGGAAATCGAAGGCGTTGAATTGCCGCAACGTACTTATGGGGTAATCGGTGCCGGTGAAGTCGGCGGCCGGTTGATCAAGGTCCTCAAGGGCCTGGGCTGGAATGTCAAAGTCTGCGACCCGCCGCGTCAGGCAGTCGAGGGGGGAGATTACGTCAGTCTTGAGCAGATCATCGAGCAGTGCGACGTGATCAGCCTGCACACGCCGCTGACCCGTATCGGCGCAGGCGCGACCTGGCATCTGTTCGATGAGCCGCGTCTGCAACAGCTCAAACCGGGTACCTGGCTGATCAACGCCGCTCGTGGCCCCGTGGTGGATAACGCTGCGTTGCGCACCGTGCTGCTGGCGCGTGAAGACCTGCAAGCGGTGCTCGACGTGTGGGAAGCCGAGCCTGAAGTCGATGTCGACCTCGCCGAACTCTGCGTGCTGGCCACGCCGCACATTGCCGGTTACAGCCTCGATGGCAAACAGCGCGGGACGGCGCAGATTTATCAGGCCTATTGCGAATTTATCGGTCAACTGCCGAGCATCCAGCTTAGTGACTTGTTGCCGGCTCCCTGGCTGTCAGAAGTGACCCTGCACGCCGACAGTGATCCGGCCTGGGCGCTGGCGATGTTGTGCCGCGGGGTGTACGACCCGCGCCGCGATGACGCGGATTTTCGCCGCAGTCTTGTAGGCAATGTCGCTGAACAGCGTGCGGCCTTCGATGTGTTGCGCAAGCAGTACCCGGTGCGGCGCGAGATCGAGGGGCTGAAGGTGCGGATCGACGGCGATTCGCCGCAGTTGCAACAGATTGTGGCGGCGCTGGGGGCGGTTGCGGTTCAATAACAGGTCGGCCCTTTCGCGAGCAGGCTCGCTCCCACAGTGTTTGCCCTGACCCTGTAGGAGAGCAGAACGGCAGGCAGAAAAAACCCGGCCAAACAGGGGCCGGGTCAGGAAGACGGTGGCTATATCACTTTTGTTCGGCAGGCTTGACCAATCGCTTCTCCAGCTCGCGGCACGCGTCCTGGATCATGTCTTCAGTGATCGGTACTTCACGCCCATCCTTGTCGATAATCGAGCAACCCAGAGGTTGGCCGGGCTTGGTGCGGATCACTTGAATCTTGTCATCGCTGCTGTGTTGCAAGGACATGGCCTGTCTCCTCATCAGGTTGTGCACGTAGATTAAAACCGCCACGTGACCAGGCTGTGACAACACCCTTGGGTCTGTCAAAAGCGGCATCTCCACTCCAACAGAAATGACCGCTCGTCTCAACCGGGACATTAGACCAATAGCAACTATGGCCTAGTCTTTGGGGGCATATTTAACCTGACTCATTGTGATTTACAGAGTTCCGCCCCATAGAAGGTTTAGGCTAGCCCTTTCATCAACACGGATGTGTACCTGAATGATCTCGAAGCTTTCTTCCCGGCACCGTCGAGCGCTGAGTCTGACCAGCCGGTTTCTGGCGCCTTATCGTTGGCAAGTCTGCGCTGCGCTGTTGGCGTTGATCGTCACGGCGGCCGTTACTTTGTCGATGGGGCAGGGGATCAAATTGCTGGTCGATCGGGGCTTCATGACGCAGTCGCCGCACCAACTGAACCAGAGCATCGGTATCTTCATGCTGATGGTGTTGGGCCTGGCGATTGGCACCTTTGCGCGGTTTTACTGGGTGTCGTGGATCGGCGAGCGAGTTGTAGCGGATATCCGGCGCGAGGTGTTCAACCATCTGGTCTACCTGCATCCCGGCTTTTACGAGAATAACCGCAGTTCGGAGATTCAATCACGGCTGACTGCCGACACGACGTTGCTGCAATCGGTGATCGGCTCGTCGCTCTCCATGTTTCTGCGCAACCTGTTGATGGTGATCGGCGGAGTAGTGCTGCTGTTCGTGACCAATCCGAAACTTACCAGCATCGTGGTGATCGCCTTGCCCTTCGTGGTCGCGCCGATTCTGATTTTCGGTCGGCGCGTGCGCAATCTGTCGCGGTTGAGTCAGGATCGGGTTGCGGACATCGGCAGCTACGTTTCCGAGACGCTCGGGCAGATCAAAACCGTTCAGGCCTATAACCATCAGGTGCAGGATGAACGCCGTTTCGCCACGACGGTCGAGGACGCGTTTGATACTGCGCGCAAACGGATCTTTCAGCGCTCCTGGATGATTACCGTGGTGATCGTGCTGGTGCTCGGCGCGGTGGCGGTGATGTTGTGGGTCGGTGGCATGGACGTGATAGCCGGGCGCATTACCGGGGGCGAACTGGCGGCGTTCGTTTTCTACAGTCTGATCGTCGGCAGTGCCATTGGTACGTTGAGCGAGGTCATCGGCGAGTTGCAGCGTGCGGCGGGTGCCGCCGAGCGCATCGCGGAACTGCTCAATTCGCAGAACATCATCCAGCCACCGACCCTCGGGCTGGTGACGTTGCCAGAACGGATCAAGGGCGAGCTGCAATTGCAGAATGTGCACTTTTCCTACCCGTCGCGTCCGGACAGCTATGCCATCAGCGGCTTGAGCCTGACCATCAGGGCTGGTGAAACCCTAGCCCTTGTCGGGCCTTCCGGCGCCGGTAAATCCACGGTGTATGACTTGTTGTTGCGCTTCTACGACCCACTTGAAGGCCGGATCCTGATTGACGGGGTGCCGCTGACCAGCCTCGATCCGCTGGATCTGCGGCGCAATTTCGCCCTGGTCTCGCAATCGCCAGCGCTGTTTTTCGGCAGCGTCGAAGAGAATATTCGTTACGGCAATGCCGACGCGACACTGGAGCAGGTCAAGGAAGCGGCAAGAATTGCTCACGCCCATGACTTCATCGAGAAGATGCCCAACGGTTATCAGACTCATCTGGGGGACGCTGGCCTCGGCCTTTCCGGCGGCCAGCGTCAACGCCTGGCGATCGCCCGCGCGTTGCTGGTGGATGCGCCGATTCTGCTGCTGGACGAAGCCACCAGCGCTCTCGATGCCCAGAGCGAACATCTGATTCAGGAAGCGTTGCCAAGTCTGATGCACAACCGCACCACGCTGGTGATTGCGCATCGCCTGGCCACGGTGAAGAACGCCGACCGGATCGCCGTGATGGATCAGGGCCGATTGGTCGCAATCGGTACGCATCAGGAGCTGATCGTGAGCAATCCACTGTATGCGCGGCTGGCGGCGTTGCAGTTCAACGACGGGCATGCGATGGCGGTGTAGAACCGCCGAAGGCTTTTCTGGCAGCAAAAAAATGCCCGCATCGATGGATGCGGGCATTTTTCATTTCAGGTATTCAGCACCTGTCACTGATCGTCGAAATACCGCTCGTGCCAATCCACCAGCGGCTGCGGCGAATTGAGTTTCTGCCCGTAGATCACCGAGTACGACAGCACGTTCTGCACGTACTGGCGGGTTTCGTCGAACGGGATGCTTTCCACCCACACATCGAAGCTCAGGTGATCGGCGCCGCGCAGCCACTGGCGCACGCGGCCAGGGCCGGCGTTGTAGGCGGCGGAGGCCAGGACGCGGTTGCCGTTGAACTGGCTGTGCACCTGGCTCAGGTAAGCGGCGCCGAGCTGGATGTTCTTGTCCGGATCGAGCACTTGCTGCGGCGAGGCCAGCGGAATGCTGAACTTGCGCGCGGTTTCCTTGGCGGTGCCGGGCATCAACTGCATCAGGCCGCTGGCGCCGACGCCGGAGCGGGCGTCATCCATGAACGCGCTTTCCTGGCGGGTGATGGCGAACACCCAGCTCGAATGCAGGCCGCGCGTCTTGGCTTCACGCACCAAGGTGTCGCGGTGGGCCATCGGGAAGCGGATATCCAGGTCGTCCCAGTATTGCGCCTGACTGATGGTGCGAATGGCGGGGAAGTACCATTTCAGGTCGTAAGCCAGCCTGGCCTGGGCGACCATTTCGTCACGATTGAAATGGCGGCTGACGTGATACCACTCGCGGCGCCCGTCGACGATCTGCCCGCGCGCATGGAATTCCAGAGCGCGACGCACACCGGGGGTATTACGCACTTTGTTGATGGTGGCCTGGCTGAGTACCAGCGGCTTGTTCATCAGCGAGTAAGGCAGTTGCGAGCGGTCGGCGGCGAGGAAGCCGTAGAAGTCGCGTTCTTTCGCCAGATTCTTGTACAGGGTCTGCGCTTCCGGGTTCTGTGGTTGCGCCAGTTCCAGGCTGCGGGCCTGCCAGTAACGCCAGCGGTTGGTGGTCGCCAGATCCTGCGGCAGCCGACGGGTCAACTGATACGCATCGTCCCAGCGTGCCAGACGCAACAGCAGGCGCAGGCGCCATTCGGACACGGTGTTGTCACGCAGCTCCGGATCGTATTTGGTCATCACGTCCAGCGCGCGGCTGTCGAAACGCCGGGCCAGGGTCAGGCCGATTTCCCGGGCAATCGCGACTTTTTCGTCACGGGAAAAATGCATGCTGCTGGCGTATCCGTCGAGCAGGGCCATGGCCTTGTCCGGATCCTGGCGGGCGAGGCGGCGCAGGCCGAGGCTGACCACGTCGGACATCGGCTCGTCAGCGGGAGTGAAGCGCGACGGCTGATTGAGCAGTTCGGGTTTCTGCGCCACATCCACCAGCAGCCGACCGCGCGGGGCGAGGGTGGTCAGGCCGTTGACCAGACTGTTGGCCAATGGATAGTTGCGCGCCTGGGCGGCAAGTTTGGTGCGTTCCCAGCGTTTCTGTTCGGTCAACTGGCCGTCGGCGGCCCAGATCCCGAACAGTCCGTCACAGGCGGCCGGTTGCGATTTGCCGGTCAGCCACAGTTTGTCGGCATTGGCATAGCCCTCGGCCTTGTGGCCGCTGCTGATCTGGAACTGCGCATTGAGGCAGTCCAGTTCGGTGAAGTTGAGTTTCGGGTCGTAATACTTGGTGAAGGTCGCCCAATCGCCACGGTCGGCGAGCCAGCGCAACCAGCGCAGCTTCATCCAGTTGGCCTGGGGCAGGTCGCCGTGCTCGGCGAGGAATTTCTCGATTTCCTCATTACTGGCAGTCTTCAGACGCGCGGTCAGTTCGTCGTAAGCCAGGTACGGTTCCAGCGGGTAATCGGCCAAGGCCTGGCTGTAACGAAAGTACGGGCCGGTATCGCCCTTGGCCAGTGCGCGCTTGGCTTCATCGTAATACTGGCGTTGGGTCGACAGGTCCACCGCCTGGGCGGATTGAGCGGCAGCGGCGGTAAGTAGCAAACAGGACAAGACACTGAAAAGGCGACTGCGCATGAGACATCCGGGCAGAGAAATCATGACAAGCACCGGCCGCGGCCAGCACTGAATTGTCTGTAGCTTAGCCTTTTGCCAGCAACGGGCGAAAGCTTTGCGGGTCTTGCAGCACAAGTTCGCAACAAATGTTGTGCAGAGTGCTTCAGCAGACAAATTGCCGGCCTGCTGAGGACCTGATTCAGGTAGAATGCGCGCCCGGTTTTTGGAGAAGCTCATGACCCTGCTCAAATTCAGCGATGTGTCCCTTGCATTCGGCGCGATGCCGTTGTTGGACAAGGTGTCCTGGCAGATCGCCCGTGGTGAGCGGGTGTGCATCATCGGCCGCAACGGCACTGGCAAATCCAGCATGATGAAACTGGTCAAGGGCGACCAGAAACCCGATGACGGCTCGGTGTGGCGTGCCCCCGGTCTGAAAATCGGTGAATTGCCGCAAGAATTGCCGGTGGCCGACGGGCGGACGGTATTCGACGTGGTTGCCGAGGGGCTGGACGGTGTTGGCGCCTTGCTCGCTGAATACCATCACCTGAGCCAGAACATCGTCACCGACGCCGATCTGGACAAGCTGATGCACGTACAGCACGACCTCGAAGCCCGTGACGGCTGGCGTTTGCAGACGCTGGTCGACAGTACCCTGAGTCGCCTGCAACTGCCGGCCGACAAGACTCTTGCCGAGTTGTCCGGCGGCTGGCGTCGCCGCGTGCTGCTGGCGCAGGCACTGGTGTCCGAGCCGGACCTGCTGCTGCTCGACGAACCGACCAACCACCTGGACATCGGTGCGATTGCCTGGCTCGAAGAAGCGCTGAAGGATTTCCAGGGCGCCGTGCTGTTCATCACGCACGACCGTTCCTTCCTGCAGAACCTCGCCACGCGCATTCTCGAGCTGGATCGTGGCGGCCTGATCGACTGGAACGGCGACTACGCCAGCTTCCTAGTGCATAAAGAAGCCGCGCTGGCCGCTGAAGAAACCGCCAACGCGCTGTTCGACAAGCGTCTGGCTCAGGAAGAAGTGTGGATTCGTCAGGGCATAAAGGCCCGTCGCACCCGTAACGAAGGCCGTGTGCGTGCCCTGAAAGCCTTGCGCGTTGAGCGCAGCGAACGTCGTGAACGTACCGGCAAGGCGAATATCCAGCTGGAAACGGCCGAGAAGTCCGGCAAGCAAGTGATGGTTTTGGACAACGTCAGCTTCCATCACCCGGACGGTCCGTACCTGATCAAGGACTTCTCGATGGTCCTGCAGCGTGGCGACCGTATCGGTCTGCTCGGCGCCAACGGTACCGGCAAGACCACTCTGCTCAAGCTGATGCTCAACGGTCTGCAACCGACCAGCGGCAAAGTGGAAGAGGGCACCCGGATCGATGTCGCCTACTTCGATCAGTTGCGTCATCAGCTCGATCTGGAAAAGACCGTGATCGACAACGTCGCCGAAGGTCGCGACTTCATCGATATCGACGGCCAGAGCCGCCACGTCCTCAGCTACCTCGGCGACTTCCTGTTCAGCCCGCAGCGTGCGCGCACGCCGGTCAAGGCGCTGTCCGGTGGCGAGCGTGCACGTCTGTTGCTGGCCAAACTGTTCAGCAAACCGGCGAACCTGCTGGTACTCGATGAACCGACCAACGACCTCGACGTCGAGACTCTCGAACTGCTCGAAGAAGTACTGCTGACGTTCAACGGCACGGTGCTGATGGTCAGTCACGACCGGGCATTCCTCGACAACGTGGTCACCAGCACGCTGGTCTTCGAAGGTGAAGGCAAGGTCCGTGAATATGTCGGCGGTTATCAGGACTGGATCCGACAGGGCGGCTCGCCGCGCCTGTTGGGTGTGACCGAGAGCAAGTCGGGCAAGGCTGACCTGAATTCGGCGGTGGTCACTGCTGAGCCTGCACCCGTTGCTGCGCCTGCTGCTGCAGCGCCGGCCGCCAAGAAGAAGCTGAGCTACAAGCTGCAGCGTGAGCTGGAAGCGCTGCCGGGCGACATTGATGCCAAGGAACAGCAGATCGCTGCGGTCGAGGCGGAAATGGCCGAAGCCGGTTTCTACCAGCGTCCGCCAGCAGAAACGGCCAAGGTGATTGCTTCGCTGGAGCAGTTGCAGGCTGAGCTGGATGCGCTGGTGGAGCGTTGGGCCGAGCTGGATGCCTGATTGATCCGGCAACAAAAAAGCCCGACGCTCAGTGATGAGCGCCGGGCTTTTCATATGCGGATATAGGTGAAGATTCCAATGTGGGAGCGAGCTTGCTCGCGAAAGCGGTATGTCAGGTAGCATCAATGTTGAATGTGCCGACGCCTTCGCGAGCAAGCTCGCTCCCACAGGGTTTTGTGTTTCAGCGTTTGATCAGGTGCACCGCGAGCACATCGCAAGGGGCGCCATGCAACACGTCGTTGGCTGTGGAGCCCAGCAATAGCGCCAGACCATGACGGCCATGGCTGCCGACCACGATCAGATCGCAGAGATTTTCCTTGGCGAAATGATGGATTTCCTGACGTGGCTGGCCATAGGTCAGGTGGCAATTGGCACCCTCGAGTTCGGCATATTTGGCTTTCAGGCGCTCTAGACGTTCCTTGGCCTGATCGAACTGCTGCTGTTGCAGTTGTGACAGATCCATCGGCACATCGCCGCCGAACGCCATCGCCATCGGTTCGACGATATGCACCAGCGACAGCTTGGCGCCATTGCTCGTCGACAGCTCTCGGGCGCGGTGAATCACAGGGTCGCACTCTTCGGTCAGATCTACGGCGACCAGGATATGGGAGTAGGGCATGAGGTGCTCCTTGTGACGGTTCAATAGTGCTAAGTATGGCTGGTTTCAAGCGCATTGGTTCCAGAGTGACACAATGCGCTCACCTTAAGTCGGGAGTAGAGATATGACGGTCTGGTTGGTGGTGTCAATCCTGCTGGTGGTTCTGAGCCCACTGGCATGGTTGCGCCCGTCGCGCGTACAGAGCGGCCGGATGGCCCTGCGCATGGAGGCGCGGCGCATCGGGCTGGCCATGCAGCTGGCGCCTCAGGAGTGGCCGCATTGGCTGTCGCAGGAGCCGCCCAGCCCGTGTGCGCAATATCATCGGCCACGGCGTGGCAGCCAGCCAGCGTGCTGGAGTTACTGGCAGAAATCGCCGGGAGTATGGGTCAATCAATGGCAGGAAGCCTGCGAGGATCGGTTGCTGCTCGATTATTTCGAAAAGTTGCCGGGCAATGTGTTCAAGGTTGAGGCCGACAAGCAGATGATCGCCTTGTACTGGGGCGAGAAGGGCGAGGCCAAGGTTTTGCAGGATATCGACGCGACTCTGAAAGCGCTGGCCTGAACCCCGGATTTTTCCCACTGCAACGGTGGGGAGCGTCCGGCAGACGGACAATAAAAAGCCCGACATGATTCATCGGGCGGGGGTGGCCAGGCAGGCCGGAATTCTTTTTGGTGTTGATTCGGAGTGCTCCGGTCAACAAACGTGCGTGTGTTTTCCTTCGTCGTCCAGCGAGCGTAGCCTGTTAAACAAGGCTCGCAGCGAATTAGGGCGACATTTCTAACTATTAATCTTATGAATACCCTCACATGCAAGCATGTGTCGGCGGCTGCGTCTTACAGAAATGACCGCAAAGTCGCATTTCAACCCGTATTTAGGGCGATTGACAATTGTCGGAAATTCCGTGAAGGTGGCGTACCCAAATCAAACGGGCGTATGAATTGAGCGTTTGTCTTACAGACTGCTCCTACAGAATCCCGACTATCGCGTTGGCGGGTGTGCCGGGTGGATTGGCGTCAGCATCGACGAAAAAGCGTCCTGCCGAGCCATTTACCTGCGTCCGACGTGTACTGTTCAGCTTCCATATCGTGGAGATCAGTTGATGATTTACGAAGGTAAAGCCATCACGGTTAAAGCTCTTGAAAGTGGCATCGTCGAATTGAAATTCGACCTCAAGGGTGAGTCCGTCAACAAGTTCAACCGTCTTACCCTGAACGAACTGCGTCAGGCCGTGGACACCATCAAGGCAGATGCTTCGATCAAGGGCGTGATCGTCAGCAGTGGCAAGGACGTGTTCATCGTCGGCGCCGACATCACCGAATTTGTCGACAACTTCAAGCTGCCGGATGCCGAGCTGGTTGCTGGCAATCTCGAAGCCAACAAGATCTTCAGCGATTTCGAAGACCTCAACGTTCCGACCGTGGCCGCGATCAACGGCATCGCCCTGGGTGGCGGCCTGGAAATGTGCCTGGCGGCGGATTACCGCGTCATGTCGACCAAGGCCAAGATCGGTCTGCCGGAAGTCAAACTGGGCATCTACCCAGGCTTCGGCGGTACCGTGCGTCTGCCGCGCCTGATTGGCGTCGATAACGCCATCGAGTGGATTGCCGCCGGCAAGGAAAACCGTCCTGAAGACGCGCTGAAAGTCAGCGCCGTCGATGCTGTGGTGGCTC
The DNA here is from genome assembly GCF_002156405.1 of Pseudomonas sp. SCPG-7. Taxonomy (NCBI): domain Bacteria; kingdom Pseudomonadati; phylum Pseudomonadota; class Gammaproteobacteria; order Pseudomonadales; family Pseudomonadaceae; genus Pseudomonas; species Pseudomonas sp. SCPG-7. The sequence goes on along the minus strand of NZ_MVOO01000007.1, from coordinate 285,471 downwards.
CAGAGAAGCTGCAGGAAGCTGCCCTTGAACTGATCAAGCGCGCAATCTCCGGCGAGTTCGATTACAAGGCCAAGCGTCAGCCAAAACTTGAAAAACTCAAGTTGAACGCCATTGAACAAATGATGGCTTTCGAAACCGCCAAAGGTTTCGTGGCAGGACAAGCTGGCCCGAATTACCCGGCGCCGGTTGAAGCGATCAAGACCATCCAGAAAGCCGCGAACTTCGGTCGTGACAAGGCGCTGGAAGTCGAAGCGGCAGGTTTCGTCAAGCTGGCCAAGACCTCTGCCGCGCAGAGTCTGATTGGCCTCTTCCTGAACGATCAGGAACTGAAGAAGAAGGCCAAGGCCTACGACGAAATTGCCAAGGACGTGAAGCAGGCTGCGGTACTGGGTGCTGGCATCATGGGCGGCGGTATTGCCTATCAGTCGGCCTCCAAAGGCACGCCGATCCTGATGAAAGACATCAACGAGCACGGTATCGAGCAGGGTCTGGCCGAAGCCGCCAAGCTGCTGGTGGGCCGCGTTGACAAAGGCCGCATGACCGCTGCGAAAATGGCTGAAGTGCTCAACGGCATTCGTCCGACCCTGTCCTACGGCGACTTCGGTCACGTCGACCTGGTTGTTGAAGCCGTGGTCGAGAACCCGAAGGTCAAGCAAGCCGTGCTGGCTGAAGTCGAAGACAAGGTCAAAGAGGACACCATCCTCGCGTCCAACACCTCGACCATTTCCATCAGCCTGCTGGCCAAGGCCCTCAAGCGTCCGGAAAACTTCGTCGGCATGCACTTCTTCAACCCGGTGCACATGATGCCGCTGGTTGAAGTGATCCGTGGCGAGAAGTCCAGCGAGCTGGCAATTGCCACCACCGTTGCCTACGCCAAGAAAATGGGCAAGAACCCGATCGTCGTCAACGACTGCCCGGGCTTCCTGGTCAACCGCGTTCTGTTCCCGTATTTCGGCGGTTTCGCCAAGCTGGTCAGCGCCGGTGTGGATTTCGTCCGCATCGACAAGGTCATGGAAAAATTCGGCTGGCCAATGGGCCCGGCATACCTGATGGACGTGGTCGGCATCGACACCGGTCACCACGGTCGTGACGTGATGGCCGACGGCTTCCCGGATCGCATGAAGGATGACCGTCGTTCGGCAGTCGACGTGCTTTACGAAGCCAAACGTCTGGGCCAGAAGAATGGCAAGGGCTTCTACGCCTACGAGACCGACAAGAAAGGCAAGCAGAAGAAGGTGGCCGATCCGTCGGTGCTGGAAGTGCTCAAGCCGATCGTTTACGAGCAGCGCGAAGTCACTGACGAAGACATCATCAACTGGATGATGATCCCGCTGTGCCTGGAAACCGTGCGTTGCCTGGAAGACGGCATCGTTGAAACTGCCGCCGAAGCCGACATGGGTCTGGTTTACGGTATCGGTTTCCCTCCATTCCGTGGCGGTGCGCTGCGCTACATCGATTCGATCGGTGTTGCCGAGTTCGTTGCCCTGGCTGACCAGTACGCTGATTTGGGCGCGCTGTACCACCCGACCGCGAAGCTGCGCGAAATGGCCAAGAACGGCCAGAGCTTCTTCGGTTAAGCGCCCCCAACTAGAGTGAGAGTGAACTTATGAGCTTGAATCCTAGAGACGTCGTGATTGTCGACTTCGGTCGTACTCCGATGGGCCGCTCCAAGGGCGGCATGCACCGCAACACCCGCGCCGAAGACATGTCGGCGCACCTGATCAGCAAACTGCTGGAACGCAACGCCAAGGTCGATCCTGCTGAAGTCGAGGACGTGATCTGGGGCTGTGTGAACCAGACCCTGGAGCAGGGCTGGAACATCGCGCGCATGGCGTCGCTGATGACCCAGATCCCGCACACTTCGGCCGGCCAGACCGTCAGCCGTCTGTGCGGCTCGTCGATGAGCGCCCTGCACACCGCTGCGCAAGCGATCATGACCGGTAACGGTGACGTATTCGTGGTTGGCGGCGTCGAGCATATGGGTCACGTGAGCATGATGCACGGTGTCGATCCGAACCCGCACATGTCGCTGTACGCGGCGAAAGCCTCGGGCATGATGGGTCTGACCGCGGAAATGCTTGGCAAGATGCACGGCATCACCCGTGAGCAGCAGGACGCCTTTGGCGTGCGCTCCCACCAGCTCGCCCATAAGGCGACGGTGGAAGGCAAGTTCAAAGACGAAATCATCCCGATGCAGGGTTACGACGAAAACGGCTTCCTGAAGCTGTTCGACTACGACGAAACCATTCGTCCGGAAACCACTCTGGAAAGTCTGGCGGCCCTCAAGCCTGCCTTCAATCCGAAGGGTGGCACCGTGACTGCCGGTACTTCGTCGCAGATCACCGATGGTGCTTCGTGCATGATCGTGATGTCGGCGCAACGTGCACAGGACCTGGGGATCCAGCCGATGGCCGTGATCCGTTCGATGGCGGTGGCGGGTGTGGATCCGGCGATCATGGGCTATGGTCCAGTGCCGGCTACACAAAAAGCCCTGAAGCGTGCGGGCCTCGGCATCAACGATATCGACTTCTTCGAGCTCAACGAAGCTTTCGCTGCACAGGCCCTGCCAGTGCTGAAAGATCTGAAAGTGCTCGACAAGATGAACGAGAAGGTTAACCTGCACGGCGGCGCGATCGCCCTGGGTCACCCGTTCGGTTGCTCCGGTGCCCGTATTTCCGGCACTTTGCTGAACGTGATGAAGCAGAATAGCGGCACCTTCGGGGTGGCCACTATGTGCATTGGTCTCGGCCAAGGCATCTCCACCGTCTTCGAACGCGTTTAAGCGTCTCGTCGATGGAAGCCGGGGCCCAGTGCCCCGGTTTTTGTTTTTGTGGATTTATTTTTGTATTTATTTTGAAAAAATTTGAGTGAGGGCCGAAGCATGCCGATACAACCTGGGCTCTACCAACATTACAAGGGTCCGCAGTACCGCGTATTCAGTGTGGCGCGGCATTCCGAGACCGAGGAAGAAGTGGTCTTTTACCAAGCCCTGTATGGCGATTACGGCTTCTGGGTACGCCCTTTGAGCATGTTCGTCGAGTCGGTCGAGGTTGACGGCGAGCAGGTGCCACGCTTTGCTTTGGTGCAAGCCGAACCGAGCCTTTTTTCCAAGCCATGAGGCGAGTGCGCACAGAACCCTGTGCTTGACCTCACCTTGTAGCCACTATATATAGCGGTGCCGCGTCAGGCGCCAACCGCCTTTCACTTCTAGAATTCAGGAATTTTCTGATCCATGGGCAAATCGCTGGTCATTGTGGAATCCCCGGCTAAGGCCAAGACCATCAACAAGTATCTGGGCAACCAATACGTGGTGAAGTCGAGTATCGGCCATATCCGAGACCTGCCCACCAGCGGTTCGGCTAGCGCCAGCAAAGAGCCGGCCGCCAAGCGCGGCAAGGCCGCCGCGGGCGAAGGGCCGGTGCTCACGCCGAAAGAGAAGGCGCGCAAGCAACTGGTTTCGCGCATGGGTGTCGATCCGGAACATGGCTGGAAAGCCCAGTACGAGATCCTTCCGGGTAAAGAGAAGGTCATCGAAGAGCTGCGCCGGCTCGCCAAGGATGCTGACACCATCTATCTCGCAACCGACTTGGATCGCGAGGGGGAAGCCATTGCCTGGCACCTGCGCGAAGCCATCGGTGGTGACGACAGCCGCTACAAGCGCGTGGTGTTCAACGAAATCACCAAGAAAGCGATTCAGGAAGCGTTCTCCGAGCCGGGCGAGCTGGACATCGATCGTGTGAATGCCCAGCAGGCGCGTCGTTTCCTCGACCGCGTTGTGGGTTACATGGTCTCGCCACTGCTGTGGGCCAAGATCGCCCGTGGCCTGTCGGCCGGTCGCGTGCAATCGGTTGCCGTGAAGCTGGTGGTCGAGCGTGAGCGTGAAATCCGTGCGTTCAACCCGGAAGAGTACTGGGAAGTGCACGCTGATCTTGGCACCGCCAAGGGCTCGACTGTACGTTTCGAAGTGGCGCGCGAGAAGGGCGAGGCCTTCAAGCCGCTGAACGAAGCCCAGGCCACGGCCGCGCTGGAGAAACTCAAGTCCTCCAGCTACAGCATCGTCAAGCGCGAAGACAAGCCGACCAGCAGCAAGCCGTCGGCGCCATTCATCACGTCCACCCTGCAGCAAGCCGCGAGCAATCGTCTGGGCTTCGGCGTGAAGAAAACCATGATGATGGCCCAGCGTCTGTATGAAGCCGGCTACATCACTTATATGCGTACCGACTCGACCAATCTTTCGGCCGATGCCGTGGCGATGGCGCGCACCTACATCGAAGACGAGTTCGGCAAGAAGTACCTGCCGGAAACGCCGAATGTCTACAGCAGCAAAGAAGGCGCACAAGAGGCTCACGAAGCGATTCGTCCTTCCGATGCCAACACTACGCCAAGCAAGCTTGCAGGTATGGAGCGTGATGCTGAGCGCCTTTACGAGCTGATCTGGCGCCAGTTCCTTGCTTGCCAGATGCTGCCGGCGCAGTACCTGTCGACCACTGTCAGCGTCGCTGCTGGCGACTTTGAGCTGCGCGCCAAGGGCCGCATCCTCAAGTTCGACGGTTACACCCGCGTTCTGCCGCAGATCGCCAAGCCTGGCGATGACGACGTTCTGCCCGACATGGCGCAGGGCGATGTGATGAAGCTGATCAAGCTTGATCCGTCGCAGCACTTCACCAAGCCGCCAGCGCGTTACTCCGAAGCGAGCCTGGTGAAAGAAATGGAAAAACGCGGTATCGGTCGTCCTTCGACCTATGCAGCCATCATTTCGACCATTCAGGATCGCGGCTACGTGACCCTGCACAACCGTCGTTTCTACTCGGAAAAGATGGGCGATATCGTCACCGAGCGTCTGTCGGAGAGCTTCTCGAACCTCATGGACTACGGCTTCACCGCCGGCATGGAAGAGAACCTCGATGATGTAGCTCAGGGTGAGCGTGACTGGAAAAACGTGCTGGACGAGTTCTACGGCGACTTCAAGAAGAAGCTGGAAGTGGCGGAGAACCCGGACAATGGCATGCGTGCCAACCAGCCCGTGATGACCGACATTCCGTGCACCACATGCGGTCGTCCGATGCAGATCCGTACCGCATCGACCGGTGTGTTCCTTGGCTGCTCGGGTTACAGCCTGCCGCCGAAGGAGCGCTGCAAGGCCACCGTCAACCTGGTGCCAGGCGACGAGATTGCCGCGGACGACGAGGGCGAGTCGGAGTCGTTGGTTCTGCGTGGCAAGCATCGCTGCCCGATCTGCAGTACGGCGATGGACGCCTACCTGCTTGATGAGAAGCGCAAACTGCACATCTGCGGTAACAATCCGGATTGCGCGGGCTACGAAATCGAAGAGGGCAACTACCGCATCAAGGGCTATGAAGGTCCGAGCCTGGAGTGCGACAAGTGCGGCAGCGAGATGCAGCTCAAGACCGGTCGTTTCGGCAAGTTCTTTGGTTGCACCAACCCGACTTGCAAGAACACCCGCAAACTGCTGAAGAGCGGTGATGCGGCGCCGCCGAAGATGGATCCGGTGAAGATGCCTGAGCTGAAATGCGAAAAGGTCAACGACACCTACATCCTGCGCGACGGTGCTTCCGGTCTGTTCCTGGCAGCCAGTCAGTTCCCGAAAAACCGCGAGACCCGTGCTCCACTGGTGATCGAGATTCTGCCGCACAAGGACGAAATCGATCCGAAGTACCACTTCCTGTGTGAAGCGCCGCAGAAGGATCCTGATGGTCTGCCAGCGGTCATCCGCTACAGCCGCAAGACCAAGGAGCAATACGTGCAGACCGAAGTAGACGGCAAGCCTACCGGCTGGAAGGCGTACTACGATGGTGGTAAATGGACTGTTGAAGACAAGCGCACGAAAGCCAAGGCTGAGTAAGCGTTAGACTGATACAAAAAAGGCCGCATGATAACCCTCGGGTTTTCATGCGGCCTTTTTGTTTTGTGCTTGCGGTCGGATCCGTTGATCCATGACACTGTCGGGTCTGTGTGACGCAATTATTTCGCTGTGGAGACTGCCGGCATGGCGCACGAACTCTATACCCGCACCAATCAGAAAATCTATTTCGCCGGCCTGTCGCTGGAGGCTCTGGCTCGTGCCGAAGAGGGACGAGCGATGAATTCGCTGGCGCTGATCCAGGCTGGGCGTGAATCAGCGTTATTTCACCTCTACGGCGCGCTTTTGGGGCTCTGCCATGAGATCGCCGGTTTCTATCGTCTGCCTCAGGCCAATGCGTCGCGAGCAGAAGTGTTGTTGACTCGTGACGTCCTGGAATCGATTGCAATCCCTGAGCTGGCCGAGATGGTGGAACTGGCCGGTAACCCTGAAACCTGGCTGGCGAAACTGCTGGCGGCGCATTCGGCGTTGTTCCAGCCGCCACGGGTGCCACAGAAGCCCAAGGGCGATGTGACGCAGCCATTGATTCAGGCCATTAATCTCGATGAGGAAGAGGCGCCGCAGGAGTTGAGTCGCGAAGAGCTGGAGAGCTGGCGGCAGAATCTCAAAGGTCTGGCGATCCGCTTTCGCGAAGGTCTGAACGAATGCTGATGGGGGTTGGTACGGTGGCAATCTGAAACATGCTGCTGGTCAAGATCCCGAGCGAAGCCCGAATGATGTCTATATAATCCCTGCCTTTCGTGGAGAACAGACCTATATGCCAACGTCCTTTCTAGAAATTGTCGAGTTACCAGACGGCCGAATCGAACTGCGCAGGGCTGAGGACGAGGGTTCTCTGGTGACGCTGGATTTCTCCGAGGATGCCAAGGCGTTCCTGCAAGGCCAGCATGTGGAAATCGCCAAGGCGATGTTAAGCGTCGGCGTACAGATGGCCGGTCGTATGGTCGAAGGCGAGTTTGATAAGGAAGAAGGGCCGCGGGTTCTTCACTGAGCCCCGCCTGTCGGCGATTGCCGCTATCGCATCGGATCGGCTTCTCTGTCCCTGGAGAAGCCATGCGCTTCACACAGCGCGCGTTACCAGTGAATCAACCCAGTCGAATGTTCAGGCTCTGAGCGTCGCCCGTGCGGGCAGCGCCGATCAGCTGTTGCCGGGAACTTGTGTTCAGTGGGTTGAGCCATGTCACCACTGTGTGGCTGCGGCCCAGACGCAGCGCTTCACACGCCAGTTGCTGAGCGCTTTGCGCGCCACGTGGTTGCAGCAGCAGAATGCGTTCACGGTTCAGGCCAGCCTCTCGCAGCCAGGTTTGCGTCAGGCTGGCGGGTGGGGCGATCAGCGTCAGCCAGCGCGCGTCCTGATCCTCGCTCAGTTCGCGAAGGATCGGGGCTAGCAGGTTCAGGCAGTTCCCGGCCGCACCGCGCAGTGACAGCTCACTGAACACTTCCGGTTCGGCAATCCATGGGCGCTCGACGACATCTTTCAGGATCGGCGCCATCGGTTGTGCCAGAAACGCTTCGAATAAAGGCAGTTGTGTTTGCTGAGGTGTGTGTGGGAACTGCATAAAGCCTCCTTTAGCGGCGGATGACGCCGACACTCAAGCCTTCGATCACCAGTTCCTGATCTTTCAGGTCGACTTCGATAGGGGCGAACTCAGGGTTTTCGGCAATCAGCCAGACTTTGCTGCCTTCGCGTTTGAAGCGCTTGACGGTCACTTCATCGCCGATCCGTGCAACCACGACCTGGCCATTGCGTGCTTCGCGAGTAGTGTGAACCGCCAGCAGGTCACCGTCGAAAATGCCGATGTCCTTCATGCTCATGCCGTGTACGCGCAACAGGTAGTCGGCTCGGGGATGGAAGAAGGCCGGGTTGATGTTGCAGGACTCTTCGATGTGCTGCTGGGCGAGGATCGGAGCACCGGCGGCGACCCGGCCAATGATTGGCAGGGTGGAGTCATCGGCCTTGGCTTCGAAGCCCGGGATGCGGATGCCCCGAGAAGCACCAGGCGTCATCTCGATGGCGCCTTTGCGGGCCAGGGCCTTGAGGTGCTCTTCAGCCGCGTTTGGCGACTTGAAACCCAGCTCCTGAGCGATTTCCGCGCGGGTTGGCGGGTAGCCGTTGTCTTCGAGGCAACGTTTGATAAAGGCCAGAATCTCGGCTTGGCGTGGCGTCAGCTTTAGCATATTGATCGCTCTGTCTTTTTATACAGTGACTGGGATTATATACAGTGAAGCGGTCTTGGCAATGCCCGTTTTTTTGCAGCCCGCCGGACGGTCGGCGGCCGTGCTTATTAAAGGAGCGGATGAGTGTGGTTAAATAGCTGACCGACCATTCCCAAAACGAACTGGCAGGCTTGACAAGGCACAGGCTGAAACGTATGTTTCAAACAAGTGTTTGTCAGGCGGAGTAGCCATGGCCCAGTCGGAAACCGTTGAACGCATTCTTGATGCTGCCGAGCAGTTGTTCGCGGAGAAAGGTTTCGCTGAAACCTCATTGCGTTTGATCACCAGCAAGGCCGGGGTAAACCTGGCGGCGGTGAATTATCATTTCGGCTCCAAGAAAGCCCTGATCCAGGCGGTTTTCTCACGCTTCCTCGGCCCCTTCTGCATCAGCCTCGATAAAGAGTTGGAACGGCGTCAGGCCAAGCCGGAAAACAAGCCGACGCTTGAAGAGCTGCTGGAGATCCTCGTCGAACAAGCGCTCGTGGTGCAGCCACGCAGCGGTAACGACCTGTCGATTTTCATGCGTTTGCTCGGTTTGGCGTTCAGCCAGAGCCAGGGTCACCTGCGTCGTTATCTGGAAGACATGTACGGCAAGGTGTTCCGCCGCTACATGCTGCTGGTCAACGAAGCGGCTCCGCGCATCCCGCCAATCGAGCTGTTCTGGCGCGTGCACTTCATGCTCGGCGCTGCGGCGTTCAGCATGTCCGGGATCAAGGCCTTGCGCGCGATTGCCGAGACCGATTTCGGCGTCAACACGTCGATCGAACAGGTGATGCGCCTGATGGTGCCGTTCCTTGCCGCCGGCATGCGTGCCGAAACCGGTGTCACCGACCCGGCGATGGCGACTGCGCAGCTTCGCCCGCGCAGCAAATCGACTCCGGTGGCCGCCAAGGTTTAACCGCACACGGGTGGGCGCGGCTGCTTGTATCCGCTAAGCTAGCCGCCCATGCCGACTTTCGTTCTGAACCCGATCTCCATAGAAATTACTGACCTACCGAGCCCTGCTCACGGTAGCGATTTCCTGCGGATCGGTTTTTTCGTTTTCAAGGAATTTCTATGACTGCTGGCCTGCAAGGCTCGTTGATGGTGGACGTCGCCGGTACCTGGCTGACGGCCGAAGATCGCCAATTGTTGCGCCAGCCCGAAGTGGGCGGCCTGATCATTTTCGCGCGCAACATCGAGCACCCGCGCCAAGTGCGCGAGCTGAGTGCTGCGATCCGCGCCATTCGCCCGGATCTGCTGCTGGCGGTCGACCAGGAGGGCGGCCGGGTGCAGCGTCTGCGTCAGGGCTTCGTGCGCCTGCCCGCGATGCGTGCCATCGCCGACAACCCGAACGCCGAATACCTCGCCGAACAATGCGGCTGGGTCATGGCCACCGAAGTGTTGGCGGTCGGCCTCGACCTGAGTTTCGCCCCGGTGCTGGATCTGGATTACCAGCGCAGCGCCGTGGTCGGCACTCGTTCGTTCGAAGGGGATCCCGAGCGCGCAGCGTTGCTCGCCGGCGCCTTCATCCGCGGCATGAACAGCGCGGGCATGGCCGCTACCGGCAAGCATTTCCCCGGTCACGGTTGGGCCGAAGCCGACTCCCACGTCGCGATCCCGAATGACGAGCGCAGTCTCGACGAGATCCGCGCCAACGACCTCGTACCGTTCGCCAGACTCAGCAAGCAACTCGCTGCGGTCATGCCGGCGCACGTCATTTATCCGCAAGTCGATTCGCAGCCGGCCGGGTTCTCCCGTCGCTGGTTGCAGGACATCCTTCGCGGCGAGTTGCAGTTTGACGGGGTGATCTTCAGCGACGACCTTTCGATGGCCGGCGCCCACGTGGTCGGCGACGCTGCCAGCCGGATCGAAGCCGCGTTGACTGCCGGTTGCGACATGGGCCTGGTGTGCAATGACCGCGCTGCGGCCGAACTGGCCCTGAGTGCTGCGCAACGGATGAAGGTCAAGCCGTCCGCACGCATTGCGCGGATGCGCGGGCAGGCGTTCGCCAGCACCGACTACCGTCAGGATCCGCGCTGGCTCACCGCCATCGGCGCGCTCAAAGACGCTCAACTGATCGATTAAGGATTTTTGCTATGACGGTTTACGCAATCATCGGTGGCACCGGCCTGACCCAGCTCGAAGGCCTGAGCATTCGTCAGTCGTTGGCGGTGGATACGCCTTACGGTTCGCCGTCGGCTGAAGTGCAGATCGGGGAATATGCCGGCAAGGAAGTGCTGTTCCTCGCCCGTCACGGCCATCCGCACCGTTTCCCGCCGCACAAGGTCAACTACCGCGCCAACCTGTGGGCACTGAAGCAGGCCGGCGCCGAGGCGATCATCGCGGTCAACGCGGTGGGCGGGATTCACCCGGCCATGGGCACCGGACATTTCTGCGTGCCACACCAGATCGTCGATTACACCAGTGGCCGCGAACACACGTTTTTCGCCGATGATCTGGAGCACGTCACCCATATCGATTTCAGCTTCCCTTACAGTGAGCCGCTGCGTCAGCAATTGATCGCCGCGCTGGCTGCCGAAGGCTGCGAATACAGCGATCAGGGCGTGTATGCCTGCACCCAGGGCCCGCGTCTGGAAACCGTGGCCGAGATCGTGCGTCTGGAGCGCGATGGCTGCGACATCGTCGGCATGACCGGCATGCCGGAAGCGGCACTGGCCCGTGAGCTGGATCTGGATTACGCCTGCCTGTCGCTGGTGGTGAATCCGGCGGCGGGCAAGACCACGGCGGTGATCACCATGGCCGAGATCGAGCAGGCGCTGCATGACGGGATGGGCAAGGTGAAATCGACGCTGGCGCGAGTGCTCAAGGGCTGAGTCTGACCGAGACCGATTTGGCCCCATCGCTGGCAAGCCAGCTCCCACAGGTAGCGAGTTGAATCACAGTGTTGTGTTCGACTTATAACCTTGTGGGAGCTGGCTTGGCAGCAATAGCTCTCTAACTGGCAAGGAGGGGCTCAACGCTTGTCGAACTTATCCGGCAACGGCGCAAACAGCGCCTCGATATCATCGCTCTGCAGTTTCCAGTCCCCGGCCTTGCGCCCATCCAGCACGCCTGCTGCCAAGTCGGACTTTTCCTTCTGCAGGTGCTGAATTTTCTCTTCAACCGTGCCTCGGGCAATCATCTTGTAGACGAACACCGGTTTCTCCTGGCCGATTCGATACGCGCGGTCAGTCGCCTGATTCTCAGTGGCCGGGTTCCACCACGGGTCGTAATGAATCACTGTATCTGCTTCGGTCAGGTTCAAGCCGACACCGCCGGCCTTCAGACTAATCAGAAAAATCTGACGCTTGCCGCTCTGGAATTCCTTCACCGGCGTGCGCCGATCGCGGGTCTGGCCAGTTAACAGGGCGTAGGCCACGTTGCGTTTTTTCAGTTCGTCTTCAATCAGTGACAACATCGACGTGAACTGCGAGAACAGCAGAATTCGCCGACCTTCCTCGAACAACTCCTCGAGCATTTCCATCAGACTGTCGAGCTTGCCGGAACTGCTGCCGCGAGCGGGCAGGGTGGCGTCGTTGACCAGGCGCAGGTCGCAGCAGACCTGACGCAGCTTGAGCAGGGCTTCAAGAATGATGATCTGGCTGCGCGCCACGCCCTTGCGAGTGATCTCGTCGCGGACTTTCTTGTCCATCGCCAGGCGCATGGTTTCGTACACGTCGCGCTGCGCTTCATTGAGCTCGACCCAGTGGATGATCTCGGTCTTCGGCGGCAGTTCGGTGGCCACTTGTTCTTTGGTCCGGCGCAGCAGAAACGGTTTTATCCGCCCATTGAGGTGCTGCAATCTGACTTCGCTGGCGCGTTTTTCGATCGGTACGCGGTAGTCGGCATTGAAACTTTTGACGTCGCCCAGCCAGCCCGGCAGCAGGAAATGAAACAGCGACCACAACTCGCCGAGGTGATTTTCCAGTGGTGTACCGCTCAGGCACAGCCGTTGGCGAGCGTTGAGTTCGCGAGCGGCCTGCGCGGCTTTGCTGTTGGGGTTTTTGATGTACTGGGCTTCGTCCAGCACCAACACATGCAGGGGTTGTTGGGCGAGGCGTTCGACGTCCTTGGGCAGTAGCGCGTAGGTCGTCAGGATCAGGTCGAAGTCGGCCAGATGTTCGAAATGCTTTTTGCGACTGGCACCATACAGCGCCACCACTTTCAGTTGCGGCGTGAAGTGCGCGGCTTCGTCGAGCCAGTTCGGGATCAGGCTGGTGGGCATCACCACCATGCATGGCCGATCCAGGCGTCCGGCGTTTTTCTCACTGAGAATATGTGCCAGGGTCTGTAGGGTTTTACCCAGGCCCATGTCGTCCGCCAGAATCCCGCCGACCTCAAGCTGACGCAGGGACTGCATCCAGCTCAGGCCTTCGAGCTGATAAGGGCGCAACGTCGCGTTCAAACCCTTCGGTGCCTTGGCCGTGTAATCACGGATGTCGCGCAGGCGTTGGGCAAAGCTGCGGATCTGTTCGCCGCCTTCCCACAGCAGGGGAAGGCCTTCCAGTGAGTTGAGCCGCGTGGCGTCGGCCTTGCTCAGGCGCAGGGTGGTTTCGCCCGGCTCCTGCAAGTAAAACTCGCCCAGTGTCGCCAGCACCGGTTTCAGTCGGCCAAGGGGCAGGGCCACCTGCAGTGGCCCGTGCTCACTGTTGCGTTGCGGAATATTGACCAGAATCAGTTCGTCATCGCGTCGCCGCGCCAGGCGTTCCGGGTTGAGGATTTCGGTGTGCGAGCGCATCAGGTTGAGCAGGATCGGCAGCAGGCTCAGGCGTTCACCATTGACGATGATCCCCAGCTCCAGATCGAACCAGTCGCGCTCCGGCGCCTGTTCGACGGTGGCGTACCAGTCGTCGACGGCGGTCAGGTCGAAGCCGAATTCCTCGTCGATCTGCAATTCCCAACCTTGGGTGCGCAGCTTCGGCAATTCATTGAGGGTGAAGGTCAGCCAGGCGCTGTCGTTGACCATCTCGTACAGCTCGCCGGCGCTTTCCGGCAGGGCCTTGCTCTGGCGGGTGGCGATGCGAAATCCGAGGATTCTTAACTGCTCGCGGTAGGACTGTTCCACTTCCGGATGGCGTTTTATCCGCAGGGTCTGCGTTTCCTGACGAATCAGAATGTCGCTGTTTTTCTGCCCGCTGACGTATTCGTCCAGATAGCTGAACGACAGCGCCGCGCGATGCTGGATGTAGCGCTGCATCTTGCCGTTGCGTGGCTCGAATGCGCTGAACTCGACGCTCGCCAGCCACAGGCGCGGCAGCGGTTGCACGTTATCCACCAGCACTTGCGGCGGCGCCTTGGGGCTGCGGTTCTCCAATACGGCCTGGAGTTTTTCCAGCAGTTCGGCGTCTTTCGCGGCGGCCGGGTATTCGAGGGTTTCCTGCACTTGCAGCAGCACTGCTGCGCAATGCTTGCAGTTGCTGCGCACCGGGCAGGTGCAAGTGGCGTCAACCAGCAACAGGGTGCCTTTGGCTGACTCACGCAGGTGAAGGGTCTGACGGTAGACGTTACCGCCAGAGCCTTCGCAACTGGCGGTGATGGTCGCATCGCCAACCTGCGCGATGCGTACCCGATTCTCCAGGGCGTAGCGGCGGCCACGCTCCAGGCTCTGTTCCTTGAATCGGCTGACCCAGGAGGGTGCCAACGGTTTGCTCAGGGGCGGGGACATAAGGACTTCGATCAGTCCGGAATCGCTTCAGGAGCTTGCCGAGGGGCGGGCGCCGTCAGGGAAGTGATCTTGATCAGCAGCGCCAGGTGGCCGTTGTCGAGATAGTTGAGCTGGCCGTTTTTAGTGTGGCTGTCCTGCTTCAGACGTTCGCTGGCAGTGACCATGCCGTTGGCGTCGATCTGGTTGACCCAGAAGTCGGCGTTCACGTCGGTGAAGCGCCCGAGTTTCATTTCCAGGGTGCCTTCGATCGGGAACTGGCCGAACTGTTCCTTACCGTCGCTGACGGCCACCTTGGTCGGCGCTTCGCCGAGGGTTTGCTGCCAGGCCTTGTGCAGCAGCACGCTGTACTCGCCGCTGGCGCTGAGTTTGTTGGCCACCTCATTCAACGCAGGTGTGCGCTGGCTGGCATCGTCGAGGCGTTGAGCGCCGGCCGCCCAGTCTTCCGGGGCCGCGCGGCTGACAATCGCCGGTACGGCGTTCTGCCGCACAAGAATCATTTCGACCATGTAGGTGTCATCGGCAAACGCCATCGGTGCTACGAAGCTGAGTAGCAAAGTCAGTGAGCGAAACAGGCGCATGCGGCGTCCTTCAAACAGTTTTCGGGAGGAGGCGCTCGAACAGCGCCTCTACAGTATTAAAGCGCTCTTCCGGGCGTTCCATCGGCACCTGGAACTTGAACATTGTGGCGCCTTCGAATTTGTAGCGTTTTGGCTGAGTCTGGATCAGTTTGATCAAGGTCATCGGGTCGACCGGCGTCTGCGCGGCGAACTCGATGCGGCCACCCTGCGGGCCACCGTCGACTTTCTTGATGCCCAGTTGTTCGGCCTGCAACTTCAGCGCGGTGATGCGCACCAGATTCTTGGTCGGCTCCGGCAGCAGACCGAAGCGGTCGATCATCTCCACTTGCAGATCCTTCAAGCCTTCCTCGTCGGTGGCCGAAGCGATGCGCTTGTACAGAATCAGGCGGGCATGCACATCCGGCAGATAGTCTTCCGGAATCAGCGCCGGCACCCGCAGGTTGACCTCCGGGCCACCGCCGAGCGGTTGATCAAGGTTCGGTTGCTCGCCCTTGCGGATCGACTTCACTGCGCGCTCGAGCATTTCCATGTAGAGCGTAAAGCCCACGGCCTGAATCTGCCCGCTCTGGCCGTCGCCGAGCAATTCGCCGGCGCCACGGATTTCCAGGTCGTTGGTCGCCAGCACGAAGCCGGCGCCCAGATCCTGAGTGTTGGCAATCGCTTCCAGACGCTTTTCCGCGTCCGAAGTGATTTGCTGGCGCGGCGGCGTCAGCAGGTAGGCGTAAGCCTGGTGGTGACTGCGACCCACACGTCCGCGCAACTGGTGCAATTGCGCCAGGCCGAACTTGTCGGCGCGCTCGATGATGATGGTGTTGGCGCTCGGCACGTCGATGCCGGTCTCGATGATGGTCGAGGCGATCAGCACGTTGAAGCGCTTGTGATAGAAGTCGCTCATCACCTGTTCGAGTTCGCGTTCGCGCATCTGCCCATGGCCGATGCCGATCCGCGCTTCCGGCACCAGTTCGGCGAGATCGGCAGCGCACTTCTCGATGGTCTTCACGTCGTTGTGCAAGTAGTAAACCTGCCCACCGCGCAGCAGTTCACGCAGCAGGGCCTCTTTGACCGTGCTCTTGTTCTGCTCCATGACGAAGGTGCGCACCGACAGGCGGCGCGCTGGCGGCGTGGCGATGATCGACAGGTCGCGCATACCCGACACCGCCATGTTCAGCGTGCGCGGGATCGGCGTTGCGGTCAGGGTGAGAATGTCGACTTCGCTGCGCAGGGCCTTGAGCTGTTCTTTCTGCCGGACACCGAAACGGTGTTCTTCGTCGATGATCACCAGTCCGAGGTTTTTGATCTTCACATCGTCGGACAACAGCTTGTGCGTACCGATGACGATGTCGATCTTGCCTTCCGCCAGATCGGCAATCGCCGCGTTGACTTCCTTGGCCGATTTGAAGCGACTCATCACTTCCACGGTCACCGGCCAGTCGGCGAAGCGGTCGCGGAAGCTGTTGTAGTGTTGCTGGGCGAGCAGGGTGGTCGGCACCAGAATCGCGACCTGACGCCCACCGTGCACGGCGATGAACGCTGCGCGCATCGCCACTTCGGTCTTGCCGAAACCGACGTCGCCGCAGACCAGGCGATCCATCGGCTTCGGCGCGAGCATGTCTTCGCGCACGGCTTCGATGGTCGCTTGCTGATCCGGGGTTTCTTCGAACGGGAAGCCGGCGCTGAACGTCGCGTAATCGGCTTTCGGATCGGCAAATGCATAGCCTTCGCGCGCGGCGCGACGGGCATAGATGTCGAGCAATTCAGCAGCGACATCGCGCACCTGTTCGGCTGCTTTGCGCTTGGCTTTCTGCCAGGTTTCGGAGCCGAGGCGGTGCAGCGGCGCCAGTGAGTCATCGCTGCCGGTGTAACGCGCAATCAGATGCAGGTTGGCCACCGGCACATAGAGCTTGGCGTTCTCGGCGTATTCCAGGGTAAGGAATTCCGCCGCCTGATTGTCGATTTCCAGAATCGTCAGGCCCAGATAACGCCCGACCCCGTGATCGATGTGCACCACCGGCGCGCCTTCGCGCAGCTCGGTGAGGTTCTTGATCACGGCATCGTTGTTGGCGTCGGCACGTTTTTCCCGGCGACGACGCTGCATCACCCGCTGACCGAACAGCGGACTCTCGGCCACCAGCGCCAGCGCCGGGTCATCGAGCATCAAGCCCTCGTCGAGCGGGGCAATGGTGATCGCCAGACGATCCTTGCTCGCAACGAAGTCCGGCCAGCTGTCGACGGTTTTCGGCCTCAGCTTCAGACGTTCCAGCAACTCCAGCAGGACTTCACGCCGGCCCGCGGATTCGGCGGTGAACAGCACGCGTCCGGGGAATTCGTCGAGAAATGCCGAGAGCGCCGCCAGCGGTTGCGTCGCCTTGGCTTCGATCGCCAGGTTTGGCAGTGCCTGCGCCGGGAAGCGCTCGCGACCGGCACCGGATTCGACGTCCTGCTGGCTGGCGACTACCCGTGGCCAGCTCTTGAGGCGGGCGAAGCAGTCTTCCACCGGCAGGAACAATTCCGCAGGAGGCAATAAAGGACGCGATGGATCGACGCGGCGCTCTTCGTAGCGATTGCGCACGTCGTTCCAGAAGTTTTCCGCTGCTTGTTCGATACCCGGCAGCGAGAACACTTGCGTGTCCTGCGGCAGGTAATCGAACAGTGTCGAGGTTTCGTCGAAGAACAGCGGCAGGTAGTACTCGATACCGGCGGGCGTGATGCCGCTGCTCAGGTCCTGGAAGATCGGGCAGCGTCGGAAGTCGACATCGAAACGCTCGCGGAACCGCGCCTTGAAGCGGGTGACCGCATCTTTCTGTAGCGGAAATTCTCGCGCCGGCAGCAGCTTGACCGATTCGACCTTGTCGATGGAACGCTGGTTTTCCGGGTCGAAGGTGCGCAGGGTTTCGATTTCGTCGTCGAACAGGTCGATGCGATAGGGCAGTTTGCTGCCCATCGGGAACAGGTCGATCAGCGCACCGCGTACGGTGAACTCGCCGTGCTCGTAAACCGTATCGACGTAGCGATAGCCGCTGGCTTCGAGCCGCGCGCGCATCTGTTCGACATCGAGCTTCTGCCCTACATCCAGCACCAGGCTGCTGCCGAGCAGAAACTTGGTCGGCGCCAGGCGGTGCAGGGCGGTGGTGATTGGCACCACCAGCACGCCGTGCGCCAGTTCCGGCAGTCTATAAAGGCTGGCGATACGCTGGGAAATGATGTCCTGGTGCGGCGAGAACAGATCGTACGGCAGGGTTTCCCAGTCGGGGAAATGCAGCACGGGCAAATCCGGGGCGAAGAAACTCAGCTCCTGTTCCAGCCGTTCGGCACTCTGGCTGTCGGCGGTCAGTAGCAGGGTGAAGCGCTTGGCAGCGCTGGCAGCCTCGGCAATCGCGAGGCTGAGGGCAGCACCGGGCAGGTTGCCCCAATGCTGTTTACCTGCCGCGGCAGGGAGAAGCGGTAGACGCAGAACGGGCACGGAAGGTTGAGCTCCAGGCTTTGCGACAAAGTCGGTAATTGTAGCGGCGTCCGGTGCCGGCTGTCAGTTGCAGACTGCGTCTATCTTCGTGGTTTGCACGAAATGTAGTGGTAACCATAAAAACGAGCACTTTTTTTACGGTTATGTAGTGCCGAAATCGACTGGTGTTACGGAGGGTTACAGACATCGTCTAACAGTCGTCGAAAAATTGACTGTGCTGAAAGCCCCGGTTTTACTGGGCTGGCGCGAGGCGTAATTTTTTTGAACGGAATTTTGTTACCGATTGCGCGACAAGCGCGCATTGCTACAAGAGGTTCTCGGCGGCATAATGTAGCCCCTTTTTTCTGCCCCTACATGTGGAAGGTTCCCGTGACTCAGAAGCCCGACCAGTGTCTTGGTGAATGGATCGACCGTGAAGCACTCGCAGAAGCGATGATTCCGCTTATCGGTCAGCTCTACCGCAATAACAACGTGGTGAGCTCGATCTATGGCCGCAGCCTGATCAACCAGTCTGTCATCGCGATTCTCAAAGCTCACCGCTTTGCTCGCCACCGTTCCTCCGACGATAGCGAACTCTCCGTCCACGAAACATTCCCTCTGCTGAAAGCCATGAGCGAGCTCAAGCTCGGCGCAGCTTCGGTAGATCTGGGCAAGTTGGCGTTCAAATTCCGCAGCGAAGGCAATGGCCGCAGCGCCGAGCAGTTCGTGCGTGAAGAACTGGCTGACGTGGTTGGCCAGCAAAACGCTTCGGCCCGCAAAGGCACTGACGTTGTGCTGTACGGCTTCGGTCGTATCGGCCGTCTGCTGGCGCGCATCCTGATCGAGAAAACCGGTGGTGGCGACGGTCTGCGTCTGCGTGCCATCGTCGTGCGCAAGGGCGCCGAAAACGACCTGACCAAACGCGCCAGCCTGCTGCGTCGCGATTCGGTACACGGCCCGTTCAACGGCACCATCGTCATCGACGAAGAAAACAACACCATCACCGCCAACGGTAACCTGATCCAGGTGATCTACGCGAAGAACCCGACCGAGGTGGATTACACCCAGTACGGCATCAAAGACGCGCTGCTGGTGGACAACACCGGTGTGTGGCGTGACGCCGATGGCCTGGGTCAGCACCTGCAATGCCCGGGTGTGGCTCGCGTTGTTCTGACCGCGCCTGGCAAAGGCAAGCTGAAGAACATCGTTCACGGTATCAACCACAACGAAATCACCGCTGACGACAAGATCGTGTCCGCCGCTTCCTGCACCACCAACGCCATCGTGCCGGTGCTGAAGGCTGTGAATGACAAGTTCGGCATCATCAACGGTCACGTCGAAACCGTTCACTCGTACACCAACGACCAGAACCTGATCGACAACTTCCACAAGGGCGATCGCCGTGGCCGTTCCGCCGCACTGAACATGGTGATCACCGAGACCGGTGCTGCCACCGCTGCTGCCAAGGCTCTGCCTGAGCTGGCCGGCAAGCTGACCGGTAACGCGATCCGCGTTCCGACGCCAAACGTGTCGATGGCCATTCTCAACCTGAACCTTGAGAAAGCTGCCAGCCGTGAGGAGATGAACGAGTACCTGCGCTACATGGCGCTGCACTCCGATCTGCACAAGCAAATCGACTTCGTCAACTCGCAGGAAGTGGTGTCCACTGACTTCGTGGGTTCGCGTCATGCCGGTGTGGTCGACGCTGAAGCGACCATCGTTCAGGACAACCGCGTTGTGCTGTACGTCTGGTACGACAACGAGTTCGGTTACAGCTGCCAAGTGGTTCGCGTGATGGAAGACATGGCCGGTGTAAACCCGCCAGCGTTCCCGCGCTAAGCTATAGCTGCAAATGAAAACGCCCCGGCTTAGGTCGGGGCGTTTTTTTATGCCTGGCAGATCTCTATTGCCTGATCCGGCCTCATCGCTGGCAAGCCAGCTCCCACAGGTTTCCTGGCAGGCTGCGCAATGGCATGTACGCCTCAAGACCTTGTGGGAGCTGGCTTGCCAGCGATGGCGTCCTATCGGGCCCCACCTGTCACAGCGGCTTGCGCAGTGCGCAATTCATGTTTGTTCCCGCGGAACAGCACCAGCGTCGCAATCAACCCCAGCACCGCCGCACCGCTGAGCCAGATTCCCGGCGCAGCCTTGTTGTCCAGCACGTGAATCAGGTAAGTACAGGCCGCAGGCGTAAAGCCGCCAAAGGTCGCTGTCGCCAGGCTATAGGCCAGCGAGAACCCGGTCGTACGCACTTCCACCGGCATGATTTCGGTCAGCGCCACGACCATCGCGCCGTTGTACGAGCCGTACAGGAACGACAGCCACAGCTCGACGATCAGCAGATGACTGAAGCTCGGGTTCGCCACCAGCCACGACAGCGCCGGGTAAGCGGTCAGGATCGCCAGAAGGGTCGCCGCCAGCAGTAGGGGTTTGCGCCCGATCTTGTCGGACACCGCGCCCATCACTGGCAGCCAGAAGAAGTTCGACAGACCGATGCACACCGTTACCAGCAGCGCGTCGAAATCCGACAGATGCAGTTCAGCCTTGCCGAAGGTTGGGGTGTAGGCGGTGATCAGGTAGAACGAAACCGTGGTCATCACCACCAGCGCCATGCCGGCGATGACGATGCCAAAGTTCTGACCGATCGAGCGGACGATTTCCCGCAGGGTAGGGCGATGTTTACGCGCCTGGAATTCCGGGGTTTCCTCCAGCGAACGACGAATGACGAAGATCACCGGAACGATCATGCAGCCGATCAGGAACGGCACGCGCCAGCCCCAGTCACCCATTTGATCCGGGCTTAGCCAGTGGTTGAGGCCAACGCCGAGCAGACCGGCGAACACCACCGCCGCTTGTTGGCTGGCAGACTGCCAACTGACAAAAAAGCCCTTGCGGCCCGGCGTGGCGATTTCCGCCAGATATACCGAAACACCGCCCAGTTCGACGCCAGCCGAGAAGCCTTGCAGCAAGCGACCGAACAGCACGATCAACGGCGCTGCGACACCCAGAGTGGCGTAACCCGGCACGCAGGCGATCAGGATCGTACCGGCGGCCATCAGCGCAAGGGTAATGATCAGGCCCTGGCGACGACCGTGACGGTCAATGTAAGCGCCAAGGAAGATCGCCCCCAGCGGACGCATCAGGAAGCCTGCACCGAAAGTCGCCAGGGAAAGCATCAGGGAAGCGAAGGCGCTGTCGGCCGGGAAGAAGGTTTTGGCAATGGCCGTGGCGTAGAAGCCATAGACCATAAAGTCGAACATCTCGAGAAAGTTGCCGCTGACAACGCGAAAAATCGCTTTGCCTTTGCCCGTGGTCGAGGACATTTTCAGTTACTCATTATTGGTTTCTTGTAACGCGTTGCATCCGATGGGGAGCGTGCGGGCCTTTGATCCATAATGGCCGGCGCGCTTTTATGGGGAGATGAAGAATTGTTCACTGGACGATGGGTTGGGCTTGTGAGTGTGGTGGTTGTCCTCGTGGCCTGTGGCAACGGTGATTCCCTGGAAAGTTTTGGTGGCCCGACCATGGGCAGCACGTATTCGATCAAGTACGTGCGACACGCGGGTATTGCCGAGCCGGCGCAAGTTCGCCGGGAAGTGGAAGGTATCCTCGCTGACGTGGATCGACAGATGTCGACCTACCGCAGTGATTCCGACATCGAGCGCTTCAATGCTTTGCCGGCGAACAGCTGTCAGACCCTGCCTGCCGCTGTGCTTGAATTGGTCCGCGTTGGCGAACAACTGTCAGAGCAAAGCGAAGGTGCCTACGACTTGACCGTCGAGCCGCTGATGAATCTGTGGGGGTTCGGCCCGCAAGGGCGTGAAGAGAAAGTCCCCGACCCCGCCGTGCTGGCCGAAACCCTGCAGCGAGTCGGCTACCGCCATTTGCGTATCGACGGCGACCGCTTGTGCAAGGACGCCGCTGTCGAAGTCGACTTCAACAGCATCGCCGCCGGATACGCCGTCGACACCATCGCCGCCAGGCTCGAGTCGATGGGCATCCATGACTATCTCGCCGAAGCCACCGGTGAGCTAAAGGCCAAGGGCAAGAAGCTTGATGGCTCATCCTGGCGTATTGCGCTGGAGGCGCCGCGTGATGATCAACAGGTGGCCGAACGGATCATTCAGGTCGACGGCTACGGGGTTTCCACCTCCGGGGATTACCGTAACTATTTCCTGCAAGGTGGCCGGCGCTATTCCCACACCTTCGATGCGCGGAGCGGGGCGCCGGTCCTACACAGCCTGGCGTCAGTTACGGTGATTCATCCTTCAGCGTTGATGGCCGATGGACTATCGACGCTGTTGCTGATTCTCGGGCCTGATCGGGCTTGGGACTATGCCGAAAAACACGACATTGGTGCATTCTTCGTGATTCGTGCCGATACAGGCTTTGTTATTCGCACCAGTGCGGCTTTCGAGCGCCTGAGTCGCGCAAAAGTTGACTGAAAACAGTACGAAAGCTGGCGTTGTAGTGCAGGCAAAAGTAGCCTACGACGCGACCAAGGGTTAATGTGCGCGGCGTTGACGCTTCTATAGACTGTGTCCGGGTTCTTTACTGACCCCCAATTGTTCCTTCGCGCCACGATTCGGCGTGATTTAGCCGCCGGTGCTGCTGGCACCGCGGCCTGTTCTGAGGAGTACGCATGGCTGTCTACAACTACGACGTGGTGGTGTTGGGTTCCGGCCCGGCGGGAGAAGGCGCGGCAATGAACGCCGCCAAAGCAGGGCGCAAGGTGGCGATGGTCGACAGTCGTCGCCAGGTCGGCGGCAACTGCACCCACCTGGGAACCATCCCGTCCAAGGCCCTGCGTCACTCGGTGCGGCAGATCATGCAGTTCAACACCAACCCGATGTTCCGGGCGATCGGCGAGCCACGCTGGTTCTCCTTCCCGGACGTGTTGAAAAGCGCTGAAAAGGTTATCTCCAAACAAGTCGCTTCGCGCACCGGCTACTACGCCCGTAACCGCGTCGACGTGTTCATCGGTACCGGCAGCTTTGCCGACGAGCAAACCATCGAAGTGGTCTGCGCCAACGGCGTGGTCGAGAAACTGGTGGCCAAGCACATCATCATCGCTACCGGTTCGCGTCCGTATCGCCCGGCGGACATCGATTTCAATCACCCGCGTATCTACGATAGCGACACCATCCTCAGCCTCGGCCACACCCCGCGCAAACTGATCGTGTACGGCGCCGGCGTGATCGGTTGCGAATACGCTTCGATCTTCAGCGGTCTGGGCGTATTGGTTGAACTGGTGGACAACCGTGGTCAGTTGCTGAGCTTCCTCGACTCGGAAATCTCCCAGGCGTTGAGCTACCACTTCAGCAACAACAACATCACCGTGCGCCACAACGAAGATTACGATCGCGTTGAGGGCGTCGATAACGGGGTTATCCTGCACCTGAAGTCCGGCAAGAAGATCAAGGCCGATGCCTTGCTCTGGTGCAACGGCCGTACCGGTAACACCGACCAGCTCGGTCTGGAAAACATCGGGGTCAAGGTCAACAGCCGCGGCCAGATCGAAGTCGACGAGGCTTACCGCACCTGCGTGCCGAACATCTACGGCGCCGGCGACGTGATCGGCTGGCCAAGCCTGGCCAGTGCCGCCCACGACCAGGGTCGCTCGGCGGCCGGCAGCATCGTCGATAACGGTAGCTGGCGCTTTGTGAATGACGTGCCGACCGGTATCTATACCATTCCGGAGATCAGCTCGATCGGCAAGAACGAGCAGGAACTGACCCAGGCCAAAGTGCCGTACGAAGTCGGCAAGGCGTTCTTCAAGAGCATGGCGCGTGCGCAGATCGCCGGCGAGCCGCAAGGCATGCTGAAAATCCTGTTCCACCGTGAAACCCTGGAAGTGCTGGGTGTTCACTGCTTCGGTTATCAGGCGTCGGAGATCGTGCACATCGGTCAGGCGATCATGAACCAGCCGGGTGAGTTGAATACGCTGAAGTACTTCGTCAACACCACGTTCAACTACCCGACCATGGCCGAAGCCTATCGGGTAGCGGCGTACGACGGCCTCAACCGGCTTTTTTGACGGGCTCCGGCCGGTGGCCTGAGCCGGCCGGGGAGACCGATTTCAGCAATTCTCGAGGGTGGCAGTGGCCAAACCGGGAAAGTCTGTAATCAGGCTGTCAACGCCGAAGTCGGCGAGTCTGCGCATCAGCGCAGGCTCGTTGACGGTCCACACCGAGACATGCAGCCCCTGACGCTGCGCCTTCTGCAGGCGTTCCGGCGTACACAGTGTCCAGTTCAGCGCCAAGATCTCACAGCCATAGCTGGCGGCGACCTTCAACGGGTCGAGCCAGGCGTATTCGGCGACCAGTCCACGCGATACGTCCGGCACCAGCTCCAGCGCCGCCTTCAGCACTTCCCGCGAACTCGAAGTAATGGTGACCTTGTCCAGCAAGCCATGACGCTGGGCCATTTCGCGAATCGCCAACACGGTGGTGGCGGCGCGGGTGCGTGAAGCGCTTTTGACTTCCAGTTGCCAGTGCTCGAAATCGCACTGTTCGAACAGTTCTTCCAGAGTCGGAATCGGGCACGGCTTGATCCAGCCCGGGCCGCCCTTGCGCGCGTCGTAGGTCACCAGTTCGGCGGCGGTGTGCTCGACCACCTTGCCGCGCCGGTCGGTGGTGCGCTTGAGGGTCGGGTCGTGGATCACCATCAGCTCGCCGTCCTTGGACAGGTGCAGATCCAGTTCGCAACGGCGTACGCCGTGCTTGAGACATTCCTGAAAGCTGGTCAGGGTGTTTTCCGGTGCTTCGCCCTTGGCGCCGCGGTGGCCGTAGATGAGGGTCACGGTGCTTCCTTAATTAAATGCCTAATTCGTTCTGTTCACGGGCCAGGCGTCGTTCCTGGGCCTGTTTCTGCAAGATATAACGGGCGAGCAACTGGCGCTGGGCGTCGGTCAAGTGTTCGAACTCGGTGCCGACGTCGTAGCCATCGCCCTTGCGGTCGCAATGGGTCACGCGGGCACGCAGCAGCAGGCCCAGCGCCTGCGGCATCAGCACCAGTTTCACCGACAGGTGCGCGCCCGTGGCGATTGGCGTCGGGTGCTGAAAGTCGATTCCGCC
The DNA here is from genome assembly GCF_002156405.1 of Pseudomonas sp. SCPG-7. Taxonomy (NCBI): domain Bacteria; kingdom Pseudomonadati; phylum Pseudomonadota; class Gammaproteobacteria; order Pseudomonadales; family Pseudomonadaceae; genus Pseudomonas; species Pseudomonas sp. SCPG-7. The sequence goes on along the minus strand of NZ_MVOO01000007.1, from coordinate 260,633 downwards.
TTCGGAGAGGATCACCGGTTGCGGCTCGCCAATGTGGCCGAGCACGGTCAGGGCGACCACCTGGCTGAGCAGGTCGATGCGTTTGTTCTGGGATTTGAGGAACGCGGCAATCGCCCGGTCGCGCTCGCTGATCTGGCGCAACAGGTGCTGCGACTCGAATTCGCTCAGGTGCAGTTCGCTGAGCAGGTTGAACAGCGGGGAAGCATCCTGCAACACTTCCTGGCCTGCGGCTTCGGGAGCGGACAGGGGCCGAATTTCCAGTGCGATCATGTCCTCGATACGGTAGTATTCGCGGCGATCTTCTTCATCTAATGTCGACATGGCGAACCCATGGTAGCGGCGGTGGTCTGAGTGTAAAGCTGGTTATCGACCCCCGCCACAAGGACGTTCCTTTTCCCTCCGAACAAGCCCCGACATGTTCAGACCTCTCTTCGTATTTATCGGCACGCGTTATACCCGTGCAAAGCGTCGCAATCATTTTGTGTCATTCATTTCCCTGACTTCGATGATCGGGCTCGCCCTCGGCGTGATCGTGATGATCGTGGTGCTATCGGTGATGAACGGCTTCGATCATGAGATGCGCACCCGCGTGCTGGGCATGGTGCCCCACGCGACTCTTGAAACCGGCGAGCCGATCAACGATTGGCAGAGCCTGGCCGCCAAGGTCAAACGCAACCCTGAGGTGACGGCGGTTGCGCCGTTCACCCAGATGCAGGGTTTGCTGACCAACAACGGCCAGGTGTCCAAGGTGTTGCTCAACGCCATCGACCCCGCGCTCGAGCGCAATGTGTCGATCATCGACAACTTCATGAAGCAGGGCAAACTCGACGATTTGACGCCGGGCAGCTTCGGCATCGTCATCGGCGACAAGGCCGCGACCAAGCTCGGCGTAGGCCTGGGTGACAAGGTCACCTTCGTCGCGCCGGAGGTCAGCGTGACCCCGGCCGGGATGTTCCCGCGCATGAAGCGCTTTACCGTGGTCGGCATCTTTCATGTTGGCGCCGGTGAGCTGGACGGCTATCTGGGCGTCACCAACCTGCAGGATCTGGCGAAGATGCACCGCTGGAAGCCTGATCAGGTGCAGGGCATCCGGTTGAAGTTCGATGATCTGTTCCAGGCGCCGCGCGTGGCCTGGACCATCGCCCAGCAGTTGGGCGAAGACCATTACTACGCCCGCGACTGGACCCGTACCCACGGCAACCTGTATCAGGCGATCCGCATGGAAAAAGCCATGATCGGTCTGCTGTTGCTGCTGATCGTCGCGGTGGCTGCGTTCAATATCATTTCCACGCTGGTGATGGTGGTGAATGACAAGAAGAGCGACATCGCCATTCTGCGTACCCTCGGCGCTACGCCGGGGACGATCATGCGTACGTTCATGGTGCAGGGCACCGTGATCGGCGTGGTCGGTACGGCGATTGGCGCGGTGCTCGGTATTCTCGCCGCGCTCAACGTCAGCGCTGCAATTTCCGCCCTCGAAGGGCTGATCGGCCACAAGTTTCTCAACGCCGACGTGTATTTCATCGATTACCTGCCCTCGCAGGTGCAGAGCCAGGACGTGGTCATGGTCTGCGCCGCTGCGTTGGTCCTGAGTTTCCTCGCCACCCTGTATCCCGCCTGGCGTGCCGCGCGCACCCAGCCGGCGGAGGCGCTACGTTATGAGTGAGTCGGGCATGAGTGATAAAGCAATCTTGAGTTGCCGCAACCTGGGCAAATCCTACGAGGAAGGCCCGGAGTCGGTGCAAGTGCTGGCCGGTCTGCAACTGGAGTTGCACCCGGGCGAGCGTGTGGCGATCGTCGGCAAATCCGGTTCGGGCAAAAGTACCTTGCTCAACCTGCTGGGCGGTCTCGACACCCCAACCGAGGGCAGCGTCTGGCTTGACGGCGAAGAACTGTCAGCGCTGAGCGAAAAGAAGCGTGGCCTGCTGCGTAACCGTGCCCTCGGGTTCGTGTACCAGTTCCACCACTTGCTGCCGGAATTCACCGCGCTGGAAAACGTCTGCATGCCGCTGCTGATCGGCAAGACCGCGATCCCGCAAGCACGTCAACGCGCTACGGCGTTGTTGGAGCGCGTGGGACTGGGCCATCGTCTGGAGCACAAACCGGCCGAGCTGTCCGGTGGCGAGCGCCAGCGTGTGGCCATCGCCCGTGCGCTGGTGAACAATCCAGGCCTGGTGATGCTCGACGAGCCAACCGGCAACCTTGATTCGCACACCGCCGAAGGCATCCAGGATCTGATGCTGGAACTCAGCACTTCGATGCGCACGGCGTTCCTGGTGGTGACTCACGACATGAACCTGGCCCGCCAGATGGACCGCGTCCTACAACTGCAGGAAGGCTGCCTGAATCCAATCGCTTGAGAGCTACTGCGCTCGGAAATACTGCGTTAAAAACAGGCTCGGAATGCTCATTTACAGCCAGTAGACTCCGCTTCCTCGCCTGTTTTTGCCTTGTCTTTCCTTCGCTCGCTACGCTCTCAAACGATTGGCCGCTTTTTTAAGCTTGATTTTTTATACGGTGCCCCAGCGAATGTTCAGACCGTTATCGATCTTTATCGGCACGCGCTATACCCGCGCCAAGCGCCGCAATCGCTTTGTTTCGTTCATCTCGATGACTTCGATGATCGGGCTCGCCCTCGGCGTGCTGGCGATGATCGTGGTGCTGTCGGTAATGAACGGCTTCCAGCGCGAGATGAGCTCGCGCATCCTCGGCATGGTGCCGCACGCGACCATCGTTGGCGTCAAGCCGATCGATGACTGGCAGCCGGTGGCCGCCGCCGCGCTGAAAAATCCCGAAGTGACCGCCGCCGTGCCGTTCACCGAGATGGAAGGCATGCTGTCCTACAAGGGTTTGATGCAGCCGATCCAGATCAGCGGCGTCGATCCGGCCCAGGAAGGCAAGGTGTCGATCGTTGCCCAGCACATTGTGCAGGGACGTCTCGATGACCTGAAACCGGGTGAGTTCGGCGTGGTGATCGGTGAAATCACCGCGCGCCGCTTCCGCCTCAACGTCGGCGACAAGATCACTCTGATCGTGCCGGAAGTCAGCACCGCACCGGGTGGCATTACCCCGCGCATGCAGCGCCTGAACGTGGTCGGTGTGTTCAAGGTCGGCGCTGAACTGGACGGCTCGATGGGCCTGATCCACGTGGCCGATGCCGCGACCATGCAGCACTGGCAGCCGAATCAGGTGCAGAGCGTGCGCCTGGCGGTGAAGGATCTGTACGCTGCGCCGAAAGTCTCATCGGACATCGCCGCCGGGCTCGGTGCCGAGTTCAAGGCTGACGACTGGACCCACACCCAGGGCAGTCTGTTCAGCGCGATGAAAATGGAAAAAACCATGATCGGCCTGCTGTTGCTGATGATCGTTGCGGTGGCGGCGTTCAACATCATCGCCACGCTGATCATGGTGGTGAACGACAAGGGCGCGGACATCGCGATTCTGCGCACCATCGGCGCCACGCCACGGCAGATCATGGCGATTTTTATGGTGCAGGGCACGGTGATTGGCATTGTCGGTACCCTCATCGGCGGCGTGCTTGGCGTAATTGCCGCGCTGAACGTCAGCGAGATGGTCGGCTGGGTCGAGCGCGTTACCGGGCAGCACATCTTCAGTTCCGACGTGTACTTCGTCAGCAACCTGCCTTCGGAATTGCAGGGCGGGGATGTGCTGTTGATCTGCTCGGCGGGCTTTATTCTGAGCTTCCTGGCGACGGTGTACCCGGCGTTGCGGGCAGCGAAGATTGAGCCGGCTCACGCGCTGAGATATTCGTAAGCGCTGAAATCGCCATCGCGGGCAAGCCCGCTCCCACAGGTATTGAGTTGCGTCACCATTATGTGAACGACACAAAACACTGTGGGAGCGGGCTTGCCCGCGATGGGGCCGTACCTGCTGGCCTCAAGCCCCCTTGGGCAACTCGATCACAAACCGCGTCCACCCCGTAGCCGATTCGCAATGAATCTGCCCACCATGGGCGCGGACGATCGATTGGGTAATCGCCAGCCCCAACCCCGCATGCTCACTGCTGCCTTCCTGCCGCGCCGGATCGGCGCGATAGAACCGGTCAAACAGCCGTGGTAACAGCTCTGCCGAAATCTCTTCGCCACTGTTCTCCACCGACACCTGCACCGCGTGTGGCTGATCGACGATGGACAGGCGCACGCTGCCTGACGCCGGGGTGAAGCGCAGCGCGTTATCCAGCAGATTCGACAAGGCCCGGCGCAGCATGCTGCGATCGCCTTCTATACGCGCATGACCTTGGCGGCTCAGCGTCACCCCGGCGTCTTCGGCCGGTGGCGCGAAGAATTCGAGCAACACATCGCTTTCATCCGCCAGTTCCAGCGCCTCGCGCTTGGGCATCAGCAAACCGTGGTCAGCCTTGGCCAGATAAAGCATGTCGTTGACCAGCTGTGCCATCCATTGCAGTTCTTCGAGGTTGCTGTGCAGGGCTTCGCGGTAATCCTCAAGCGGCCGCGGGCGAGTGAGGGTGACCTGGGTGTGGGTCAGCAGGTTCGACAGCGGTGTGCGCAGTTCATGGGCGATGTCGGCAGAAAACGCCGACAGCCGTTGAAACGAGTCATCGAGGCGTCCGAGCATGGCGTTGAAGCTGTGGGCCATTTCCGCAAGCTCTGGCGGCATTTGCGCTTCCGGCAGTCGGGCATTCAGCGATTGTGCGGAAATCCCACGCGCTACTGCACTCATACGGCGCAACGGACGCAAACCGCTGCGCGCCGCCCACGCGCCGAGCAGCGCGGTGGCCAGCGCCGACAGCCCGACGGTCAGCCAGATCAGATGCTGCATCCGTTGCAGGAAGTGCTGGTGGTGGGTGATGTCCAGCAGCAGCGTCAGTTGTGGTGTATCGGACTTATCCGGGTAGAGCGGGGCGTTGAGCACGCGGTAGTCGGCGCCGTCATGGCTGATGGTCGACAGGCCGGATTGTTTCGGCAACGCCGTAGGGATCTGCGTCGAACTGTCGTACCAGCGCTGACCGTCACTGCCGGTAATACGCAGCGCCAGATCGGCCTGGCGGCTCAGCTCATCCGCCAGCCGCGCCTCACGCTGAGCGGGTTGCACATCCTGCAAGGCCCGGCGCAGGCCGATCAGTTTGCCATCCAGCAATTGCTGATCGAGCTCAATGAAGTGCGCCTCGCTGGCGCGGCTGAACAGCACCCCGGCGAACAGCGAGACCACGGCGGTGCACGCGGCAAACAGCAGAGCCAGACGAGAACTCAGCGACAGGCGACGCATCAGGCTGGACGCTCTTCAAGCACGTAACCCATGCCACGCACGGTGTGGATCAGTTTGTTGGGGAATTCATCGTCGATTTTCAGACGCAGGCGACGGATCGCCACTTCGATCACGTTGGTGTCGCTGTCAAAGTTCATGTCCCAGACTTGCGAGGCAATCAACGATTTCGGCAACACTTCACCCTGACGGCGCAGGAGCATTTCCAGCAGGGCGAATTCCTTGGCGGTGAGGTCGATGCGCTGGCCACTGCGTTCGACCCGGCGGCGAATCAGGTCCAGGCGCAGGTCGGCCAGTTGCAGACTGGTTTCCTGGGGTGTCGCACTGCCCCGGCGTAGCAGGCTGCGCACCCGCGCCAGCAACTCGGAGAAGGCGAACGGTTTGACCAGATAGTCGTCGGCGCCGAGTTCGAGGCCATGAACCCGATCCTCGACTGCATCTTTGGCGGTGAGAAACAGTACCGGCGTGTCGAGGCCGGCACTGCGCACCGCGTGCAGAATCTGCCAGCCACTGCGCCCGGGCAGCATCACGTCGAGGATCAGCAGCGCATAATCACCGCTCAACGCCAGTTGCTGGCCGCTGTTGCCGTCGGCCACCAGTTCCGTGTTGAACCCGGCCTCGGTCAAGCCCTGGCGCAGGTAGTGGCCGGTTTTCGGTTGGTCTTCGACGATCAGCAGTTTCATGGGCGACTCGGATATAGAGAAACGAAAACGTTATACCGTGGGAACAGACGGCGCGCGCCAACCTGACAAAGTTGTAATCTGCCTGTCAGGTAGCTGCCAGCGCAGGCGGGCTAGAGTTTCCCACAGGCTGAACCTTTTCTTGTTGGAGTATGACTATGTTGTTGCGCAATCCTCTGGCCGTCGCCGCCTGTTTACTGGCGTTGAGTTCACCTGTCTGGGCCGCGCCCGCACACACTTATGATTTTGGCCAACCGGCACCAGCAGCCAAGGCTACTCGCAGCATTGAAGTTGTACTGAACGACATGTCGTTCGACCCCAAGGCGATTCAGGTCAAGGCCGGTGAGACGGTTCGCTTTGTCCTGGTGAATAAAGGTCAGTTGCTGCACGAATTCAACCTCGGTGACGCGGCGATGCATGCCAGACACCAGCAGGAAATGCTGCAGATGCAGCAAAGCGGCATGCTGACGCCTACCGGCATGAAAGAAATGTCCCACGACATGGCGGGCATGGATCACGCCAGCATGGGCCACGGCATGAAGCACGACGACCCCAACAGCGTGCTGGTCGAGCCGGGCAAGACCGCCGAGCTGACCTGGACCTTCAGCAAGGCCACCAACCTGGAATTTGCCTGCAACATTCCCGGTCACTACCAGGCGGGCATGGTCGGCAAACTGACTGTCAGTCAGTAAGCACTCAAAGGCGGGCGCAAAGGCTGATAGAATCCGCTGATTCTTCAGTCAGGTTTCCGCCATGCATCCCGCAGCCGAACATTCGCCGCTGGGCAAATCCAGCGAATACATCGCCACGTACACGCCGTCACTGCTGTTCCCGATTCCGCGCACCGCGAAATGGGCCGAACTGGGCCTGACCGCCGAAACCCTGCCGTATAAAGGTGTGGATTTCTGGAACTGCTTCGAACTGTCGTGGCTGCTGCCGTCGGGCAAACCGGTGGTGGCGATCGGTGAATTCAGCATTCCGGCGGATTCGCCGAACATCATCGAATCGAAGTCGTTCAAGTTGTACCTGAACTCGCTGAACCAGACGCCGTTTGCCGACATCGCCAGCCTGGAAGCGACGCTGGTCAAGGACCTGTCGGCCGCTGCCGGCAAACCGGTCGGCGTACGCGTACGCAGCCTGAAAGAGGTCGAAGCCGAAGGCGTCGTGGCGTTGCCGGGCGTGTGCATCGACGATCTGGACATCAGCGTCAGCAACTATGAGCATCCGCGTCCGGAACTGCTGCGTTGCGATGATTCGCGGATTGTCGAAGAGAGCGTGCACAGCCATCTGCTCAAATCCAACTGCCCGGTGACCAGCCAGCCAGACTGGGGCAGCGTGGTCTTGGAATATCGTGGCGCGGCGCTGGATCACGCGAGCCTGCTGGAATACATCGTCAGCTTCCGCCAGCACTCGGACTTCCACGAGCAGTGTGTGGAGCGGATCTTCCTCGACCTGCAGCGTTTGCTGAAGCCGGAGAAGCTCACGGTGTTTGCACGGTATGTGCGCCGCGGCGGGCTGGATATCAACCCGTATCGCAGCACTGAAGCGGTACAACTGCCGAACCACCGACTGGTCCGTCAGTAAGATCAAAAGGTCGCAGCCTGCGGCAGCTCCTACATGAGATTCCCTGTAGGAGCTGCCGCAGGCTGCGATCTTTTGCTTTTTTGGGATACCCGGGAATCAGATCCCCATGCTGCCCAGCGCATTGACGATATTGCGCAGGGTGCCGGCAATGGCCGGGTGTTCGAGTTCAAAGCGGTCAACCGCCAGGTTCACGCCATCGGCGATACTGGCGTCCTGGGTGGCGCTTTCCAGTTTGATTTCGGTTTCAATCTGCGCCATCAGCGCATGCAGATCTTCACGCTCGGCTTCGGACAGCGGCGGATTCTGCTCCAGTTGCTCGCGCAGGGTGTCGAGTTGTTTTTGCAGTTCTTGGGCGGGCATGGTGGTTTCCTTTTATCAAGAGGCACTGGCATTGACCGCAGCCGCGCGCCAAAGGTCTATGGCTGACCTTTAGATTAATCCACTCTGTTGCAACCTGCATGATCCCGGTCAGGGCTTTTCGCCCTTGAGGCGGCGCAGGTTGATGTCGGCCAGGCAGGTGTCGAGTTCGCCCAGGTGGTCGATCACCGAATGCACGCCCAGATTGAACAACTGCAGGGTCGCCTTGCCGCGGCGCTGTTCGCGTTCCTGTTGGCTCAAGGCTTGCCACTCGCTCGGCGACAGGCCGCACAACGAGCCGCAGGAGGCCAGGCCAATGGTCCACAGTCCGGCGTTGAGGCCCGCTTGCAGCAGGCGCGGCTCGCCACTGACCAGCACGCAGCCATCCAGGCGGCTGACGTTCAAGCCCATCAGTGCCTGCCAGCAGGCATTCGGCGCGGGCCATGGATTGATTGTTGCTGAATATTGCGTTGGTTTGATCCACGCCGGCAGCGAGGCCGCCAAAGGGTGCGCGAGGGCAGGGGGCAACTCATCGATCCACGCACAGGGAATCTCCTGGCGCTGCAGGCTGAGCAGGCTGTCGAGGGCGCCGGGTGTGGCGTCGGCGTGCTCGGGCAGCATGCTGGCGTGTTGCCGGGCACGGGCACCGAAATCCACCAGACAGCCACTGAGTCCGAACAGCACGGCGGTCAGGCCGGGCGCGGCGACAGGCAAGGCTTCAGCGTGGGTCATGGCAACGTCCCTGAAATAGTCACGAGGTTAGGCGACATCGGTGACAGCTGGATGACAGGTGTGTGAAGGCGCTCTCTGGAAACGTCCTGCATTACTCTTGACAGGTAGACTGCCCAAAACGGCTTTTGCGCTTATACTAGCGGTCTTAACGCTTGGGCCGACGGTGCCCGCGCCAGTACGAATCCAAGGAGCTTTTCTATGCGCTGGAGCAATCCTCTCGCTCAGCTATGTGTATGTGCCAGCGTCTTGCTGGTTCCGTTCGCCGCCAATGCTGCAACGGAAGAAGACCCTTGGGAAAGCGTCAACCGCCCGATCTTCCAGTTCAACGACTTCGTTGACACCTACGCGCTCAAGCCGCTGGCGCAGGGCTACGAGTACGTGACGCCGCAGTTCCTTGAAGACGGCATCCACAACATGTTCCGCAACGTCGGTGACGTCACCAACCTGGCGAACAATATTCTGCAGGCCAAGCCCGCAGCCGCTGGTGTCGATACCGCGCGCATCATCTTCAACACCACGTTCGGCCTGCTGGGCTTCTTCGATGTCGGCACCAAAATGGGCCTGAATCGCAGCGATGAGGACTTCGGTCAGACCCTCGGTTACTGGGGCGTCAGCAGCGGCCCTTACGTGATGCTGCCGTTGCTCGGCCCGAGCACCCTGCGTGATGCGCCGTCGAAGTACGTCGACAGCTACACCGGTCCGTACCGCTACATCAACGACGTGCCTGTGCGTAACTCGGTGTTCGGCCTGAACATCGTCGACACCCGCGCCAGCCTGCTGTCGAGCGAGAAGCTGATCAGCGGCGACAAGTACACCTTCATCCGCAACGCCTACCTGCAGAATCGCGAGTTCAAGGTCAAGGATGGTCACGTCGAAGATGATTTTTAATCTCGACCGATGACAGAAGGCGGCCTGTGAGGCCGCCTTTTTTGTGTGCGCTTATTTCATCTTCAGAATGCTCAGGCCGAGCTTCTGGCTGTCGCCATCCTGGGCCTTGACCCAGACCACTTCGGTCTCCGCTTCCAGCCCGCTCAAGGCGGCATGATCGGAGTCGATGCGCACACTCAAGCGGTCGCCAACCGTGAACTGGCGCGGTGCCTCAACCTGCATGCCGCTGCTCGAGAGGTCGATGCACACGGCTGATACCTCATCACCTTCATGGATCAACACCACATCGGCATCGACCCGCATGCGGATGAAATCACGCTTTTCGCTGTAGTCCCGACCGGTTTGACTCATGGTTTTGACCTTCCATTGGGTTACGGTTTGAGCGGTTCTTATAACTCTCGGTGATTTGACAAGTAAAGTCGTCAAGCGACCATCGGCGCATGCTTGAAACGCCCCGCGGATGGGAGTACCGTCTGCGCCTTAGAAGGGCACCTCTGGTGCAATCGCGTTCCGGGCCACTGCCCGAAAGCGGTGCAGCAGAGAGGCTAGAAAGCGAATCCAGTAGTCTGAGCCGGGCCGATGCCCCGCCTGCTACGCCAACCTAATTCTGGCGCCGTTTGCCCACATGCCAAAAACCAGTGCCACGCTGCTGATAATCGATGATGACGAAGTAGTGCGCGCGAGCCTCGCGGCCTATTTGGAAGACAGTGGTTTCAGCGTCCTGCAGGCCAGCAACGGCCAACAGGGTCTTCAGGTATTCGAGCAAGACAAGCCCGACTTGGTCATCTGCGATCTGCGCATGCCGCAGATGGGTGGTCTCGAACTCATCCGTCAGGTCACCGAGCGGTCACCGCAAACGCCGATGATCGTCGTTTCGGGTGCCGGCGTGATGAACGACGCGGTCGAGGCGCTGCGCCTGGGTGCGGCGGACTACCTGATCAAGCCTCTTGAAGACCTGGCCGTGCTCGAGCACTCGGTGCGTCGCGCGCTGGATCGTGCGCGCCTGCTGCTGGAGAACCAGCGCTACCGCGAGAAGCTGGAGAAGGCCAACCGCGAGCTTGAAGCCAGCCTGAACCTGCTGCAGGAAGACCAGAACGCCGGTCGCCAGGTGCAGATGAACATGCTGCCGGAAAGCCCGTGGCGCATCGACGAGTTCCAGTTTGCCCACCAGATCATCCCGTCGCTGTACCTGTCGGGTGATTTTGTCGACTACTTCCGCGTCGACGAGCGTCGGGTGGCGTTCTACCTGGCCGACGTGTCGGGGCATGGTGCCTCTTCAGCGTTCGTCACCGTGCTGCTGAAGTTCATGACCACGCGCTTGCTGTTCGAATCCAAGCGCAACGGCACATTGCCGGAATTCAAGCCTTCGGAAGTCCTTGGTCATATCAACCGGGGGCTGATCAGTTGTAAGCTGGGCAAACACGTCACAATGGTCGGTGGAGTCATCGACGAGGAGACCGGTTTGTTGACCTATAGCATCGGCGGCCATCTGCCGTTGCCTGTGTTGTACACGCCTGACAGTGTTCGTTACCTCGAAGGCCGCGGTTTGCCAGTGGGCCTTTTCAACGAGGCCACCTACGAAGATCACGTGCTTGAGCTGCCACCGACGTTCAGCCTGACGCTGATGTCTGACGGTATTCTGGATCTGTTGCCAGAACCTACGCTCAAGGAAAAAGAAGCCGCTTTGCCACAACGGGTGAAGTCGGCGGGCGGCAGCCTGGATGGTCTGCGGCAAGTGTTTGGATTGGCCACGCTAGGGGAGATGCCGGATGATATCGCCCTGTTGGTGTTGAGCAGGAACCTTCAATGAGTACCGGTAGAATCCAGTTCGCCGAGCAGGACGGCACCTTCGTCCTGAAGTTCGTCGGTGAAGTTCGCCTGACCCTGTGTTCGGCGTTGGATGCGACTATTGAGAAAATCTTCACCGCGTTGAATTTCAACGCGATCGTGATCGATTTGACCGAAACCCGCAGCATCGACAGTACCACCCTGGGCCTGTTGGCCAAGCTGTCGATCCTGTCGCGGCAAAAGGTCGGCCTGCTGCCGACCGTCGTCACCACCCACGAAGACATCACCCGGCTGCTGCAGTCGATGGGCTTCGAGCAGGTGTTCAACATCGTCAACCACCCGGTGCCGTGCCCCGAGTGTCTGGACGACCTGCCGGATCAGGATCAGTCGGAAGAAGTGGTGCGGATCAAGGTGCTTGAAGCGCACAAGATCCTCATGGGGCTGAACGACTCCAATCGTGAAGCCTTCCATGATCTGGTGAATGCCCTCGAAAGACACTGATTCTTTGGGGTTGAGGTTGTCTGTTCCGGCCTCTTCGCGGGCAAGCCCGCTCCCACAGTGATTGAGTGAACCCGAGATCTTCATTCCACACCTGACCCTGTGGGAGTGGGCTTGCCCGCGAATGCGTCAGTCCAGACGATGCATCTTCCGGCACTGCATAAATAAAAAGGGCGAACCCAACCGGGTTCGCCCTTTTTGCATTTCAACCGCTCAGATCACAGCTTGGCCTGCAACAGCGCCTCGAGCTTCTCCTGGTCACGGGCAAACTGACGGATGCCCTCAGCCAGTTTCTCGGTAGCCATCGCGTCTTCGTTGGACAGCCAGCGGAATTGCGCTTCGTTGAGGCTCAGACGCGCTTCGCCGGCGTGGCCCGGGGCGAGTTTGCGCTCCAGTTTGCCGGTGTCGGCTGCCAGCTTGTCGATCAGGTCCGGGCTGATGGTCAGGCGATCGCAGCCGGCCAGTTGTTCGATCTGGCTCAGGTTACGGAAGCTGGCGCCCATGACCACGGTCTTGTAGTCATTGGCCTTGTAGTAGTTGTAGATGCGGGTGACCGACTGTACGCCCGGATCATCGGCACCGGTGTAGTCGTTGCCGTTGGCCTTCTTGTACCAGTCGTAGATGCGGCCCACGAACGGCGAGATCAGGAACACCCCGGCGTCAGCGCAAGCGGCAGCCTGAGCGAAAGAGAACAGCAGGGTCAGGTTGGTCTGGATGCCTTCCTTCTCAAGAATCTCGGCTGCGCGGATGCCTTCCCAGGTCGACGCGATCTTGATCAGTACGCGGTCACGGCCGATGCCGGCCTTGTCGTACAGCTCGATCAGGCGATGTGCACGCTTGAGCACGGCGTCCTGGTCGAACGACAGGCGCGCATCCACTTCGGTGGAAATGCGGCCCGGGATCACGTTGAGGATTTCCTGGCCGACGGCGACGCCGAAACGGTCGCTGGCCAGGCCCACGTCGCCCTTGCAGTCGCTGACGCAAGCGTTCAGCAGCTCGGCGTAAGCCGGGATGGCGGCGGCTTTGAGCAGCAGGGAAGGGTTGGTGGTGGCGTCGACCGGCTTGACCCGGGCGATCGCTTCGAAGTCGCCGGTGTCGGCAACCACGGTGGTCATCTGTTTGAGTTGTTCCAGCTTGGAAGTCATGGGTGTGCTCTGTCCTGTGGGTTTGACGACATTACCCGAGCGTTGACAGCCACTCAAGGGCATCAAGGCGTAACGGGTTCCCCGGGGGCAACAACCTGAGAACGGCTGTTTGAAGGGTGGGGCGCGGTATCGATGAATACGATGCCAAAATCGGCCGCAGGTTCAAAGCAACTGACGGCCAGCGCCCCTTGAGCACATTGATGGAGGTTATTGCTGGCTCAGCTGGGTTTTGACCGCAGTTTCTGCCGGTTTCGGCTGGCCATCGGACGTCAACAGACCGAAATTCTTTTCGCGGTCATTGCTGCCGGTGTCGCTGTTTTTCCATTCGTAAATCGAGGTCAGGGCAATGTTGCGGGTTTTGATATCGGCCACGAATGCGCTGATTTTGCTGGCCTGCCCCTCAATCCCGCCGTTGGAGGCGAGCGCCGAGATGCCCCATTCGCTGATCACCCCCGGCAGATGGAAGTTCTGCTGGATAAACGCCTGGGCGTTGCTGATCTGTGTACCGGTCATGCCGTACGGATGGTAGGAAACCGCGTTGAGGCACTTGGGGTACTCGCTGACGATTCGGTTAAGCGCCACCGTCGACGCCGAGCCGGCCGTTGGCGGCCGGGCAAAACCAAAACCGATCACCGGGGCGGCGGGTGGCTTGTCCTGCAGGGTCTTGCACGCCGCGCTCATGAACGGCACGAACGTCGTGTCGAAGTTACCGGTCGGCCAGTAGGTGCCCAGGTCCGGCTCGTTCCACAGTTCAATCGCCACCAGTTGCGAACCGTAGGTTGCCGCCAGACTGGTCAGCGCGTTGGCATACGCAACCCCAGCGTTCGCCAGATCACTGGTATTCAACGGCTTGGTCGCGCGCAGGGTCATCAATACCGGCAGACCCGCCGCGCGGGCCACGGCGAAGGCCTCGCTGACCTGTTTCTGATAGGCCGCGCTGCTCAGGCTGTCGGTCCATACGCCGAAGCGTACGAAACTGAAGCCGGTGGCTTTGACGTGCTCGGCGTCGGCGGCGGAGAAGGTCTGGACTTTGACCTGAACCCCGATGGTCTTGTTGGTGGGTAATGCCGGGAACAGATCACTGGCGTGGACATGGCTGGCGCTGCCGAGCAACAACAGGGTCAGGGCGCCCAATCGGTTGAGATGTGCTGACTTCATGTCGGTTCTCCTGATGAGAAATGACAACGGCGAAAAAAGTATCTCGTGATAACTGCTTCGAAACTAACAAAGGCACTAAGTGCGCCAATGTTATTTTTTGTCAGGAAAGCAAGACCTGAAAATCACAGTTATTTTTAGTCCGGTAATTCTGTTTTGGCGGCTTTTGAGGCTGTGGTACTTAATACGCTGGTACTAACAGGGCGAATCTATTTCTGAGTGCAGGATGATCTAGTGGGTTCATTAAGATTCGCACTAGATGTTGGCAGAATGATATTACACAGGAAAGTAAACCTTGTTCAGAAATATCCTGGTTGTGTGCGTTGGCAATATTTGCCGAAGTCCGACAGCAGAACTTCTGCTGCGCAACGCGCTGATCCCCTCAACCATCTCCGTGACTTCCGCAGGCCTCGCAGCGCGAGTCGGCGAAGGCATGGAAGCCTCGGCACGCCAGGTGCTGGAAGACCACGGGCACAGCGCCGAGGGTTTCCGGGCCCGGCAATTGACCGCCGATATCGTCAATGAATCAGACCTGATTCTGGTGATGGAAAAACAACATGTGAATCAGGTGCTGAAGATTGCTTCGCACGCCCGAGGCAAAGTATTTCTTCTTGGCAAGTGGCAGAGCGAACGAGAAATACAGGATCCGTATCGTCAAGGTAAGGCCGCTTTTATTCATGCCCATGCATTGATTGAAGATGCTGTTAGCTCGTGGGCGCAGCGCCTCGGACATTGATGAATATTCTTCAGATCAGTGAATGGTAAGAAAGACTTATGCAGTTACCGTCAGTAATCGCCAACCGTGATAACGATCAAGACAGTATTGATCTTCTCGGCATATTCGGCAGTTTGATCGACCAGAAATGGCTGATCGGTGCATTCACCGGTGCCTTCATGGCCGCCGGCGTTGCCTACGCGGTATTGGCGACGCCGGTGTACCTGGCGAACGCGCTGGTGCAGGTCGAACCGAAAAAGAACGACATGCTCGGCTTTTCCGACCTCAGCAGCATGCTCGGTGGGCAATCGCCGTCGGTGACCGAAATCGGCATCATCAAATCCCGCGCGGTGATCGGCAAAACCGTCGACGACCTGCGTCTGGATATCGACGTCACCCCCAACACCTTCCCGGTGGTCGGCGGTTTTCTCGCCCGGCGTTATCGCGGCGAAACCGAGGTCAGCGTGGCGCCGCCGCGTTTTGGCTTCAACAGCTACGCCTGGGGCGGCGAGCGTCTGGAATTCGCCCGGCTCGATCTGCCCAAAGAACTGTTGGGCAAAAAGCTCACCCTGATTGCAGGTGAGCAACAGCACTTTCAGTTGCTCGATGACAACGACAACCTGCTGGTCGAGGGCGTCGCCGGCGAAGCCTTCGCCCAGGACGGTGTCGAAGGTTTGATCGAGCGCCTGCAAGCCAACCCGGGTGCCCGTTTTGAAGTGGTGCGCAATCCACGGATAGTGACCATTCAGGGTTACCAGGATGCGCTGGATATCTCCGAGCAAGGTAAAGAGTCGGGGATTATCCGCCTGGCGCTGGCCAGCGCCGACGCCGCCGAGGCGGTGAAAATCCTTAACAAGATCGCCGCGCTCTACGTCGATCAGAACGTACGTCGGACCTCGGCGGAGGCGGCGCAAAGCCTGGCGTTCCTGCAAAGTCAGTTGCCGCAGGTCAAGCGTGATCTGGCCAAGGCCAGCGATGCGCTCAACGCTTACCAGACCCACGGCAAGACCGTGAACATTTCCCTGGAAACCCAATCGGTGCTCGGTCAGTCCGTGGCGCTGGAAACGCGGATTTCCGAGCTGAAAATGCAGCAGGCGGAAATGGATCGCAAATTCACCAAGCAGCATCCGGCGTATCGCGCCTTGATGTCGCAGATCGGTGAATTGACCCAGCAGCAGAAATCGCTGGAAGGCAAGGTCGGCGATCTACCGGCGACGCAACAGGAGCTGCTCAACCTGACCCGCGATGTGGAAGTGGCTTCGCAGATCTATACGCAGTTGCTGAACAAATCCCAGGAGCTGGACATTGTTCGCGCCGGTGCGGTGGGCAACGTGCGCCTGATCGATCCGGCGGATGTTGACCTGAGCAGCCCGGTCAAACCGAAAAAAGCCCTGATTGTGCTGATCGCAACGTTCCTCGGCGCCTTTGTCGGCGTGGCGCTGGTGCTGTTGCGCAAATCCCTGAGCAAGGGTCTGGAAGGCCCGGAAGCCATCGAACAGCTCGGGCTGCCGGTGTACGCCTCGATTCCCTACAGCGCCTTGCAGCGCGACGAGGACACGAAAAAGGGCCGGGCCAAAGTCACCGCCGAAACACCCGCTTATCTGCTGGCGCTGCGCAACCCGACCGACCTGTCCATTGAGTCGATCCGCAGCCTGCGCACCTGCCTGCATTTCGCCGCGCTGGATTCGACCAACAACCGCATCATGATCTCCGGCCCCAGCCCGCAGGTCGGCAAGACCTTCGTCTCGTCCAACCTCGCCGCGGTCATGGCGCAGAGCGGTCAGCGCGTGTTGCTGATCGACGCCGACATGCGCAAGGGCCACCTGCACAAGACGCTGAATGTGCCGATCGCCAATGGCCTGTCGGATCTGCTGGTCAAGCGCTGCAGCATCGAGCAGGCGATCAACACGGTGGAAATCGACAACCTGCACTTCATCAGCCGTGGTCAGGTTCCGCCGAACCCTTCCGAGCTGCTGATGCACGCCAACTTCCGCGACCTGCTCGCCGAGCTGAGTCAGCGCTACGACGTGGTGATCATCGATACGCCGCCATTGCTGGCGGTGACGGACGCGGCGATTGTCGGGCGTGAAGCCGGGATCAGCCTGATCGTCACGCGTTTCGCGGTGAACCCGGCCAAGGAAATCGAAGCGACCATTCGCCGCTTCGCGCAGAACGGCATCGAGCTCAAGGGCGCGGTGTTCAACGGCGTCGAGAAGCGCGCTGCCAGCTACTACGGCAATGGCAGCTATGGCTATTACAACTACGAATACGCGTCGGACAAATCCTGAAATCAGGGACGTTCCAACAGGCATGAAAGTGGGTGGGTTGTGAAGAAAATACTGCACGTGGCTGAAACGATAAAAGGTGGGGTTGCCACCGTTATCCGCACGATATCGGCGTCGCCCGAAGGCCAGGACGCGAACTACGAATGGGTCTATCTGGTGCCGCTCGATCAGAAACAGGAGCTGCACGGCATCGATCAGAGCCAGATTCGCACGTTCGTCAGATCCGGGCGTAACGTGCCTTCGCTGCTGCGCTTTGCGTGGGAACTGGCACGGACGCTGCTCAAGGAAAAACCCGATGTGGTGCATCTGCACAGCACGTTTTCCGGGGTGATCGGCCGCTGTGTTTGTGTGCTGCTCAAGCCGTGGCGTCGGCCGAAAATCGTCTACTGCCCGCACGCGTTTTCGTTCCTGATGGAAAGCTCGCCCATCAAGCAGAAGGTCTACGCCTCGATCGAGCGCGTCTTGCAGAAAGTCACCGACGTGATCATTTGCGTCAGCCGCTACGAGATGGACAAAGCCGCGCGGTTCGGTATCGAGCGCAAGCGCATGCGCCTGATCTACAACGGCATCCCGCACAAGGATGACGCACCGAGGGCCGACAACCCCGCGCCGATTCATCTGCTGTTCGTCGGTCGCCTCGATTACCAGAAAGGCTTCGACGTATTGCTCAAAGCCTTCGCCAAGGTACAGCGCAACGATCTGAAGCTGACCGTGGTTGGCAGTGCGGTCAACGAGGACAAGGTCGAGTGCCCGCAGATGGACGCGGTCGAGTACCTGCCGTGGGTCACGCCGGGCGAAGTGCAGGCGCTGTATCAACAGGCCGACGCGCTGATCGTGCCGAGCCGCTGGGAGGGTTTCGCCATGGTGCCGCTGGAAGGCATGGCCATGGGTTTGCCGGTGATCGCCAGCAACTGCACGTCGCTGCCCGAACTGGTTACCCATGAGGTGTCCGGCTACGTCTTTCCCACCGGTGACCACCAGGCGCTGGCCGATGTGCTGGCACGAATCCAGAAGCCGCGGTTGCTCGACCTCGGCAGCGAAGGCCGGAACATCGTGCGTGAACGCTTCAGCGCCGCCCTGATGATCCGCCAGACCTACGACGTGTATTGCGCTCCCACTTATTAAGTAGAACTCAAGCTTATGAACGTAACGATTTTGCATGGCTACAGTGCGTCCAATTCCGGTGACGGCCTGCTCGTCGATCTGGCCATCGCGTTGGTGCAGCGCAACTTTGGCGAAGACACCGCGATCAATGTCGTGGCGTCCGACCCGCAGTCTTTCGCCTACCTGCCGCACCCGCGTTTCGACGCGCCGGTGATGGCGGCCAAGGGCTTGGGGCGGGTCAAGCAGGCAGTTTTTCTCAATCAGTCGTATGCCGGGCTGGCGGATCTGCTGCGCAAGACCGATCTGATCGTCGGCGTCGGTGGCGGCTACATGCGCTCCAAAAGCGCCTTCGAACACATCAAGCTCAAACTCGGTCACGCCAAGCAACTGGAAACGGCGATCCTCAGCAAGGTGCCGTCGGTGTACCTGCCGCAAAGTATCGGCCCGTTCCATGGCGAGAGCCGCAAGATCGTCGATCACTACGCCAGCGCGGACGCGGTGTTCGTGCGCGATAACCGCTCCTCGGCAATGTTCGATGCTTGCGCAAACGTCTATCGCGCGCCGGATCTGGCAGTGCAGTCGTTGGCCAGCAAGATTCTTCAGCAGCCGAAGTTCACCCGCTGTGCCGCATCGCCGGCCACCGTGTGCGTGGTGCTGCGCAAGCCGCCGGAATGGAGCAAGGAAAAGAAAGTCGCCTACGTCGCCAACCTGAAGCTGCTGCTGCAGCGCCTGAAGAACAAAAGCAAAGTGGTTTGCGCCGTACAGAGTGCCGTTCGCGGTAACGACGACGGTGCGTTCTATCGCGAACTGGGCATCAGCGAAAACCTGCTGTCGTTGAAGGCGACGATTGCCAAATATCAGCCGGACGTGGTGATTTCGGTGCGCCTGCACGGCGCCATCGAATCGTTGCTGTCCGGTGTCCCGGCGTACCACATCAGCTATGAACGCAAAGGCTTTGGCGCCTATCAGGACATGGGCGTGGAAGACTGGGTGATCAATGGCGGCGACATCAATGTCGAGCAGATCATCGACACCGTTTATGCGCCGAACGCGCTATCGAATTTCGGCAAGCGCCTGACCGATACTTGCCGTGAAATCGAAGCCAAGACGGTGATGATGGACGAGATCATCAAAGGCGTCGTTCGATGATATTTCGCTTGCTGCTGCGCGGCGGAGCCTTGGGCGCGAAGTTTCTGCTGGTGTTGGCCATCACCCATTACCTGGGCTACGAAGCGTTGGGGTTTTATGGCGTGGTGGTCGCGGCGTCGCTGATCGCTTCGAAGTTCTACAGCGTTGGTTTCAGTTCCGAGATCAATCGGTTGATCAGCGTCGGCGGCAGCTCGCGGCGGGTGGTCGACAAAGTCCTGCTGCTGTACCTGGCGGTGGGGCTGCTGCTGTCGCTGGCAACGGTAGGGATCTATTCGCTGTTTCAGCAGGTCGAGGCGAGCACCGCGCTAATCCTCTGCGTGACGCTGGTGTTGCTCACTGAACACCTGTCGTTCGAGATCAACTCGTTCGTGTTTTCCGCACAGAAAGCCACCGCGGGCGCGCTGCTGTTTTTCATCAAGACTGGCCTTTGGGCGCTGCTGGCGGTGGGCGCGATGATGCTCGACTGGGTGTCGGGCATCGCCAGTGTGCTGTGGTTGTGGGTGGCCGCCAACGTGCTGGTGATCGTCGCCGGTTACCTGATCGTGGTGAATGTGCACAAGGGTCGGGTCAGCGAAGCACTGACTACCGCGACCGTGTGGAAGGCCGGGTTGCCCTTCTACTTCGGTACGGGCTTGATCGCGCTCAGTCAGTACGCCGAGCGCTTTCTGATTGCCGATCTCGAACCCTACGCCAGCCTCGGTAAATACGTGTACGCGTGGTCGGCGGCGAACACTTTGCAGGCGCTGTCCTACGCGGTGGTGGCGGTGGTCGGCATTCCGGTGCTGGCCAAGCGGTTTCAGGCGGATCAGCAGTCATTTACGGTCAAGCAATTGTTCGTCAATAAATGGGTGATGCGCTCGTTAGTGGTGTCGGCGGCGGTGGCGGTGCTGATCTATCTGTTCTTCAACGTGGTGCTCGATTACGTCGCCACCAGCGTGCCGCGTCCGGATAACGCGCTCCTCGGTGTGCTGATCTTTTCCTTTGCCTTGCGGGCCATTGGCGACATCGTCTGGGGTGGTCTGATCGCTTCGAAAAACAGTCGGGTGTCATTCGCCAGCGCGGCGATCTGCTTGCTGGTGTCGGTGCCGGTCAGTTACCTGCTGATCAAGCACTATTCGATTTATGGCGCGGCGTGGGGCAATGTCTTTGCGATCATCGTGCAGCTTGGCGTGATTGCCGTGTTGACCCGAGCGACCCGCGCAAAAGGGGCGCTGGCATGGGGTTGAAGTTGCCGTGCATCGAGTTTCGCGGACGCAAACTCGATTCCTCGCTGTCGTTCCTGATTCTCTTTACCGGGCTGTTTCTGTCGGTGGCGATGCCGCTGCTGATCCCGCGCGATCCGGGCCCGGATGCGATGACCTTATGGTCGTCCTACGCCCGGGCCGACAACTGCAATTTCTGGAACCCGTTCTCGCCGGATCGCTCCTCCTACGAGTGTTCGGCGTTCCTGCTGCGGCCCACCGGTATCAACCTGACCAACGCCTGGGCCTACGGGATGTTCTGCAACTTCTTCCTCACGGCGATCCCGGTGGTGGTGTTTCGGCGCATGCCGCTGGCGATCTTCGGCACCCTGTGCCTGTGGGGTGTGGTGCGTTCGTTTTTTCTGGAAAACCTGACCAAGGAAATCATCGTCTCGGTGGCGGTGCTGAGCATTTTGTTCAGCTCGCTGACACGCAAATACCGCGGCGGATTTTTTCTGTCGGCGGTGATCTACGGCGTGCTGATCCGGCCTTACTGGATTCTGTTTTCGCTGTCGTGGGTTGGCGTCTGCGTGATGAAAAAGTACGTGTCGCGCTTCACTTTCTTCCTGATGCTGTTCCTGTTTTACCTGGCGGTGGCCATGGCGATCCAACTGGCGCTGGGCTTTCCGGTGTCGTCGATTCGCGCCAGCAACAACGAGTTGCGTACGGCGGGGGAGGAGGGGTCGAAATCGCTGATCGTCTCGTGGCTCAGTGGCAGCGACTTCGTCTCGCAGGCGCTGGACTCGATGATCATTTTCTTCCGGTTGTCGTTCCCGGTGGAGCTGATTCTGTTGTCCGGGCCGGGCCAGGTGATCTTTGTGGCGCTGATGATCATGACCGCGCTGCTGCTGTTCAAAGTCATCACCTCCACCGACTACAAAGGCGCGCCGATCGAAACCAAACCCAAGGAACTGATCGCGATTCCGCTGGCGTTTCTGTTAGTGCAAGGCTTGTTCGAGCCGGACTTCGGCTCCTTCGCCCGACACTTTTCCATGGTGGTGCCGGTGCTGTTTGTCGGCCTGGGCCTGATGTTGCGTGCGAACAAACCGGTGCGGGTTGAATCACGCGTTCTGAATTGAGGCAGGTGCTGTATGTCGAGCAAGAAAAAGTCCCTGGAAATCGAAACCCTGCGTGGTCTGGCGTGCCTGCTGCTGGTGCTCTATCACGTCATTGGCCCGTTGGGCGGAGGGCTGAAAATCGATCTCGGTTCGCCGTTTCGGGTGATCGCCGACTCGATGGTGTACGTGCGCATGCCGCTGTTCACCTTCATTTCCGGCTACATCTATTCGATCTACAAAATTCGCGGCAATGACTTTTCCGCGTTCTTCAGCGGCAAGGTACGACGGCTGATCGTGCCGCTGTTTTGCGTCGGTGTGCCGTTCTCGGTGTTGCAGGCGGTGGGGCCGGGGGTGAACAAGGATGTCGGCGTGATCGATGCCTTGTTGTCGTTCTGGGTACCGGTCAATCACTTCTGGTTCCTGCAGGCGGTGTTCATCATTTTCATGTTCGTCGGGCTGCTGGAGTGGCGCGGGATGCTGCGCTCGACGACGCGCTTGTACCTGCTGTTTGCCTTCGCAGCGGCGCTGTTTCTGCTGCCACCGTTCAAGCTCGATACGTTCGGCATCAATGGTGCGATTTACCTGCTGCCGTTTTTTGTGGCGGGGATGATCGGCCAGGAAAATGTCGAGGCGTTGAAGCAGCGGTTCAAGGTGATCGGGCCGCTGGTGTTTGTGTTGATTTCGTTGACGCTGCTGTACGTGGCGGCGATTGACCGTGAGTTGATTGTCGACCGCCGCAGCCTGATTGGCTTGACCGTGGGCTGCGTGTCCTGCATCGCCTTGCTGTCGAGTGACATGCGCTCGAAATGGCTGACCTGGCTGGGCGGCTACTCTTACGCGATCTTTCTGTTTCATGTGTTGTTTGCGGCGACTTCGCGGTTTGTCATGGGGCGGCTGGGGGTAAAAGACGAAAGCATTCTGGTGCTCAGCGGACTGCTGTTCGGTCTGTTGGGACCGGTGGTACTGTCGATGATTTTCAGTCGCTTCAATGTCACTTCGGTGCTGTTTTTGGGCGAGCGTGCGGCGAAGAAAAAACCGGTGGCGGGCATTGCTCCGGTGGTGCCGGCCAATAGCTGAAAAGCTTCGCGAGCAAGGATCTCTGGAACTCACCATCTCTGTGGGAGCTGGCTTGCCAGCGATGGGGCCCGATCAGATGAAGCTTATTTGCCTGACCCACCGTCATCGCTGGCAAGCCAGCTCCCACAGGGTTTGGGTGTACAAGGATTTAGCGGATGACCTCAACCTCTGCTCGCGAAGGGGCCATTCCAGACTGAAGGAAATAACGCATGTTGGCACTAAATGACGCTCAGCCGGTCGCAGCGTCGGTAATCGAAGTGGGCGATGCCCGCGAGCGCTTTGCGCAGTGGCGCGAAGGCAAGGCCGGGAAGGTGTTGTCGGTCTCGGTGATCGGCGACAGCTACAGCGCCGGGCAGGATTTCTACCTGAACAAACTGGTGCAGCGCGTGGCCGGCGAGGTCGGATTTGCCGGCCCCGGTTACGTCGGCTTCAACCACGGTGCGGCGCTGGGTGGCACGCATTTCAAATACACCCGCAGCAGTGAAAAGTACTTCGGTGGTGGTTGGCAGGTGTCCGGCCTCGGCCAGGCCAGCCCCGACAGCCGCACGGTGACCGGCAAGCCCGGTGCCTGGCTGCAAATCGATGCCAGCCCGACACCGGCCATCGACACCCAAGTCACCCAGGCGAAATTGCTCTATCTGGGCAACGGCGAAGCCAGTGAGCTGCGCTACCGTTGGACACCCTCGGAGGACTGGAAACCATTGACGCTCAAGGGTTCGGGCGTTCAGGAAGTACCGCTTGCAGGTCTCTCTTCAGCGCCAGACTGGTCATTCAAACTGGAAGTGGTGAAGGGCACGCCGACCTTGTTTGGCCTGTGGCTGAGCAACGATCAGCACGGCGTGCGGGTCTCGAAACTGGCGGCCTCGGGCGCGGCATCGGCGGACTTCTATCACCGGGACCCGCAATGGCAGGTGCAGTGGAAAGCCGCCGTGTCGAAGATCCCCGCCGATGTTTACCTGATCATGCTTGGTGGCAACGATCAGGGCTTCGGGGTCAAACCCGAACAGTACCTGCGCAACGTTCAGGGCCTGGTGGCGATGATCCGCGAGATTCAACCGGCGGCGAGCATCAACCTGATCATGCGTCAGGACACCACGCGGTCCAGTGCCTATCCGATGTCGGCGTATGCGCAGGTCTTGCAGCCATGGGCGCATGAGCAGCAGTTGGGCTTTGCCAATCTGCAATGCGCGTTCGGCCCTGACGTCAAACGCTATGCGGCGGCGATGATCGGGCCGGACAAGATTCATCCGCAGCCCGCGACGGGCGGGAAGGTGATTGCCGATTACTTCTATCGCTGGATCGTCAGTGGCATCAACGCGGACAGTTGCGACACCACCAAACCCCTGTAGGAGCTGCCGAAGGCTGCGATCTTTTGATCTTGCTCTTCAATACAAAATCAAAAGATCGCAGCCTTCGGCAGCTCCTACAGGGGGTGGTGTTTTATTTGAAGTGATCTATCTGGCTCAGGAGCTCCGCAGTCTTCTGCGGCATCAGTTGCGTGGCACACCGCGTCTCGACATTGATGATGATCGCCGGCTCGTTGCAGCACAGGCGTACGCGGAAGCGCCAGTCGCTGAAAATTACCTTTAGCCCATCACGATCGTCCATTTCCAGCGCCTGCTCGGCATACAGGTGTTTCAGATGGGCGAGCAGAGGATAGGGATCGGCTAACGGCCGGCGAATGTCGCCGGACGAAGGAAACATGCCGATGCGTTCCACCAGCAGAATACTCCCCAGCCACGACTCGTTGGCGCTGGGCAACGGCTGATGGCGTGACAGCCAGCTCACCGCCCCGAGGTTGCCCACCTCCCGTTCAATCTCTGCTGCATGCTGTGCCATGTTCATGGTTGCCTCCTGAAAAGAGAAGTGGGCGAGGGCCGTCTCAGCGGCCCTTGAGGTAGACGTTGTCGTAGCAGAAGTTGGTTGCCTGCAGGTAACCCTCGGCGTCGCCGCAGTCAAAGCGCAGGCCCTTGAACTTGAAAGCCAGCACGCAACCGTTCTGTGCCTGTTTCATCAGCGCGTCGGTGATCTGGATCTCGCCGCCCTTGCCCGGTTGGGTGTCGGCGATCAGGTCGAAGATGTCCGGCGTCAGGATGTAGCGGCCGATGATCGCCAGGTTCGACGGCGCGTCCTGCGGCGCCGGTTTTTCCACCATGTTATTGACCCGGTAGATGCCCTCGGACATCAGTTCGCCGGCGATCACCCCGTACTTGTGGGTCTGGTCAGTCGGGACTTCCTGGATGGCGACGATCGAGCAACGGAATTTCTTGTACAGCTGGATCATCTGCGACAGCACACCGTCACCTTCCAGGTTCAGGCACAGGTCATCGGCCAGCACCACGGCGAAGGGTTCATCGCCGATCAACGGACGGCCGCTGAGAATCGCGTGACCGAGGCCCTTCATTTCCACCTGACGGGTGTAGGAGAAGGTGCAGGTGTCGATCAGCTCGCGGGTGCCGGCGAGGAACTTCTCTTTCTCGGTGCCGCGGATCTGGTGTTCGAGTTCGTAGCTGATGTCGAAGTGGTCTTCCAGCGCACGCTTGCCCCGACCGGTGACGATGGCCATGTGTTGCAGGCCGGCGTCCCGTGCTTCTTCAACGGCGTATTCGATCAACGGCTTGTTGACGATCGGCAGCATTTCTTTCGGCATGGCTTTGGTCGCCGGCAAGAAACGCGTGCCGTAACCGGCAGCGGGGAACAAACATTTACGAATCATAAAAGTATCCTGGACAGTCATGGAACACAGGCAACGGATGCGCACACTTACGAAGGTGCACAAGTTTCAATGATTATTGAACGAGTACTTTAATACCTGAGTCAGGTTGTTAATGGCAATTAGTGCGGAGGGTAAAATCTGACAATGTTATGAGATGTCGGTTATAGCGTTATTGGTTATTTTTAGTCGGTATCTGTTGATAGTGATGAGTGCACTCGAGGTGCTAATAAGTACCGGGCAATACAGTTTGACCTGCAAAAATATTTATTGCCAGTGGTTGAACTAATTTTGTTTAAGGCTGTTGTCGTCCTTATTTGTGTGGTGCGCCACAGATTCAATGAAAGGGACTTGACAGGCTACTTGTCACTTATCCAATGACGGACCGCGCTATGAAGATTCTGGTAACGGGTGGCGCCGGCTATATCGGCTCGCACACTACACTTGCGCTGCTTGAAGCAGGTTATGAAGTTGTTGTACTGGATAATCTTTGCAACAGCAGCGATGCGGCACTGCATGCGATAGAAGGTATTTGCGGCAAAAGCGCGCTGATGATTCGCGGCGATGTCTGCGACCGGGCGTTGCTCGACCGGATTTTTCGCGAGCATCAAATCGACGCGGTGCTGCATTTTGCCGGGCTCAAGGCCGTCGGCGAGAGCGTGCGCAAGCCGCTGGATTATTACGAGAACAACGTCGGCGGCAGCATCACGCTGTGTCAGGCGATGGCGGCGGCCGGAGTGTTCCGGCTGGTGTTCAGCTCCTCGGCCACGGTGTACGGCGAGCCTGAGCAGATGCCGATCCGCGAGGATTTCCCCACCGGTATTCCGACCAATCCTTACGGCCAGTCCAAGCTGATCGTCGAGAACGTGCTGCGCGACCTGAGTCAGGCCGAGCCGCGCTGGAGCATCGCCTTGCTGCGCTACTTCAACCCGATCGGCGCCCACCACAGCGGGCACATGGGTGAAGACCCCAACGGCATTCCCAATAACCTGCTGCCTTATATCAGCCAGGTCGCGGTCGGCAGCCTGCAGGAGCTGTCGATTTTCGGTGACGATTACCCGACCATCGACGGTACCGGGGTGCGCGATTACATCCACGTCGTTGACCTCGCCGATGGCCATCTCAAAGCCTTGCAATCGATTGCCGACCGTTCGGGCATTCATACCTGGAACCTTGGCACCGGCAACGGCTACAGCGTGATGCAAGTGCTGCGAGCCTTCGAACAGGCTTGCGGGCAGCCAGTGCCGTACCGGGTGATGCCGCGGCGCAGTGGCGATATTGCCGAGAGCTGGGCCGACGCCTCGAAAGCGCAAAAAGAACTCGGCTGGAAAGCCACGCGCAGTTTGCAGGACATGGTCACCGACACCTGGCGCTGGCAATCGAATCATCCGCGCGGTTATCTCGAATGATGTCGTTCTAATACTGAATGTTAGTTTCGGTCAGCTGTTAGATATCGTCGGGAAAATACGCTGGAAATGCCTTTTGCAAGTCCGTAGATATAAACCTGCCGTTCGACTTTTATCAGTTGGGTAAGACTGTGAAAGAACGACGGATCTTGTTCGCGATTTTCGCGAACTTGAACGCTACCACCGCTAACTCAGGCCGGTTTTTAACAGGCCGAATGTTAGAAAGGAGTTGATATGAAAAAAGTGATGGCGATTGCCCTGTTGACGATGTTGAGCAACTGGGCGTCCGCTGCTGAAGCGCCGCTTACTGCGGTGACCAATGTATCTGGCAGTGTCGCGGCTTCTACAGCGCCTGCTGCCAGTACTGCAATGGTTGCCAGTGCAGTCGCGGCGTCCAACAGCGGCGGAAGTGCCAACGGCGGTACCACGGGCACCACCGGTACTACCGGCACCACTGGCACGCACAACTAACAGGAACATTTGTTAGTGCAGTACAGGGTCGCCCGACGCAAGTCGGGTGACTTTATTTTTAGATTCGCCCTTGAATAGCGTAGTGCCATTATGACTCGTAGTTTTTCTCTTTTGCTGTTGGCAAGTATCGCTTTGCAAGGTTGCATGTTTTCCCCCGGCCAATACCTGAGCACCGGCGACATCACGCGCCAGGGCGCCAGCGAAAGCAGTCGGGTCGAGCTGATTCCGATCACGCCCAAGCTGATCTCGATGACCCGCGCCACACAAAAGCGTGAAACGGTACCGGCGGAACTGTTGGCCACGCCGGCGGAATACCGCATCGGCAGCAACGATGTGCTGTACATCACGGTCTGGGATCACCCGGAGCTGACCGCGCCATCGGGGGCACAACAGCAGATCGACGCCAACGGTCGACTGGTGCGCTCCGATGGCACGCTGTACTACCCGTTCATCAAGGAAGTGCAGGCGGCCGGCAAGACCATTCAACAGCTGCGCTCGGACATCGAATCCCGCCTGTCGGCGTTCATCGCCGAGCCGCAAGTGGATGTCGCGGTGCTGCGTTTCGCCAGTCAGAAAGTGGTAGTTTCGGGGGCCGTGGCCAAGGCCGGTCCGCAGCCGATTTCCACCAACCCGTTGAGCGTGGTCGAAGCCCTCGGTACGGCCGGCATCGACACCAACAACGCCGATCTGTCGGGCCTGCTGCTGACGCGCAATGGCCGGGTGTATCCGCTCAATCTCGACTCGCTGAACCAGCAGGACTCCGAGTTGCAGCACGTCTTCCTCAAGGGCGGCGATCAGCTGTATCTGCCGTACAACGACAACAAGCGCATCTACGTCATGGGTGAGGTCAATCAGCCCCGTGCGCTGAGCTTCAAGACCGCCACGATGAACCTCTCCGACGTGCTCGGTTCGGTCGGCGGTCTGAGCCAGACCACCTCCAACGGCAATGCGGTGTACGTGATTCGCGGGGTGGAAAACCTCGATGTCGAGCCGGCGAAGATCTATCAACTGGAAGCTCAGTCGCCGACCTCAATGGCACTCGCTTCGCACTTTGAAGTGCGTCCGCAGGATGTGGTGTACGTCGGCCCGGCCAACGTCACGCGCTGGAACCGCTTCATCAGTCAACTGGTGCCGTCGGCATCGATTGTTGGGACCGGGGCTTCCGCTGCGAAGAACTGGAGCGAATTCAGTAACAACAGCAAATAAGGCCGACCGTGAAAACCTTGAAAGTTGGCGTCTGCCTGATGGCGGCCTTGATGTTGTGTGGCTGTAACCCGCTGATGACCGCTTCGGTGCGCAACCTCAAGTCGGCGGTGATCGGGCCGGACGAGCTGGACGTGAGCGCGGCGCAGGTGGCCGAGGTCAAGTATCCGCAAGTCAAACTGACCACACCGTCCGGTTCCGGAGTGCTGGCGCTGGTGCGCGAGCGGGAAGACCTGCAGTTCTGGGTCGCCTCCGGTAAACAGGTGTTGCTGCTGCGTGATGGCCTCGCCGTGCGCACCATCGGCCTCGGCGTCGAGGGCGATCTGGACGGCACGCGGCTGGCCGACAACGCGCCATTCAAGCGCGGCCTGCATCAAGTTGCCGATGGCTTCATCAGTCAGCGCTGGATCGACCTGTACAAGGGCCAGGAAGTCGGCTTGATCGTCAACAGCCGATTCTCCCGCCGATCCACGCAAACCCTGCAAATTCTCGACAAGGAATACACCGTGCTGCGTGTCGACGAACGTATCGACGTCCCGGCCATCGGCCTGCGCGCGACCAACCATTACTGGGTCGATCCGCTGGACGGTTTCATCCTGCAGAGCGAGCAGCAACTGACCGCGCAAATGCGTGTGCGCATCGTGCAACTGACCCCTGATCGCAGGCATCTGCCGTGAAGCGCTTACGGATGTTATCGGCGGGGCTGCTGTTGCTCAGCGGCGTCAGTCAGGCGGCGGTCACGGTCAGCGGCGATGTCGCCAACCCAGGGCCGGTGGAATTGCCGCCGGGCGGGCGCTTGCTCGACGTGATCAGCGTGGCGCTGCCGAATGCCGAAGGTTACTGGCTGGCCGGCGTGTTGCTGCGCCAGTCGTTGCTGGAACAGCAGGCGCGGCTCAAGGCCGGGGTGTTGTTCGATCTCGATGTGTTGCAGCGCATGGCCTCGTTGTTTGATCGACCGAGCCGCGCGGCACTGGCGCTGCGCCTGGCCGAGCAGGTGCGGCAGATGCCGGTCACCGGGCGCCAGGTCGCAGACCTCGACCCGGTTGCAGTAGAAGTTGGTTTCGCGCGCAACATGCGTCTCGACGATGGCGATCGTCTGATCTACCCGAAACGGGTCGACGAGGTGCAAGTGCTGGGCGCGGTTGCCGAGACCTGCCACTTGCCTTATCAGCCTCTGCTGGAGGCGCGCGAGTACCTGGAAAGCTGCACGCCGCTGGACGATGCCGAGGCCGATTACTTGTGGCTGATTCAGCCCAATGGTGCGGTCCGGCGCGTGGGCATTGCGCATTGGAATCGCGAGAGCGGGCAGTTTCCCGTGGCCGGCAGCAAGATTCTGGTGCCGGTGAAAAACGATGATCTGGATCCGCCTGTTCCTGAACTGAATCAGCAGTTGGCCGAATTGATTGCCACGCAGCTGGCTGAGGTGGTTCGTTGAAGTTACGTGTTGCAGCTGTGTTGTTATTGCCGTGTGGCCTGGTGCATGCCGAGCCGCGTATTACTCAAAATGATTTTGGTGGCACCGGTCTGTTGCAGACGCCGACCGCGCGCATGGCCCCGGCCGGCGAACTGAGCGTCAATGCCAATCGCACCGAGCCTTACAGCCGCTACAGCGTGTCGTTGCAGCCACTGGACTGGCTCGAAGGTTCGTTCCGTTACACCGCGATCACCAACCGGCCGTACGGCTCCGAGGCGCTGAGCGGCAGCCAGAGCTACAAGGACAAGGCGGTCGACGCCAAAGTCCGGCTGTGGCAGGAAAGCCACTGGGCGCCGGAAGTCGCGCTGGGCTTCCGAGACATCGGTGGTACGGGCTTGTTCTCCAGTGAGTTCTTCGTCGCCAACAAACGCTTCGACAATTTCGATTTCAGCGCCGGCATTGCCTGGGGTTACCTGGGTAATCGCGGCGACCTCGACAACCCGCTGGGCTACGTCAGTGATCGCTTCGATACCCGACCGGCTCTTGAAGGGACCGGTGACGTCAACTCCGGCTCGTACTTTCGCGGTCGGCCGTCGTTCTTTGGTGGCGTGAGCTATCAGACACCGTGGGACCGACTCAGCCTGAAGCTCGAATACGAAGGCAACGACTACAAGCACGAGCCGAAGGACAACGTGATCAAGCAAGACTCGCCGATCAACTTCGGTGCGGTGTTCAAGGTGGCCGATTCGGTGGATGTCAGTGCGGCGTGGGAGCGTGGCAACACGGCGATGTTTGGCATCACCTTCCACACCAATTTCGTCAGCCGCAAGGCGCCGGCCAAGACCTACGACCCGACGCCGGAACCGCTGCCGGCGAAGATGCCGACCACGCCGATGGAACAGGTCAACTGGGCCGACGTGTCGCAACGCCTGCAGCAGAATGCCGGGTACAAGGTCGAGCACATCAGTCAGCGTGATTCCGAGCTGATCGTCTACGGCGAGCAGCAGCGCTACTTCCATTCGTCGAAGGCTGTCGGCCGCGCGAGCCGGATTCTCGACAACAGTGTGAACGACGACATCAACTGGTTCACCGTGGTCAACAAGCGTTACGACCTGCCGCTGGAAGAGACCAGTGTGCCGCGCCAGACCTTCCGCGAAGTGATCAACAACGAGGAACCGCTGGAGTCGTTGCACCGCACCACCGAGATCAATCCGGCGATGCCGCACAACGAGAAAACCCTCTACAGCGAAGCGCCGCAGCACTTCAACTATGGCGTCGGCCTGGGCTTCAAGCAGAACGTCGGCGGCCCGGATGGTTTGCTCTATCAATTCAGCGCCGATGCGGACGCCGAGTACCGCTTCAACCGCAACACCTGGTGGAACGGCCTGCTCAGTGCCAACCTGGTGAACAACTTCGACAAGTTCACCTACGATGCGCCGAGCGGCCTGCCGCGGGTGCGTACCGATTTGCGTCAGTACCTGACCACCTCGGAAGTGACCATGCCGTTATTTCAGGTCAGCCATGCCGAGCAGTTGGACAAGGACCTGTATGGCATGGTCTACGGCGGCTATCTGGAGTCGATGTTTGCCGGCGTCGGCGGTGAGGTGCTGTTCCGGCCGACCGGCGAGCGCTGGTCGGTGGGGGCGGATCTGAACTATGTGCGCCAGCGCGAGTTCGACCAGGGTTTCGGCCTGCGCGACTACTCGGTCTGGACCGGGCACATCACCGGCTATACCGACTTACCGTACGACACGCTGGCTGCGGTCAGCGTCGGTCGTTATCTGGCTGGCGACTGGGGCGGTACGCTGGACATCTCTCGCGAGTTTTTCAACGGTGTGCGCTTCGGCGCCTGGGCCACGATCACCACGGCTGGTAGTGCCGAGTACGGGGAGGGTAGTTTCGACAAGGGTATCTACCTGTCGATCCCGTTCGACGAAATGATGAGCATGTCGACCATGCGCCGCGCCAATCTGGTCTGGGCCCCGCTGACCCGTGACGGCGGCGCCAGGCTCAATCGCAGCTTCCAGCTGCACTCGATGACCGATAGCCGCGAGGGTGACATGTTCTACCGCAACTTCTCGAAGATTACCGAGTAAACCCGGAGCCTGCTCGGGACCTGTGGGAGCGGGCAAGCCACGCTCCCACAGTGTTTTGTGGTGAGGCACATATCCCGATCCATGCCGAGATCCCCTGTGGGAGCGGGCTTGCCCGCGAAGGCGTCGGCACATTAAACATTTGTGCTGCCTGACCCACCGCTATCGCGGGCAAGCCACGCTCCCACAGTGGAACGTGGTGAAGTGAATATCTCGATCCCCCCCTCTCACCCCAGAGTTTATTCCCTTACTCAGACACAAGCGGGCTTGCCCGCGAAGGCGTCGGCACTGCCACCCTCGCAACCGCCTGATCCCACCACCAAATCCCGCCCACAAAAAAGGGGACTTTCGTCCCCTTGCGGTATCGCCTGGCTTGTCACCAGTCCATCAATAAATATCTTTCGACAACAGCGTAAACGGCGTCTTCACCAGGATCTTCAGATCCAGCCACAACGACCAGTTGTTGATGTAATGCAGATCCATCTCCACCCGACGCTGCATCTTGTCGAGGGTGTCGGTCTCGCCACGGCAGCCGCTGATTTGCGCCAGGCCGGTGATGCCCGGTTTGATTCGGTGACGAGCCATGTACGCGAGGATTTTTCCCGAGTAGTAGTGGTTGTGCGCGACAGCGTGAGGACGCGGGCCGACCAGGGCCATCTGTCCCTGCAGCACGTTGAACAACTGCGGCAGCTCATCCAGAGAGGTGCGGCGGATGAAGCGCCCGACGGCGGTAATCCGCGAATCATTGCGGCTGGCCTGGATCACCTCGCGGTCATCGTGCACGCGCATCGAGCGGAATTTCCACACCTGAATCACCTTGCCGTTCCAGCCGTGGCGATCCTGCTTGAAAAATACCGGCCCTGGCGAATTGATCTTCACCGCCAGCGCGATGAACAGCAGCACCGGGCTCAACAGAATGATCGCCAGCAGCGCCACGCCTTTTTCCACCAGACTTTTGCTCAGCGCAGCAGTAGGGCGGCTGGTCAGCGGGCTTTCGTTGAGGCAGATTGCCGGCAGACCATCCACGACCTTCACCGAGTGGTTGAGCAGGGTCAGACTGTTCAAGTCCGGCACCCAGACCACATCAACGTTGGCCCCGAGCAAATCGACGTACATCGCTTCGATTTTCGCCGCTTCCGCCAGCGGCAAGGTGATGTACAGACGGCGGATGTCATGATCCTTGATCAGTTGCAGCAGATCTTCCTGATCGCCCACCACCCGCGGTGCATCCGAATCCAGAACCGGTTTCGTGCCATTGCTGACCAAACCTACCAAAGGCAGGTTTTCCACCAGACTGATCTTCTGCGCCAGGCCCAGCGCCAACTCACCCGTGCCGACAATCAGGGTTTTCTGCGCACTGGTGCGGGAACGCTGGTAGTACTTGGAAAACGCATGCAGCGGCGCGTACAGTAGCGCCTGACCGAGGAAGCCGTACACCGCCCAGCTCAGCGTCACTTCACGGGAAAACACCTCGTCGGCCTTGCACACGAACGCGATGCCGGCCAGCGCGAGCATGGTCATCGACCAGCCCATGAACAGACGTCCCAGACCCGTCAGGTAATTGTCCTGTTTGCGGTATACGCCGCTGAATGTGTACGCCGGTACCGAGGCCAGTACCGCCAGTGTTGCGCACAGGCGGTAATAGAACTCGACGGTGCCGGTATGGCGTTCAGCAAGTACGAACAACAGCGCGACAATAAAACCTTGCGCCAGCGCCCATTGGCCCCAGAAGGTAAGTCCCTTGAGGCCGTTATTTCGATTGATCCGTAGAGAGAGTTCCATGAGATATCCCCAGAAATACGTCCATTCAGGTTTCGACAGTTAAAGTCCGAGTTGCTAGATAGGCTTGTTGTTGTTATTGGACGAGTGTCCTGAGGTAACAACGTCGATAGGCCGAACTGTCGTCAATCAATAGACTAAGTTATTGCCGGAGAGGGTGTCTGACGAGTTCTAACAAGATGGCACTGTGCCAACTTTTGAATAATCAAATACAAGGCTGTTAGAAAAGGTCGTGGAGCAAGGGGTGAATAAATGATGTTGTGTTTGTTACTGTAGGAGGGGTGGAGGCAGGGAACTTTTATTTACCAGGGAGGTGAAGTCAAACAGAGTGCTCTTGTTGTTTTTGTAATCGCACTGTTTTCTGTTTGTTTTGTTCGCGGTGATCGTGCGTGTTTACGCAACGATTTCCTGGATGAGGCAATAACCGCGGTTTCTTACGGCACGGAACAATCGCTCCCCATTACTGGCGCTTTTGAACTTGTCCTGCAGGCGACTCAGGCACATCTCCAGGCCACGATATTGCTCCGGTTCACGGCCGATGCTGAGGATCAGATCGTCGCGGCTGACAACGCGCTCTTCGTGATGGAGCATTTTGCGCACCAGCGCGGTTTCCAGTCCGGTCAGGCTGATTTCGACGCCTTCCTTGATCAGGGCGCCTTGATCATCGTCCAGATGCCAGGTCGTGTTGCCAGTGGCAGCGTCCTCAATGGCGGCAGTGCGATTGTCGCTCTCTGCACTTTGAAACGGCTTCGCCGATTGTGCGGACAGCCATTCCGATTCGAGGGTGGCGAGGATGCGCTGGGTGTCATGTTCAATCGTGCGGGCCACGTGTTTGCGGGTGCCGCTTGGGTAAGAGAACTCCATCAGCATGGGCGCGGAAGAGGGCGAAGTAGCACCTTCAATAAACATTTGTGCCTGAGACGTGCCAAACGAATTGAAGCGCTCGCTGGACAGAATGCTCTCAAGTTCACGCTGCGACGTTGTACTGTGAGTCACGACGACAAAATATTTTCTCGGGAGGGTTGTACTCGTTTCCATGTCTCTCTCCTAAAATGTGCACCAAAATGGGCGAAAAGATAAATCGGCAGGCGAGCAATGACTTCCTCGGAAGTAATCGACAGGCAGGGTCTGGGCTTAAAATGGCCCTCGATAAGTTCCACTCGTTCTGCTGCTATGTTGTGAAGTTTATTGTTATGGTTCGGTGTAGCCGTGCTCATTCAATGGCTTGATTATAATTAGATGTGAAGTACAACTAGAGCGGTATGGTTGCATATGACGATCCTTCGTAATTATGCAAAGAGGATGGCTGCCCGAGAGTCAGGCAGTCGATATCAGACCCCGCATCAGGCGATAGCCGTAGCCGCGGATGCTCTGAATCGCATTCGTACCATACATGTCCTTGATTTTTCCACGCAAGCGGCTGATGGATTTTTCCAACGCTCTCGGGTCGTAGAAATGGGTGTTGAGCCCCATGATGCTGGCGATTTCATCATGACTGAGAATGTGATTGCTGGTCTGCGCAAAGGCTTCCAGGATCTTCATCTCGGCGAACGAGATGTCGAGTTTCTGACGGGGGCTGCCCAGCAGGCAGATACGCGTAGGGTCGAGCGTCAGATTGATATCCCGCTGCCATTCTTCACTGTTGAAGAACTCACCAAGCAACTCGTCGCCCTCGTCGGCAAGGGTATTGAGTTTGATACAGAAGTCGGCGCCGGCCAGAAAATACTTGATCTTGTTGAACGCGCCGCGACCGGTAATGACCGCGCAGATGATCGGCTTCAAGTTGTCGCTGCGCAGGTTTTCGATCAGCGCAAGATTGTCTTCCAGCGCTTGCGGAGTGTCGATAACGATGAAGATGGCGCGATACGGACCAGAAAGTTCATTGTTGAAGGAACTAGTGTACGAACCGGCCTCAAGTGCCATATCAGTGTTTACGTGCTTCGCGATCAGCGCCCTGAAATGTTCGGCCACGCCACGGGTACGACCCAGAGTAAGAACACCGGGTACGTCATTCGTCGGGCGCGGACTTCTAGTCGCCAAGTTCCCTGAGAGCATCATGCATTGACTCGAATTAGGTGCTGACATCGGGATGTTAAAGCACCGGTTCTCATCTGTGACTGACAATTGGTAACATTCACGCGATTTTTAGACGTGGCTCCCGAGTTTTCTAACAATAATTAAGCATTTCAAGCTTTTAGTTGATTTTCTCGGGGCTGTGAACTAGTCGTTACATGATGGCAATGTGGAATTGTGCCACTATTTTGAATCTATGGCGATGGCTTTATTCATGTCCAATTGCCACTGTTCACGATCCTGAGACAGTGTGAGCTGGTTCACACTTTATTGGCGAATCGAACTTTTTTCTACTATAGGCCTAAATATTTTTCGGGTAGTTCGTAGGCGGACGTTTATTAACATGGCTTGAGTGTTTCTTTTGATCAGACATATTCTCCGTCGCCTGATCAGGCAATGGGTGTCGCGTTATACCGATTGTTTAACTTCAGATACTCAATTCCTGAATACAGTTGACCGGTCGCTCAGCAAGAGCGCTCTGACGGAGGATTAATGGATTTCTGGACCTTTATCCAGGTGTTGATTTTGGGCGCAGTGGAAGGCCTGACCGAGTTCTTGCCGATCTCCAGTACCGGCCACCAGATCATCGTCGCCGACCTGCTGGACTTCGGCGGCGAACGCGCGATGGCGTTCAACATCATCATTCAACTGGGGGCGATCCTGGCCGTGGTCTGGGAGTTTCGCCCGAAGATCTTCGACATCGTCAAAGGCCTGCCCACCCAACGCAATGCGCAACGTTTCACCCTCAATCTGTTGATTGCCTTTCTGCCAGCGGTGGTCCTCGGGGTAATGTTCGCTGACAAAATCCATCAATACCTGTTTAACCCGATCACCGTGGCCATGGCCTTGGTGGTGGGCGGCATCGTCATGTTGTGGGCGGAGCAGCGCAGCCATGTGGTGAGCGTCGATCACGTCGACGACATGCGCTGGTCAGACGCGTTGAAAATCGGTTTCGTGCAATGCCTGGCAATGATTCCCGGCACGTCGCGCTCGGGCTCGACCATCATCGGCGGTTTATTGTTCGGCTTGTCCCGGAAAGCCGCCACAGAGTTCTCGTTCTTCCTCGCCATGCCGACCATGGTCGGCGCCGCGGTGTACTCCGGCTACAAATACCGTGACCTGTTCCAGGCCAGCGACCTCCCAGTGTTCGCTTTGGGTTTCGTCATCGCCTTCATCTTCGCCATGATCGCCGTGCGCGGCCTGCTCAAATTTATCGCCAACCACAGCTACGCCGCGTTCGCCTGGTATCGGATCGCGTTTGGCTTGTTGATTCTGGCGACGTGGGTGTTTGGCTGGGTGAACTGGACGGAAGCGGCGGCGGGGTGATGCGCACGCCAGGCGGATCAATCCGCCTGGCGCGTTTTACGGGGGGAGGGCATCAACGCCCTTGCAGCAACTCGCCAGCCTGATCCAGCAACGCCAGCGGATCCTTGGCCTTGTGAATATCCACCGACAACAACTGACGGAATTTACGCGCCCCCGGGAACCCGGTACCCAACCCCAGCACATGCCGGGTGATGTGATGCATCGCACCGCCCGCCTGCAAATGCTCGGCAATATAAGGCCGCAACTGCGCCAGCGCCTCGGCCCGGCTGATCACCGGCGCGCTGCTGCCGAACAACTGCTGATCCACCTCCGCCAGCAAATACGGATTGTGATAAGCCTCACGCCCAAGCATCACACCGTCAAAGGTCTGCAAATGCTCATGGCAGGCCTCCATCGTCTTGATCCCGCCGTTCAGCACAATCTCCAGCTCCGGAAAATCCGCCTTCAACTGCGCCGCCACGTCATACCGCAACGGCGGAATATCGCGATTCTCCTTCGGCGACAAGCCCTCCAGAATCGCAATCCGCGCATGCACGGTAAAACTGGTACACCCGGCATCCCGCACCGTACCGACGAAATCACACAACTCGGCGTAACTGTCCCGCCCATTGATCCCGATCCGATGCTTCACCGTCACCGGAATCGACACCGCATCGCGCATCGCCTTCACGCAATCCGCCACCAACTGCGGATGCCCCATCAGGCACGCACCGATCATATTGTTCTGCACCCGATCACTCGGGCAGCCCACATTCAGGTTCACCTCGTCGTAACCATGCTCCTGCGCCATGCGCGCGCAAGCGGCCAGATCCAGCGGAACACTACCACCCAACTGCAGCGCCAACGGATGCTCGGCTTCGTTGTGACGGAGGAAACGTTCGTGATCGCCGTTGAGGAGAGCGCCGGTGGTGACCATTTCGGTGTAGAGCAGGGCGTTCTTCGACAGGAGGCGTAGGAAGTATCTGCAATGCCTATCAGTCCAATCCATCATGGGTGCAACACTAAAGCGCCGAGACAGCGTAGGCATTGATTTTACTGGGCTAAGGCTCTGATTCTGTACCATTTTACTCAACGTGTTTTCGGCGTGTTTTAGGGCGTTTTCAGGCGTTTTTCAGGTCTCGGTGGTACGATGTACCACTTCAAAACTGACGCGTACCACTTTCGATATGGCAGCTATCAGGGCAAGAAAACTGGCGGATGGGTCTGTGAGCTATACCGCTCAGATCCGCATCAAGCGTGATGGGGTGCAAGTCTACCAAGAGAGCCAGACCTTCGCCCGGAAACAGGCTGCGCAGGCTTGGGCGCGTAAGCGTGAATCAGAACTTGATGAGCCTGGTGCGATCGAGCGGGCGAGCCGCAGGGGCGCCACTGCCAAAGAGATGATTGATCAATACCTTCGCGAGGTCGAAAAAGCGCGGCCGCTGGGCAAAACCAAAAAGGCCACGCTCACGGCCATCGGTGCCAGCTACTTCGGCAAGCTCAACGATACCGACATCAATACGCAGTGCCTGGTGGACTTCGCCCTGTGGCGGATGAGTAGCGAAGGGGGAGGCGTCCAAGCGCAAACCGCTGGCAACGATCTCGCGCACCTCGGCGCCGTGCTTTCCATCGCAAGGGACGCATGGGGTTATCAGGTTGATCCGCTGGCCATGGCTGGAGCGCGGCGAGTGCTGCGCAAACTCGGCTACAACCTCAAGAGTCGCGAGCGGGACCGGCGCCCTACGTTGGATGAGTTGGGCAAGATCATGATCCACTATGAGGACATGCAGGCGCGGCGTCGAAGTGTCACCAACATGCTGAAGGTCGTAGGCTTCGCCCTGTTCTCAACCCGCCGTCTCGATGAAATCACCCGCATTCGCTGGGCGGATGTAGACGAGGCTGGCCAGCGAGTCCTGGTTCGGGACATGAAGAACCCCGGGCAGAAGATCGGCAATGACGTCTGGTGTTACTTGCCAGATGAGGCGTGGCAGATACTCCAGACAATGCCAAAGGCCGGCGACGATATTTTTCCGTACAGCCCCGAGTCTATTTCCACTTCCTGGGCGAAGGCCTGCAAGTTTTTGGGTATCGCTGACCTGCACTTTCACGACCTTCGCCACGAGGGTGTCAGCCGCCTGTTTGAAATGGACTGGGACATTCCGCGCGTAGCGAGCGTGTCGGGGCACAGGGACTGGAATTCGCTGCGACGCTACACCCACCTGCGTGGTAAGGGTGATCGGTATGTGGGGTGGGAGTGGCATGAAAAGATATTGAGGGCGCCCGTCCAACTGGGCGCCGCATCAATGAAGTGGCTCAATAGGAGGGTTTTAAGCCGTTGAGCTGGTTGTTTTCTTTCACCGCGGCGGCGCGCTGGAGATCGAGGTATGCCGCCAGGTCTCCGATGTGAACGCCCTTGGCGGACTTCTGGCTCGGCTCCAGCCGGGTGATCGGGATCTTGATCTGGCCGCTCAAAACCTTGCGCTGGAACATTTCGGGCGTCAGGTGTGTGAAGTAGTCACGGCACACCCGATCAAGCGGGATAATTGCCTGGCCGTCGTACTGAGCCATCAGAATGAAAGCTGTGTTCATGATGCTCCCCTCACATCCGAAACGATTGATGAATGAACCTCGGCCGTGCAACATCCTCCACCGGATTTTCAGTCTCAGTAAGGACGTCGCAGACAAATCGGTGCCGCTCACGGTTGGTCGCTGTCAGCGCTTTAGTCAGGCCGGGGATAGCGTCGAGACATTCTTCGTAGGCGGTATCTCCTTTCCAGCTTTGAGTCGGCAACACTTGGCAATCCGTCCGAGTCGCGTCCGTGCACAGATACAGCAGCAGGAAAACAGTCATAGCGCAGCCTCCTGTTGTGCCACGCTCAGGCCTACAGCTATCGGGCGAACCCAGATCGGCATGCTGTTGAGCATGAAAGTTTCGCCGGAGGCAGCCAGCAGCAGCGTGGAGCCCATCACATCGGCAATTGCTTCGGCGGCGTGCGGCGGCACCGCGTTGCCAATTCTTTCACGCCATGCCTGATCACTCAGACCGTCCAGCTCGAACTGTTCTTCCGGTTCGATCAGGCTTTGCAGCGCGGCCAGCTCCAGCGTGGTGAAGGGGCGGTGCCAAGTGCCGTCGAGACTTTCAATCACGCAGGTCAACCGGTCATTTGCCTCTGGCATGCGCGGATCCGCCACCGACCAGCGCCCGTTGTCCTGTTTGGCGCTGGCCGACACAGCGCCGCATTGCTCGTTCCAGCCGACTACGCCGTAGTGACCGCCAGTCAGGTAGGCATCACCCTTCTTGCGCTTCATACCTGGTCGAGGGTCCTGAACCGCGAATGCGCCTTGCCCGGTGGTGCTGCCGGCGATGACTGTTCCTGTCGATTGACCCCACGGCGAAACCAGGTACTTGCCGAAGCCGTCACCAGGCCGGCGGGGATCAGCAACGCTGAACGTTCCTTGCCCGGGTGACTTGACGCCGATGACCGCACCACTGGTTTCATCCCACCGACGCACGCCGTACTGCTGGTATTGCAGTGATCCTTCCCGGGCGCGTGGATCGGCTACCGAGAAGGCACCGTTCGTTGGGCTGCTGCGTCCAGCAACTGTGCCTGCGGTGTCTTGCCAGTCATGCACACCGAGGTAACCCGCGCGGTATTCCGGGACGATTACCAGGTCCCGCAGGTAGCCGTTCTCGATCGCTAAATCATTCAGGCTGCGCCAGTCTTTGCCAGCGGTGACCAAGGCGAGTCGAACCCATGTTTTCCATTGCAGCGCCGGTACCCGATGCATCGGGCCGGCGGCTTCGATATCGCCGGCGAGCGGCATGCGGCTGAGGATCGAGCCAACGGACTTGAGAGTCTTCTTTTCTGGCTCATACAGGAAAGGCGGGACCTTCTCGATATGGCGAGCCACCAGCAGGAACCGTTTGCGACTCTGCGCCAGGCCGCCGATGACACCGCAATCGTGAGTGGTTTCAGCCACGGCATATCCGAAGTGCGACAGCACCTTGTTGATCTGGTCGAGCAAGTGCCGGCCACGGGTTGCCAGTCGAGGGACGTTTTCGAAGACCAGGAGCGGAACGGCGTCGTCTTTCCAGGCTTCACCGAACAGCCAGATGCAGCGCAACGTGAGTTCGTTCAGCGCCTGATATTTCGGGGTCAGGCTCATCTTTTCCGACAACAAGCCCGATGCGCCCTTGCACGGACTGGAAATGAACACCGCATCGGGCCGTTGGTAGTTGGCCGCACGTCGAACATCTTCGACGGTCGCCTCACGCCAACCAAGTGGCGGCTCTTTCCCATGAAAGCGGATGTACTGATCGCGAGTGAACAGATCCAGCAGCGTGCCTTTGACCCCGCTCAATCGCTCAAAATCGGCCAGACCAGCAGCATCAATGTCGATGCCGCCAATGCACTGCCATTGCGCTTGGATGTTGCCCACGATGGGCTTGGATTTGTTGAAACCTTTGGCACCGCCACCGAGGCCGCAGCAGAAATGAAAGTGTTTGAGCGTTCGCTTGAGCATGGTGCTTCTTCCTTTGCAGACGATGGGGAGTTGCAGCTCCCCTGATTCGCCCTGTAATTCAAATCAGCGCGCGTAGCGCCGTGGCTTGTTCTTCTTCGCTTCCGCTCGTGTAGCCATCAGCTCGGCCCACTCGACAGACTTGCGCTGCTGTCGGATCCGACTACAGGCCTGATGCTTGCGGGTGGATCGGGCTTTGCCGCAGATGTCGCAGCAACTGGGGAGGTCAAGCCGATGGCTCGCCATGGGCGGGCGTGTGCGTGCCACAGAATTGGCTGAGGTTTGCATCAGGCGTCCCCCAGCAAAGCGCGGGTGAGGGCGTTGCGCTCGCCCTGGCGAGTCAGCTTGTTCAACGGCTGCACACTGGTGCGGCCATTGCGAAGCTTGACGATCGCCGTTGCGCTGCCGATCTCAGCAATCTTGCCTTCGCGAACGCTGAGACTGACGCTGTGCCCGGTGCTGCGAGCGGCGACGAAGGTCACGTCGTCACCGACTTTGAAGGCGTTCGTGGTAGCCTCTGTGCCGCCACTACTTGGGTTTTGTGCTTGCATGGTGCTTCTCCTTTGGGGTGGTCGGTGTCGAGGGGTTGCAGCCCCTCGGCACCAATTCTTTTCGGCATGAACTCGTTGTTCAGCCGGCGCGGCGAACCAGGTGAATCGCCAAGTCTTCAAGCTGCTCGTTCCCTGCGGCCTCCTTCTGCCACTGCAAAATTTCATCGATCTGTTTGATCGAGCAGTCATCGACAAGCAGCGTCCGCTCACCGCGCTCTAGCCTGACTTCCATGATTCCGAGCAGGCCGTGATGCGAATACGCATCCGCATGAATGATCCCGGCCTGTTTGCCTTCAGCCAGTTGCTGGGCTTCGATCGATCTCAGCTTCGTCGTTTTTCCCGTGCCGGCATCGCCGGTGATCACGTGTACTTGCATGGTGCTTCTCCTTTTGAATGTGCCCAGCGTTGCAGCGCTGGTTGCGGTTTACGCGCTCTGAAAAATCCAGCAGCGCACGGTGGTGGGTTTGTTGAACATCGCGTTGCCGGCGGCTTGTGACGCGCGCACGGCGCTGTACACGGCTTTGTTGGATTCCAGCCATTTGTGGCTGCGGCTGTTGACCAGCAACCCGCGCAAGGTTTTGAGGTCGGCTAGGTTCTGCCGATGCTCGCTGGCCTTCTCGGCGAACTCGTTGAGGTTGATCGCGATGAGTTTCGGGTCGGTGCTGTGGTTGACCTGCGGGCCTTCGCCCAGGCTTTCGAGGTATTCGTAGACTTCCCAAAATTCGGCAACCAGCGGGTGGTCGGCACTGATCGCGGCTTGCCGCTCCAGCGCCATGACCATCAGCGCCTGATG
This sequence comes from Pseudomonas sp. SCPG-7, assembly GCF_002156405.1. Classification (NCBI taxonomy): domain Bacteria; kingdom Pseudomonadati; phylum Pseudomonadota; class Gammaproteobacteria; order Pseudomonadales; family Pseudomonadaceae; genus Pseudomonas; species Pseudomonas sp. SCPG-7. The sequence continues at coordinate 217,611 of NZ_MVOO01000007.1, read as the reverse complement.
CGTCGTGGCGACGTGGTTGTCATCGAGCGGGCAAACCAAGCGCAGGCAATCGACCAGGGCCATCAACTGGCTGTGGTTCTTGATGATCCGTTCCACGCGGATTTCTTTGAGCCGGCGCAGTTGCTGTTCATGAACCAGCACGCGTTCGGCGAACTTGGCCATCACTTGGGCTTCGGCACGAACGGCCAGCAACAGGAAGTGGCTCAGTTGCTCGACCGGGATCAGGTTCAGGTTGTCAGCCGCAGCACGGCTCTCGGTGGTGACTTCCGGGCGTGCAAAGTGAGATTTGATAATCCGGGTCAAGATCGCTTCGGACGCGCTGACATCGGCGTTTTGGCTGATCGCAATCGCGCCACGGAACGGCGGTTCGTAGGTCTCGTTGCCGCTGGTCTTCATGCCCTTGGTGCCGAGCGTGCCGCCGCCGTAGAAGTCTTTCAGCTCGTCCCAGTCAAAACCCTTGGCGTGCGCTTTGTCCGGCTCGTTGCGGTCGCCCTCGATCAGCACAACGGGCATGTTCGAGACCTGGCCCATGGCGCGCTGTCGGCCGGCGCGGGTCGATTTCGACGGGTCAAAACCTTCATGTTCACGGCCGAGCAGTTTCCACAGGAAAGTCAGCAGCGTGGTCTTGCCGGCGCCGGCTTCGCCTGTGACCTCAAGGAATGGGAAGGATTTGTACTGTGCGCGAATCTGCTCGGCGAACAGCGAGCCAAACCAGAACGCCAGGGCAACAATGCCTTTGGCGCCAAAGCACAGCCACAGCATCGGTAGCCAGTCAGTGCGGTAGTGCTTGCTGTCGCGCTGGATGTGCATGGCGATCGACTTTTGCAGCGTCTTCAGTCGCAGCTTGCCGAACTCGAAAAAGTCCTCCTTGTTCACCACGCTGACGATACCGCCGCGTACCGCGAGGTCGCCAAATACATAGCAGCCGTGCAGTTTGCTGTAGCCAATGAAATCGATGGTCTCGACAGTCTTCAGGCCGAACAGCTGATCCTTCATGATCTTGTCGAGCTGCTGCCCGCTGCCGGTGAACACGGCGCCGGCGGCCATGCTGAGCAAACGCTTTTTGAACTCGCTGGCCGCCGCGACTTGGCCACCGGTGAAGGTGTTCTTCACGCTGCCGCTGTCGTGCGGGAAATCGACGCGGAAGTAGTACCAGGATTCGTCGGTGACTTCGTTGCGTTGGAAGTACAACGCGTGTGGGTAGCAGTTGGCGATTTCCACCACGCCACCGCACTGGCGCAGGGCCTTTTCGCGGCGCTGCTTTTCGTTCAGCAGCTGGTCTTCGTGGCGCTCGGAGGACTCCAGCGCCTGCATGGCCTTGTTGAATTTCTCCAGGTCCATCTTGAACCAGTAGAGTCGGCTGTCGAAGCCGAAGTGAAACTCGTGGCGCTCGCGCCATTCGTACATCAGCACGCCTTTCTCAGACGCGCTTTCGGCGATTAGCAAGGAGCCGTGATAGCGAGTGGCGGCCAGATCCTTTTCGATCTGCTCGGCACGTTCGCTCTCGCCGTCGATGAATGCCCAGCGCTGATGCAGATCGTTCCAATCGACCTTGCGGCTGTCCGATTGCGGGATCTGCGCTGCTTCGCACTCGTAGCCCAAGGCGCGAGCCTGGCGCACCCAACGTTTGGTGTATTTGTGCGCGCCGGGTTCGTTGTCCAATGCCCAAACTAGCTTGGGCAATTTGCCGCCGCGCTGCCGAGCCAGCTTTTTCAGAGACTCTTCAGGGAAGAAGGCCGACGACATTGCCGACACCGCTGCAATGCCGTTATGCACCAGAGCGATGGCGTCGAAGATGCCCTCTACAATCCACAGCTCTTTGACGTCCAGCAGTTCGACGCATGGCGGGCACCACCAGTACCCACGCGGGCTGTCGCCGGGCTTGAACCGCGCCTTCATCTTGCCGAACCGGTGCGGCCGGTCGATCAGGCGTTCCCAGTAGCCACCTTTCTGCAACGCAAAACGCACCGTCGCGCTGCCGGCATTCAGCTCGCCGGAGAAATACGTTTCCTGCGTAAACCAGCCCTGAATCAGATCGAGCCGAAAGCCACGGGCAAATTCCAAATACGCACGGGCGGTGGCGCTGGGGTGTTGCTCGCTGGCCGGGGCGCGCTTGCTCCAGTCTTCGAACAGGTCCTCATAGATTTCTTTGACGTGCCAGGTCTGGCCACACTTGCCCCGGCCGCAACGGATCATCCACGGGTCATCGTGGAAGGCGTACAGCTCCTTTTTCTTGCACGCCGGGCATTCGCCCTGGCGCATGTATTTGCCGGCCTTGTGCTTGAGTCCGTAGTCGGATTCAAGGCGTTGCAGGATGTCGGCGCGCAGATCGTGCTTCATGTTCATCGGGGCTTACTTCACTTCGCCGAGACTGTGTTTAAGGGCGCCAATCAGGCGTTTTTGCGCGGCCATCACCGGGAAGGCCGATAGCAGCGAGCCGTGCCGTAAACCCTCGGGGATCATGCGAAAGCGATCGTCATACCAGTACTCGTTGAACTGCATCGAGTACTGGGCGCGCAGTGCCTGGAGCAGGGCTTCTGCCTGTGCGCGGGGCAGTTTTGCGGTGATGGCGATGTCGATTTCCATGATTCACCTCGGATTTCAGGCAAAGCTCACCCAAACCCACGGGAAGCGGGGCAGGGCGGGTTGTTTAAAAAAGAAGCTACTGAGGGTGGTGCTTGTGCGCGGAGTCGCGCTGGGCGAGCAGGGTCTGCGGCAGCAGTCTCGCCGGTACCGGGTGGCGCAGATCGGCACGGGTATCGATCAAGTGCACGACCGTGCAGCTGGGGCTGTTGCCCCAGTCCACGCCGATCCATTTACGATGGTTGATGACCTGCAATTCAGTCCAGGCGTTGTGCACCAAGCGCTCCGCCATGAAGACAGGCACCTCCAGCGACGTGGCCAAGTGACGAACGCAGTTTTCATAGAGCAGATCCGAGTCCACCAGGTACTGCGCTTCGTGCCGTTGCAGGTAAGCGAACGCGGCACGTTGCATGCTGCTGCGATAGTCGTGGGTCAACTGATCGTGATTCATTGCGCACACTCCATTTCCATTTGGTCGAGCAGGTCGGGTTGATCGTTGGCGGTCTTCATCGCGGCGCGGCGCAGGGCGATATCGGCAATGGGCAAACGCACCGATGGGTTGGCCATGCCGCTGGGACTCATTTCGTGAGTCATTTCGAACTCCGCACGCACCGACCAGCCGCAAGCCTCGTTGGTGCATTGCAGGTAGGCCACTCGCAGGAAAATGTGTGTGCCTTCGCTGGTGCGGATGCGCATGCGGCCCTGGCAGTGCGGGCAGACAAGTTTGTAAGTACTCACCCGGCGACCCCTCGACCGTGCAGTTGAATGGTGGCCAGCACTTCGGCGTAGCGTGCAGACATGTAGTGCATCAGGGCGTTGATAATTGCCTGCGCTTCGCAGGATTCAATGACGCCGTCGTCCAATGCCTTGGCAATGATCTGATCAACCATGCCGCGTTTGGCGGCGGCCTTCACTGACCGGTTGTACAGCTCGACGTTATCCAGATCCGCCGACGCGGTCAGCGGGACAAACATGCCGCCGTATTTGGCTGCGATGTAGTCCGGCAGGAAGGTTGTTCCTGCTACCTGTTCGAGACGATGAATGTGGTCGTCACTCAGCGGTCGGCTACCGGCATTTTCATAAGCCTGGTTGTCGAACTTTTTGAGTGGCATTCCCAAGTCAGCAGCGGCGTAGATGCGACCTCCCTGATAGGCGCCGATCACTGCACTGACCACGTCTTTCCTGCTTGCTAGAACTGGGCGTTTCATCTTCTGGTTTCTCCTTGGCTTCGTCGGCCCTACAGTTGATCAACAGCCTCAGATCCATTTGGCTCTGCATTGGTATCGTCAAGGATGCCGGGGAGCACTTCTTTCCCTATCAATCGTGAGATGTCTTTCAGGATGCTGAATGACAGCCGCCCGCGCGGCAGCGAATCTTGTCCAGCCCACCGCTGAACCACTTGGGTAACCGTGCGCGGTTCGTAGCCGTGGCTAATCGCGAACTGGCGGAAGTTGCTTCCGTTCTCAATCAGCCGCGCCTGGATCTGGCGCTTTTCCATGGCTTGGCTCATGGTTGATGTGTTCCTACTTGGTTAAGATGTACCTGTTTGTTCGCAGTATACGCACCCAAACGAGTGCGTCAACCGGATCATATGAAAAAATGAGTATAGCCACGCGCCTGCGCAGTGTTCTCGACCACAAAGGCTTGTCGATCAAGGAAGCCTCTGACCTTGTAGGAATTCCCTACAGGACGCTACAGAACTATCTTCTTGATGAGCGGGAACCCAATGCGAAAGCCATGGGTGCCCTCCGCACCCATTTGGGTATAAGTGTGGATTGGCTACTCACAGGTGAGGGTTCTATGTTTCACGGTGTGTCGATCGAGGGGGCAGGTCCTGAGTCGGCAAACATGCAGGAGAAGGCCATGCTTGAGCTGTTTCGCTCCCTGGGCGATGCGGGCAAGCGGGAGATACAAAGCGCTGCTGAGGAAAAGAAACGCTTAATGGATGTCGAGCAGCGCCTCAAGGATTTGACTGAAGCTCTTGCCGATTCTAAAAGGCCAGCATAATCTGTACCCATTAAGAACGGATCGGGCGCAAAAAGACGCTGGAATCCGTAAAACTGAAAGCTCACGGTTTGAGCTTCTTACACACGCAGGGACGTGGTCATGCCTAGAAAGCATTCTTCAATCACGCACAGCATTCCGTTGAGATCGTCTCTTCTTCACTCCAATGGGGAGCAGCGGCGGGAACTGTGTGACCTCTTGAAAATTAAACGTTGCTGTCCACTATCGATAAAGCGATCTGGGCAGCTTCCGATTTTTTGCTGAATATAAATAAAAATAGTACGAGGTGCACATGACGGACCCACTGGTATATGTAGATGCACTTCAACAAAGAGACGTCTCTTTTAAAAGCTTTCGAAATGCGTTGAAGAATTTGGATTTGCCAGTCTCGACTGGATGGCAACAGACAATAGATAAAATTGTTCCGGGATTGAAATCTGCAGATACTCGTGCTGCTTACGAGCAAGCGCTTGAAAAAATACATAACGAGATGACCTTGTATTGCGACAAGGTTGTTAAGGTTTATAAGGTGGATCCTAAGGCGCTTAAGCAACTGCTTACAGCGATGGATGCTAGGTTTGTAGAGAAAAAAACGCCTTATACTGCATCCTTTCCCTTCCCTCTATCCTTAAAAGAACTTGTTGCCGCGCCCTTGGATGTTGTTTGTGTGGCGCGTTGGGAAGAAGCAGATCGTGTCAATTTTATGATGTGCTCGAAGCAATATATTACTGAGCGCGAAGAGATTCCTGGTGATTCTCTAGATGATGATGCGAAAAAGGATTTTGGTATTTTTGATGAGTTGATTGGTATTCGTCGGAAGCCTTTGCAGTTGTTTGATGTGGTTACGCTGTTGCCTGAACAAGAATTGATCGAAATAAGGGTTGATGGAATTAAGAAGTTCAATGCTGACGATATTGGTCGGCGGTTGCGCAGGATTGAGCAGTTGGTTTCGCAATTTGCAGACAAAGAAATCGGACACGCCGATGTTCTAAGCTCGGCGATAAATTTTTATCCTGCGATAAAAAAATTATATGACGATGCTGATGGTGTAGTAGGAGAGTTAGGTCACGTTACGGACGCTGCGGGAATATATCGAGAAAAGATGCGTCACAAGGCGCGAGATGTGAGATTGGATCCATATCACCATGGTGGAACTGAGGCTGTCGTGGATTTGAATGCTTACTCCATTGCGAAACATTGGCCGTCACCCGTCGGAAATGGGCAGCCGGAGATACTGATTCCTGCGCACTTTTCTATCGCAAGCATTAAGAATCCAGTGGTAGACGTACTGCATGTGCTAAACTGTTCGACCCCGGAAGATTACGACTTTGTGATTGAAAAAGTCTTGTAGAGTTTGTGATGAATAAAGATGAAGTCATAAGCCGAATAAATGATGATGTACCTTTCGAGCCATTGAAGGGGGCATGTATTCGGCTTGTTGATTATGTTTACGCTCATGATGATCTAGCCCATTTGACTTTTACGAAGTTGGCAAAGATTGTTGAAAGCGAAGATTCTCTTTTGGTTTTGCAGATGACTCAGTATTTAGCCGGTGCTGGAGTTCAGCTTTTAGATATGCGCTTCGAATTGATTGTTGAAGATGATGTTTTTGAGTTAGATTCTGAGTATTTGGAAGAGGCGCAGCGGACAAATAAGCTGATGCATCCGGAAGATGGAGTCGAAGTTTTGGATTTTGAGCAAAAAATTTATCCTTACTTTGTGCCTACTCAAGCGGTTCTTGAAGGTAAAGGTAATGACTGACCTATCCATTCAAGACTTTACAATCGCTCAGTTGAGAGCGATGGCTCCTGTAATTCCCGGTGTCGGACCGTTTTTTGAACGTTTGCTTGCTAGCACATACGAGGAATTCGTCTGTGTTTTGTACAAAGATATCGACACTATATTGAGTGGCTTCCAAGAAAATCCTGAATTACTGAAAGAGGATGGTGAAGATAGGCTTTCCTCAGAAATAAAACGCTCCTTGAAACTTTTAGGTTATATAGCTACTCATGATGAGAAGATCGGTGGTCACTCTGATTTAGTAGTGCGAGGGAAAAAACCGGAGTTTTTGTGGATTGGGGAAGCTAAAATTCATAGTAATTATGACTACTTGTTCAAAGGTTTTCAGCAGCTTACTACGCGTTACACCACAGGGGATGTCAATCAGGATCGTGGTGGTATGATTATATATATAAAAAATAACGATGCTAAGAACGTAGTTGTGCAATGGCGAGCTCACCTTAAAGCAAAGGCGCTTGCAGACTATGCTGATGATGATTGCCTTGAAAGACCTGATTTTGTTTTCTATAGCGTACATAAGCACGAACGCTCAGGTACACCATTCAAAGTTAAGCATATCGGCGTTATTTTGAGCTTTGATCCTAAAGACCGCCGTTAGGTGTATGCCGACCAGTTGCTGTAGATAATGTTTAGTCAAATGGTGTTCATTTTATTGAACTCTCTATCTACAGCTACTTTCGCTGTCTTCTCTGTAGCATATAACCACCGTAGCCGCCGTGGTTTGCTCTGATCCCCCGCCGACACTATCTTCTCAATTCCTTTCTTCGTATCGCGGTAATAAGCGATGATCCCCGTGAAATCACCACTGGTCTCTTCGACCAAATCCTCAATATCTTCCCCTGGTAACTTGCTCTCAAGCTCTAGGCTGACGGTGTAGCCATTGTCCGCACTGAGCGTGTGGTGCACGTTCCCGCCGTACCAGATGATCTCATCAATTTCCGGCTTCACCCCATCAAGCGTATACGTCAGCTCCGGTATCAGGTCCGGCCGCCCCATTGCGAGGGTGTAGCTGAGCGTCGCGCTCCCACGCTGCAATCGGTTGAACTCGGCCCGGGCAGCACGCAGGGCGGACTGGCGATCACTATAGGTGTGGCGCAGATCCTTCAGGTTCTCGCCACCGCCGGCAATGGCTTCCTGTTTCTTGGCGCTGTTCACATCGTAGAAGTAGGCACGCACGCCGTCGTAGCTGTCGCGGTCTGCTTGCAGGTAGCGGTGCTGGTCGCCGTCGGCGCGGGTAAGCGTGATGTGGGGCAGTTCGGCGCCGCTGGCGGTCTTGCCACCGCCGGCGGGCAGGCACAGCAGGCAGCCGGCCTTGACGCTGATCACCGCGTCGAATTCTTCACCGATGCGGCTGATCAGGTTGGCGTCGGATTCGTTGGCTTGGTCCAGTTGCAGAATCGGCAAGCCGTCGAGGGCGCCGGCAATGGTCGAGGTCAGGCCGTTGCCCAGGGCGATATCGCCCAGCACGTCGCCGAGCGTGGTATTGCTCCAGCTGCGTTCGCGTTTGGTCTTCAGACCTTTACGCAGATCGGCCGAGCGGGCGCGGATACTCAGCACGTCGGGCGCGCCGGAATGTTCCGTTTCATCGACGGTGTAGGTGCCTTTGTCCACCAGGCCAGTGTCACTCCAGCCCAACCACAACCGAACCACCGCGCCCTTGGGCGGGATGGCGAGCAGCCCGTCGTGGTCGCTGAGGGTGATGCTCAGTTGATCGGCCTCGATGCCGCGATTGTCTGTCAGGTCGAGGCTCATCAAACGCGGGCTGATCAGTTGGGCGATGTCGTTGCCGTCCACGGTGATACGGAACGCTGGCACCGGGTAGGCGGCCTCGCGCTTGTAGCGTTCGATAGTCTTGTCCAGAAAACCGGTGACGCGAGAGAGGGCGGCATCGATCACAGCAGCGCCCTCATGATGCTGACGCCGGCGCTGGTACCGGCGCCGATCAGGTCGATGCGGTCGTCATCGATGCGCTTGAGGCTGAGGGTGAATTCGATGCGGCGTGGCGTGCCGTCGCGGAAGAAAATCGTCTTGGTTTCACTGAGGCTTTCGATGATCCACAAGCCGTAGATCCGGCCGCTGCCTTCGACCATGGGCCACGCCTTGCCGGTGTTGGCCATCAAGCGCAAGGCGTCGAGGCTGAGGGCGCTGCCGGCAAGTTCCGGCAGGATGATGCCGGGTAGGGTGATGGAGTCATCACCACGGCCAACGAACTGGCGAGCCGGCGCGGCGCCGACGCGGTTGCTGCTAGCGTGGCGCCATTCGGTTTGGCGTTGCAGTTCCTGGTAGGAGGCGGTGGAGAGGCTGAAAACGAACATGCCCAGGGCAAGCATCATGGCGGGTTACTCCAGGTCGGACAGTTTGCTGCGCTGGCGGGCGCTCTTTTCGCTGGAGACGCGGGCCAGCTCGGCGCGCACGGCACGGGCGATGGCGCGCTCATCCATGCCGGGCGTGGTGTGGATGTTGATTTCGTAGGTGTCGTGGCTGTCGTAGGCTGCGGCCGGTGCCGGGCTGATGGGTGCGCGATTGTCGATCGACACTGAAGAGGATGCGGCGGCGCCGGTCGGCGACTGCGGCAGCCCGATGGCGCCGAGCGGGCCAGCCACGGCGCCAAGTGCACGTTGCCCGGCAGATACGACTTGTTTGCCCATGTCAGTGACGGCGCCCAGCGGGCCATCTTGGCCACCTTGCAGACCTTGGGTCAGCCCGGCCATGGTGAAGCCGCCGAGCGCGGTGAACACGCGGGACGGGCTGTGAATGTCGAGCTTTTCCTTGAACATGTTGATCGCCGAATCAGCGACCGAACTGACAGCGTTCTTGATCTGCCCCAATCCCGCCAGCAACCCGTTGACCAGGCCGTTGACGATCATGTTGCCGAACTCGGTAAAGCGACTTGGTAGATCCACACCGAGGTAACTCAGCACCCCGGCAAAGGCCTGGTAAATCAGTCCTATGGGGCTGAAGTTGGCGAGGGTTGTGATGATGCCGCCAATGCCGCCGCTGAACCCGGCTTTGATCTCAGTCCAGGCGTTGGCGAAGTAGAGTTTCACTGCGTCCCAGTTGGTGTAGATCAGGTAAGCCGCTCCGGCGAGTACCGCGACAATCGCAGCGATGGCCAGCACCACCGGATTGGCGGCCAAACCCCAGAGCGCAATGCTGACGGTTCGCAGGGCGGTCACCAATGCGCCACTGAAAGTGCTGGCGAGCAACCGGACACCCTGGCCCAGCATCGGCAGTGCATTGCGGGCCAAACCGGTGATGGTGGGCAACAGCTTCTGCATGATTCGTAGCGTGCCGCCACCTTGCATACCAAACATTGCCATGCCATAGCGAATCACGGCGAAGGGGCCGAGCAAGCTGGCCATGCCAATTGCCAGACCACCGAACACGAACGAGAGGCCGGCCACCAGGGCTACGACTTTTACCAGTCCGCCAGCGAGTTTCGGATTCTCCCGTGCCCAGGCGCCGACCTTGTTTGCAACTTCGCCTAAGGTGTTGATCAGTTCCTTGAGTTCGGGCGCGACGGCGGCGCCGAACTCCGCCATGGCGTTGGTAAAGCTGCCCTCGGCTGCTTCCATGACATTTGTCAGGGTACCGAGTTGCTCGTTGACCCGAGTACGCAGGTCGGCCTGGCTCTGGAGCTTCTGTTGAACCTCGTGATAACCGGCCAGCCCTTTGTTCATCATGGTGTTGAGGGTGGTCAGTGTCTCGGCGTCATCACCGAACAGCTTTTTGATGATGGCGCCACGGTCTTCATCGTTGAACGCTTTGAGTTTTTCAACCTGAGCGTAGAGATTTTCGAGGCCAGCGAAATTGCCTTTGTCGTCCGTGAATTTGAACGACACGTCCCTGCCGGTTGCCTTGGCGATGTTGTTGGCTTTACCGACGTTATCTTTGTCCAAGCCAGCTTGGAAGATCTTGCGGAACGCGTTACCGGCCGAACCACCTTCCATACCGGCTTGATCCATCATGATCAGCAATGGTGCCAGCTCATTGGCAGCCTCAATCCCTGATTTCTTGATGGTATCCATCACCGGGGCGATCTTGCTGAAGCCCTGCAGCATGTTGGTCGAGTCGACGCCTGAGTAGAAACCACGCTGTATGGTGTCCATCAGCGCCATCATGTCCTTCTCAGTCGTCCGGGTGGCGTCCTGCATCTTCGCCGCGAACTCGGCGGCCTCAGTCACCGGCATCTTCAACTGCACGCCCAGGTATGCCGCCGCTTCGCCGGTACCTCCAAGGATGCTCTGTGCGCTGAGGCCTTGGCGCCGCAGCATCGTCATCATTTCCTGAAAGTCAGCGGTCGTGCCTGGCAGGCGGTCGCCAAGCTTTGTCGCGAGATCGGTGATCTTTTGAAAGTCCTCAGCGACCTTGCCGGTGTCGTCCATCATCGACACCTTCAGCTGAGTTGCCGAATCCTCGTTCGGCGCGAATGCATCCACGGCTTGTTTCAGCGGACGGCTGATCGCATAGCCGGCCCCTAATCCGGCAGCGCCATTGACTGCCATGTCGCTGGCCAAGCTTTGGGTTTTCTCCAGCTTGTTGCGCTCGATCGCCATGCGCTTCTGCTGCGCATTCAAGGCTACCAGGCGTTTGCCCTGCTCACTGATCGTCGCGTTGGTGGCGCCGATCTGCTCGCGCAGCTGACGTTCGTGCGTGCCGAGGTCTTTGGTGCTGATCCCGGCGCCGTACAGTTTCGAGCGTAGCGCCTGCAACTGTTCCGATTGCTGCTGGTGTTGTTCCTTAAGCCGCTGAGCCTCGCGCACGGCGGTGCGGAAGTCCTTGGCCAATGCCTTGGTCGGAACGCCCGTCGCGGCAAACTGCTGACTGAGCGCGCGCACTTTATCGCGGGCCGAGGTGAGGGCGGTTTCAGTCTGTTCAGCGGCGGCGCGCTGGGTGCGCCAGGCGCTGACGTCTTTCTGCTGAGCGTTGAGTTCCTTGAGTCGGTCGCGAGCGTCCTTGAGTGCGCGGGCAGCGCCGATGCTGCCCTTGTCGATGGCCTTCAGGGGACCGCTCGCCCGGTCAATCGCGTTGAGCAGTACCTGAAGCTTTAGATCATTCGCCATCGGTGGAACTCCGCACCCTGGCGCGCTCGCGCCAGTCCATCAGTTCTTGCAGGCTCAACTGGTCCATATCAGCCGGCGCCCAGTGAAAAACCACGGCCAGATCGGCCATGGCGTCCTCTACGCAACGAGGGAGGCGTCCGTCCTCACCGACTTCTGCAACAAAAAATGCGCAACCTTATTGCCGCAGGCGAGAAGGTCGGCTGGGTCCATGCCGGCGGCTTCGGTGGCGGTGATGCTCGGTGAGGTAATGCGTGGCAGCACCTTGAGCAGGGCGGCGACGTCGAGATTCAGCAGGTCCACCAGGTGCACGCCGCGCAGTTCGCCGGAGCAAGGCTTGCGCAGGGTGAGGCTGTCGATCTGACTCTTGCCGCGCAAGATCGGCGTATCGAGGATGACAGTGTTGTCATCGACTGCCGGCAGAGCTCCGGTATTGATTTCTTCGGTGTTCATGTGCTGCTCCAGGTAATTGATTTAGGGAGTGGTTCAAAGGCCGATGGCGGAGCGCTGTTTCTCCAGCATGTCCACGCCGTTGACCTTCTCGATGAAGTTGAGCAAGTCGATCTCGATGATTTCCTCGTTATCGACGATCAGCTTGTAGTACGTGCAGGTGGTGGTGATGCTGTGTTCGGTGTCTTCACCGGGCTGCGCGTCGCCCATCTCGATGGTTTCGTGACGGCCACGCAGCACAACTTCCACAGCACTGACTTCGCCGGTGTCGTCCTGCTGGAACGAGCCGGCGAAGCGCAGGGCGACGCCCGACGCATTGACCGCGCCGAACTGTTTGAGGGAAATCAGATCCAGCCCGCCGGTCTTCCATTCGAACTGAATGCCGTCGTCTGAAAATCCGAGGTCAGCCTTGACCGGGCCATTCATGCCGCCGCCCCGATAGGCTTCCATCTTGCGGCCGAGCGGGGGCAGGGTGACCGACTTGACCACGCCCACGTAGTTGTTGGCGTCGTTGAAGAGGTTCAGGTTTTTGAGTTTGCGTGGCATGGCCATGGCGGTGTTCTCCGGTACTCAGGCACGGGTTTACTCCCTCGGGGAGTCCCGGCTCAGCTGTTTACTTTGGCGGCGAAGTTGATGAGATAGCGGTCAGTGATGCGCTGGCGCAGCGTGAGATCTTCCAGCGGTGGTACAGGCGTGTAGTCGTAGTCGATGTACAACTTGCCGGCCTTGAGGGTGTCTTTATCGTTGACGTCTTCCGGGTACCAGCAACTGCCACCGAGCAAGTAGCCGTTGGCTGTCAGCTCGCGGAACTTTGCGTTGTTGCTCTCGATGATGTCGCGCACCAGGGAGGGGTTCATGGGCTTGTCGATGGCCCACATCTGCGCCTCGGCCATGGTGTCGGCGAGGATCTGCGCGGTGCGGGTGTAGTTCTCGAAAGCAAACAGCGGATCGTCGCTGCAAGTGCGACTGCCCCAAAAACGGAAACCGCTTTCGTTGATCAGGGTGGTGACCTCGTTGCCGTTGAGGTAATTGGCATCGGTGGCGGGGTTTTGCAGATCCCAGAACACGTCGGCGCTGATGCCGGTGACACCGTTCACTGCAACGTTGGACAGTGTTTTGTGCCAGCCCACTTCCTGATCGATCTTGGCGCGTAACCCGAGGGCACGGGCGACGGCCGAGGCGTTTACGGTTTTGTTGGTTGCGGTATCCCAGTTCTGGAAATCGGGCCAGATCACCATCACTTCACGGGCACCGAAGTTCTCGCGATAGGCGACCGCTTCTTCCTTGGTTTTGCAGTCCCAGGCACTGACGTAGTTGAAGGCGCGTAACTGTTGGCCGATGCTGACCAGGGCGGTGGCTACCGGCTGGCTGTCGAGGCCTGGCACGCCGAGGATGCGCGGCACCATGCCGACTCTGGCCTTGGCCGCGAGCAACGCTTTCATACCGGTGTATTTGCCATCTGCGGTGGTGGTACCGATCAGTGCCGAAGTTGTTTCCGCCTCGGTAGCACCTTCCTTGACCCGAACCACGATGGTGTACGGTTTGGTTTGGTCGGCAATCGCTTGCAGGCTGACCGCGAGGGTGCCCTTTACGCCTGCCTTGGCAATGGCGGTCTGCACATTGGTCAGCAGTACCGGTGTGTCCAACGGAAAGAACGTGGCATCAGCATCGTCGGCCGTGCAGACCATGCCGATGACGGCGGTGGGGATGGTGCGAATGGGGCGGGTGCCGTCGTTGAGTTCGAGCACCCGCACGCCGTGAAGATAATCGGCCATGGTTTTGCCTGCGCAGTAATTGGAATGACAGTGCACAGGCTGCCGCGCGCGCGCCGGATCGGCGAGCGTGCGGGTTTGTAGTCAGGGGAATTACAGCGTGTAGCGGATTACTGAGTCTGTCCGGTAAACCACAGCGGCGTGATCGGCCGATGTTCGGCGAGCGGGAATTGCGACCCCTGCGGCCAGTCGCGTAACTGCCGGCGATAGGCCTGCAATTCCGTATATTGATCCGCCGTGATCGAGGTCGCGCCACCCTCCTCGATCTCGTCGCGGTGCCGGGACACCAGCGGATCCGTCAAGGCCAGTTGAGCATCACGCCAGGCGCGCTCGACAGCCGCAAGTTCCTCAGCATCGAGCGGCGGCGGATCAATCAGCACCGGCTGACCATCGGGCCGGGACGACATTTTTTTAGGGCTAACCGCCAACTCATCAAGCAGCGACTGCCAAACACTTTCCGACACTTCGATTACGTCCGCTGGCATGTTCGCGCCATGGATCTCAGGGCGATAAGCCCCACACGTTGACGGACTGAAAAAAACGACCTTATTCATTTTCAATTTCCTATAGCTCGCCACCAAACCGTCCACTCTGCCTGAGCCGCGCCCGCCGCATTTTGCACGCGCAAAGTACAACCGGTCGCCCTCAGCCCAGTCCCCATGACTGCATGCTGCAAACACAGCGAGCCGACGTGCATCGGCGTGATATTTCTTGGCGCATTAGGGAACGGGATAGGAAAGGTGACGTAAACGTATCCGTTCGCATCGGTTACGCCCGACCCCCATTGCTCGATCGCGCCGGATGGCAGTCGGTGGTAGCCAGCACTCCCCCAGTAACTACCAAATTCGGGTGCGTATTTCATAGCCGACATACCATCCTCAACAACCCATTGCCCGTTCCCTGCGGTGATCACGATGGTAGACAGGGATTGAAGGGTTACAGAGGTTAGGGAGTTAACTGACATCGCACTGATAACGTCTGTACCCTGCCGGATAATGTTGACCACGCCCGGCGTCGTGTTGAATAGAAAGAAATTGGTACCGGTGGGTACCGAATTAACGAGTGGCAGGGTCAATGTCCCCGATGCAGCAAGCACAATGCGGTGGCCTGCGGCCGCGATGCTCAATGTCGCCGGAAGCGCCGAAATATCGAAACGTCCGGCGAAATTCCCCTGTGCTCGCTGTGCAAACTCGGTAGTAGCGATCTTCATTGAGCTATCGAATAGAGGCGGCGTGTTTGCTGTCGGATTGATTAGCGCTGGGGAGTTGATCGGTGCTAGGCCTTGCGTCACGTTCTGAAATGTCAGCGCCGTGGTGCCCAGAACAATTGTCCCGTCGGTGACCAACTGCCAACGAGTGTCGGCCAAGGTCGTACCTTGTTCGACTGATACCAGCAACGCGGAAGTGACCTCGGCGTTGACGTCTGCATCTGCCGCACGCGCCCAGCCGCCGACCGACGCTACCCATATGCCGTTGTCCTTGGCTACAGCTTGATTCTTCACCAATACCCGGTCTCCGGTCGCCAGCAACACGCCGTCAACGGTCTGAAGCCCGGCGAGCGCGATATTGGCCGTGGTTGCAGCGCGCACTGATTGCTTGTTGTCGAGCTTATTCAACTCTTCCAATATGCGCGTATCGACGTATTCACGGGTCGCCAATACAACCGACGGATCAATCTTCAACTGAATGTTCGACGTGCCGCTGGTGATGACGTGCATGCGCACAACCTGGTTGCGGCCCGACCCCTGTGCGAGCAAGGGCTTATAGCTTGGCGCCACGTTGGCCACGGCTGAGAACACGCCGTCCTTGTCTTCGAGCGCCAATTCGCGGATCCACCATCCGCCAACATCGGGCGGTAGCACCAGTTCAGCGATCAGGACGTTGTCGTCTGTTGGTGAAACACGCAGCTGATTGAGCTGGGCGCGGTACCGCTGATTGATCAGCTTGGTTTGCGCGGGGCTGGGCACGGGATCGGTGCCGTTGGCGTCGCCAATCAGCATGTAACGCGGTTCCCACGGAATGCCGAGGGCGTCGCAATTGGTTTTCTTGGCGACGCCCAGCGTGGTCAGCATGCCGCCGAAAATAGAGTTCTGATCAACCATGAGGGTAAACATCCAGTTCGTCGAGGGTATAAAGGCTAACGCCGCTGTAGGCCCGGATCGAGATATCGATGTCCGGGTTGTTCCAGGGGTACACGTCGATCTCATCGCCGTCATAAACCGCAAAGCCAACGAACGCGTTGAGTTTGGTTTCAAGGACAATATCGAGGCCGGTCAGGTGTCGGGTCAGGGGCTTGGCGTCATCGATCAGCCACACCAGTTCCTGATACATCGCTTCGGTGATGCCGGAGTCGAGGACGCCGATGCGCAAGGCGAACGTACCGGGCGTGCCAGGCGGAGCGGTCTGCCACCACTCGGCGACCTCGATCAAATAACCAAGAGGTTCGACCACCCGGCGCAGGGCGCCGATGGTGCCCTTGTGGGAGTGGACGTAATAGGCAGCTCGGCAGGCGGCGCGCTTGGCGGCTTCCGGCCATTTCCCGTCCCAGCGGTCAACCGAAAACGCCCAGGCCAAATACGGCAGTAGGGGCAGAGGGCACTGGTCAGGGTTGTAGAGCGTGCGCAGCGGAATCGGCACACGCTGAATATCTGCCAAGCCCCGCGCGGCTTGGCGCTCCAGCGGGGTCGAGTTGCCGGGGAGCAGTGGCTGGTAGGTCATTATTCAACCCCCAACGTCAGTTCAACGCTCGTGCAATACGGCGCCTGGTACTTGGTGGCGACGATGTCTTCCCAGTCCTCCAGCACTACTTTGCGCACGCCCTCAACATGCAGCGCGGCGTGCACGATCGACTCTGAAACCTCCAACGCCAGACGCCGTCGTTGGTGCACGAATTTGAGCAATTGGGCTTCTGCAGCAGCGAGGACAAGTTCGGTTTCCGGTCCGTTGCTGAGCGGGTAGATCTTGGCCTTGATCTGATAGTTGATGATCTCCGCGCCTTGCACGGTCAGACGATCCGCAACCGGTCGGCGGTCATCGTCGCTGAGATAGGCCTTCACCTTGTCGAGCAGTGTCTGTGACGCGGTACCGTCGCCCAGCACGGATTGCACCGTAACCACAGCCTCGGCCGGCGCCGGGCTTTCGGCGGTGGCGTCGGCGACCTGACCGTCAGCGGAGCGAGCGTGGAAGATGTAGCTATTGCGCGGGCCGGCGGTGCTGAGGCCTTCCCATGCCATCTGTGCCCGTTCGCGCAGGCTATCGTCACTTTCCATCAGCTTGGGGAGCGGCGGCACGGCTGTCGGATTTGCAGCCTGAATCACCAGGCGCTTGACGTTGAAATTGGCGGCGAGCTGTTCGAGGTCGGTGCCTTTGGCCAGGGCGAGCATGTTGGCGACGGAAGCTTCATTGACGCGCTGACGCCAGACGGTTTCACGGTAGGCGTTTTCCTCGAGTAATTTGGTCAGCGGCTCCGACTCCATGTTGAGGCGTGCAGCGATCTCGGCTTGTTCCTCCGCAGGCCAAAGACTGACGGCGTAGGCCTTACGCTCGGCGAGGATCTGCTCGTAGTCGATCTGTTCGACGATCTGCGGCGCCGGTAGTTGGCCGAGGTCGATGGCGACGAAAGTGTTCATACGCTGCCCCCCAGTTGCAGAGGCACGCTCAAGCTCAGCGGCTGGTTGTTGTCGACAATGGTGCCTTCGAACACCAGCGACGCCTGGCCCTGAAGGTTCGCGCCGATGAACTGGATACGACTGAGGCTGATGCGGGTTTCCCAGCGCATCAGGGCCATGACGGTGGCGGCATACACCTGCAATCGGGTGAAGTCGTTGAACGGCTGATCCACCAGCTCGGGGAGCAGGCTGCCGTATTCGCGGCGCATGACGCGGGTGCCTATGCGAGTGGTCAGGATGTCGGTGATCGACTGGGCGATGTGTTCGACCAGGCCGAGGGCTGCGCCGGTTTCTCGGTTCATACCGGCTTCTCCGTTTTCGCACCGCCGGGCATGACACCGCCGTGCACATGCTTCACCAGACTGATATGGGCCGCGATTACATCGTCGGACACGGTTACCTTGCCGGTGATGTTCTGGTTGCCGGTCTGGGTGTAGTCGCCCTCATGGGTGATTGGGCCAACGATGTGGATGCCGCCGCTGCTGATCAGGTTGGTGGTGCCGCCCTCGGCCAAAGTAGCGTTGAGGTGATGCGCAACGCTGTCGTACTCGAGGACGGTGCCATCGCGGTAGGTGGTTCGCTGCAGGCCCTCGCGGTCGCCGTTGGCCGGGATGTTATCGCTGAACAGGCCGGTCAAGACCACGCCGTTGCCGAGTTGGCCGGAAGGGCTGAACAGGATGACTTGCTCGTTGACGGTGGGCGGGTTCCACTCACGGTCGGCCCCGGCCCGGGGGGCAATCCATGGGAGCCAGCCGGTGGTGAGGGTGCCGGTTTTGACCTGCACACGCGGGGGCTTCATCTGGACGGCAGCGATGGTGCCGAGGCGGATGAGGTTTTCGATCAGGCGGGCGAGGGTGGCTAAGTCGTTCATGGCGCCGATGGTGGCGCCATGTGTGCGCGACTGCAGCAGTAGCAAGTTGTAATTCTTTTGATTACATGAGAACGATGAATAGCTTTTTAAAACCCTTGATACCACCCTAAAGCTTTTCCGATGGCTAACCCAAGCAAGATACAAAAAATGTAACCAGGCAAATTTAAGAAACCGGCGATGGCACGCAGACGTGCTCTGATGGTTTCGTATTCTCTCCGATAAAATCGCTTGGATGCCCTAAGGTTGCGTGCTTTTTCTTTTAATGTTGATAATTCCCGCCATGTCTTATCTAGCGCGCTCATGTCATAGTTTCTGGTTATGTTTGGCCAGTTTGCATAAGGCACAAGCTCTGAAATTCTTAAAGTAGGGTCGGATTGGCCTCCCATACCCTCAGCACCATTCCAGTTAAATCGTATCCCAGAATTTGTGTAAAGCTTATTTCGACGATCTTTGTTTTCCTTTTCTGCATCTCCGGCGATTACTGATATGGGGACAACGGTATAAGAGGGATCAAATTGTTTTGCCCATGAAACGATCTTGTGAAAAAGATATGTGCCTACATGTAGTCCACGCATGCTGCTATCAATCATAACTGATCCGTTCGTCAGCTTTACGGACCTGCGACTGTCATTAAGTTCTCCCCCCATCTCACTGATAAATTGACCTGATCTGACACCGCCACGGCTTCCGTAGAGATAAGTAGCCCTGACTTTTATACGAGAACTTGAAGTCGGAGTACCTTGTAGAGACCAAGTGCTCGATTTAATTTTTGTCTCAATGAGTAGGTAGTGAATATCTTCGGAATAACTAGTTTTGTGTTTTACTTCGATTATCTCGATATCGTTATTTGTTTCTTCGCTTGTTATGTTGACATTTAATTTAACTGCCGTGTCATCACGCTCCATTGCTATTCCCTTGTGGTGGCTTTTTGATGCAAGAGCTTGCTTTATGCCATCTATTGACGTTCAGGGGAATAAGGTTGGTCTAAAAATTTAGATCCTTGCTGAGGTGCGCTAATAGCTCATCTCGTACTGAACCAAGGTCCCCGGGAGCAAAGCCTAAAATTTCGCGTTGAGCATATGTCACTTGGGCTGCTCCGCCCTCGGCACGGTCTCGCAGGCCGTATTGGTGCACTCTAGCAATCCGTGCAATACGGCCAGCGAATCCAATGCTGATAGCGTTGCCGTCGCCCTGGACTTTCAGAAACGTCGCCGTGCGCAGCTTCTGAAACATCTTCACTTTCCGTTTCAATCGTCCCTGCTTACCGCGTAGGTTGCGTTGTTTCCGTGGCGCATATTTGCTGCCGTCCGGGTTCAGCTGAACAATGATGCGTTGCTGCTGGCTGCGTCGCAGTACCTGGCCGAGACGGCGTGCCAGTCTGTCGCGCGACGCCGGCTCAAGCTGTCCAACCAACCCGGCTGCCCAGTCCTCTAGCGCTTCCAATCGATTGGTCATTTGGGCAGCACCCATTCGCTACCCGTACCCTGCGCACCTGGTATCCAGTTCGGATCAAGAAAGTCAGCAGCCCGTTGCGGCTCGCCGGGATGTCGAACGGTGGTGTTGCCCTGGTCATCCTTGCCCACCACCACACGCTCGGTCAGCGGCAGCGTCAGGCTCATATCCACTTTGCTGTTGTCGAGAATGTCAGCCTCGAACTGAATGCCGTCAGCGGCCTTGCTCAGGTTCTCCAACAGCTCGGACTGATGGACGCTCAGCCAACCCAGCAGCGGCAACATGACGCTATCGGGGTGGCCGGCGAAGTCGGTGAGGATAACCTGCAGGTCGAAGCTGTATTCGAAGGAGAGCGTCTGTGCGGCGGTGCAGCGGATCTTGCCGTTGTCGATGAAAATCAACAGTCGGTCAGGGTTGTGCTTGATTTCTGCCACGGTGGCGAGCAAGTGTGCTTTCAGGCTGTCGGGCTTGTTCATGGCTGGGCCTGCTGGTGTTGGTAAATCATGTCCACCTGGCTTGCGCATTCTGCCCAAGCGGCCTCGACACGATCCTGATCGGTGAGCTGATCGCCGTTACTGCGCGGGCTGGTCGCCGGTAGGGTGCAGGGCACGACGGGTGGACAGCCACTGACGATAAGCGTGGGCGCCGGTGAGGGCGGGGCGCTCGCGCAGCCGGCGAGCAGCATCAGGCAAAGGCTGGGCAGCCCAATTGCGTAGGTCGACGTTTTCACGTTTCAGAGCCTCGATGGTGAGTTCGCGCTTTGCCAGGCCTTGGCGCAGTTGATCCTGTTGTGCGCGCAGGGTGGTCTGGGC
The DNA here is from genome assembly GCF_002156405.1 of Pseudomonas sp. SCPG-7. NCBI lineage: Bacteria > Pseudomonadati > Pseudomonadota > Gammaproteobacteria > Pseudomonadales > Pseudomonadaceae > Pseudomonas > Pseudomonas sp. SCPG-7. Next base: position 197,140 of record NZ_MVOO01000007.1, on the reverse strand, counting down.
GTTGCGTTCCTGTTGCAGGGTGTCGCGCAACGCGCTGGCGTTGGCGAGGTTGCGTTCGGCTTGTTCTCGGGCGCGGCTGGCGTCTTGCTCGGCCAGTCGGGTGTCCTTGTTCGCCCCGCTGATGCGCAGCTCCTGGCTCCAGATCAGCAGCCCCAGCGCTGCAAGCAATGCAACACCGAGCAAGGCCTGCCGCAGGACGCTCACGCCCGGTACCAGCCGAGCTGATTCATGTCGCCGATATCCATGTGCTGGATCGGGCCACGAATGAGGATGACTTTGCGTTGAGGATTCTGGATTCGGAGCGCATCGCGCAGCTGCACCATGTCCTGTTGATCGCTGTCCTCCGGCACTACCAGCAGATCGCCGTCTTGGACATTCAGCCGCTGCACCGCGTCGAAGTCGATCATGCTGCCACCGCCTGCCCACAACCGCAGTCGTCGTGCCGCTCGTAGGCGCGTTGGAGTTTGATGTCGTACAGGTTTCGCTGGTAATCCGGTCCGTTGTACAGCTTGGCAAACTCGGCCCACTTGCGGCCTTTTAGCGCCTTGTGCAGCACCGGGTCGGTCTCGATGAAGCGGACGAATGCATCGAACTGCTGCGACTCGCCGGCGCTCATGGCCGCGACGAAAGCCTGCACGCTACTGTAGCCCAGGCGCTGCCAGTGAAAGCCCATGATCTGGAACGCGCCCCAAGAGGCGGACTCCAGTGCGGCGGTGTCATCGATCAAACGAGCGGTTGCCAGGCGCTGGTGTTCGGCGCTGCCGCCGGCATAGCCACCCGATTTCGGATTGACGATTGCAGGGTTGGTCGCCGCCAACTGGTCGGCGTGTAGTTTTAACGCTGCCAGATCGTCGCCTTCATGCCGCACCTTCGACAGTTGGCGGTACATGATGTGCCGTTCGAACAGAATCACCGGCTTGCCATTGTCGAGGAAGCCATTGCCCTTCGATTCGACTTCATTGACGGCGTAGACGCTGGCCAGCGGCACGCCGAGACGTTCGGCGGCGTTGACCAGGTCAGTGTTTCTCAGCAACTGCTGGCAATCATTACCGGCGAGTGCGGCCAGCGTTTTGTTGCCGGCGACTCCGTCGACGACCAGGCCGACTTTAAACTGATAAGCGCGCACGGCGGCCTCTGTGGCATCGCCGTAATCACCGTCGATTTCCAGCTTGGCGCCGTGTTGGTTGAGATTCTTTTGCAGGGTACGCACCGCTTGTGAGCGATCCCCATGACGTAAAATCGTGCTCATGCGTTGGCCCTCAGCAGGTGGGTGCGCTATTGCTGGATGCTTCGGAACAAAGCCGCCGAGCTTCGGCTTTCGCGACTTCCTGCATGGTCGAATTTCCGCCGGCCTCCCGAGGTACGAAGCCCGGTTTTTCTGCCCAACTTTCGTAGATGCGGCGGGCTTCGACTTCGATCTGCAGTACTTCTGAGTTGTCTGGGCATTTGAAGTGTTGCGCTTCAAGCGCCTGGCTCCTAAGGCGATCGAGGAAGCTGCACATCTTTAACTGTGTGTGCTTGATTCGGTGTTTGCCGCTCTCACAAATTGCCAGAACTTCCACGCGGAATTTCTCAAGTTGCTCGACTCGTTGCACAAGCGTTTCGTGCGTACTTTTCATGCTGCCTCCTTGGGGAAATAGGGCACTCATAGCTGTTCTACCTTGCGGGTGAAAAACTTTCTTGCTGCGGCACGGGTGCCTTCGACGCCCAGAAGGCCGATGGCGCCGCCGAAGAATGGTGCGGTCGAGACGGGTATCCCCAGCAGCGACAGCCCGTGGCTGACGGAAACGGCTAGGGCACCGCACAGCGGCGCTTCGATCAGCATTCGGCGCCAGGTACCGCCACCGTAAATGACGCGAAGACCCGCGATGACCAAGGCCAACAAGCCGGCATATAGGGTTGGCCAGTTCTGTTCGAGCCAGGCGGCGAGCCAGGCCCAGGTGTCGGGACGGTCAGGCATGCGTTTCATTCCATGATCCAGAGTGGTTGGGTTCAATGGCGTGGTGCGGGCGCTTCAGTCCCATAGGTTCACCATCTGCCGTTGCGGGGCGGCGGCTTGGGCTTCTGGCATTTGCACCAAGAGGCCCTGCGGTAAGGTCGGGCCGTGGTCGGCGAGTCCGGGGTTGGCTTCGAGTACTGCTTCGGTCACACCGGCGGTGCGGCCGTAGTGACGCCAGCACAGGGAATCGACGGTGTCGCTCTGCTGGGCACGGATGCTGACGGCCATCAGATCAACTCCACGGTGGTGCGGCCGAGGCCGAGGAAGTCGCGCACGGCCCAGCGCTGGTCGCGGCGCAGTTCGTCGATGCTTGGGGTCAGTTCGTCGGCGTTCTGGTTGCCGCTGTTGGTGCTGTCATAGGAGCGGTAGCGCTCGCAAATTTCCGCGCCGGTCGCGGCGTAGATCGCCCGCTGATAGAGGTGAACGAGTTCGGACTTATCCTCGATTTGCTCGGCCGGTACGTCCGCAAGAGTGGGGTAGCCTTCGGCCTGTTTGGCGCGGCGCCATGCGGCGAACTCGCGGTTCACGCTGATGGCGGCGGCGATGGTCGCGGTTTCCAGACGGATCGGCGTGACGCTGGAGTCGATGCGCAAAGTGCCGCGCACGTCGTCGAGGTCGATCGACGGCCAGAAGGGGTCGGTGTTGATGTGGCCACTGGACGCCGGAGTACTGCTGCCGCCCGCTACGAATCCGCTCATGAATCTGCGCTCTGTTGTAGGTCGCCGGTGGTCGGGGCTTCACGTTCAGGAGGAGCGGCCTGGCCGATCCGCCCCGAGCCGGCGGGGTGCGTGGGGACGCTCGGTTAGCTGCCAGCGGCAGCGAGTTTGTTGAGCAGGCGTTCGGCCCGCTCCAGATCCTTTTTGCCACCACAGGCGTCGTGCAAATCAATGGCTTTTTTCAGCAAATCGATACCTGCTTGCACTTGACCAGGTTGGCCGGGTTTTTCGTCGGTGATGCCTTCCAGCGTTGCGCGGCCCATGGCGAGGAACAGCTTGGCGCGTGCCTGGTCCGGCATGTCTTCGGCGTCGGTCAGCTCAGCGGTGCGGTGCAGGATGGCCAGGTCGAACGGTTCGCCGACTTTCTGCGCCTTGAACGCGGCGGTCGCGACTTCTTCTGCTACCAGGCAGCCCAACGTGCGGGCGAAGCGATCTGGCATGACCATCTTGTGTTGCAGCACGTACTGGGCGATGTCGAGGCCGCCGGTGAAGTCGCCGGCATCGAAGCGCCAGACCATGATGGTGGTCAGCACTTCGTCTTGGGCGCCTTGGCCGGCGTCCAGCACGCCTTGCACGTATGGGATGTATTCGGGCAGCAGCTGACGCTTGAGTTCCGCTTTGCCTTGGTTCGATTGCACCTGTTTCAGGCGCAGGCGGTCTTGCAGCAGTTGGTTGAGCTGATGTTCGTAAGCCGTGGCGCCGGCCATGGTTTGAGTAGGTTCCACGGCTGCCGCCTCCTTGGCGGCAGTGACGCGTTGAAAATGACGACGGCAAGGATTGGTCATGGTCGCCGCCTCAAGCCAGGGTGATGTTTTCGGCCATGGCTGCACAGCCAAGGTCTTCGATCACATAACTTTCGTTAACCGATTCGAAGTTCTCGATGCGGTCACGCTTGGCGTTGTCCACGACTGTGCGGCGGCGGGTGCCTTCCTGCCAGTAGATCGACAGGTTATCGAGGCGAGTGACCAGCAGGCCGTTGGGCGGGAAGTGCGGCACGCGCACGGCCGGCAGATTGCCCAGACGTTTTTGGCTGGTGACGATGTCGGCAGCCAGCATCTCAGTCGGTGCCTGCGTCTTGTTGATGATCGGAAAGTACTTGTCTGCCAAGAGCTGACGGCCGCAGATGACCACCAGATCAGTGTCTTCTTGATACCAGGGATCGATGAACTCGTTGACCATGCTGACAACGAGGGCGTCGATGTTTTCGAAGTCCTTGCCGGCGCCGATCTCGATCTTGCCGCTGCCAGCTGCTACCTCGGCCATGACGCGGGCTTCGTTTTCGGTGCGCATTTTTTGCAACCAGCCGATGTTCACGTCCTGCAACAGCGGGTTGGTGGCCGGGTTCGACGTGGCGGCACGGCTGGTACCGTTCCAGCCGATCATGATCCGGTTGAGCGCCTGGGCTTTGATGATCGCGTCACGGATACGCGCCTGGAAATCTTTGAACTTCGCCCACTGATCCAGCTTTTGGTAACGCAAACCGGTGTCGAAGTTGGTTTGCGTGCAGGTGTACCCGCGATTGTCCAGGCTGCTCGGGTCACGGGGTTCGCGATCCTTCACGGTGGTGTCGGTGGTGCTGGCAATGGTGCCGTCGATACCGATGCCGATCTTCTCGCCGGACTGCTCGGACACGCCGTAGATGTTGATCGAGCTGAGGAACGAACTAGATTCCTGAATGCGGGTTTCCAGCGTCTGGGCAACGCTCGGCGCGGCGGTGAATTTGGTAGTGACATCGCTCACACCGTGCAACTGGGCCAGCTGTTGCAGGTAAGCGTTGAACAGAACTCGTGTGTCGTTACGCATGTTGGTCGTCCTTCGTTATTCGGGGCTGTGGCGGGGGCTGACTGTCAGCAGTCGGTCACGACCGAGTTATCGCCACCGGTTACCGGAGGGCGGGTCTTTTGGTTGTGGTCTTGGGTGGTGGAGAGCTTGCCCTTCAACTCGGTGAAGTCCTTGCTCAGTTGATCAAGCTTGGTGCTCAGACCTGCGGAGAATTTCTTCTCGGCGGCGAGTTGGTCGGGCAAATCTTTGACGTGCACGGCCACGGCTTCGACGGCCTCACTGATCTGCGAGAACTCGGCGTCATCCTTGGCCTGTTTGCCGCCCAGCAGGGCTTGCACCTTGCTGAAAAGCTGGGCGCCGAGGCTTGGTTTGTCCTCGATTTCCTCGAAGGTCAGCTCGGTCTCCAGCGCTTCGGTGAACATGGAGGTTGCGGAGTAGTGGCGATCCTTGAACGGGCTGGCGTCGGGTTTCTGTGCTGAGAACGCCAGGACGTCGGTACCGAGGCTGGCTGGTGAGTCGGTGACCGCCAGACCGACGATGTAGGCCTCGCCGGTGTCGGCGAAACTGTCGTCAATTTCGATGGACGTGTAGATCTTCTGTTTCGCCTTGTTCATGGCGATCAGGTCGGCGGTCGGCTCGACCTGCGCGAGCAGGGCCAGTTTTTTCTGGCCGTTCACGTCCACTTCTTCGGTTTTCACGGCCAGCACATCGCCGTAGGCCTTGAACGGGCTGTCAGGCAGCAGGCTGCGGAAATGCTCCAGCCAAATGCGGGCGCCGTATGTGGCGGGGTTGAAGTTCTTCGCGGCTTGCTCCAGCCAGCTGCGTTTGATGGTGCGCTTGTCCGAGGTAGCGCCCTCGACGGCGACGCGGAACCAGTTGCTGCGAAATTTCTTCATGCCGGGAATCCTCATTGCTTGGGGCGCCTGCTGTTGGCTGAGCAGTGCGTTGCGATGAGGGGCATGGTCGTGACGCGCGCGAGTTGCGGCAACGAGGCGGGACTGTAAGGACGGGGGTTACAAGGAGCGGTGCTATTGAGTCGCGGTCGCGGACGGCAGCATCGCGGCCATGACTACGACCGCACTGCTGCCCATCGATCCCCGCCGCCAATCCAAGTTTCTCTACTGGATGGGTTGGCGCATCTGCGAGATTGCCGAGGCTACGGGCGAAAAGGAAAAAACGCTACACAGCTGGAAGGCCCGCGACGAGTGGGACCGGGCCGACAACGTCGAGCGCATTGGCGGGGCGTTGGAAGCGCGGCTGGTGCAGCTGATCCTCAAGGACAACAAGAGCGGCGGCGACTTCAAAGAGATCGACCTGTTGCACCGGCAGTTGGAGCGGCAGGCTCGCATTCAGCGCTTTCAAGGGGGAGGTACCGAAACCGACCTTAACCCGAACCTTGCCAAGCGCAACGCCGAGCCGAAGAAAAAGGCCGTCAAAAACGAGATTGATGAAGACCAGATTGAGCTGCTGCGCGAAGCGTTCATCGATGGCTGTTTTGACTATCAGAAAGACTGGTACCGGGCCGGCAATCAGCGCACCCGCGTCATCCTCAAGAGCCGGCAGATTGGCGCGACTTACTACTTCGCCCGTGAGGCGTTAATCGATGCGCTGGACACTGGGCGCAACCAGATCTTCCTGTCGGCTTCGAAGAACCAGGCCTACCTGTTCCGGGGCTACATTCAGGCGTTTTGCCGCGAGGTGATCGGCGTCGAGCTGACTGGTGACCCCATCGTGTTGCCCAACGGAGCCGAGCTGTTTTTCCTCGGTACCAACGCACGTACAGCCCAGGGCTATCACGGCAATTTCTACTTCGACGAATTCTTCTGGACGTTCAAGTTCGAGGAGCTGAATAAGGTCGCCTCGGGCATGGCTATGCACAAGAAGTGGCGCAAGACCTACTTTTCCACGCCGTCGAGCATGGCCCACGAGGCGTACACCTTCTGGACGGGCGAACGCTTCAACAAAGGCAAGCCCGCTTCGCAGCATACGAAGGTTGACGTGTCCCACGGTGCGCTCCAGCAGGGCCGGTTCTGTGAGGATCGGTTGTGGCGGCAGATCGTCACGATTCTGGATGCGGAGCGGGGCGGTTGTGACCTGTTCGATATCGAGGAACTGCGCCGCGAATACAGCCCCGAGGCGTTCGCCAACCTGCTGATGTGTGAATTCGTCGACGACGGCGCGAGCATCTTTCCGCTGACCATTTTGCAGTCGTGCATGGTGGACAGCTGGGTCGAGTGGGCCGAGGACTACAAGCCCTTCGCCATGCGCCCGTTCGGCGACCGCCAAGTGTGGATTGGCTACGACCCGGCGGAGACGGGCGACTGTTCCGGTATGGTCGTGGTCGCGCCGCCCTTGGTACCGGGTGGAAAGTTTCGCGTCCTCGAACGCCACCAATTCCGGGGCATGGACTTCGCCGCGCAGGCCGCATTCATCAAGAGCGTTTGCGACCGTTACTGGGTGACCTACATCGGCATCGACGTGACAGGACTGGGCAGCGGTGTGGCGCAGCTGGTGCGCCAGTTCTTCCCGGCGGTGACCACCTTCAGCTATTCGCCCGAAGTCAAAACCCGCCTGGTGCTGAAGGCCTACGACGTGATCCACAAGGGCCGACTCGAATTCGACGCAGGCTGGACCGACATGGCCCAGTCGCTGATGGCGATTCGCAAGACCGTCACCGCTGGCGGGCGCCAGTACACCTACACCGCCGGCCGCAACGACAACACCGGCCACGCCGACCTAGCTTGGGCGCTCTTTCACGCATTGCATCACGAACCGCTTGAGGGGCAGACCACTGCCAATACCGGGCGTATGGAGATTTACTGATGACCGAACAACTCGCCAGCCAGACATTGCCCGCAACGACACCTGCCACTGGCACGGGAACTCAGGTTTTTTCCTTCGGCGAGCCGACGCCGGTGCTGGGCGGTCGCGAGGTTTTCGATTACCTGGAGTGTTGGTTCAACGGGCGGTGGTATGAGCCGCCGCTGTCACTGGACGGGCTGGCCCGGTCGGTGGGGGCGAGCGTGCATCTGCAATCGGGGCTGATGTTCAAACGCAACCTGTTGAGCAAGACGTTTATTCCGCATCCGCTGTTGTCGCGGGCTTCGTTTGAGCAGTTTGCGTTGGACTTCCTGTGTCTGGGCAATGGCTATCTGGAGGGGCGTCGCTCTCGGTTGGGCGGGGTACGCAAATTGGAAACACCGTTGGCCAAGTATATGCGCGCCGGGCCGGACGGGCAGTTTTACCAGGTGCGGGGGTGGAAGGATGAACACGCGTTTGAGCCGGACAGCATTTTTCATTTGCGTGAGGCGGATCTGCATCAGGAGATTTACGGTCTGCCCGAGTGGATCAGCGCGTTGCAGTCGGCGCTTTTGAACGAGTCGGCGACGTTGTTTCGGCGCAAGTACTACGAGAACGGAAGCCATGCCGGGTTCATCTTGTACATGACAGATGCGGCGCAGACTGAGGCTGACATTGACGCGTTGCGCAAGGCACTGAAGGAATCGAAGGGGCCAGGCAATTTCAAAAACTTGTTCGTTTACTCGCCGACCGGCAAGAAGGATGGGATTCAACTGATCCCCGTCAGCGAGGTCGCGGCGAAGGATGAATTCAACTCGATCAAGAATCAGACGCGGGATGACGTGTTGGCAAGTCTGCGGATTCCACCGCAGTTGATGGGCATTGTCCCGCAGAACGCGGGTGGGTTTGGGTCAATTCGGGAGGCAGCGCAGATATACGCGGCCAATGAACTAGAACCGATCCAGACGCGAATGACCCAGCTGAACGACTGGCTGGGCGAGGAGGTTATGAGATTTAAATCTTACGAGATCGGTGCGGAGGCCTAGCCACCTTTTCTCGACCGCATGAGTATGAAAAATGTGCCTATATTTTTCCTTTGAGTAATAATGCGAATAAGAATTTAACGAAGGAGTGTTTGTATGGGATTCCCCGCAATAATTGGATTTTTATTTGGAGGCTTTACCGTTTTTTTTGCGTTTCTAGCCGTATTTGCTTTTTCGCCAGAAATATCTCAGTTGATAAGTCCGATTGTTGTTACTGTTCTAAAAGACGTGGGTGGTCCTGTAGCAGCCGGCTTCGGCGGTGCAATGGCAGGTGCTGGTTGTTCCTACTTTTTCCAGAAAAAAACTGAAAAGGCTAATGAAGTTAAAGCGGATTTTAGTGCCGTTCATAGGACGGTTATTCACCTAACTTCACAGTTGAATGATTTGTTTTCGATAAAAAAATACAATATCTATCCTGTTCGTGATAGCAAGATTAGATTTTTAGAAATTACCAAAATTCCTAGTAATCCAGGGGTCACCGATCGAATTGATCCACGCATTATAGATATAGCATTATCGATGAATGATACGGTGACCATCGATACGATCTACCTTGCGCAGGCTCGATATAGAGCTTGCTTTGAGAATTTTTCAAATCGTAATGGTTCCTTAGATGAGTACCGGGCGACATTGAAGGCTTCGAATTTAGGGAAAGCGGGTGCACATACACTTTGTCAACTTGGTGAGACCGTCGGTGAGGGGCAAATAATTGCACTGTATACTATGACCGAACAAATGATAGAGGTCGTTGACGAAGCTTTACAAAGTTTGACAGAGTCTTTGGAGCTTGTTTCGGGTATCTTGGAAAAGAAACATAAAGGTACGGGTGCGCTAACACTAAAAATGAACACATCTAAAGGGGCTGAGTATCTTGAAAAAATGCCTTCTCCATATTTTGATGCCGAAAGCCTCAGAGCTTATCTAAGAGCGTGTTAGTAGATCCTATCTTTTCAACAATGGATGAAATCAAGTTTTTACCTTGATTCGGCCATTACCCACGCTGAGATTGACCTTGAACCACTCAAAGGTCTCTGTTTCCTCGCCTTGATGCAACGACATCTGTTCAGCACGCCCTTTGGGTGTGGCTGAACAAGCCATTCCCTAGCCGCGTTGAGCGTTCAGCGTAGACCCGCTGGCGCCGGCTTCGTCACAAAGCCTTTTCCGGCGCAGGTCAGGCAGTCGTCACGCGCGTCAAAGCGATCAAGGCAGGTATGGCACATACAAAAGGCCGCCGACTCGATATGAGGTCTCACCTTTTGCAAAGCGCGCAGATTACGTTCCTCATACGCCACCTGCGCGGCATCAATAAACGCGCGGTAAGTGTCGGCGTCGGAAAGGGGGCGGTGGGTGATACCGGCGATCATTCGTTCGGTCTCGACCAGTTGATACCGACGACCATTCATCTCCAATACCAAGCCTGAAATTTTCCCAACTCTCCGGGAGAGTCCCAAAGTCAGCCTCACGCCCTCTACGTCGGAGTAGACCTTCCCGTCGTAGGCGAAGGAAGCGCCACGAGGTTCGTCATTCGCAAAGTTGAATATCGAGCGGCTGATGGTGCCCAGCAACATTCCGTTGTCGATCTGCACAACGTCATATGTCGAAGCCCCGCGGTAATGACCTGGCGAGTTCTGCAACTCCTCGACGGCGTGCCAATAAGCCGCGTCGGCCAATTCGTTCATGTCGAACTGCTCAAGAAGATCAATCAGCCCTTCTGTGTGCAGCGCCGCAGCCATTTCATGAAGGGTTTCACGGTGACCTTCGGGGTTTTGCATGCGGAAGTCTTGGTCGTCGAGAGCGGCGCGCCAAAGCTGGATTCTGAATGCCTTGGCTTGGTTGAAGTTCATCAGGTTTAATCGCTATACAAATACTGGATTTTTGTACAGTAATCGAGCTGCTAAGGGGCCGCGAGCGCTAGGCGACGAACTGCTGATCAGGATGGGGAATTGGTGTGCCACAAAGTGCCCGGACAGGGAGTTTGTACTTGGCGCGCGCCGTCGTCCCCCCACCTCGCCTGCGGGCTAAATAGGTCTTTTTTTCCGCAGTCCTGCACTTGGCCAAGCGCCCCCACAGCCGGGCGCTGTAGCAGTGACGTCGAAGGTGAAAAAGCCTGCGGATCCCTGCGAAGGGTGGGTGTCTGACAGGGCTGATCTGGCGAAGCGGAAGGCAGGTAGATAAAACCATTCGGTGCGTCTTTTTCAGGAACGCCATCGGAAAAAAGTAATGTGGTAATTCGAATATCGGAACACCGGTGAAAGCCCCGGATTCATTGGCTTTGCTGGCTTACTTCAGAAAGTAATTTTGAGTAATGAAAAAGGTAATGTTGCTGTAAGTGGTTGATTTATAAGGGATGCAAAAAAACAAATATTACTTCCTTAAAAGGTAATTACCTTACTTCTACATTACTCAAAAATTACTTCATGCCAATCCTTTGCAGCCCAGTAAAATCAAGGCTCTCAGCCAGATTGACCGTTCGGCTTACCAAAATTACCTTTTTCCGATGCCTTCCCGAAAAAAGAACATTACCTATCGGGCGGCAGAGCCGATCGCCTCGCCACTCACTCTTGCAGATGACGAAGAGACACTCGTGCGCAGATCGTTTCGCCCGCGACGGAAACGCTTGTAGGAAGTGCCTGGGATTGGAGCGACAGGCGAGCGTACCGACGATGCGAGAAGAACGCCGCTTTACGCTCGGGGAGAAAAAGAGAGTGGGGTGGTACGAAAATGGTACGCGCGTTTCTTGATGAGGCTGGAGGCCAGAGGTTTAGTGGTCTACAGGATTAGCCGTGCCAATCCATCATCGGGGCGACGGAGAAGCGGCGGGAGAGTGGGGCGGGTGTGGCGGAGATAGGGGACATTGGGGATACGAAATCGGTGTGGCTGGGAGGTTGGGGAGTTTATCAGGAATGACCGGTCGAGCTCAGTGATATCCGGCGGAAATACAACCTCATCAAGTGTGGGATTAAGCAAGACAGCCTTGATATGGACTGATAGCATCGGGCTATCAATAAAAGTGAGGAAGGGATCCCATGCTGAAAAAAATCGCATCATCTGTTCTCGTCGCCGCCGCCATGCTTGCCTTCGCTCAGGGGGCTTTCGCTGAAGAAAAGCTGTTCAAGAACTACGTCTACCAAACCCCACTCGCAAAATTCACCGAAGCGGCCGGTTACTACGACTGCTCCGAAGACGTCGGCGGAACCGCGAGGTGCATCGACGATGTGGATTTCCTGGAAGAGAAATTTACCGTCGCGTTAATCTTTTCCGGTGACAAGCTGATGATGGTTTCACTGATCAGCCCCTTCGATCAGAACCTCTATGTCAAAGCCATCGCGGGGCTTTCCAAATCATTCACGCTGGTTTCCCTTAACGATGAAAAATCCATCCTGGATATGTTCGATACCGCGAGAAAGTCGAGAAGCACTGAAGAGCTGACGACGAAGATTTCGAATTTTGAACAGGTTGGTCTGGCGTCTGGGAATTTGACTTACACCTTTCTCGAAGGGCTGAGCGCTAAAGGGCAAACCAATGCTGTTAGTGCGTTGGCTGCTGCACCGGAGAATATTCGTTCCGCTGAGTTGGTGATGGCGGGGCAAGGTGCGAATTCGGGGATGATAATTCGGTTTACGTTTCCGCGGTTAGAGGCGAATAAGATTTTGGCTGCGACTAAGAAGCCTGTTGAAGATTTTTGATAAGTTAAAATTAAGTGAAACAGATTTTTTTGATTTCTGGGTGGTAAATAAATTTGTTCCATTTTTCTTCGTCGTAGATGGCTTTTTTGGGCTGGTACGGGCACTCATAATTCAGAGCTCTGAAAATACGTATTAACTAAACGATAGAGTACTTACAGTACAAGGAGCTTTCATGATTGCTTTGGAAAAACTTCAGGAAGATATTGGTAGTAGCTACACAAATCAGCTTACTAAACGGCTGCATAAATTTGCATACATTCCACCCAAGGTGCTACAAGATCTTGCTGGGCAGGCACTTAGCGAGAAGTGGGGAAGAGACTTTCATGTGCTTGAGAAGTATCTTGCTGTTCATATCGCGTGGAGCATTGAACAAGGGAAAGTAACGTTTTCTGACGATCAGTTTTATGTTTCTGCAGGGAACCTACAGACAAGATATGGAACCCCTCTTTATTTGGTATTTATACGAGGAGATGTAGGTAGGTCTCCTTGGAAGCTTATAAAGGCAGGATCGCAGATCAACGCTCCATCTCTTCCAGCGCCGCCAGAAATAACAAGTGGACCAGAAATCCCCAAGGGTGTTGAAATTGTCATGCAACATGACCATATGCTTAAAGATAATGAAGATCGCGTTAGCTTCTTAAAAGATGCTCCACCTGTTGCACAAATGTGCGCAATATCCGGAGCTATTCAATGGTCATTGAATAGAGGTCTGCAACTGCCGTATTGGTACTACGGTGGTATGAATTATCTAGTACCATTGTATCTGAAGGATCGTGAGAACATTACAAATTCTCCGGATTTAGTAGCACCCATACAAATCACGAATGACCAGCTTTTGGTTCGTACAGTACTAGAACCACACATGCCTTATGCAAACTCAAGGGTTTCGGTGAGACGCCACGATCAGCTACCTCCGTGGATGATCGACACATGGAATGCTCATGCCGATGCAATGGCGGCAGAAGACGAGTCAGAGATTGGATAGCAACATGTTGAAATCGTCCGCTTCGCTCACCGGGACGGGTTAAAGCCCGTTCTTTTACAAAAAAAAGGGAAAAAAGCGGACGGATTTATTTGTTTAGGTTTCTAGATGGTAAATAAGTCCCTCCCCAATTTCGATTGATATCCAGTTCTAGGTTGGATGTTAGGAGTTTTTCATATGTACTGGGAGCATAAATAATGTCTGAAGTAAAAATTGAGAAGCGATTCTGTGCATTCATAGATGTTTTAGGTTTCAAAAATATTGTCAAAGAAAATGGCGACGCTAACGAAGCTTGCAGTCAAGTGGTCAGCGCGTTAAAAGCGGGGCTATCTAAATTAGAGCAGCCGAAAAAATTAGGGTTAATTGATGTTAAAAGTTTTTCTGATAATGTTTTAGTTTCTTTGAAATATGGGCTAGGTCGGAATTTTGTAGCTCCAATATTTGAGTTCATTTGCAAGTATCAAATTGAATTGATTCGTCACGGCTATCTTGTTCGTGGTGGTCTAACGTTAGGCGGCTTATATATCGATGAGCATACAATTTATGGCGAGGCACTGATAGAGGCTGTTGAAATCGAGAGTAGTAAGGCAATTAATCCCGTAGTGATGCTTTCACAGGATGTGTTTGATTTTGCAAAAAAAAATGATCATTTGGATGTTGTAAGTGCGGTATTCAATGGGCGGCTTTGTCGGAGCTATGTTTTTGAGTATGAAGGTAGGTATTTTGTAAATTATCTTCGCGCAGCATTTGTTTCAGATAATGATCCTGATGTGGTGGGGATATTTCCTACAAAACTGGATGCGCAGTTAATGGAGTGTCACAGGGATATGATTGTATCGAATATGAAGATGTATTCGACGAATTCTAAGGTTTTTGAAAAATATCTTTTTCTCGCCGCCTATCATAACAAATTTTGCGATGGGTGCGTTGGTGTGCCTTATTATGAAGAGTCCTTGAAAGTTCCATTGCTTGGTCGTGAGATAAGTTTTGTAGAGGGTTTTTAAACCGTAGCAACACATAGCGGAGCAAAAAACGGGATGCGAGTTTTTTTGGATTTCTAATTGCTAAATAAATCCGTTCCCAGCTTCTGCCAAATTTTTATTCTCTTGTTTCGGTACGGATTTAAGTGAGGGGAAAGCGTCGATGGATAAACGTTATCAGGTTTTTGTAAGTTCTACGTACTTAGACTTGAAAGAGGAGCGTCAGAAAGTCAATCAGACACTCATGGAGATGGATTGTATTCCTGCAGGAATGGAGCTTTTTCCGGCTACGGATGAGGAACAGTGGGAATTTATCAAAAAAATCATTGATGATTGTGATTATTACCTTTTGATAATAGGAGGCCGTTATGGTTCCTTGGGGCCTGAGGGGATAAGTTACACAGAGCAAGAATTTGATTATGCGGTCGAAAAAGGAATTCGAGTTGTGGCACTTATACATGGGGCCCCTGGTACACTAGCAGTAGATAAGACGGATAGAAGTGATGGGGCGAGGCATAAACTTGACGTGTTTCGTAAAAAAGTAGCGGAAGGAAGGCTCATTAAATACTGGCAGGCTGCAGATGAATTGCCAGGACTTGTTTCGCTAAGTTTGGCAAAGACAATTAAAGCATTTCCAGCTGTAGGTTGGATTCGGGCAACAGACGGCTCCAGTGAGGATCTGTTGAGAGAGATAAATGAGCTTCGCAAGGAGAATATTAAACTAAAGCAGCTGCAAGAAAGTGCTGAGCCATTAAGTGATGCTATGTTCGATATTTCTGATTTGGCTGATCTTGAAGATGAGTTTACTGTTAGAGGTTGGACATTCAATGGTCATGATCAGGATGCATGGGAAGTAAATGTGTCTTGGAATAAAATATTCTACTGTATTTCTCCTTCTCTTGAAGCCGGGCTGGAGCAAACTCTCGTAAGTTCGACGCTTCTAAGTATGTTTGTGTCGGAAGGATCGGTTTCTGAAGGCATAAATTCTTCGGTGTTTTTGGATGATATTTATACTATAGCGATCCAGCTAAAGGCTTTGGGGTTGTTAGTGACTGAGGTTGGTATAATCGGGAATAGGGTGTGGCGTCTTACTTCCAAAGGGGAAAGGCTTATGATTGAGTCACGCGTGGTTCGGAAGAGGCGCTCGAGTATTTGATTTGCTGATATTTCAGTTATGAAAATAAGGTGGTCAATAGTTGAAAAAATTGTATAGGTCGTAGTGGTTGATTTTTGTCATCTTTTGAGTATCAAGTTTTCTGCGCAATTTAAAAATGCGAATTTATTTTCTGATTTTTGGCGATGAATAAGTTATATCCCTGTTATTCGCTTCTAAAATTTTTCAAAAAGTCTACAGTAATGCCTTGCGTTATACGAAGGCCGAGATCAGGTCATCCGGCCTTCATTTTTTGATACGCTTAAAATTCAACTTGGTCTGCGCGATCCTCTATTCGTTCATCAGGAGCAGAGGGGACAGGTATCTTCTGGTTTACCACAGAATTAATATCAGTTTTTTCATACGATAGAACGAATTTCAATCCCAGCACGTCTACCTTCTTTGAGGCGTCACCAATCTTCAGGTTCCATCTACTTTCAAGGAAATCTAATAAATAGATTCCACGCCTTAAGATCTCGACACCTGTCCACTCCTTACATGCAGAGACTTGTATCTCTGACAGGCACCCGTAGCGATATCCTACTTGATTGCTCTCTGATCCCTTTTTTTCTTCAAATGATTTATTACTTAAAGACGCATTTTTTGCATGAGATACAGGAAGCAAATTGCCTATTGAGTTTTTCAGCATATTCCTCTCTTTAATGGAATAGCCTCGTCCTGTTATAGCCTGCGTCCAATAACCGGAGCTTGCTTTCTGAGGATAGATGTGTTCAACGGTTTTATGGTCTTTGCTGTAGTGTTCTCTCATTACGTCATCTGACCATTTGAGCAACTGTCTAGTCGTTTTTGAGGCTTTGCGTAGGTGTTGCTCATATTCGAACATGAAGTAGCGAAGCTGCTTCCAACTGTAGTATCCACTATTGAGGTTTTTTCCAATATTCCTAATTGAATCATGAAAATCTTTGGACTTCGAGAATTTGTCTGATGGCTCCGTTAATGCTTTCGTTAGATCTTCAATGTTAAGTTTTCCCGCGAAAACTTTCCCTGTTAATTCTGTTGTGCTAACATCGAAGTAATACGAGCGCAGCTTAGTCAAGAAGCCAAATCTTTCGATTGCACTAAGTGCAACTTCTCGTGCGGTACCACTCTCGAATATGTGCAAAACTGCGACGCAGAGTTTGAAGATGTCGCTATTACCTTGCCTATTAATCTGGCTGAGCTTCTCTTTTTCAATATCAGACCATTCACCATCAGTTGGATGAGCTGTGTGGTAGTAAGTCTTAACCAAGCTTTTAATGCTCTGCGAGTAATTAAAAACTGTTTCTATATCTAGAGGCCTCTTCTCTATGGCGAGTGGTTCGGTTGTTTCCGTTTCCGTTTCCGTTTCCGTTTCTATTTTTAGTCTTTTCGGAGTAAAGAAGTCATCGAGTAAGTAATCCTTGTAATCGTCGCCGTAGCTGAAATATCTGCGAGTGCGGGAATAACTTGTAAACTTGTCTTCAAGAAGATCGCTAAAGTAGCAAATGAAATGCGTCCTCAAAAAATCATCGTCAAGCTCACTCTTGTTGATTTTTCCAAGGTAATGATAAATTGATTTCCAGCTTTCGTTTATCGCCTTTCGTAAGTGGACGCTTTCTGATGTTTCTACGTTAAATTTAGTAGATAGGTAAATTAGCCTGTTTTTTAGAAGTTCGAGGTGTGATAAAGGTTTGCCTCTGTTGTTCATGGTTTCAAAGGTTACAAAAACATCAAGGTCTTTCTCGATATAAAATATATTGAATTGTAAGTGTTGTGTGAGAGTTGTGAATATGTATTCTAGATCATCTTTGGAAAGATCTTTTACTTTTTCTGAGAAAAAATCTTTGGCGGATTTTAAGTTTTTTGTATATATGGTCTCTTCCGCTGTTGAATGGTTGATGGAAGAGTCGCCGAATATAACTTGCTTGAGAAACTCGTGGCTAGGATTGTCTTTTTCATAGCCAAAAATATACGATCTGGAAATTCCTTTTCCCTTGATTTCGCATATGTACTTTTTCCGGATGTCAGTTTTTTCTGTATAGTTTAAAAGTTCTGAATCGTCGATTGATTCTAGTATGCACTGAAGCAGTATTATGGCAGTTGTTAATCTTTGCTGCCCATCAACTACATACATTGGGCTGTAGTGCTTTGACTCAATGATCCAGGTGTCATCTTCCCATGTTCTATAGTTTTCAGGGTTTACTGGTTCTAACGTCAATACGCCAGTGTAATGGCTTTTATCATCCGGAAGTTGTTCAATGTCATTCCAGAAATCCTTAAGATGTTTAGTTTCCCAAGAGTAGCCTCTCTGATAATCGGGAATTCGGAAGATAACTTCTGAAAAAATTTTCGACAAGGACTTTAACTCTGACTGCATTTTTCTTCCTTGGATCTAAAGGTGAGCCATACTAGAAATTTTTTAAGACACTATCCCGCAGGAATATCAGGGGAAGGCAGTGATTGCAAATTTTCGTTGCTGGGGAAAATAGGGGGGCAGATCTATTGAATCCGGAGGCAATGGCTTTGGGGGCGTGTCCGGGGATGGGGCAACTGGCTGGATCTGTGATGCGTGCAGCGGGCGTTGCCATGTTTGACTCCTTGTCGACGGATTAGCTTGCACCGACTGTATCAGTTGCTTTGGTGGTTGCTTGACGGCGACGTGTCCGGTGTCGGTCGTCAATCTAAACAACAAAATCTGAGTATGTTTAAACGAAGCTCTCTGATACGCCATCGGTCCTACACCACCTTGCGCCACCCCCTACACCTAAGACAGAATCCGCCGGCTTGTGCGTCTAGTTCGCGGGTTCTATCGTCCCTGTGTCACTGAAAACCAGTGATCGGGTTTGGTAGCCCGCTTCGTTTCTAGACTCATGGCATCACCGTGTGCAGTCCTTTCTCGGGGCTCCGATTTCATGGTGGTCATGCGTGGGGCTCATTCGTGGGCGCCGGGTTCTAGTGCGACCGGTCTACCAACCCGCGTATGGCCGCCACCTATCGTTTGGTAGCGAGGGTGATGGCTCCTTTTAGTATTCGCACTAGAGGCTCCATCCATGTTCAAACCAACACCCAACCCACCCGAATCCAACCCCGCATCCCCCTACGAATCCCTCAATTCCCGCAAACTCCACGAAGCCGCCGAGCGCGCCCTCGATCACTACCTCACCCCGGCCAGCCAGATCATGGCCAGTGGTGATCAATCCAGACCAATGTTCCTCGCCAACCCGGCCTACGACACTGAATCCCTGCTCGCCAACGCCAGTGAATCCCTGGGTTCCGCCACCACCATGCTCAACGATTTCGCCGCGTTGCTGGATGTCTCGCACCGCAAGACGCTGCTGGGCATTGCGCAGGTGGTGATGTTGGGGGAGTTGGCGGTGAATCAGGCGCTGGATAACGTCGAGCTCAAAGCGTAGACCGCTGCCCTCCGTGGCAAGCGGCGGGGTCGCGGAGGGCGCTCAGTCGATGCGCAAAACAACCGCCGAAAATCGCGGATTTCAGCCTGTTTACGCAGCAATAGCGATGTGCCACAAAAAGTGATGGCAATGCGTCATCACGCGTTCAAAAAAGTTCAACGATTATACAAAAATATAAAGTTGTACAACTTTTCCCAAAATTTATAGCATCCGTTCCAACACCTTTGCTGAAACGATAAATCCAGCGCAAACCCTGGATTTGTCCGCTGGTGCGTGCGCCGTCGGTACGGTTCTTCGCGTCAGTCTGTTGCAGCCGGGACAGTTGGAGCTGTCCGCCATTTGCTCAGGATGACGCCCCCGAATATGAGCGGTAACTCCGGTTATCAGAGATCTACTTTTTGTGCCTGACGCTGAATCGCGTCAGGGCGTTAGAGGCTGAACATGGCAGAAGCATCGAGTTTCCTGGGCAACATCAAGGTTTCCCGAAAGTTGGGGGCCGGGTTTGGCGTTCTGTTGCTGGCGGTGGGGGCGGTGGCTTTCATTGGCTATAGCAGCAGCAATGTGCTGGTGGATCGCCTGGACACCACACGTCTGATCGGCACGCTCAACGATGCGTCGCAGGATATGCGGTTGTCGGAGAAGCAGTATGAAGCGGCAGCGGATGCGGCGTTTGCCGAGGCTTATCAGTCGCGGCTGACGGTGTTGCAAGGGCTGATCGCGAAGGCCTTGCAGACCCTGACGCGGGCGGAAAACCAGCAGGCCTTGAAGCGTTTGCAGGACACCACGCTGGCTTACGATCAGCAGGTCAAGCGCCTGGTCGAGGCGGACAAGGCGACCAGCGATGCGCTGAAACCGTTGGGAGCGATGTCGGACAAGTACGCCGAGACCTTCAACAGGTTGTTCGAGAGCACCACGGCCAGTGCGCTGGCGTCAGCCGACAGTGCGCGGGTGGCGGACTTGCGCACGGTGGCGGATCTACGCAATGGCATGACGATGTTTCGTCTGATGCTGCGGCGTTATATCGCGGTGCCGAGCGAGGCCAACAAGAGGGTGCTGCTGGACACCACCGATACGTTTCTGACGGACATGGGCAAGGCGCGCAGCGGGTTGCCGGCGGCCCTGTCGAGTCAGCTTGAAGAGGCGCAGGCCGGGATCCGGCGTTATCGCGAGGTGCTGGTGGAGGTTGCCGCGCTGTTCGAGCAGAAGCAGAGCCTGCGCCAGCAGGTGGATCAACAGAGCCAGGCGATGGACAGCATCATGACCGGCCTGATGGACACCCAGCAGCGTCTGGCGCGGGACGATCAACATCGTGCGTTTATCCAGATTGCCGTGCTGACGGTGCTGGCGCTGGTGGTCGGTCTGTTGGCTGCGGTGCTGATTTCGCGGCAGATCACCGGGCCGCTGGCGCTGACGGTGGAGCTGGCGCGGCGGATTGCCAAGGGCGATCTGACGGTGCAAGCCAAATCCAGCCGCAAGGATGAGTTGGGGGATCTGCAAAACGCGATGCAGGACATGGCGCAAAGTCTGAACACGCTGGTGCAGGGGATCGGTAACGGCGTGACCCATATTTCGACGTCGGCCGAGAAGCTTTCGGCGATGAGCGAGCAGACCAGCGCCGGTGTGCGCCAGCAGAAAGTCGAGGTGGACCAGGTCGCCACGGCGATGCACGAAATGGCCTCGACGGTGCAGGAGGTCGCGCGCAACACCACCGACGCTTCCGCCGCCGCGACACTGGCCGATCAGCAGGCGCGTCACGGCAGTGCGGTGGTCAAGCAGGCGACTTTGCAGATCAGCGAGCTGTCGGTGGCGATCGAGGACTTGGGCGCGGCAATGAACGTGCTGTCCCAGGACAGTGAGCAGATCGGCAAGGTCATCGATGTGATCAAGGCTGTCGCCGAGCAGACCAACCTGTTGGCGCTGAACGCGGCGATTGAAGCGGCGCGGGCGGGGGAGCAGGGCCGTGGTTTCGCGGTGGTTGCCGATGAAGTGCGCTCGCTGGCGCAGCGCACCCAGGATTCGACCAAGGAAATCGAAGCGCTGATTGTCACCTTGCAGCAGGGCACGCAAGCGGCCTCTACACTGATGACATCCAGCCGCGAACGCACGCTGGACACCGTGGTGCTGGCGCAGAAGGCCGAGCAGGCGATCACCGAGATCAACCAGTCGATCGGTACGATCCAGCAAATGAGCCTGCAGATTTCCGCCGCCGCCGAGCAGCAAAGTGCGGTGGCCGATGAGATCAATCGCAGCATCGTCAGTGTGCGCGATGTGGCCGATCAGTCGGCCGTCGCCAGCGAAGAAAGTGCTGCTGCGACCCTTGAGCTGGCGTCGCTGGGGCAGGACCTGCAACGCATGACGGCGCATTTCCGCACCTGATGGCATTTCGCAATGAACTTGGCCGGAATTGACCGGTCAGCCTGTATAAGCGGGGGCCGCCAAGCGGCGCCACCCGGTCCGTGCAGTGATTTTTTTCTGGGCCATGGATGGTTGCAACCCGCTCTCAGGGGGCGTCATGACCAATACACCAATTTTCCCCCAGCCCAGCGGGGGGTGCCAAGGATGCCGGCAAAAAGGCGAGGCCGATATGGCGTTCTCCTTCGCGTTCCAGCCGATTGTCGATGTGCGTGATCAATCGACCTTCGCCCACGAGGCGTTGGTCCGTGGCGTGCAGGGCGAAGGGGCGCTGTCGGTGCTGCAGCAGGTCGATGACCAGAACCGCTATCGCTTCGATCAACTGTGCCGCGTGCGGGCAATCTCCACCGCCGCGCAGTTGGGCCTCACCGGTTTTCTCTCGATCAACTTCCTGCCCAACGCGGTTTATCGCCCGGACCTGTGCATTCGCAGCACGCTGGAGGCGGCGCGGGCGCATGCGTTTCCGCTCGAGCGGCTGATCTTCGAAGCGGTCGAGGGCGAGCACGTCGAAAGCAACAAGCACTTGATGAACATCTTGCGCGAATACCGCGAGTTTGGCTTCAAGACCGCCATCGATGACTTCGGTGCGGGGTATTCCGGGTTGAATCTGCTGGCGGACTTTCAACCGGATCTGATCAAACTGGACATGGCGCTGATACGCGGTATTCACCGCGACCGCGTACGTCAGGCAATTGTGCGGGGCGTGGTGGGCATGTGTACCGAACTGGGGATCGAGGTGATTGCCGAGGGCATCGAGCATCCGGAAGAGCGCGATTTTCTCGCTGATTGCGGGATTTATCTGATGCAGGGATTCTGGTTCGCCAAACCGGCTTTCGAGGCGATGGCGCAGATTCCTGCCGGGGCGTGGCGGACGGTTTGATGCGAAGCTGAACCCGTGCTGTCGATCAGCCAGGTTTCATCTTGCCGGGTGCCGCGAAGGCCTAGGATGCTTGCACAAGATCATCCCAAGGGGAGCCGTACCATGCGCGCCGATGTCGTCAAAGTGCTGTTGATCGCTGCAACTGTCTCGGTATTGAGTGCCTGTTCGGGCGCCGGTGGCTTGACCACCACCAGTTGTTTTTCTGCGGATTGTCAGTCGCCCGAAGGGCGCAGTCATGCCACGACCCTGAAGTTTGGCGGCAACAGCATTGGCAGCAGCTTGAATCAATACAGCTCCGGGATGTTGCATGATGACTGATGGATTTTGTGGCTGAGAATCAATGTGGCGAGGGAGCTTGCTCCCGCTGGGTCGCGAGGCGGCCCCTCAAAAGAAGGCCTGCTGCGCAGTCCACCGGGAGCAAGCTCCCTCGCCACAAATGTTTGTGCCTGGAAGATTACTGCGGCACCGCCAGCCACTCACCAATGACCTTCTGATAACTGCCAGTGACTTTGCTCAAATGCAGCCACTGATCGACGTACAGCTTCCAGCTGATGTCATCGCGCGGCAGCAGATACGCCTTCTCGCCATACTGCATATACTGATGCGGATTCACTGCGCACAACCCCGGTTTGAGTTTCTGCTGATACAGCGCTTCCGAGGCGTCGGTGATCATCACGTCGGCCTTGTTGTCGAGCAGTTGCTGGAAGATCGTCACGTTGTCGTGCAGGGCCAGTTGGGCCTTGGGCAGGAAGGCGTGGACGAAGGCTTCGTTGGTACCGCCGGCCGGTTCCACCAGGCGCACGTCTGGCTGGTTGATCTGCTCGATGGTCTGGTATTTGGCCTGCTCGGCGCAGCGTACCAGCGGGATCTTGCCGTCGCTGTCGAGGGTGTTGCTGAAGAAGGCTTTTTTCTGCCGTTCCAGCGTCACCGAAATGCCGCCCATGCCGATGTCGCACTTGCCGGCCTGCATGTCCGGCATCAGGGTTTTCCAGGTGGTCTGCACCCACTCGACTTTGACCCCGAGGCTGTCGGCCAGCGAGCGCGCCATGGCGATGTCGATGCCTTCAAATTCGCCGTCGGCACGCTTGAAGGTGTAGGGCTTGTAGTCGCCGGTGGTGCAGACGCGCAGTTGGCCTTGTTGCTGAATGCTGTCGAGGTGCGAAGTGGCTTCCTGGGCCTGAACACCCGCGGCCAGGGCCAGCGTGCCGCAAAGGATCATCGTGCTTTTTAGAATAGTCATGAACATCGGGCTTCTGCAGAGGACGGTGAGCCAGTGTAGTGAAAGGCCTTCGCGGGTGTCATCCCGCGTCCGGACTCAACGTGCCGAGCCACGCCACCAGCGCCACGATCAGCAGGGCCATGCCGAGTTCCAGCAGCACACTGCGCCTGAGTGCGTTCGCCGCGATGACGTGCTGTCCATCGCGTAGTGATCGCGCCAGCGCCGGCCCGAGGTGGAAGCGGTTCAGCGCGGCCAATACCAGCATCCCGGCAAACAGCACAACCTTGATCGCCAGCAACACACCGTAAGTGCCGAGCAGCACGTCATCCAGCCTCGGGCCGACGATGAACAGGTAATTCACCACGCCGCTCACCGACAGCGTCAGCACAATCGTCGCGCCGACCCATTCGAAGCGTTTCACTGCCTCAGTCAGCAGGCGAATCCGCGCTTCATCCACACGACCCCGCGCCAGCAACACCAGCGCCAGCATTCCCCCCAACCACGCACCCGCCGCCAGCAGATGCAGGATGTCGCTGAGGAAATGCCAGAACCGCAGCGAGCCCTCGTCCATGGCCCCGTGCCCACTCCACGCAAGGGAGCTGAGGACAACCGCGCCGGCCGTCGACGCGAGCCACATCCCCGGCTGAATCAGCACCACGATCAGCGCAATCATGCGCAGCGCCCACGCCAGCCCGACATCCGTTTCCAGCAGCATCATCTGCAGATGCGGCCAGAGTGCGGCGAGTTCGGTTTCGCCACTCATGGCGCTCGTCATCAGCACCAGTCCAGCCACTGACAGCAGTGCCCCGATCAATGCCAATCCACGCAGCATCGGGCCAGACCGCAGGTCGGCGTCAGCGCTGTACAGCGTAAACAACCCCACCCCGAACAACAGCAGCAAATCCACATACAACGCCAGGCGCAAAATGATGTTGATCAGTTCAGCCATCGCTCACTTCACTTTGAACGTGACGTTGCCGGTGATCGGGTGCGTGTCGGACGACACCGCGCGCCACTCGACCTGGTAGGTGCCGGCGGGCAACGGCACGAGCGGGGTGACGAGCATGGATTTCGGGTCGCTGCCAGCGCTGACTCTGGCCTTCATCGGCATCGGTGAATGGGCCATGCCGGGCATCTCGGTCATCACCAGTTTGGCGCCGGAGAACTGAGTCAGCAGGTTCTCGGAAAAGTGCAGTTCGATCTTGTCGGGAGCCGCGCCGTCGGCACCTTCGGCCGGGGTTGATGACAGCAGTTTCGGGTGAGCCTGAGCGAGGCTGCTCAGAAGCAATCCGCTGGCGAGTACAAGGGTGATATTCAACGTGCGCATGCAAGACCTCTGGGGTTGTTTTTCAATGGGATTCAGAACCACAGCCGCACACCAAGCACGAGCCGTGCTTCGCTGCGATTTCCGCCTTCTTCGCGGACGTAATCAGCGGTGTTGCCGTAGGTGCGGTGCCACGTCACGCCGAGGTACGGCGCAAATTCGCGGCGGATTTCGTAGCGCAGGCGCAGGCCGGCTTCAGTGTTCGACAGGCCGGAACCAAGGCCTCGTTGCGGGTCGTTTTTGCCGTAGACGTTGAGTTCGGCGGTGGGCTGCAGGATCAGCCGGTTGGTCAGCAGAATGTCGTAGTCGCCTTCCAACCGCAGCGCGCTTTGTCCGCCCTCACCGAGAAACGCCGTGGCCTCGGCTTCGAAGTTGTAAAGCGCCATGCCCTGCAGACCGAACGCGGCCCAGGTTTGTGCTGCGCCGGGTTTGAAGTCCTGACGCACGCCGCTGACCACGTCCCACCACGGCGAAACCGCATGACCCCACAATGCCTGGAGCTCGGCGTCCTCGGTCTTGCCGTTGCTGCGTTCGCCTTCGGAGCGCAGCCACAGGCGATCGATGTCGCCGCCGATCCAGCCGGACAGATCCCAGGCCAAAGTGCTGCCGTCATCGGCGTTTTGCCATTCGAGTTTGTCGGCGAGGAAGTAACTGTTGATCGCGCTGTCATGCACCTGATGGCCGCCGGGGCTGGCGAACACGGCGGCGCGGTCGGCGTCGGTCAGCACCGGGATCGGCGTGCGGCTTTCAGTGGGTGCGGCAGGCTGCATCATGCCGTCGTCCATGCTTTGCATCGAGTGATCCATGCCGGGCATCTGGCTGTGATCCATGCCTTGCATGTCGTTGGCGGCCATGACGGAGGCGCTGATGAACAGCACGGAGAACGCTGCAATTCGAGTCATGATCGGCCCCTTCATTCTTCCACCCGCACTTCGCGGAACATGCCCGTTTCCATGTGATAAAGCAGATGGCAGTGATAGGCCCAGCGGCCCAATGCATCGGCCGTGACCCGGTAGCTGCGACGGGTGCCGGGAGGCATGTCGATGGTGTGTTTGCGCACCTGGAAGTTGCCGTTTTCGTCTTCCAGATCGCTCCACATGCCGTGCAGGTGGATGGGGTGGGTCATCATCGTGTCGTTGACCAGCACCAGACGGATGCGCTCGCCGTACTTGAGGCGCAGCGGCTCGGCGTCGGAGAACTTGATGCCGTTGAATGACCAGGCGAACTTCTCCATGTGCCCGGTCAGGTGCAGCTCGATCGTGCGCCCGGGATCGCGGCCGTCCGGGTCGTCGAAGGTGCTGCGCAGGTCGGCGTAAGTCAGCACGCGACGGCCGTTGTTGCGCAGCCCGAGGCCGGGGTCGTCGAGTTTCGGTGTGGGGGTCATGGCTTGCATGTCCACCAGCGGATTGTCTTTTTCGCTGGCGGGGTGCGATTGCATCGGGCCCATCGCCGAGTGGTCCATGCCCGCCATGTCGCTCATGTCCATCGAGCCGTGGTCCATGCCACCCATGCCCATGCCACCCATGCCCATGTCGTCCATGGTCACCAATGGGCGCGAATCCAGCGCTGGCACCGGGGCCGTCAGACCGGCGCGGGACGCGAGGGTGGCGCGGGCGTAACCGCTGCGGTCCATGGCCTGGGCGAACAGGGTATAAGCGTCGGCGGCGGGCTCGACGATCACGTCGTAGGTTTCCGCCACCGCGATGCGCAGTTCATCGACGCTGACCGGTTTGACGTGCAAACCGTCCGCCGCGACCACGGTCATTTTCAGCCCCGGAATGCGCACGTCGAAGTAAGTCATGGCCGAGCCGTTGATCAGGCGCAGGCGCAGTTTTTCGCCGGGGCGAAACAGTCCGGTCCAATTCGAGTCAGGAGCGTGGCCGTTGATCAGGAAGGTGTAGGTGGCGCCACTGACGTCGGCGATGTCGGTGGGGTTCATCTTCATTTGCGCCCACATCGTGCGGTCGGCGACGGTGGTGCTCCAGCCTTTGTCGCTGACGTCGTCGATGAAATCGCCAACCGTGCGCTTGTGGTAGTTGTAGTAATCGGACTGCTTTTTCAGGGTCTTCATCAGGCTGGCCGGGTCTTCGTCAGTCCAGTCGCTGAGCATCACCACGTAGTCGCGGTCGTAGTGGAACGGCTCCGGTTCTTTCGCATCGATCACCAACGGCCCGTAGACCCCGGCCTGTTCCTGCAAGCCGGAGTGGCTGTGATACCAGTAAGTGCCGTGCTGCCGCACCTTGAACTGGTAGACGTATACGCCGCCGGGTTCGATGCCGTGAAAACTCAGACCCGGCACGCCGTCCATGTTGGCCGGCAGCAGGATGCCGTGCCAGTGAATCGAAGTGCTGTCCTTGAGCCGATTACGCACCCGCAGCGTCACCGTGTCGCCTTCGCGCCAGCGCAGAAGCGGACCGGGCAGGCTGCCATTGATGGTCAGCGCAGTGCGCGGGCTGCCGGTGAAGTTGACCGGGGTTTCGCCGATGAACAGCTCGAATTCGCTGCCGCTCAGTTCGTTGATCTGCCCCGGTTCGTTCAGCGCCCAGACCGGCGCGCGCCACAGACCGAGGCCGCCGAGCAGGCCGCTGGCGGCCAGGCCTTTGACGAAGGTGCGTCTTGAGGTGTTGGAAGGCATGCGCTGGAAGTCCCCGTTCGATACATGACGGGGAGGCTACCCAGCGCTGGCTTTCAGTTGGCTGAGAGGGGGATTACAGTTTTGACAGTTTGCCCGTTCCTGTTACAGGCCCAGACCTTCCTGCACCACCTGCAACAGGTTGTTCTCGGTCAGCGCAATCGCATCCAGCTCCTGCCCGGTTTCCACTGTCTGCAACCACCAATGGCTTTCATGATGTTCATCGACGGTGCGCAGCAGGTAGGTGTTGCGATCCGGCAGGGTGATCTGCACGCGGCCGGCGCCGTCCTCGGTAAACCGGGCGATGGGATCAAAGGTCAGGGTTTGCTGGTTGGCTTCGATCACCAGTTGGTCGATCGCGTAATCGTGGCTTTCGCCATCGGGTGAGCTCTCGCAAACGTGGGTTGGATTGCGGCGGATTTTCAGGCCGACTTCGGTGACGGGCTGCAGCCAGACCTCAATGCGGTGGTACAGATCGTAGACCTGCGCCGGCCAGCAATCGATCTCCAGCGCGGCATCCGCGTGGGTGTGCCGGGTTTGCTTGAGTTTGGCGGCCAGTTCGTCTGCTTTACTCATTTCGGATCCCTTGGTTTGATGTCTGCCTGTTAATCGTAGACCTTTCAACGGGGTGTGGTGTTGCCTTGCGTCATGAAGGTACCGCCCAAATCGCAAGAAGACAGTCTGGAACTCAGCCGTACATTCTGGACTGCGTTGGGATGAATGACCTTCTCTGGGAGGCGCTGTTTTAGGGAAATGGATAGACCGAAACATTAGTTTCGGCCTGTCTTTTTTTGACCTCGGCTTATTAAGAATTACGAGAAGCGCGTAAGTAGTCTATGTATTCGGATCTTGAATCGTTAATGATTTTCACGAACGTTTCGCTATGAAGATTATTGTGCGTGAACACTCTGCTGAGATAGGTCTTTATCGACATTTTGTGTTTGTAATGATTGTAGCCATTAAGTATGTTGTCCAGTGTGAACTCATAGTCGCAGGAAATGATTTTTAAAAGGACTTCATATGCTTCGATGTTCATCGAGAAAAGTGACGAACTGATGTCTTCGCCGGCTGGGTCAGTGAAGACAATGTTTTCAAGTATAAGCGGGAAGTCATTCATTGTGACCGCAAGGAACTGATAGTATTGGCTGTCAGTCAGATCCGTGTGAACTTTACGCTGAACTATTTCCCCTATGCAAGTGCGAGCTTGAATGAGGGGGCGCGCTTTGGTTTTCTCGAAAGAGTTGTCGACCGCTTGATCATCGCGCTCGGTTGAAAATACCCGGTCGAGAACCCGTGCTGACTTTATTTCGATCACGGTTACTGAGTTGTTTTCCGGGCAGGAAATCATCAAGTCAGGAGACTTGCGTTGGGGTTTGCCGAAAGGAAATTCGGGGATGATTTTGTATTGGTCTTTCTTTTCTGAAAACGCCGTGTTGGAGAGATAGACGGCATACGTTTCGAAGGCGCCTCCAAAATCATCCATGAATGGTGACTTTCCAACATAAAGATCTTTGATCTTGTAATACAGATTGTTGAATAGTAGATCTTCAACAAGCTTGCCTTCGATAGGCAGGTATCGAGTTTCGCTCAGTTTTATAAAAGGACGGTTTCGGAAAAGTGTAAAGTTGTTTGGTTCGTCTAACGTGCTTTGTGCAAATGACTGGCTTTCTTCAAGGGGGCTGGAAATGAGGCTCAGCACTTCGGTGAGCGTTTTGCGATTAACCGGAGCGCTTGTGCAAATTTGGTCAATGTCGAGGATCCATTGATCGAGCTGGGTGGGGTTGAGATAATCGATGTCGTCCTTCAAATGGTAGATGTTGACAATTAAATAAACAATATTCAAATAGTCGACAAGCTTTATATTGTAGTGGCTTTCAAAGTCGGAGATGTAAGGGGCGAGGGTTTCGTTTTCCAGGAAGATTTTTTTTGCTCGAATAAACTGAAATTCCCAGCTGTCCCTGGAAAAAGCGGTTGTCGTAGTCAAAAAATACTGTTGCGGGTGTTGTTGTTCGCCATCGGAGTCGTTTAGTTTGCAAAAGGTGCGATGTAATGTCGCTAAGCTATCCTGCAATGATTGTTGCGATGGCTTCCGATTTAAATGGGAAAGATAGTGTTTCCAGCAAGTCCAGATCTGTAATCTGCCATAAGGGGTATGTTGTTCAAGCAGTTGCTTTTGAGATTTGTTATTTGCGAGCCTGGAAACGGACCATTCTTTAAAGACTTTCGCTTGATGATGCTTGAATGAAAGAGAAGAAAGCAATGTCAGGGAGTTTTCATCTGCTTTGTTAACGAGGATCTCTTCGATGCTTTCTTGTGTTTTGTAAAAGTCCTTGTGCATTAACAAGTACTCGGCATTCGCCATGTTTTTAAAGTCCATTGGTTTGGCTGTCCTTGTGTTTGAATGATCAGGGCGCGTGATGTGCGTACTAAGTCGTAAAGGGAATGGTTTCTTAAATCAATGGGTTGTTGCTTAGATAGCGGGTTACGAAAAACATCAACACCGCACCGGTAACCATAAAGACTGGAGTGCTCAGCTTTGGTGCGTCTTTTTTGCCCTGGGCATGTTCTATTGCGTGCTTGAGATATTTGTAGGCTTTAAAGGCTGAGAGCATGGCTATCAACGCCGCTGCGATCTTTATAAATATCGGCTGTTCTCTCAAGTAGATCAGATAACCACTTGCGAATAGAGTAAAAGCGATGCCTGCGATTCCCGTTGCAGCAAGAATTCTTATAAAGAATTTTTTCATTGTTTACAGCTCCTTGGCGATTTGGCCTCTGGCCCCATCAGATTTTTACTTCGGATCCAATTTGTCCGCACTTTTTAGAGGTGTGACGGAGTGATGTCAAGGTGATATCTCTTTTTCCACGGATTGCCCGGCGCTTTTCACGCCAATTCCAACCAACTGTTCTCGTCACAGGGTTGAAATTTCTTTATGAAAAGATGTTTCCGGCTGTTCAAATCAGCCGTAACTGGAACAGGTAATCAAACGCAAGGAGCGGGTACATGAAAAAGCTGTTTACAATTCTGGCGCTGATTGCGCTGACGGCCGGTAGTATCGGCCTGAGTTCGGCGCGTCAGTCGCACGCCAGCAAGGTGCAAACGGAAGCGGTGGCGGGGCAGTTCGATTACTACCTGCTGACGCTGTCCTGGTCGCCGACCTTTTGCCTCACTCACAAAGATGACGTGCAATGTTCCGGCAAGGGTTATGGCTTCGTGCTGCACGGTCTGTGGCCGCAATACGCCAATGGCGGCTGGCCGGAATCCTGCCCACCCTTGACCACGCTGTCGGCGGCGGAGACGACCAAAGGTCTGACGCTGTTCCCGACCAAAAAACTGCTTGATCACGAATGGTCCAAACACGGCACTTGCAGCGGTCTGGGCGCGATGGGTTATCTGGATGAGGCGGACAAAGCGGTCGGCGCGGTGAAAATCCCGCAAGAATTGCAACCGTTCAGTTCCTCGTATTACTTCGAAGCCCAGGAAATCGCCGACCTGTTCCGCAAGGCCAACCCGGGGATCCCGGCCAATGGCATCGCGGTGATCTGCAGCGGCCCGGAGCTCTCGGAAGTGCGGGTGTGCATGGGCAAGGATCTGCAGTTCGGTGCCTGCGGCAAGGGCGTGAAGACCCAGTGCCGGGCGGGGGATATTCGGGTGCCGCCGTCGCGTTGATGTGAGTGGTTTGCACGAATGAAAAAGGCGCCTCGATCGGGTGCCTTTTTTTGCCTGGAGGTTTGAAGCAACCTGGAAATTCACGCATGCTTGCGCCCCCAAAAGGATGACCCGCAACACTGCAAGGAGCTGTTCATGAGCGGAAAACCCGCCGCCCGCGTCACCGATCCGACCGCCTGCCCACTCCCGGGACATGGCACCAATCCGATTGCCAGTGGCTCGCCGAACGTGAATTTCGACGGATTGGCGGCTGCGCGAATGACTGATAAATCCGCGTGCGGCAGCCCGATTACTGGCGGCGTTTCCTCGACGGTGTTTATCAATGGCTTGAACGCCGCGACCCTGGACAGCACCGGGGGGCACGGCAATGTGGTCATTGGTGGGTCAGGCACGGTCATCATCGGTGACACAGTAACAGCGGCGCCTTTCAGTGGTCTGCTACCAATGCCGGTGCATTTCACGGACAAGTTGAAACTGGTCAATGACGTGACCGGTGAGCCCATGATCAATCATCCCTACGTGATTCAGCGCGCAGATGGGCGACTGGAACACGGGGTGTCTGACGCTAATGGGTTCACCCACGAAGTCAGCTCGCACCTGCCTGAAACCATCAAGCTGTTTCTGGAGGAGTGAGGCATGGCGGCTGAAACAGTAACGTGCGCGAAAGGCATTAATTACAAGCTGCACAAGGAACATGCGCTGACGGACAAGAAGGATGTCAGTGACAAGCCTGTGCCGGTGGAGAGTACCAAGGCGATTGTTGTTTTCGTCGGAGGCGCCGGGGATAAGGAACGTTATTATTTTTCGGGGCCTTATGGAAACATCCAAGAGGCACGGAAGGATTTTGATGAGCGCACGACAAGCTTGGCTAAGGAGGGTAAATACAAGTCTGAGTGGCTGGGCTACAACGAAGTCAGAGGAAAACAGGATATTCAGCGTCATGTCCTGAGTCTGATTCCCTACAAGAGCTGTCCTGTCTATATCGTGGGTCATAGCCTCGGCGGTTGGAATGGTGCGCATCTGACAAAGATCATGTCGGAATGGGGTTACCGGATTCAGATGCTGATTACCCTTGATCCCGTGGGTGAAGGGGCCCTGGTCTGGTTGGGTTCTGATATTTATCGCGAGCGTCCTGATCCAATTGCTGCCGATTGGATCAATATCAAAGCAATGCCAACTAAAAGAGATTCGTCAGATGGAGTCGCTGATTTTGGTGAAAAGTGGCTTATCTCATGTGGCCCTTCATTGAACGTCAATGTAGACACTAATCATGCAAATGCATGGGGGTTGTTTACTGCCCGTATCGCAGGGAGCAAATCAGCAGCCGATATGCTTTTTGACTCAATCATGAAGGATTTTCCATGATGTACAGGTTACTACTTTGCGGCTTGCTCGCTTTC
Organism: Pseudomonas sp. SCPG-7; assembly: GCF_002156405.1. Taxonomy (NCBI): domain Bacteria; kingdom Pseudomonadati; phylum Pseudomonadota; class Gammaproteobacteria; order Pseudomonadales; family Pseudomonadaceae; genus Pseudomonas; species Pseudomonas sp. SCPG-7. The sequence goes on along the minus strand of NZ_MVOO01000007.1, from coordinate 165,071 downwards.
TGCTCTGGTTGTGCGAAGGATCACACAAAGCCTCCGGCAAACCTGAGCTTCGAGTCTGTGGAAAGAGAAAAGTCGCTGCTATACGTCATCCGGTATCAGTCGGACGTTGATGTGTTGGATCTTTTTGATCGCGGAGAGCGAGTTGGGGTGATTTCGGGTATGCTTCATTGCGCATTGGCGGATGATCATGATTTCTCAGTAGGCAAAGCCATACAGTTTTCCGCCACCGGTTTGATACGCTCGGAAAAAAATGAAAACAACAAGGCCAAGTTTTCCTATCTCACTCGCGCATTCTTGAGTGAAACTTCAAGCAACCGGAGTTCTGAAAGAAATCTCTCGGTGGCAGAGCTGAATCAACTCCTCGCCAACAAACAACAAATCCCCTGCAAAGTCGTCGTCACCGCGTACGGCTATAAACCCTACTATTCAAACACCATGAACCTGCCGGTCGCGGATCTGCTGCGGGAAATCAACAAACCCCGATAGCCGTCATCGGTGCCCTGCGCAGATACGCGAGGGCGATCACCTGCAAAACGACCTCTGAAAATAAATCGCGGCGCGGCGTTCATCCAAATCCCTCGCGCGCCGATACAACGGGGCGGGCGTGTGTTGGCGCGGCGGGTTTGCCGTGCGCATCCCGGTGGGCTACGCTCACAAAAAGTAAGGGTTTCGGGCTGCGGCCCCTGTCGTACCTGCCCAGGACACGTTTTTGCCAATCCCCATTCACGAACCGCATCAAACTCCCGGCACGCTTAAACGCCTGCCGTTGCGCAAGGCGGCAGCGCTGTTCATCGTTGCGGTGTGCCTGTGCCTGTCCGGCTTGCTTTATTTGCAGCTGGAGCAGACGCGGCGTCAGGATCTGGCGAACGCGCAGATCGCGTCCACCAACTTGACCCGAGCCATGGCGCAGCAGGCCGAAGACACGTTTCTGGCTGCCGATCTGGTGCTCACCAGTCTCGCCGACTGGGTCGAGGACGACGGATATGGCGCCGCGCAACGACCACGCCTGCAGCAGACCTTCGCCCGTCGGGTGCAGCAACTGGAACAGCTGCACGGCATGTTCCTGTTCGACCGCGAGGGGCAGTGGGTGATCACCTCGTTCCCGGACTTGCCTCGTGGCAACGGGGTGGCCGACCGCGAGTACTTCAAGTTTCACCAACAGAATGTTTCTACCGTGGCGCACATCGGCCCGGCGATCCGCAGTCGGGAAAATGGAGAGTGGATCATTCCGATCTCGAAGCGCATCAATGACCGCGCCGGCAACTTTCAGGGCGTGCTGATGGCCGGGATCAAGATGGCGTACTTCGACCGCTTCTTCAAAAGCTTCAGCCTCGATGATAGCGGCATCATGTTTCTCGGCCTCAAGGACGGCACTTTGCTGGCGCGGCGGCCGTTCGACGAGAGCCTGATCGGCTCGTCGCTGGCGCGGGGCAAGATCTATCAGAAGCTGCTGCCTGAAGCGCCGGCCGGTACGGCGATGATCAGATCGGTGGTCGACGGCGTGGTGCGTTTATACGGCTACCGGCAGCTGACGGCTTACCCGCTGGTGGTCGCGTCCGCCTCTTCGCGCGACACGATTCTCAAGGGTTGGTCCGAGCGGGCCTTTCAGTCCAGCGTGATTGTGGCGCTGGTGATCCTCGGCGTCGGCCTGTTCGGCTGGGTGTTCATTCATCAGGTGCGTGACGGTGAGCGTATCGAGAAAAACTTGCGCAGGGCGCAGCGCGCACTGGAGCAGATTGCGACTCATGACAGCCTGACCGGGCTGGCGAACCGGCGGCTGTTCGAGCAATCGCTGGACATCGAATTCGCCCGCGGTGCACGGCAGTCGAGTCCGGTCGGCCTGATCATGCTCGATATCGATTTCTTCAAACGCTACAACGATGCCTACGGCCATGTGGCGGGGGATCATTGCCTGACCCAGGTGGCCCAAGTGCTGAAGAACAGTTGCCAGCGCAAGGCTGACCTGGCAGTACGTTACGGCGGCGAAGAGTTCGCGGTGCTGCTGCCGGACACTGACATCAACGGCACGCTGGCGATTGCCGGGCAGATCCGCCGCAGCGTGATGGACAAGCGCATCACCCATAGCGGTTCGCCGACCGGCTACCTGACGGTGAGCCTGGGTTGCTACGCGTTTGTGCCCAGTGGAAACGACAGCCTGGAAGAATTTATCCAACGCGCCGACGCGGCGTTGTATCAGGCGAAAAATGCCGGGCGTAATCGCGCGGCGGTATTGTCGCTGGAATCGGAGGTTGCCGAGTTGATGCGTTCGGATCGCTGAAGTTTCAGCGCTCCAGCAGAGGAGAGGGAGCAAACTCCCTCTCACAGGCCTCATCACTCACCGTAACGCCGGTTCGTTCAGCTGCCCGAGCCACCGCCCGCACCGCCGGTCCCGCCGCCCGCCGCACCGGTGCCGCCGCCAGCCCCCGAACCAGAACCCATGGCGCCGCCGTTGGTGCCGGTGCCATTGCCAGATCCGGGGCTACCCGCGCCGTTACTGCCGGCCGGTGCGCCTGGGGTGTTGTCCGGCGGTTTGGGCGTGCTTTTGTTGACGTCGGGGTTGGTGCTCGATGTACCGGAACTGTCGTTCGCCGCGAAGCTGGCAGCCGAAGTCGTAGCCAGCAGGCCGGCGAGCAACAAAGAAGTGAGTGTACGTGTAGTCATGGTACGTCTCCAGAAAGGGGCGGTTACCTGACGTTGGTCTGACACGTTTACCCGTTGGTGCCGATTGGCTGACGAGCGGTTATCGAGCTGCAGTATCGATCATCAGTCGCGGCCGGTTGATCCGATGCAACCACCGGCGCCGCCACAGGGTCACAATTTTCCCACCTTGTTCGCCGGAGCCTGGACGATGAAAAACCTGCGGATCGCCACCTTCAACGTCAACGGTTTGCGCGCGCGGTTACCGAACCTGCTGCAATGGCTCAAGCGCGAGCAACCGGACATCGCCTGCCTGCAGGAGCTCAAGTCGGTGGACAGTGCATTTCCGGCTGCCGAACTCGAAGCGGCGGGTTACGGCGCGATCTGGCACGGTCAGGCGTCATGGAACGGCGTGGCGATCCTCGCTCGCGATGCGCAGCCGTTGGAAAGCCGTCGTGGTCTGCCGGGCGATCCCGACGACAAGCACAGTCGTTATCTGGAGGCGGCGGTGCACGGCGTGCTGGTCGGCTGCCTGTACTTGCCCAACGGCAATCCGCAGCCGGGGCCGAAGTTCGATTACAAACTGGCCTGGTTCGAACGCCTGATCCGCTACGCCAAGGATCTGCAAAGCAGCGATCATCCGGTGGTGCTGGCCGGCGATTACAACGTGGTGCCCACCGATATGGACATCTATAACACCCGTTCCTGGCTCAAGGATGCGCTGCTGCAGCCCGAAAGCCGCGAGTGTTATCAACGGCTGCTCGATCAGGGCTGGACTGATTCGCTGCGTCATCTGTATCCCGAGGATCGCCTCTACACGTTCTGGGATTACTTCCGCCAGCATTGGCAAACCAACTCCGGTCTGCGCATTGATCATCTGCTGCTCAACCCGGCACTCAGCCCTTACCTGCACGAGGCCGGGGTCGATGCCTGGGTGCGCAACGAACCGCACGCCAGCGACCATGCACCGACATGGATTCGCATCGGTTCGCGCAAGCGGCGGTAGCGCTGATTGGCGAAATCAATTGTCGGAGTCGGGGCCCAATCCCGTATACCTGTCGGCCAGCGGCACAGCGAGCCGCGGCCACATGCAAAAGGACTGAGCAATGAGCGAGCCACGACTGGCTAATCCGACGTTGTACCTGCAACGCCTGGGGTTTGATGCCCCACCGGCGCCGACCCTGGAAACCCTGCGGCAGTTGCAGTTACGCCATACCGGGGTCTTCCCGTTCGAGAACCTGTCGACGATCACGGGCGCACCGGTGCTGATCGATCTGGCGTCGGTCGAACAGAAAGTTCTCCACGGAGGTCGGGGTGGTTACTGCTACGAATTGAACAATCTGTTTCTGGCGTTGCTGCAGGAATTGGGCTTCGAGGCCCGTGGTATCTCCGGGCGCGTGGTACTGGCGCAACCCGAGGGCACGTGGACGGCGCGCACCCATCGCTTGAGCCTGGTGATCATCGATGGCGAACGCTACATCACCGATGTCGGCTTTGGCGGCATGGTGCCGACTGCGCCGCTGTTGCTCGATACCGAGGCTGAACAGCCGACGCCGCACGAGTCCTATCGCATCGAGAAACAGGCCGATGGCTACATGCTGCGCGCCAATGTTGCAGGCGAGTGGCGTGCGATGTACCTGTTTGATCTGCAACGCCAGGAAGACATCGATTACACCCTCGGCAACTGGTACGTCTCGACCCATCCCGAGTCCCCATTCGCCAAACGGCTGATGGTTGCGCGCACTGGCGATGGCTGGCGGCGGACTCTGAACAACGGCAGCTTCGCGATTCATCACATGGGCGCCGACAGCGAGCGGCGCGAGGTGGCGGATGTCGATGAGTTGATCGAGGTGCTGGAGCAGGAGTTCGGCCTGCACCTGCCTGACCAGCCGCCTGTGCGCCAGTCGCTGGCGCGGATGCTCGTACCGGACTGATCTCAGGGCTTTGCCTCCGGTTCCAGTACCCGGCGGATTTCACCGACCGCCGCCGAGAGCTTTTTTTCCAGGCTCTTGAGGTCGGCGGCGGTGATGCCTTTCTTGAATTGCCCGGAGTGGGGCGGCTCGGCCTCCTGCGTTTTGCTGCCAGGCTCCAGCAGGGCATGGCGCAGGGTGTTGTTGATCACCGTCTGATAACCGAAACCTTCGTTTTCCGCCACGTTGCGGGCGGCTTCGATGACGGCGTCATCGAGCATGATGGTGATGCGGGTCTTGCCCTTGGCGGGCGCCAAGGCACCGCGTTTGCCCTGCGAGAAGTCGTATTCGTCTTTCATCGTTCAAGCCTCCAGAAAGTAAGCGCAACGCTCGCTCGGTGTGGCGACACGTGCAGAAATGATTCGTGCGACGTTGGCTTCGCGATAACTGTACGCAACCACCAGCAAACGCCCTTTGCCATCCAGGCCGAGGGTGATCCAGCGCTGTTCGTCATGGTCGTTGTCCTCGATCGTCAGCGCGCGTTCGTCGTGAAAGACCGGCTCGGTATCGGCAAGGCTGACACCCCTGTGCTTGAGTTTGTTGGCTGCGTTCTTGCTTTTGTCGTACTGAATTTCGAATGACTTCATTATGCATACTTTATATGTATAAAAAAGGGCGCCAATGCACCGCTGGTCGCCATGAACACTTCAGCCTAGTGCGATAAAAACCGGGGGCAGGAGGGGATGTGTTGCCGGATTTGTGGGAGCTAGAGGTGGCGGGATAGAAGCTTGGGTGGCTACCTATCCATTATGTGACCGATAAGTTGTATACAACTCTATGGACATTTGTCCAGAGTATTGAATACAGTGTGCGCATAACAAAAACCAGGGAACCCCCCACATGAAAACGCCCCATGTTTCACACCAACGGCCCGAGGACGAAAATCTCGGGGTCGGCGCGAATATGGCTTACGGCCTGCAACATGTTCTGACCATGTACGGCGGTATCGTTGCGGTGCCACTGATCATTGGCCAGGCGGCCGGGCTGTCGCCGGCGGACATTGGTTTGTTGATTGCTGCTTCATTGTTTGCGGGGGGGCTGGCGACACTGCTGCAAACCCTGGGTCTACCGTTTTTTGGCTGTCAGTTGCCGTTGGTGCAGGGCGTGTCGTTCTCCGGTGTGGCGACCATGGTCGCGATCGTCAGCAGTGGCGGGGAGGGCGGCTTCCAGTCGGTGCTGGGCGCGGTGATTGCCGCGTCGTTGATCGGCTTGCTGATCACCCCGGTGTTCTCGCGAATCACCAAGTTTTTCCCCCCGCTGGTCACCGGTATCGTGATCACTACCATTGGTCTGACGCTGATGCCGGTGGCGGCGCGCTGGGCCATGGGTGGCAACAGCCATGCGCCGGACTTCGGCAGCATGCAGAACATCGGGCTGGCGGCGGTCACGCTGGTGCTGGTGTTGTTGCTGAGCAAGGTCGGCAGTTCGACCATCTCGCGTCTGTCGATCCTGTTGGCCATGGTGATCGGCACGGTGCTGGCGGTGTTCCTCGGCATGGCGGATTTTTCCGGTGTCGCTCAAGGGCCGATGTTCGGCTTCCCGACACCGTTCCACTTCGGCATGCCGACTTTCCACTTCGCCGCGATCCTGTCGATGTGCATCGTGGTCATGGTGACCCTGGTGGAAACCTCGGCGGACATTCTGGCGGTCGGTGAGATCATCGGCACCAAGGTCGACTCCAAACGCCTGGGCAACGGTTTGCGCGCCGACATGCTGTCGAGCATGTTTGCGCCAATCTTCGGATCGTTCACCCAAAGCGCCTTCGCGCAGAACGTCGGGCTGGTGGCGGTGACCGGGATCAAGAGTCGTTATGTGGTGGCCACCGGCGGTATCTTCCTGGTGATCCTCGGCCTGCTGCCGTTCATGGGGCGGGTGATTGCCGCAGTGCCGACCTCAGTGCTGGGCGGTGCCGGTATCGTGCTGTTCGGTACGGTGGCGGCGAGCGGCATCCGTACGCTGTCGAAGGTCGATTACCGCAACAACGTCAACCTGATCATCGTCGCGACCTCGATCGGCTTCGGCATGATCCCGATTGCCGCGCCGAACTTCTACGATCATTTCCCGAGCTGGTTCGCGACCATTTTCCACTCGGGCATCAGTTCATCGGCGATCATGGCGATTGTGCTGAACCTGGCCTTCAACCACTTCACTGCCGGCAACTCGGATCAGCAGTCGGTGTTTGCGGCTGCGGAAGAGCGCACTCTGCGTTATCGCGACCTGGCGGCGTTGCGTGAGGGTGACTACTTCAGCGACGGCAAGCTGCACGATTGCGATGGCAAAGAAGTGCCGGTAGTCGAGCCTGATGACCACGATCATGGGCATGGGGCGCCGAAGACCCAGATGAAGAGCAGCGAACACGTTTGATCGCTGATTGAGTGAAAAAGGCCGAACTGTAGTTCGGCCTTTTCGTTTGAAGATCAAAAAATCGCAGCCTTCGGCAGCTCTTACAGGGGAACGCATTCCACATGTAGGAGCTGCCGAAGGCTGCGATCTTTTGACTTTTCGAGCGCCCACAAAAAAGCCCCTGAATCTTTCGATTCAGGGGCTTTGCTATTTGGCTCCACAACCTGGACTCGAACCAGGGACCCAATGATTAACAGTCATTTGCTCTACCAACTGAGCTATTGCGGAATTGGTGCGTATGTTACTGATTTAAAAAGACTAGTCAAGCTTTGCCGATTCTTTTTTTGCCGAACGGCTGTCAGCCGCCGAATGTAAGGGTGCCCATCAGCAGCTTTGCGTACAACGCCGTGGCCGCCAGTTGCACCAGCCACAGGGCCAGGCCGCCGAGGAAAACCCCGGCTGCCACTTGCAGCACCAGGCTTTTGTCGCGTTTGGCCGGGGCGCGGGGGATGAAGTCATCCAGGTCGTCTCGGTCAGCGCGCAGGTTGTCGTTTTTCATGTGGGTTATTCCTGGATATATACGAAACCTGTGGGAGCGAGCCTGCTCGCGAAAGCGTCGGATCAGTCGCCATGATCTTTGGCTGATACACCGATTTCGCGAGCAGGCTCGCTCCCACAGTTCAGATTTGTATGCAGTTTAGAGGGAATGTTGCATTCCTTCGGACAAATAAAAAACGGGAAGCCCCAAGGCTTCCCGTTTTTCATTGCCAGGCGAATCAGATGACCTGAACGATCGCATCCGTTACCGCTTTGATGTTGCTCTGGTTCAGTGCCGCGACGCAGATGCGGCCGGTGTCCAGGGCGTAGATGCCGAACTCGTTACGCAGGCGATGCACCTGTTCGGTGGTCAGGCCGGAGTAGGAGAACATGCCGCGCTGACGGCCGACGAAGCTGAAGTCACGCTGCGGGGCTTTCTCGGCCAGCAGGGCGACCATCTGCTCGCGCATGCCGCGAATGCGCAGGCGCATTTCTGCCAGTTCGGCTTCCCACTGGGCGCGCAGTTCCGGGCTGTTCAACACGGCGGCGACAACGCTGGCACCGTGAGTCGGCGGGTTGGAGTAGTTGGTGCGGATCACGCGCTTGACCTGCGACAGCACGCGCGCGCTTTCTTCTTTCGATTCGCTGACGATAGACAGGGCGCCAACGCGCTCGCCGTACAGCGAGAACGATTTGGAGAACGAGCTCGAAACGAAGAAAGTCAGGCCCGATTCAGCGAACAGACGCACGGCTGCGGCGTCTTCGTCGATGCCGTCGCCGAAACCCTGGTAAGCCATGTCGAGGAACGGCACGTGACCTTTGGCCTTGACCACGTCCAGCACATTCTTCCAGTCGGCCGGGGTCAGGTCGACGCCGGTCGGGTTGTGGCAGCAGGCGTGCAGCACAACGATCGAGCCGTTCGGCAGGGCATTGAGGTCGTCGAGCATGCCGGCACGGTTCACGTCGTGGGTGGCGGCGTCGTAGTAACGGTAGTTCTGCACCGGGAAGCCAGCGGTTTCGAACAGCGCACGGTGGTTTTCCCAGCTCGGGTCGCTGATCGCCACGACGGCGTTCGGCAGCAGTTGCTTGAGGAAGTCGGCACCGATTTTCAGCGCGCCGGTACCGCCGACAGCCTGAGTGGTGACGATGCGACCGGCAGCGATCAGCGGCGAGTCGTTACCGAACAGCAGCTTTTGCACGGCCTGGTCGTAGGCGGCGATGCCGTCGATCGGCAGGTAGCCACGGGAGGCGTGCTGAGCAGCGCGAATGGTTTCGGCTTCTATCACCGCGCGCAGCAGGGGAATTCGCCCCTCTTCGTTGCAGTAAACACCTACACCCAGGTTGACCTTGGTGGTCCGGGTATCGGCGTTGAATGCTTCGTTGAGGCCCAGGATTGGATCGCGGGGTGCCATTTCGACAGCGGAGAACAGGCTCATTATTACGGCGGCTCTGAATGGAGAGTGGAGGGACGTGTCGCGCTCCAGCCGAATGCACTAGAGCGGTGCACAAACGGGGAGCTAGTATAGAGGCCATTAATGAGCAATGGCGACAGGCGATTCAGCTTTTCCAGCAAGTTTTTCCGATTATTTCTTGACCGTTAGTCGATTGACTCTGTCAGAGACTTTGCCGGATGTAGGACGTTTGCCTTGAAAGGCGAGGCAATCGGCTCCACATTGAGCACAATCTTCGTTTTTCCTTGGGCGACAACGGTCGTTTGCGGTCATCCCCGCAGCTCGGCTGTTTTCTGCGCGAGCCGCGATCCCAGAGGTGTGTATGTCCGAATTCCAGCTAGTCACCCGCTTCGAGCCCGCCGGCGATCAGCCAGAAGCTATCCGCCAATTGGTCGAAGGCATCGAAGCCGGGCTGGCGCACCAGACGCTGCTCGGTGTGACCGGCTCGGGCAAGACCTTCAGCATCGCCAATGTCATCTCGCAGGTACAGCGCCCGACGCTGGTGCTGGCGCCGAACAAGACCCTCGCTGCGCAACTGTATGGCGAGTTCAAGGCGTTCTTCCCGAACAACGCCGTCGAATACTTCGTTTCCTACTACGACTACTACCAGCCCGAAGCCTATGTGCCGTCGTCCGACACCTTCATCGAGAAGGACGCGTCGATCAACGACCACATCGAGCAGATGCGTCTGTCCGCAACCAAGGCGTTGCTCGAGCGCAAGGACGCGATCATCGTCACCACGGTCTCGTGCATCTACGGTCTCGGTAGCCCGGAAACTTATTTGAAGATGGTGCTGCACGTCGATCGCGGCGACAAACTCGATCAGCGCGCTTTGCTGCGGCGTCTGGCCGACCTGCAATACACCCGCAACGACATGGATTTTGCCCGCGCGACGTTCCGTGTACGCGGCGACGTGATCGACATTTACCCGGCCGAATCCGATCTGGAAGCGATCCGCATCGAGCTGTTCGATGACGAGGTCGAGAGCATTTCCGCGTTCGACCCGCTGACCGGCGAAGTCATCCGCAAGATGCCGCGCTTCACCTTCTATCCGAAGAGTCACTACGTGACACCGCGCGAAACCCTGCTCGACGCCATCGAGGGAATCAAGGTCGAGCTGCAGGAACGTCTCGAATACCTGCGCAGCAGCAACAAACTGGTGGAAGCCCAGCGCCTGGAGCAGCGCACCCGATTCGACCTGGAAATGATCCTCGAACTGGGTTACTGCAACGGTATCGAAAACTACTCGCGCTACCTGTCCGGGCGTCCTGCCGGCGCCGCGCCGCCAACGCTCTATGACTACCTGCCGGCCGACGCCTTGCTGGTGATCGACGAATCCCACGTCAGCGTGCCGCAAGTCGGCGCGATGTATAAGGGCGACCGTTCGCGTAAAGAAACGCTGGTGGAATATGGCTTCCGCTTGCCGTCGGCACTGGACAACCGGCCGATGCGTTTTGACGAGTGGGAAGGGGTCAGCCCGCAGACGATTTTTGTCTCGGCGACGCCGGGCAACTACGAGGCCGAGCATGCCGGTCGCGTGGTCGAGCAAGTGGTGCGTCCAACCGGTCTGGTCGACCCGCAAGTCGAGGTGCGCCCGGCGCTGACCCAGGTTGACGACTTGCTCTCGGAAATCACCAAGCGTGTGGCGCTTGAAGAGCGAGTGCTGGTCACCACGCTGACCAAGCGCATGGCCGAAGACCTCACCGATTACCTCGCCGACCACGGCGTGCGCGTGCGCTATCTGCACTCGGACATCGACACCGTCGAGCGGGTCGAGATCATCCGCGATCTGCGCTTGGGCACCTTCGATGTGCTGGTGGGGATCAACCTGCTGCGTGAAGGTCTGGACATGCCGGAAGTGTCGCTGGTAGCGATTCTTGACGCCGACAAGGAAGGCTTCCTGCGTTCCGAGCGCTCACTGATTCAGACCATCGGCCGGGCCGCGCGCAACCTCAATGGCCGGGCGATTCTCTACGCCGACCGCATCACCGGTTCGATGGAGCGAGCGATTGGCGAGACCGAGCGTCGTCGCGACAAGCAGATTGCCTTCAACCTCGCCAACGGCATCACGCCCAAAGGGGTGTTCAAAGACGTCGCCGACATCATGGAAGGCGCCACCGTGCCCGGCTCGCGCAGCAAGAAGCGCAAGGGTATGGCCAAGGCTGCCGAAGAAAACGCCAAGTACGAAGCCGAACTGCGCTCGCCGAGCGAAATCACCAAACGCATTCGCGCGCTGGAAGAGAAGATGTACCAGTTGGCGCGGGATCTGGAATTTGAGGCAGCGGCGCAGATGCGCGATGAGATTGCCAAACTGCGTGAGCGGCTTTTGGCGGTTTGAACTTCATCGCCTGATCGGGCCTCTTCGCGAGCAAGCTCGCTCCCACATTGGAATTGTGTCGTTCACAAAACCCCTGTGGGAGCGAGCTTGCTCGCGAAAGGGCCGGTCCAGTCACCACAAAAATCAGTGAGCCTCCCCAGCCTTCAATCCCTGCGGCAATTTCCTGGTCAACAAAATCGCCAACATGCTGACCCCCAGCGCAATCCCGACAAAGTGAAACGCGTCGTTGTAGGCCATGATCAGCGCCTGCTGATGCACGATCTCGCTCAACTTGCCCAACGCCGCCGTGTCACTGCCAAAACGGTCGGTCATCGACGCCAGCCGCTCGGCCACTTGCGGATTGGTCGGCACCACCGCCTCACGCAAATAATCGAAGTAAGTCTTGGTGCGCGCATCCAGCAGCGTGGCGAGCAGGGCAATGCCGATTGCGCCGCCGAGGTTGCGCAGGATGTTGAACAGGCTCGACGCCGATCCCGCGTCCTGCGGCAGGATGTATGCGGTAGCGATCAGCGAAATGGTCACCATGATCAGCGGCTGGCCCAGCGCCCGGATGATCTGGATCTGATTGAACTGCGGCCCGGCGAAATCCGGGTTGAGCACCCCCGAAGAAAAACTCGCCAGCCCGAACAGCCCGAAGCCCAGGGTGCACAGCCACTTCGGTGAAACGAACTTCATCAGCTTCGGCACCAGCGGAATCAGGAACAGCTGTGGCACGCCCATCCACATGATCACTTCGCCGATTTGCAGGGCGTTGTAGTTCTGGATCTGCGCCAGGTACAGCGGCAGCAGATAAATCGAGCCATACAAGCCGACACCCATGCCCAGGCTGGAAATGCTCGACAGGCCGAAGTTGCGATTGCGCAGGATGCCAAGGTTGATCAGCGGGTTGGGTTTGGAGATCTGCACGATGACGAAGGTGATCAGGCTGAGGAGGGCGATGCTGCCGAGGGTCACGATCAGGTTCGATTCGAGCCAGTCCTTGCGGTGGCCTTCTTCGAGAAAGACTTGCAGGCAGCCGAGGCCGACACCCAGCGTGAGAATCCCGATGTAGTCGGTGCTTTTCAGCAGCTCCCAGTGCGCTTCTTTCTTCTCCAGTCCGTACATCAGCCCGGCGATCATGATCAGCCCCGGCGGGATGTTGATGTAGAAGATGTATTCCCAGCCCCAGTTTTCCGTGAGCCAGCCGCCGAGGGTCGGTCCGATGGATGGGGCGAAGGTCGCGGTCATGGCGAACATCGCCATGCCTTTGGCGCGATGGTGTTCGGGGAGTTTGATCAGGGTCAGGGTGAATGCCAGCGGGATCAGTGCACCGCCGGTGAAGCCCTGCATGGCGCGAAAGACGATCATGCTTTCGAGGCTCCAGGCCATCGAGCACAGCAACGATGACACCAGAAACCCCAGCGACACCCACACTGCCAGCCGTCGTGCCGAGAGCAACTGCACCAGCCACGCGGTCAGCGGAATCATGATGATTTCCGCCACCAGATAGGAGGTGGAAATCCACGAGCCTTCTTCCAGTGTCGCTGACAGCGCGCCCTGAATGTCCTTGAGCGAAGAGTTGGTGATCTGAATGTCGAGCACTGCCATGAAGGCGCCAAGCATCACGCTCATCACCGCGATCCAGTCCCGCCGGGTCGGTTCGCCGACCGGGCGGATCAGTTGATCACCGGCCATTGTCTGGGGCGTCTTTGATGTTCACGGTGGCGGTGACCGACATGCCCGGACGGATCTTGCCATGCAACGGATTGTCAGCCTTGAACGTCAATTTCACCGGAATCCGCTGCACGACTTTGGTGAAGTTGCCGGTGGCGTTATCCGGCGGCAACAGGCTGAACTGCGCACCCGAGGCGGCGAACAGACTGTCGACACGCGCCTCGATCGGCGTGTCGCTGTAGGCGTCGAAAGTCAGTTCGGCTTTTTGGCCGGGGACCATGTGGCCGATCTGGGTTTCCTTGAAGTTGGCCTGCACCCAGATGTCTTCGTCCGGGACTATCGACAGCAGGTACGCGCCGGCCTGCACCACTTGGCCGTTGCGCGCGGCACGCTGGCCGACCATGCCGCTGATCGGCGCGTGAATGTCGCTGCGAGTCAGGTTGAGTTCGGCTTGCGCCAGATCGGCGCGGGCGTTGGCGATCTGCGCGTCGAGGCGTTTGATCTCGGCGGTCAGTGCGTTGACCTGCTGGCGCTGGCTCTGCGCATCGGCTTGAGCCTTGGCCACTTGCGAGCGGGCGATATGGTTGTCGGCGGAGAGGGTGGTGACCCGTTCCTCGGACACAAAACCAGGCTTGCGCAGGGCTTCAGCGCGAGACAGATCTATCTGCGAGCGACCCAGCGATGCCTGGGAGGCGGCCACTTGCGCGTCGCTGGCGGCGATCAGGCTCGATTGCTGAGTCAGTTTGCTCTGCGCCTGCAAACGCTCGGCTTCGCGGGTGGCGAGGGCGGCATTGGCGCGATCGACCGCCAGGCGGAAATCATTGGGTTCGAGGCGCACCAGCAACTGGCCTTTTTCCACGTGCTGGTTGTCCTGCACCAGCACTTCGTCGATGCGCGCGCTCAACTGGCTGGAGACGCGGGTGATCTCGCCCTGGACATAGGCATTGTCGGTGCTTTCATAAAAGCGTCCCTTGAAAAACCAATGGGCGAAGAAGCCCCCGGCAATCAACAGAACCAGCAGCAGGAAAACGAACAGGCGACGCTTGAGTTGGGCAGGCATGGGCAAACTGTAGTCGAGGAATTGTAAGGAAAGTTATCAGGGGACGAATCTGGCACGAAGCCGATACACGGTAAATGCCGTCGACCGATATTCGGCCATTCGCCACGCTCTATGGGTGTTCCAGCCGCAAACTTGGCTTAAATGCCCTGCCCGCTGGAGCGGGGCGGGTGTCGCCTGTTACCATTCGCCGCTTGATTGTTTTGCTTTTCATTCTTTTCGAGACATGCCATGACCACCGTCCGCACTCGCATCGCGCCATCGCCTACCGGGGACCCCCACGTAGGTACCGCTTACATCGCATTGTTCAACTACTGCTTTGCCAAGCAGCATGGCGGTGAGTTCATCCTGCGCATCGAAGACACCGACCAGTTGCGTTCGACCCGCGAGTCCGAGCAGCAGATCTTCGACGCCCTGCGCTGGCTGGGCATCGACTGGAGCGAAGGCCCGGACGTCGGCGGCCCGCACGGTCCTTATCGGCAGAGCGAGCGTGGCGATATCTATCAGAAGTATTGCCAGCAACTGGTGGACATGGGCCACGCGTTCCCATGCTTCTGCACCGCTGAAGAACTGGACCAGATGCGCTCCGAACAAATGGCGCGCGGCGAAACCCCGCGCTACGACGGCCGCGCGCTGCTGCTGTCCAAGGAAGAAGTCGCGGCGCGTCTGGCCGCTGGCGAGCCGCACGTTATCCGCATGAAAGTGCCGACCGAAGGCGTTTGCGTAGTGCCGGACATGCTGCGTGGCGATGTCGAGATCCCGTGGGATCGCATGGACATGCAAGTGCTGATGAAGACCGACGGCCTGCCGACGTACTTTCTCGCCAACGTGGTCGACGACCACCTGATGGGCATCACTCATGTGCTGCGCGGCGAAGAATGGCTGCCATCGGCACCGAAACTGATTCTGCTGTACGAATACTTCGGCTGGGAGCAACCAGAGCTGTGCTACATGCCGCTGCTGCGTAACCCGGACAAGAGCAAGCTGTCCAAGCGCAAGAACCCGACCTCGGTGACGTTCTACGAGCGCATGGGCTTCATGCCCGAAGCGATGCTCAACTACCTCGGTCGCATGGGCTGGTCGATGCCGGACGAGCGCGAGAAGTTCTCGCTGCAGGAAATGGTCGACAACTTCGACCTCAAGCGTGTGTCCCTCGGCGGGCCGATCTTCGACATCGAGAAGCTGTCGTGGCTCAACGGCCAGTGGCTGCGTGACCTGCCGGTGGAGGAATTCGCCGCGCGCGTGCAGAAGTGGGCGTTCAACTCCGAATACATGATGAAGATCGCGCCGCACGTCCAGGGCCGCGTGGAAACCTTCAGCCAGGTTGCACCGTTGGCCGGGTTCTTCTTTGCCGGTGGTGTCAATCCGGATGCCAAGCTGTTCGAGTCGAAGAAGCTTTCGGGCGATCAGGTGCGTCAGTTGATGCAATTGATCCTGTGGAAGCTGGAAAGCCTGCGTCAGTGGGAGAAGGACAGCATCACCGCAACGATTCAGGCGGTGGTCGAATTCCTTGAGCTGAAGCTGCGTGACGCGATGCCGCTGATGTTTGCCGCGATTACCGGGCAGGCGAGTTCGGTATCGGTGCTCGATGCGATGGAAATCCTCGGCCCGGACCTGACCCGTTTCCGTCTGCGCCAGGCGATTGACCTGCTGGGTGGCGTGTCGAAGAAAGAAAACAAAGAGTGGGAAAAGCTGCTGGGCGCTATCGCCTAAGCGCTTGCGGCTTGTGTAGGAGCTGCCGAAGGCTGCGATCTTTTGCTCTTGCTTCTAAAGACCAACGGCAAAAGACCGCAGTCTGCGCCAGCTCCTAAAGGTCGGCGGTGTGCGTAAACCTCCCGGATTTTCGGGGGGAGGGCGGTAAGTGATTGTTATGCCGACAAAAAACTTTGAAATTTTTCAAAAATAAGTTTGACAGGCTTTCGATACGCCCTTAAGATTCGCCCCGTCCTCAGCGATGACATCAACGATGAGGGGCTATAGCTCAGCTGGGAGAGCGCTTGCATGGCATGCAAGAGGTCGACGGTTCGATCCCGTCTAGCTCCACCAATTTACACTTCGAAGCTTGGCCACACCGGCTTCGAAGCGATCAACACTCAGCGTTGATCAGTTGTATGGAAGGGTTTGCGTCCCCTTCGTCTAGTGGCCTAGGACACCGCCCTTTCACGGCGGTAACAGGGGTTCGAGTCCCCTAGGGGACGCCAGTTTTACAGAAGTGATGTTGCAAGATGTCGCTCCGCCGCGAGGCGAAAAATCCGGGGCTATAGCTCAGCTGGGAGAGCGCCTGCATGGCATGCAGGAGGTCAGCGGTTCGATCCCGCTTAGCTCCACCAATTTTACAGTTCAAGGTCTGGCCACACCGGCCTTGAATCAGATCAGATCTCAGCACTGATCAGCTGTATAGAAGGGTTTGTGTCCCCTTCGTCTAGTGGCCTAGGACACCGCCCTTTCACGGCGGTAACAGGGGTTCGAGTCCCCTAGGGGACGCCACGATTACCCGCTCTGCGGGATTTATAAGGGTCATTCAATTATTGAATGGCCCTTTTGTTTGTCTGGCGTTTGGCCAATTCTCCATTTTCCTTACACTGTGCTTCAGACCAGCGGTCATATCCTCGACTTGCAGAATATTATTATGCGAATAATATTCTAGTCGTAATATTCGGAGGCAACGATGAACGATAAAAAAGCTCAAACCCGCGAACGCATCCTCAAGGCTGCCAGCGCTGCGCTGATGCAACGGGGTCCGGCGGATCCCAGCGTAGGCGAAGTGATGGGCGCCGCCGGCCTGACTGTTGGTGGTTTCTACGCGCACTTCGAAAGCAAGGACGCGATGATGCTCGAAGCGTTCAAGCAACTGCTCAGCCGTCGACGCGACCTGATTGCCGACATGGACGCCGAGCTGACCGGCGAAGAGCGTCGCGCCCTGGTTGCTGCGTTCTATCTGTCGCGCAAGCATCGGGATTCCAGCGACGCTGCGTGCCCGATACCGGCTTCGATTGGTGAACTGGGGCGTCTGCCGGAATCCTTCCGCATCGCACTGAACGAACACCTGGAACTGATGATTGCGCAGTTGGCGTCCAGCCCCGAGGACACCGACAAGGCATTGGCCGATGTGGCCTTGATGGTGGGTGGTCTGGCGCTGGCGCGAGCGTTGGGCCCGGGCGATTTATCCGATCGATTGCTGCGCGCTGCCAAGTCGGCGGTGCGTTGACCTGAAGGCAATACGCCTGAGGAGAGAGCGATGAACACGTTGAAGTGCGTTCGTGGCGTTAATGGCACCTTGGGCTGGATTGCACCAAAGCAGGTAGCGAAGAAAATGCGCGCCGCGTTCATGACGCCGCGCACGTTGCCGCTGCGCGATTGGGAGCTGCCGCTGCTGGCGAGTGCCGAACGCATCACGCTGCGCTTCGGCCTGTCGGCGCTGCGTTGGGGGCAGGGACCTGCGGTGCTGCTCATGCACGGCTGGGAAGGGCGGCCCACCCAGTTTGCGGCATTGATCACGGCGCTGGTCGAGGCCGGTTACACGGTCGTTGCCCTCGATGGCCCGGCCCATGGTCGTTCGCCGGGGCGTGAAGCCAACGTTGTACTGTTCGCCCGCGCCATGCTCGAAGCGGCCGCCGAATTGCCTCCTCTTCAAGCCGTCATCGGCCACTCCATGGGCGGCGCCAGTGCCATGCTCGCGGTGCAACTGGGCCTGCGCACCGAAACCCTTGTGAGCATCGCAGCCCCCGCACGGATCCTCGGCGTACTGCGCGGTTTTGCCCGCTATGTCGGCATGCCACCGCGGGCCCGATCGGCGTTCATCCGCCAGGTCGAGCAGGACGTCGGCATGCGCGCCGCCACCCTTGATGTCGCGCACTATCAACTGGATATGCCGGGCCTGATCGTGCATGCCGAGGACGACAATTTCGTCTCGGTCAAAGAATCGCAATTGATCCACGAGTCCTGGTTCGACAGTCGCCTGCTGCGCCTGGAAAGCGGCGGTCACCAGCGCGTGCTGGCCGACCCCCGGGTGGTTGATGGCGTGTTATCACTGTTGGCGGGGCGCAGCCTTCAGGCGCGGCAATCGGCCTGACATCCGTTACACTGCCCCGGTTGAATCATCTGACCGGGAGTGGGGCATGGGCTGGGATCGGGCAACGCCGTTCACCATTGATCTTCAAGTAGGCGCCGAGGACATCGACGGGTTGGGCCACGCCAACAACGCGGTGTACGTGACCTGGCTCGAACGCTGCGCCTGGCGCCACTCGCAGCGTCTGGGGCTGGATCTGGTCGAGTACCGGCGCCTGGATCGGGCGATGGCCGTGGTGCGGCACGAAATCGATTACCTGGCGGCGGCCTACGAAGGCGACGAACTGCAACTGGCCACCTGGATCGTCGATTGGGATCAGCGTCTGAAAATGACCCGGCACTTCCAGCTGATCCGCCCCAGCGACAACGCCACCCTGTTGCGCGCCCAGACCACCTTCGTCTGCATTGAACTGTCCAGCGGCAAACCCAAGCGCATGCCGGCGGAGTTCATCGAGGGTTACGGCCCGGCGATCCAGTCCCCAGCCTGACCCAATCCCTGTAGGAGTTGCCGCAGGCTGCGATCTTTTGATTGTGATCCTTAAAAATCAAAGTCAAAAGATCGCAGCCTGCGGCAGCTCCTACAGGTGGTCGTGGGTTTAACTGGCTTAATCCAGTAAACTGCCGCACGTTTTTTCTTCCTGAGTAGTGTTTTTCCCATGCAAATTGCCTTGGCGCCCATGGAGGGGTTGGTCGACGACATCCTGCGCGACGTGCTGACCCGCGTTGGCGGCATCGACTGGTGCGTGACCGAATTCATTCGGGTCAACGATCAGCTGCTCACCCCGGCTTATTTCCACAAGTTCGGCCCGGAGCTGCTCAACGGCGCCCGCACCCGTTCCGGCGTGCCGCTGCGCGTGCAATTGTTGGGTTCCGATCCGGTGTGCCTGGCGGAAAACGCGGCGCTGGCCTGCGAACTCGGCTCGCAAGTGATCGACCTGAACTTCGGCTGCCCGGCCAAGACCGTCAACAAATCCCGGGGCGGGGCGGTGCTGCTCAAGGAGCCGGAGCTGCTGAACAGCATCGTCGAGCACGTGCGTCGTGCCGTGCCGGCGCACATCCCGGTCACCGCGAAGATGCGCCTCGGTTTCGACAGCCCTGACGGCTCGCTGGTCTGCGCGACAGCGCTGGCCGAGGGCGGCGCCGAACACATCGTGGTTCACGCCCGCACCAAGGTCGATGGCTACAAGCCGCCGGCGCATTGGGAGTGGATTCCGCGGGTGCAGGACGTGGTCAAGGTGCCGGTGTTCGCCAACGGTGATATCTGGAGCGTCGAGGACTGGCGCCGCTGCCGCGAGATCAGCGGCGTCGAAGACATCATGCTCGGACGTGGTCTGGTATCGCGCCCGGATCTTGCCAGGCAGATCGCCGCTGCGCGCGCTGGTGAAGACGTGGTCGAGATGAGCTGGGCCGAGCTGCTGCCGCTGATTCAGGACTTTTGGCTGCAAGCCAAAGCGCAGATGACCGCACGCCAATCGCCGGGTCGCTTGAAGCAGTGGCTGGCGATGCTGACGCGCAATTATCCCGAGGCGACCGAGCTGTTTACCGTGCTGCGTCGCGAGACAGAACCGGACCAGGTCTCGCGTTTGCTGGGTTTGCCGGTCGCCGCCGCAGCCTGAAAAAAATCTGCAAATACTCTCTTGAAATCATTTTGGCGGTCCCTATCTAAGGGTTACGCGATGCCGAATTCGGGTCGCGGAGTCAAAAAACCTTGCTGATTGTTTTCAGGAGATTTGAACCATGAGTACTGCATTTTCCCTGGCACCACTGTTCCGTTCCTCGGTGGGTTTCGACCGTTTCAACGACCTGTTCGAAACCGCGCTGCGCAACGAGCCAGGCAGCACCTACCCACCCTACAACGTGGAAAAACACGGTGACGATCAATACCGCATCGTCGTAGCGGCAGCCGGTTTCCAGGAAGAAGACCTGGAGCTGCAAGTCGAGAAGGGTGTGCTGACCATCAGTGGCGGCAAGCGTGATGCCAACGAAGGCGTGACCTTCCTGCATCAAGGCATTGCCCAGCGGGCTTTCAAGCTGTCCTTCCGCCTGGCCGATCACATCGAGATCAAGGCCGCCGATCTGAGCAACGGTCTGCTGAGCATCGACTTGTTGCGGGTGATCCCGGAAGAAGCGAAAGCCAAGCGCATCCCGATCAACGGAGCGCAGAAGCCGGTTCTGCAATAAGGCCGAGCAAAAAAGAAGGGCGCCACTGGCGCCCTTTTTTGTGCTCGTCATTCGAGCATCTTTTTCAACGCCTCCAACGCCACCGGCCGACTGTGCAGATAGCCCTGATACAAATGGCAGCCCAGCCCTTGCAGGAACGCCAGTTGTTCCGGCGTCTCCACGCCTTCGGCAATCACCTCCAGTTCCAGGCTGCGGGCCATGGCGACGATAGCGCGGATGATCTCGGCGTCGTTGGGGTCGGTGGTTGCGTCGCGGATGAACGACTGGTCGATTTTCAGAGTATCGACCGGCAGGCGCTTGAGGTAAGTCAGCGATGAATAGCCGGTGCCGAAATCGTCCATGGCGAAGCTCACGCCGAGTTTTTTCAGGCGACGCATTTTGCTGATGGTGTCTTCCAGGTTCTGGATGACGATGCCTTCGGTGATCTCCAGTTTCAGCAGCGAGCAGGGCAGGCCGTGGCTGCTCATGCTGTGTTCGATGCGTTCGACGAAGTCGTTCTGGCGGAATTGTCGTGGGCTGATGTTCACGCACAGGCTGAAGTTGAGCGGGTCGACCAGTTTCAGCGCGATCAATTGTTTGAACGCCTCGCAGGCCTCGTCGAGGATCCAGGTGCCGACTTCCAGAATCAGGCCGCTGTCTTCCAGCACCTTGATGAATTCGGTGGGCGATTGCGCGCCCAGTTCCGGATGGTTCCAGCGCACCAGCGCTTCGGCGCCAATGATGCGGTTGTCCTGTGCGTCGACCTGCGGTTGGTAGTGCACGTTGAATTCGCCACGGGACAGCGCCAGACGCAAGTCAGTCTCCATGCGCAGCCGTTCGCTGGCCGCTTTCTGCATGGTGTTGTGGTACATCTGCGTGGTGTTGCGCCCGGAGTCCTTGGCCCGGTACAGCGCAATGTCGGCGCGCTTGAGCAGGTCGGTCGGGGTCGAGCCGTGGTCGGGAATCAGCGCCACGCCGATACTCGGTGTCACTTGCAGGCGCTGGCCGTCGAGGAACATCGGCTCCGACAGCAGCTCGCGAATGGTGTCGGCCAGTTCTCGCACTTGCGCGCTGACCTCGTTGCGCGTGCCTTCGAGGCCGCTGAGCAGTACCACGAATTCATCGCCGCCGAGACGCGCCACCGTGTCCTCCATGCGCACGCTGGCTTCAAGCCGCGCGGTGATGATTTTCAGCACCGTATCGCCGACCGGATGACCCAGCGAGTCGTTGATGTGCTTGAAGTGATCGAGGTCGAGGAACAGCAGTGCACCGCGCAGGTTGTGGCGCTTGAGCAGGGCAATCTGCTGGCTCAGGCGATCCATCAGCAAGGCGCGGTTGGGCAGATTGGTGAGCGGGTCGTGATAGGCCAGGTGGCGGATCTGCGCCTCGGCATTTTTCAGCAGGCTGACGTCGCGCGCGGTCAGCAGCAGGCACGCGGTTTCGTTGAGGGTGATCGGTTCGATCGACACCTCCACCGTCAGCAACTCGCCGCGCTTGTTGCGTCCGAGCATTTCCTGATGATGCACGCGACCCTTGATCTGCAGTTCGGCGAGCAGCGCCGAGCGTTGTTTCTCTTCGGCCCAGATGCCGATCTGATACACGGTCTTGCCCACCACCTCGTCGGCGCGATAGCCGGTCAGGCGGCAAAAACCGTCGTTGACCTCCAGATAGCGCCCGGTGTCGCGCTCGGTGATGGTGATCGCGTCGGGGCTGGAGTGGAACGCCTTGGCGAATTTCTCTTCGCTGGCCTTGAGTGCGGCCTCGGAGCGTTGCTGTTGAGTGATGTCGCGCAGGGTGGTGACGATGCACGGCTGATTGCCGACGCTGATCTGCCGACTGGAAATCACACACGTCAGCGACTGGCCGTCCTTGTGCTGGACGATGATCGCGACATTGCTCAGGCCCTGTTCGCGGATGACGCGTTCGATGCGTTGCAGGCTCTTTGCCGAGGCGTCCCACAGGCCGATGTCCTCGGCGGTGCGCCCGATCACGTCGGCGGCGCTCCAGCCGAAGGTCTGGGTGAAGCTGTTGTTGATTTCGATGAACTCGCCGCTGTCCTGACGGGTGACGCAAATCGGGTCCGGACTGACCTGAAACAGCGTGGCGAATTTCTCTTCCGAGGCCACCAGGCGTTGCTCGCGCTCGACCTGATCGGTGATGTCCAGCAAGGTCCCGGCCATGCGCAGCGGCGCGCCGTTCTCGTCGCGGTAGAGGCGGGCGCGGCTTTCCAGATAACGTGAGCTGCCGTCGGGCAGTTGCACGCGATAAGTCAGCTGATAGTTGCCGGCCGGGCCCTCGCGCAGGCTGCGGTAGGCGTCGCGCATGCTGTCGCGCTCCTCACCGGGCACGCCTTCGAAAAACTCTTCGAATGACTCGTGAAACGGGATCGGTTCCAGCCCGTGCAACTGCGCGGCCCGCGCCGAGCCGTAGAGCATGCCGCTGGGAATGTGCCAGTCCCAGGTGCCGAGCTGCGCCGAATCCAGCGCCAGATCAAGGCGTTCCTGACTGTCTTTCAAGGCGTGTTCGGCGGCTTTGCGCTCGGTGGTGTCGAGGAACGTGCTGAGCAGATACGGCTGGCCTTCGAGCTCGACCTTCTGCGCGCTGAGAATGCCGTCATGAATCTGTCCGTTGCTGGCGCGAAACTGCACTTCCATGCTGACCAGTTCGCCTTTGGCCTTGGTCTTTTTCACCAGTTCGGCACGTTGTTCGGGGTGTACCCACAGGCCCAGCTCCAGAGTGGTGCGGCCAATGGCGCTCTGCACCGGCCAACCGAACAAGCTTTCGAAATACTGGTTGGCCTCGCTGATCAGGCCGTCTTCCTGGCGCGTCAGCAGCACCATGTTCGGGCAAAGATGAAAGAGTGTGGCGAAACGTTTCTCCGAGCTGCTCAGGGCCTGCTCGCGTTGACGCTGGTGGGTGATTTCGCGAATCACCCCGATCATTCGGGGACGGCCGTTTTTGTCCGGCAGCAGGCTGCCGCTGATTTCCAGCCAGTGCAGGCTGCCGTCGGGCCAGCGGATACGGTGGTGCATCGCCTGTTCCAGCGGCGCGCCGGCAATCACCGCGTGGAAGGCGCGCACGGTTTTCGCCCGGTCTTCGGGCGGCAGCAGGTCGAGATATTCCAGATCCTGGGGCAACGGTTGACGTGGATCGAAGCCGAACAGCGCCTGAGTGCCCCGTGACCAGCTGATCTGACCACGCTCGATGTCCCAATACCAGGCGCCGAGCCGGGCGCCGTTGAGTGCGGCGAGCAGTTGCGGCGCACTCTCCCAGCTCTGCTCGGAACGTCGCGGATCAATGGCCTGAATACGCGGCATCGGCGGAATTCGGTCAACAGATTTCGGCATTGTTAACAGGCCTTGAGCTGATGGTGGCGTTAGGCACAGGGACAGCGGCTCTATAGGAGTAGCACAAGTTAGCCGGGAGTCCCTGGCAGATCGATTTGCGCATCCAGCAAGGCCATGAAAGCCCTTGCCGCATTCGACAGCGTCCGTTCGGTGTGCACGATATAGCCTAGCTGGCGACTGAGCTGTATGCCCGGCAAAGGTATGCGCGCCACCTGTTCGTCAAGCATGGTACGGGGCAGAACACTCCAGGCCAGTCCAATGGACACCATCATCTTGATGGTTTCCAGGTAGTTGGTGCTCATGGCGATGTTCGGCGTCAG
The DNA here is from genome assembly GCF_002156405.1 of Pseudomonas sp. SCPG-7. Taxonomy (NCBI): domain Bacteria; kingdom Pseudomonadati; phylum Pseudomonadota; class Gammaproteobacteria; order Pseudomonadales; family Pseudomonadaceae; genus Pseudomonas; species Pseudomonas sp. SCPG-7. The sequence goes on along the minus strand of NZ_MVOO01000007.1, from coordinate 141,190 downwards.
CCCTTGGGCTTCGAACAAGCGTTGGACAATGTGATGAGTAAAGGTGTTGCCGCCGGGAAAAACTGCCGGATGACCGGCAACGTCCGCCAGGCTCACGGCGCCATTGCTGATCAGCGAATGCTCCGGCGCTACCACGAAATCCAGCGGGTCGTCCCACACCGGCGTGGCTTTGACCAGCGTGTGCGGCTCCGGGGCCAGAGTGATTACCGCCAGCTCGGCGCGGCCGTGGAGAATTTCCTCGTAGGCCACTTCCGAATCGAGGAACTGAATATCCAGCGCCACTTGTGGGTAGCGGCGGGTGAATTCCCTCAAGAGTGGCGGCAAACGGTGCAAACCGATGTGGTGACTGGTGGCCAGGGTCAGGCGGCCGCTGACTTCGCCGGTCAGGTTGGTCAGGGCGCGGCGGGTATCATCCAGCACGTTGAGAATCTGGTAAGCCCGGGGCAACAGGGCGCGGCCGGCTTCGGTGAGGCCGACTTCACGACCCAGGCGGTCGAACAGTCGCACGTTCAATTGTTGTTCCAGCCCGGCGATGCGTTTGCTGATCGCCGGTTGGGTCAGATGCAGGCGTTCCCCGGCGCCGGAGAAGCTGCCGGTCTCGGCAATGGCGATAAACGCATTGAGGTTGGCCAGATCCATGGTTCGTATTCCAGTTGGTTATCCAAAGCATAAAAAATATGAATTTGAGTTATTTAATGTAACCCCATAGGATCGGCCTCACAAGCCAAAGGGTTATTGATAAGCCCAGGGCATAGAAACAAGCTGATGAGGAACCGTCTGATGGCCGGCAAAACGCTCTACGACAAGCTCTGGGATTCGCATTTGGTCAAGCAGCGCGACGATGGCTCGGCGCTGATCTACATCGACCGTCACATCATCCACGAAGTGACCTCGCCGCAAGCCTTCGAAGGCCTGCGTCTGGCCGGGCGCAAGCCGTGGCGCATCGATGCCAACATCGCGACCCCGGACCACAACGTACCGACCACACCGGAGCGCAAGGGCGGCATCGCCGCGATTGCCGACCAGGTCTCGCGTTTGCAGGTTCAGACCCTCGATGACAACTGTGATGAGTACGGCATCGTCGAGTTCAAGATGAACGACATCCGTCAGGGCATCGTCCACGTGATCAGCCCGGAGCAGGGCGCAACCTTGCCGGGCATGACCGTGGTCTGCGGCGACTCGCACACCTCGACCCACGGTGCCTTCGGTGCCTTGGCGCACGGGATCGGCACTTCCGAGGTCGAGCACGTGCTCGCCACCCAGTGCCTGGTCGCCAAGAAGATGAAAAACATGCTGGTACGCGTCGAAGGCCAGTTGCCGTTCGGCGTGACGGCCAAGGACATCGTCCTCGCGGTGATCGGCAAGATCGGCACCGCCGGCGGTAACGGCCATGCCATCGAATTCGCCGGCAGCGCGATTCGTGATCTGTCCGTCGAAGGCCGCATGACCATCTGCAACATGTCCATCGAAGCCGGCGCCCGCGTGGGTCTGGTGGCAGCGGATGAAAAGACCGTCGAGTACGTCAAGGGCCGTCCGTTCGCGCCGAAAGGTGCGCAGTGGGATCAGGCGGTTGAAGCCTGGAAAGACCTGGTCTCCGACGCTGATGCCAAGTTCGACACCGTAGTTGAACTCGACGCTGCGCAGATCAAGCCGCAAGTCAGCTGGGGCACTTCGCCTGAAATGGTGCTGGCCGTTGATCAGAACGTGCCGGATCCGGCCAAAGAGATGGATCTGGTCAAGCGCGATTCGATCGTCCGCGCCTTGAAATACATGGGTTTGAGCGCCAATCAGGCGATCACCGACATTCAGCTGGATCGCGTGTTCATCGGCTCCTGCACCAACTCGCGCATCGAAGACTTGCGCGCTGCGGCCGTGATCGCCAAGGGTCGCAAAGTCGCTTCGACGATCAAGCAGGCAATCGTCGTACCGGGCTCGGGTCTGGTGAAGGCGCAGGCGGAAGCCGAAGGTCTCGACAAGATCTTCCTCGAAGCCGGTTTTGAGTGGCGTGAGCCGGGTTGCTCGATGTGCCTGGCGATGAACCCGGACCGTTTGGAGTCCGGCGAGCATTGCGCCTCGACCTCCAACCGTAACTTCGAAGGCCGTCAGGGCGCCGGTGGTCGTACCCACCTCGTGAGCCCGGCCATGGCCGCTGCGGCGGCGGTGAACGGTCGTTTCATCGACGTTCGTGAATTGATCTGAAGGAGAGCGCAGCATGAAAGCTTTTACCCAGCACACTGGTCTTGTCGCGCCTCTGGATCGTGCCAACGTCGACACCGACCAGATCATTCCCAAGCAGTTTTTGAAGTCGATCAAGCGCACCGGTTTCGGCCCGAACCTGTTCGACGAGTGGCGTTACCTGGATGTCGGCCAGCCGTACCAGGACAACTCCAAGCGCCCGTTGAACAAGGATTTCGTGCTCAATGCCGAGCGCTATCAAGGCGCCAGCGTGTTGCTGGCCCGTGAGAACTTCGGTTGCGGCTCCAGCCGTGAACACGCCCCGTGGGCGCTGGAAGAATACGGTTTCCGCAGCATCATCGCGCCGAGCTACGCCGACATCTTCTTTAACAACAGCTTCAAGAACGGCTTGCTGCCGATCATTCTGAGCGACGCTGAAGTTGATGAACTGTTCAAGCAGGTCGAGGCCGAGCCGGGCTATCAGTTGCAGATCGATCTGCACGAGCAGACCGTGACCAGCCCGAACGGCAAGGTGTACCACTTCGAGATCGACGCGTTCCGCAAGCATTGCCTGCTCAATGGTCTGGATGATATCGGCCTGACCTTGCAGGACGGCGATGCGATTGCCGCGTTCGAGGCCAAGCATCGTGTGAGCCAGCCTTGGTTGTTCCGCGACGCATAAGATTGATGTAGTCAGGGCTGGCCCCTTCGCGAGCAAGCTCGCTCCCACATTTGAAATGCATTCCCCTGTGGGAGCGGGCTTGCTCGCGAAGAGGCCGGCCCAAACAACACAAATGCCAGGAAGTGACTATGACCAGCACCGCCCAGCACAGTCAGGTTGTACAAAAGCAATTCGGTGAACAGGCCGCCGCCTACCTGAGCAGCGCTGTTCACGCTCAAGGCACCGAGTTCGCGCTGCTACAGGCTGAACTGGCCGGGCAGGGCGAAGCCCGGCTGCTGGACCTGGGTTGCGGCGCCGGTCATGTGAGTTTTCATGTGGCGCCGCTGGTCAAGGAAGTGGTGGCCTACGACTTGTCGCAGCAAATGCTCGATGTGGTCGCCGCCGCAGCGGTTGATCGCGGTTTTGCCAACATCTCCACGGTCAACGGCGCCGCCGAGCGCCTGCCGTTTGCCGATGGCGAATTCGATTTCGTGTTCAGCCGTTATTCGGCGCACCATTGGAGCGACCTCGGCGTGGCCCTGCGTGAAGTGCGTCGGGTGCTGAAACCGGGTGGTGTGGCGGCGTTCGTTGACGTGTTGTCACCGGGCAGCCCGTTGTTCGACACCTATCTGCAGAGCGTTGAAGTGCTGCGCGACACCAGCCATGTGCGCGATTATTCTGCCGGCGAGTGGCTGCGTCAGGTCAGCGAGGCCGGGCTGCATACCCGCAGCACCACGCGTCAGCGTCTGCGTCTGGAGTACAGCAGCTGGGTCGAGCGCATGCGCACGCCCGAGGTGATGCGCGGGGCGATCCGCCAGTTGCAGCAGTCGATGGGCAACGAAGTGCGCGAATATTTTGAGATTGATGCCGACGGCTCGTTCAGTACAGATGTAATCGTATTGATGGCTGAGCGATAAGAATTTTTCCGGGCGCGCCCTGAGTGGCGCACCGACTGATGACATGAGGAAAGCATGAGCAAGCAGATTCTGATTCTCCCAGGTGACGGTATTGGTCCGGAAATCATGGCCGAAGCGGTCAAGGTGCTGGAGCTGGCCAACGACAAGTACAGCCTGGGCTTCGAGCTGAGTCATGATGTGATCGGTGGTGCCGCCATCGACAAGCACGGCGTGCCACTGGCCGACGAAACCCTCGACCGCGCCCGTGCTGCCGACGCCGTCCTGCTGGGCGCCGTGGGCGGTCCGAAATGGGACGCCATCGAGCGCGACATCCGCCCTGAGCGCGGCCTGCTGAAGATTCGTGCGCAACTGGGCCTGTTCGGCAACCTGCGTCCGGCGATCCTCTACCCGCAACTGGCCGACGCTTCGAGCCTGAAGCCGGAAATCGTGGCCGGTCTGGACATCCTGATCGTCCGTGAGCTGACCGGCGGCATCTACTTCGGCGCGCCACGCGGCACCCGCACCCTGGAAAACGGCGAGCGTCAGTCCTACGACACCCTGCCGTACAGCGAGAGCGAGATCCGCCGTATCGCCCGCGTCGGTTTCGACATGGCCATGGTTCGCGGCAAGAAGCTGTGCTCGGTGGACAAGGCCAACGTGCTGGCGTCCAGCCAACTGTGGCGTGAAGTGGTCGAGCAGGTCGCCAAGGATTACCCTGAAGTCGAACTGAGCCACATGTACGTCGACAACGCCGCCATGCAACTGGTGCGCGCACCGAAGCAGTTCGACGTGATCGTCACCGACAACATGTTCGGCGACATTCTCTCCGACGAAGCCTCGATGCTTACCGGATCGATCGGCATGCTGCCGTCGGCTTCGCTGGATTCGAACAACAAGGGCATGTACGAGCCTTGCCACGGTTCGGCGCCGGACATCGCCGGCAAAGGCATTGCCAACCCGTTGGCGACCATTCTGTCGGTGTCGATGATGCTGCGTTACAGCTTCAATCTGCACGACGCGGCCGATGCCATCGAGAAAGCCGTCAGCGTGGTGCTGGATCAAGGCTTGCGTACCGGTGACATCTATTCGGCCGGTTGTACCAAAGTCGGAACGCAGGAAATGGGTGACGCAGTAGTCGCCGCGCTGCGGAATCTGTAATCTCTCGGGCCCGCTGCGAAATTCAATACAAAGCAGCGGCCCACTTTTCAAGAAGGTGTAGTTGCGATGAAACGTGTAGGTCTGATCGGTTGGCGCGGCATGGTCGGTTCCGTGCTCATGCAGCGGATGCTGGAAGAGCAGGATTTCGATCTTATCGAGCCGGTGTTTTTCACCACTTCCAATGTCGGTGGCCAAGGCCCGTCCGTGGGCAAGGACATTGCTCCGCTCAAGGACGCTTACAGCATTGAAGAGCTGAAAACCCTCGACGTGATCCTGACCTGCCAGGGCGGCGACTACACCAGCGAAGTGTTCCCGAAGCTGCGCGAAGCCGGCTGGCAGGGTTACTGGATCGACGCGGCGTCCAGCCTGCGCATGAACGATGACGCCGTGATCATTCTCGACCCGGTCAATCGCAAGGTCATCGACCAGCAGCTGGATGCGGGCACCAAGAACTACATCGGCGGCAACTGCACCGTCAGCCTGATGCTGATGGGCCTGGGCGGTCTGTTCGAGGCCGGTCTGGTCGAGTGGATGAGCGCCATGACGTATCAGGCGGCCTCCGGTGCCGGCGCGCAGAACATGCGTGAACTGATCAAGCAGATGGGCGCGACCCACGCCGCTGTCGCCGATCAACTGGCCGACCCGGCCAGCGCGATCCTCGACATCGACCGTCGTGTGGCCGAAGCCATGCGCAGCGACGCGTACCCGACCGAGAACTTCGGCGTACCGCTGGCCGGCAGCCTGATCCCGTGGATCGACAAGGAACTGCCGAACGGCCAGAGCCGTGAAGAGTGGAAGGCCCAGGCCGAGACCAACAAGATCCTTGGCCGCTTCAAGAGCCCGATCCCGGTCGACGGTATCTGCGTGCGCATCGGCGCCATGCGTTGCCACAGCCAGGCGCTGACCATCAAGCTGAACAAAGACGTGCCGATCGCCGACATCGAAGGGCTGATCAGCCAGCACAACCCTTGGGTCAAACTGGTACCGAACAACCGCGACATCAGCATGCAGGAGCTGAGTCCGACCAAGGTCACCGGCACCCTGAACGTCCCGGTGGGTCGTCTGCGCAAGCTGAACATGGGCTCGCAATTCGTCGGTGCCTTCACCGTCGGCGACCAACTGCTGTGGGGCGCGGCCGAACCGCTGCGTCGCATGCTGCGGATCCTGCTTGAGCGTTGATCGCTTGATGTAATGAAAGAACCCGTGCCTTGTGAGAGGTGCGGGTTTTTTTATGGCATTTTAAAAGATCGCAGCCTTCGGCAGCTCCTACAGAATCGGGTTCACACGCAACTCCTGTAGGAGCTGCCGAAGGCTGCGATCTTTTGCTCTAAATTGCCGAACCGCCAGTCACCCGGTAAAGTGCCGCTCCCCCCGTTTCGCCAGAGGTAGAACCATGACCCAGACCCTTGATATTGCCGTCGTCGGCGCCACCGGTACTGTCGGCGAAACCCTCGTACAGATTCTCGAAGAGCGCGACTTTCCGGTCGGTAACCTGCACCTGCTGGCCAGCAGCGAATCCGCTGGCAGCTCGGTGCTGTTTCGCAACAAGAACGTGCGCGTGCGGGAAGTCGACGAGTTCGATTTCAGCAAGGTCAAACTGGTGTTCTTCGCCGCTGGCGCTGCCGTTTCCCTGAGCTACGCGGCGCGTGCCCACGCGGCCGGTTGCTCGCTGATCGACCTGTCCGGCGCATTGCCGGCCGAGCAGGCGCCGCAAGTGGTGCCGGAAGCCAACGCCGAGGTCATCGCCGGTCTGAGCGCGCCGTTCCAGATCAGCAGCCCAAGCCCGTCGGCGACGACGCTTGCCGTGGTGCTGGCGCCGCTGCTCGATTTGCTCGACCTGCAATACGTCAACGTCACCGCCAATCTGGCCGTATCCGCCCAAGGTCGCGAAGCTGTGACCGAGCTGGCGCGGCAGACCGCCGAGTTGCTGAACATGCGTCCGCTGGAGCCGACCTTCTTCGATCGGCAGATGGCCTTCAACCTGCTGGCCCAGGTCGGTACGCCGGACGCTCAAGGCCACACGCTGCTGGAAAAGCGCCTGGTGCGCGAGCTGCGTCAGGTGTTGGCGCAGCCTTTATTAAAGATTTCCGCTACTTGCGTTCAAGCCCCGGTGTTTTTTGGCGATAGCTATAGCGTGACCTTGCAGTCAGCGAGCGCGGTCGACCTGGAAAAGGTCAACGCCGCACTGGAAGACGCACCCGGCATCGAGCTGGTTGAAGCCGGCGATTACCCGACAGCGGTGGGTGACGCGGTGGGGCAGGACGTTGTCTATGTTGGCCGTGTGCGCGCCGGTGTCGACGACCCGGCGGAACTTAATCTGTGGCTGACGTCAGATAACGTACGCAAAGGTGCGGCCCTCAACGCTGTGCAGGTTGCTGAATTGTTGATAAAAGACCTGCTGTAAAAGATACTTGGCAACAATTTGTCGACTGATTCTAGGTGAGCGCTATGCTTGCCCGGAGCACTTGATAACGTGTCACCCTCCGGGACTTTCCGGGGCATCAAAGAAATGATCGCGCGCGGCTTGTGTCGTCGTCGCGCGCAATGCCTTACGGCAGCGGCAATCAACATCTTCTCGCTGGCCGAGGAACGTTCAAACAAAGGATGAGGCTATGGTTCAAGTTCGCAAACTGGTGTTAGCAATAGCGGCCGCCTCGGCGCTGTCCTCCGGTATGGCGCATGCCCTCGGGCTCGGGGAGCTGACCCTGAAGTCGACCCTGAACCAGCCGCTGGTGGCCGAGATCGAGTTGCTCGACGTCAAGGATCTCACCGCTGCCGAAGTGGTGCCGAGCCTGGCTTCACCCGAAGATTTCGCCAAGGCCGGTGTTGATCGCCAGGCCTTCCTCAACGACCTGACGTTCACCCCGGTGCTCAACGCCAGCGGCAAGAGCGTGCTGCGCGTGACGTCGAGCAAGCCGCTGTCGGAACCGATGGTGAAATTCCTCGTGCAGGTGATGTGGCCGAATGGCCGTCTGCTGCGCGATTACAGTGTGCTGCTGGATCCGTCGAAATTCTCGCCACAGACCGCTGACGCCGCCGCGCAACCGGCGCCGTCGCAGACCATCACCGCACCGACCACCGGCGCCACGCACCCGAATCAGTACACCACCACGCCGCGCGATACCTTGTGGGAGATCGCCGCGAAGGCGCGCACCGGCGGCTCCGTGCAGCAAACCATGCTGGCGATTCAGGCGCTGAATCCGGATGCGTTCATCGATGGCAACATCAACCGGCTGAAAACCGGTCAGGTGCTGCGCCTGCCGGACTCGGTGGAAAGCACCGCGCTGCCACAGTCCAAGGCGATTGCCGAAGTTGCCGCGCAGAACGAAGCCTGGCGTCAGGGCCGTCGCTATGTGGCCAAGCCGGGTACCGGCCAGCAGCAACTCGACGCAACCAAGCGTGGTCGCAGCAACGCCGGCACCGGCCAGAATTCCAAAGACAACTTGAGCCTGGTCTCCGCCGAAAGTGCCAAGGCGCGGGGCAAAGGCCCGGCCGGCGATGCCAAGGCCTTGAGCAACAAACTGGCGGTGACTCAGGAAAGCCTCGACACGACCCGTCGTGACAACGAAGAACTGAAAAGCCGCATGGTTGATCTGCAAAGTCAGCTGGACAAGCTGCAGCGCCTGATCGAGCTGAAAAACAATCAACTGGCGAAGATGCAGGCCGAGGGTCCGGGCACTGCGCCAGCCGCCACCGCTGCCGTACCGGCGATCACCGCCGAACTGGCCGCAACGCCGCCAGCGACGCCGGCGGAGGCCGCACCTACCCCGGAATCGGCGATTGCGCCACCGGTCGACACGCCTGCCGAGGCGCCAGTGGTTGCGCCAAAACCGGTAGTCGATGAAGACAAAACCTTCAATGAACTGCTGACCAATCCGATCCTGCTGGGGCTGATCGGCGGCGGTGCGGTGGTGCTGCTGCTTCTGCTGTTGCTGCTGGCCCGTCGCCGCAAAGCCCAGCAGGAAGCCGAGAAACACCTGCGCATGGCCCGCGCGTTGGCTGAAGAGCAGGAGTTCTCTGCCGAGCAGGATCTGCCGGAAAGCAGCTTCGAAGGTCTGGAAACACCTGCCGCCAGCGTCAAGCTCAACACCCCGGCATCTGCGCCAGCGCCTGCTGCGGTAGTGGCTCCGGTGGTGATGGCCGAGCCGATTGCCGCGCCATTGGTCGCGCCGGCCGCCGAGCGTTCCGATGACGTGCTGGACAAGGCTCAGTCGCATATCAATGCCGGTCGCTTGAATCAGGCTGCCGCGCTGCTGGAAGAGGGCGTCAGTCTTGAACCGCAACGCAGTGATCTGCGGCTGAAACTGATGGAAGTTTATGGTCAACAGGGTGACCGCGATGCGTTCGTCGGTCAGGAGCGCCAGCTGGTGGCCAATGGCGACAACTTCGCCAAGGTCGAAGAGCTGAAAAAACGCTTCCCGGCCATGGCTGTAGTCGCGGTTGCGGGTCTGGCTTCAGCGGCGGCCGCTGCCGAACTCGATGCGCAATACGTCAAGGAGCTGCTGCTTGACGAGCCAGAGGCGCCTGCACCTGAGCCTGCGGCAGACGATCTGGACAGCGCGTTCGATCTGAGTCTGGACGACCTCGACAACATCACCCCGGTTGAGCCTGCGCCTGTCGTCGCACCTGAAGCCCCGGTGGAGCTGGACGAATTCCCGGCTGACGACGATCTGAGCTTTGAGTCGGTGCTGCAACAGCAGACCGAAATCAAAGAGAACCTCGACGACTTGTCGGATTTCGACCTCGATCTGGACCTCGGTGCCGAGCCTGCGCCAGCCCCGATGGCTGACCTGGCGGACGATGACTTCCTGCTGGATCTGGACGAAGGCGTGAAAGACCTGTCGCCGGCCGAGCCTGTGGTCGCCAGCGAAGTGCCACAGGACGATCTGGAGCTGCCCGCCGATTTCGATCTGTCGCTGGCCGACGAAATGGACACCAACCCGGCCGAACCGGATGCCTTCGCGGCAGAGCTGGATGACGTCAACGCCGAGCTGGATCGTCTGTCGCAGAGCATCGCCGAGCCGACCTTCACCGAAGCCGACGCGGCCATGGGCGATGAACTGGGCGCAGACGACTTCGACTTCCTCGCCGGCACCGACGAAGCCGCCACCAAACTCGATCTGGCCCAGGCCTACATCGACATGGGCGACAATGACGGCGCGCGCGACATCCTCAACGAGGTGTTGACCGAAGGTGACGAGAAGCAGCGGGGCGAGGCCAAGGAAATGCTTTCGCACCTGGCTTGAGTCAGCGGTAAAGCAAAAACGGCAGCCCGATCAAGGCTGCCGTTTTTGTTTGCTTTTTAATATCAAAAGATCGCAGCCTTCGGCAGCTCCTACAGAGGAACGTAATCTCATGTAGGAGCTGCCGAAGGCTGCGATCTTTTGATCTTGAAACTGGCATCCCCGACCCACAGCCTTATAATGCCCGCCTTTGTACATCAGCAGGCTGTCCCACCTTGGCAAACATAGATAACCCGGCCGCCGAAATGGCACCCGAAGGCTTTTACCGCGTGGCACTGGGCGTCGAGTACAAAGGCTCGCGCTACAGCGGCTGGCAGCGTCAGTTGACCGGCGTGGCCACGGTGCAGGAAGAGCTTGAAAAAGCCTTGTCGAAAGTCGCCAATTCGCCGATTTCGCTGCAGTGCGCCGGTCGCACCGATGCCGGGGTGCATGCGTGCGGGCAGGTGGTGCACTTCGACACGCCGGTCGATCGTTCGCTGAAAGCCTGGGTGATGGGCGCCAATATCAATCTGCCCCACGACATCAGTGTCAGTTGGGCGCGGGTGATGCCGGCGCATTTTCATGCGCGGTTCAAAGCCATCGCCCGACGTTACCGCTATGTGATCTACAACGATCAGATTCGTCCGGCGCATCTCAATGAAGAGATCACCTGGAACCACCGCCCGCTCGACGTCGAGCGCATGGCGCAAGCTGCGCAATATCTGATTGGCACCCACGATTTCAGTGCGTTCCGTGCCGGCCAGTGCCAGGCCAAGTCGCCGATCAAGAAGATGCATCACCTGCGCGTGACCCGGCACGGCAAGATGATCGTGCTCGATATCCGTGCCAATGCGTTCCTGCACCACATGGTGCGCAACATCGCCGGTGTGCTGATGACCATCGGTGCCGGCGAGCGCCCGGTGGAGTGGATGAAGGAAGTGCTGGAGAGCCGGGAGCGGCGCTCCGGTGGCGTGACAGCGCATCCGTATGGGTTGTATCTGGTACAGGTCGAGTATCACGACGAGTTCCCGCTGCCCGAGCGTTTCATCGGGCCACATTTCCTTACGGGTTTCTCGGACCTTGACGGCTGACGCCTCCCGACGCTTTTGTTACCATCCGGGACTTTCCCGGTTTTTACCTTGAGGTTTTTATCGACATGTCAGCCGTTCGCAGCAAGATTTGCGGGATTACCCGCATAGAGGATGCGTTGGCAGCGGTCGAGGCCGGGGCGGATGCGATCGGTTTCGTGTTTTATGCAAAGAGTCCGCGCGCAGTGAGCGTGCAGCAGGCAAGGGCGATCATTCAGGCTTTGCCGCCCTTCGTGACGACGGTGGGCTTGTTCGTCAACGCCAGTCGCTGTGAATTGGGGGAAATCCTCGATGCCGTGCCGCTGGATCTGTTGCAGTTCCATGGCGACGAGACCGCTGAAGAGTGCGAAGGCTGGCATCGTCCGTACATCAAGGCATTGCGGGTCAAGGCCGGCGACGACATCGCGGCTGCCGTCGATGTTTATCCGAGTGCCAGCGGTGTGCTGCTCGACACCTACGTCGAAGGTGTGCCCGGCGGAACCGGTGAGGCGTTCGACTGGTCATTGATTCCGCGGCAATTGAGCAAGCCGCTGATCCTGGCGGGTGGCCTGACCCCGGAAAACGTCGCCGACGCTGTGGCCCGGGTCAAACCGTACGCCGTCGATGTCAGCGGCGGGGTAGAGGCGAGCAAGGGCATCAAGGATCCTGCGAAGATCCGCGCGTTCATCAATGCCGTACGCAGCAGCTCGCAGGGAGCGTCTACTTCGATGTGACGGCTGGCAGTCTGCCGCCGTCCATCAATGCACTTGCACAAAGCAGGCGAGGCTGAGGGTTTCTGGAGTTGCACGCAGGTCATGTTTCGCGCTGACCGCGGCGTTCCACCAACCATCGCCACACACATGAATTTAGCTGAAGGGCATACGCGGGGCTGCGAACCAGAGCGTTCGGGCCGCCGGTACTGGAGAAAGAAAGCATGAGCAACTGGTTGGTAGACAAACTGATCCCTTCGATCATGCGGTCGGAGGTCAAGAAGAGCTCGGTGCCTGAAGGTCTGTGGCACAAATGCCCGTCCTGCGAGGCTGTGCTGTATCGCCCTGAGCTGGAAAAGACCCTGGATGTTTGCCCCAAGTGCAACCACCACATGCGCATCGGCGCACGGGCGCGTATCGACATCTTCCTGGATGCCGAAGGCCGCAACGAGCTGGGCGCAGACCTGGAGCCGGTTGACCGTCTGAAATTCCGCGACGGCAAGAAGTACAAGGACCGTCTGGTCGCTGCACAGAAGCAGACCGGCGAAAAGGACGCGCTGATCTCCGTCAGCGGCACCTTGCTGGGCATGCCGGTGGTGGTCTCGGCGTTCGAATTCAACTTCATGGGCGGTTCCATGGGTGCCATCGTCGGTGAGCGCTTCGTGCGCGCCGCCAACTACGCCCTGGAAAACCGTTGCCCGATGATCTGCTTCGCCGCCTCCGGTGGTGCGCGCATGCAGGAAGCGCTGATCTCGCTGATGCAGATGGCCAAGACGTCGGCCGTACTGGCGCGTCTGCGTGAAGAAGGCATTCCGTTCATCTCTGTGCTGACCGATCCGGTCTACGGCGGTGTTTCTGCCAGTCTGGCGATGCTCGGCGACGTGATCGTCGGTGAGCCAAAAGCCCTGATCGGCTTCGCCGGTCCGCGCGTGATCGAGCAGACCGTGCGGGAAAAACTGCCGGAAGGCTTCCAGCGCAGCGAGTTCCTGCTGGAGCATGGCGCAATCGACCTGATCATCGATCGTCGTGAACTGCGTCCACGCCTGGGTAATCTGCTGGCGCAGCTGACCGGCCAGCCGACACCGACCTATGTCGCCGCTCCTGTCGAGCCAATCGTCGTTCCACCGGTGCCTGCCAACGTATGACCGAACGTACCCTTGGCGAATGGCTCGCCTACCTTGAACAGTTGCATCCATCGGCCATCGACATGGGGCTGGAGCGTTCGCAACAGGTAGCGTCCCGCATGGGACTGGGCCAGCCGGCGCCTCGGGTGATCACGGTCACCGGCACCAACGGCAAGGGTTCGACCTGCGCTTTCGTGGCTTCATTGCTACGGGCGCAGGGCCTGAGCGTGGGTGTCTACAATTCTCCGCACCTGCTGCGTTACAACGAGCGGGTGCAGCTCAATGGCGTCGAAGCCACTGACGCACAGCTGTGCGAGGCCTTCGCTGCAGTCGAGGCCGGGCGAGGCGACACTTCCCTGACTTACTTCGAAATGGGCACCCTGGCGGCGTTCTGGCTGTTTCAACAGGCAAAACTTGACGCTGTGGTGCTGGAAGTCGGTCTGGGCGGGCGTCTGGATACGGTCAATGTGGTAGATGCCGATGTCGCGCTGGTCACCAGCATTGGCGTTGATCATGCCGAATACCTGGGTAACACCCGTGAATCCGTGGCTTTCGAGAAGGCCGGGATTTTCCGTCAGGGCAAACCTGCCTTGTGTGGTGACCTGAATCCTCCGCAACCGTTGCTCGACAAGGCGCGCGAATTGGCGTGTCCGTTTTTCCTGCGTGGGCGTGATTTCGACCTGGGTGTCACTGACCAGCATTGGCAATGGCGCGGTACCGATGCGCAAGGCCTGCAGGTCGAACTGCATGATTTGCCGTTGCTCGATCTGCCGATGGAAAACGCTGCGCTGGCCTTGCAGGCGTATCTGTTGCTCGGTCTGCCTTGGGATGCGTCGCAGATCGTTGCAGCCTTGCAGGCGACTCGCGTGGTCGGGCGTCTGGATCGTCGCTCCTTTGACTTCAATAGCAAGCGCCTGAACCTGCTGCTGGATGTGGGACACAACCCGCACGCGGCGGAGTATCTGGCGCGGCGTCTGGCCAGTCGGCCTCTGGCGGGCAAACGTCTGGCGGTGTTCGGCTTGCTGGCCGACAAGGATCTGGATGGTGTTGTCGGCGAATTGAATGCTAGTGTCCAGCATTGGGCGGTCGCGCCGCTGGATTCGCCGCGTTCGCGCCCGGTCAGCGAATTGCACGCCGGGTTGCAGAACCTTGGCGCATCCGTCACGTCCTATGACAGTGTCGCGGCGGCGCTGGAAGGGCAGTGCGCAGCGGCCACCAGTGACGACGAGATTCTGTTGTTCGGATCATTTTATTGTGTCGCCGAGGCCCTTGAATGGCTGGCCCGGCGCTCCACGGAGGAAGCGGCAAATGGCTTTGCTGGATAAAGCGTACAAGCAGCGCATGGTTGGCGCCCTGGTGCTGGTGGCACTGGCGGTGATTTTCCTGCCGATGCTGTTTTCCCGCCAGGACGAGCAACGTCAAGTGACAGTCGAGGCGCCATCTGCACCGCAAGCGCCGGCTGTGCCGCAAGTGCAGCTCGAGCCGGTGGCCGTGCCTGAGCCGCAAGCGCTGCCGCAGGAGCCGGTACCGAGCGATGACGAAGTGGCCGAGCAATCGGCGCCGTCGATGCCGATTGCCGCAGCACCTGCACCGGCACCCGCGCCGACCCCGGCTCCGGCAGCCAAACCGGTTGCGCCTGCGCCCGTTGCCAAACCTGCTCCGGCACCGGCTCAGCCGATTGCTGCGGCTGCGACCAAACCTGACACCGCGCAAAGCCGGGTCGATGCGAACGGTCTGTCGGTCAGCTGGTCGGTGCAACTGGCCAGCCTGTCGAGCCGAGAGGGCGCGGAATCGCTGCAGAAAACCCTGCGCAGCCAAGGCTACAACGCTTACATCCGTTCCGCCGATGGCAAGAATCGGGTGTTCGTCGGGCCGCTGATCGAACGTGCCGAGGCTGATCGCCTGCGGGATGTGTTGAGCCGTCAGCAGAACCTCAAGGGTTTTGTCGTGCGCTTTCAGCCCGAGCGCGGCTAGGATCTATCGATTCGATTGAAATGCACTGAAAATCGCAGCTTACCGACAGCGGTGCGCTCTGCTAAAATGCGCCGCCTTATCCGTCTGTAGGCTGCACTGTGCCATTTACCCTGGTTGACTGGGCGATCGTTGCAATCATCGCCATCTCCGCTTTGATCAGTTTGAGCCGCGGCTTCGTCAAGGAAGCATTATCGCTGGTGACTTGGATCATCGCAGGAGCGGTTGCCTGGATGTTCGGTGGCTCACTGTCCGAGTACCTCGCCGGATACATCGAAACCCCATCGGCTCGCGTGATCGCGGGCTGTGCCATCATGTTTGTCGCCACACTGATCGTGGGCGCAATGATCAATTATCTTATCGGCGAGTTGGTGCGCGTGACCGGGTTGTCTGGCACCGACCGATTCCTGGGCATGGCCTTCGGCGCGGCGCGTGGCGTGTTGCTGGTGGTCGTGGCAGTCGGGCTGTTGAGCCTGGGGCCGGTACAGCAGGACGGGTGGTGGAAAGAATCACAGCTCGTGCCAAAGTTTCTATTGGTCGCCGACTGGTCCAAAAACCTGATTCTCGGGTGGAGCAGTCAGTGGCTTGCCAGCGGAATCAGCGTACCCGCTGATATTCCGTTCAAGGAGCAACTCTTGCCGTCGGCCAAAACGCCTCAGTGAGTGTTGTTCAGTTCAGATCCATTAAGTAGGGGTTGCGTCGCATGTGTGGCATCGTCGGTATCGTCGGTAAGTCGAACGTCAATCAGGCGCTGTATGACGCGCTAACCGTGCTCCAGCACCGCGGCCAGGACGCTGCCGGTATCGTGACCAGCCATGATGGCCGGTTGTTCTTGCGCAAGGACAATGGTCTGGTGCGTGACGTGTTTCACCAGCGTCACATGCAGCGCCTGGTCGGCCACATGGGGATCGGCCACGTCCGTTACCCGACTGCCGGCAGCTCGACCTCGGCCGAAGCGCAGCCGTTTTACGTCAACTCGCCTTACGGCATCACCCTGGCGCACAACGGCAACCTGACCAACGTTGAACAGTTGGCCAAGGAAATCTACGAATCCGACCTGCGACACGTCAACACCAGTTCCGACTCGGAAGTGCTGCTCAACGTGTTCGCCCATGAGCTGGCCCAGCGCGGCAAGCTGCAGCCGACCGAAGAAGACGTGTTTGCCGCCGTGACCGACGTGCACAACCGTTGCGTCGGCGGTTACGCGGTGGTAGCGATGATCACCGGTTACGGCATCGTCGGTTTCCGTGATCCGCACGGCATCCGTCCGATCGTGTTTGGCCAGCGTCACACCGACGAAGGCGTCGAGTACATGATCGCTTCCGAAAGCGTGTCGCTGGACGTGCTCGGTTTCACCCTGATCCGCGATCTGGCCCCGGGCGAAGCGGTCTACATCACTGAAGACGGCAAGCTGCACACCCGTCAGTGCGCGACCAACCCGTCCCTGACCCCGTGCATCTTCGAACACGTTTACCTGGCGCGTCCGGATTCGATTATCGACGGCGTGTCGGTTTACAAGGCGCGTCTGCGCATGGGCGAGAAACTCGCCGAGAAGATCCTGCGCGAGCGTCCGGAGCACGACATCGACGTGGTCATCCCGATTCCGGACACCAGCCGCACCGCCGCGCTGGAGCTGGCGAACCATCTGGGCGTGAAATTCCGCGAAGGTTTCGTCAAGAACCGTTACATCGGCCGGACCTTCATCATGCCGGGCCAGGCGGCGCGCAAGAAGTCGGTTCGCCAGAAGCTCAACGCCATCGAGCTGGAATTCCGCGGCAAGAACGTGATGCTGGTCGACGACTCGATCGTGCGCGGCACCACCTGCAAGCAGATCATTCAGATGGCCCGCGAAGCCGGCGCGAAAAACGTCTACTTCTGCTCGGCGGCCCCGGCCGTACGCTTCCCGAACGTTTACGGCATCGACATGCCGAGCGCTCACGAACTGATCGCACACAACCGTTCGACTCAGGACGTGGCGGATCTGATCGGCGCAGATTGGCTGATCTATCAGGACTTGCCTGACTTGATCGAAGCGGTCGGTGGCGGCAAGATCAAGATCGAAAACTTCGATTGCGCGGTGTTCGACGGCAAGTACGTCACCGGCGACGTCGACGAGGCTTACCTGGACAAGATCGAGCAGGCACGCAACGACGCCTCCAAGGTCAAGACCCAGGCGGTCAGTGCGATCATCGATCTGTACAACAACTGAGTTTCTGCCGGCCCTGAGGGGCCGGTTTTGTATCTGGCAAAAGACTTTCATTTATTCAGAACAGGGCAAGGAGTGACAGCATGAGTCAGGAATGGGATGCCGGTCGGCTGGACAGCGACCTCGAAGGCGTAGCGTTCGATACCCTGGCCGTACGTGCCGGTCAGCACCGTACGCCGGAAGGCGAACACGGTGATCCGATGTTCTTCACTTCCAGCTATGTGTTCCGCACCGCCGCCGACGCGGCCGCGCGCTTTGCCGGGGAAGTGCCGGGCAACGTTTACTCGCGTTACACCAACCCGACTGTGCGCGCGTTCGAGGAACGTATTGCTGCGCTGGAGGGCGCCGAGCAAGCGGTCGCCACTGCCACGGGCATGGCCGCGATCATGGCGGTGGTGATGAGCCTGTGCAGCGCCGGCGATCACGTGCTGGTGTCGCGCAGTGTGTTCGGTTCGACCATCAGCCTGTTCGAAAAGTACTTCAAGCGTTTCGGTGTGCAAGTCGACTATGTGCCGCTGGCCGATCTGTCAGGTTGGGATGCGGCGATCAAGCCGAACACCAAGCTGCTATTCGTCGAGTCGCCGTCCAATCCGTTGGCCGAGCTGGTGGATATCACCGCGCTGGCGGAAATCGCTCACGCCAAAGGCGCGATGCTGGTGGTCGACAACTGCTTCTGCACGCCTGCGCTGCAGCAGCCGCTGAAACTCGGTGCGGACATTGTCGTGCACTCGGCGACCAAGTTCATCGACGGCCAGGGCCGCTGCATGGGCGGTGTGGTAGCCGGTCGCAGCGAACAGATGAAAGAAGTCGTAGGCTTCCTGCGCACCGCCGGGCCGACCCTGAGCCCGTTTAACGCGTGGATCTTCCTCAAGGGTCTGGAAACCCTGAATCTACGGATGAAGGCGCACTGCGCCAACGCTCAGCAACTGGCCGAATGGCTGGAGCAGCAGGAAGGCATCGAGAAGGTGCATTACGCCGGTCTCAAGAGTCATCCGCAGCACGAACTGGCCCAGCGTCAGCAGAAGGGCTTCGGTGCGGTAGTCAGTTTCGAGGTCAAGGGCGGCAAAGAGGGCGCATGGCGCTTTATCGATGCCACCCGCTTGATCTCGATCACTGCCAACCTTGGTGACAGCAAAACCACCATCACCCATCCGAGCACCACCTCCCACGGCCGTCTGGCGCCGCAGGAGCGTGAGGCGGCGGGGATTCGTGACAGCCTGATCCGCATTGCGGTCGGTCTGGAAGACGTGGCGGACCTGCAGGCCGACCTGTCGCGCGGTCTGGCGGCGTTGTGATCGAGTTGTCGACGCCGACGGCGGGTACCCATGGCCGCGTGGCGCTGGTCACCGGCGCCGCGCGTGGCATCGGTCTGGGCATTGCGGCCTGGCTGATCAGCGAAGGCTGGCAAGTGGTGCTGACCGATCTCGATCGCGCACGCGGTTCGAAAGTGGCGAAGGTGCTGGGCGAGAATGCCTGGTTCATTGCCATGGATGTGGCGGACGAAAGTCAGGTGGCATTGGGTGTTGCTGAAGTGCTTGGGCAATTCGGTCGTCTCGATGCGTTGGTGTGCAACGCGGCGGTGGCTGATCCGCACAACATCACCCTGGAAAGTCTGGATCTGGCGTACTGGAATCGGGTGCTGGCGGTGAATCTCAGCGGGCCAATGCTGCTGGCCA
Organism: Pseudomonas sp. SCPG-7; assembly: GCF_002156405.1. Classification (NCBI taxonomy): domain Bacteria; kingdom Pseudomonadati; phylum Pseudomonadota; class Gammaproteobacteria; order Pseudomonadales; family Pseudomonadaceae; genus Pseudomonas; species Pseudomonas sp. SCPG-7. The sequence continues at coordinate 122,324 of NZ_MVOO01000007.1, read as the reverse complement.
AGCACTGTGCGCCGTATCTGCGCGCGCACAACGGTTCGATCGTCAATCTGGCCTCGACCCGTGCGCGGCAGTCGGAGGCAGATTCCGAGGCGTATGCGGCGAGCAAGGGCGGGTTGTTGGCGCTGACTCATGCGTTGGCGATCAGTCTTGGGCCGGAGATTCGGGTCAACGCGGTCAGTCCCGGCTGGATCGATGCTCGGGATCCTTCTGCGCGTCGAGCTGAGCCGCTGGCCGATGCCGATCATGCGCAGCATCCGGCGGGCAGGGTAGGGACGGTCGAGGATGTGGCGGCGATGGTGGCGTGGTTGCTGTCGCGCAATGCCGGGTTTGTGACCGGGCAGGAATTCGTCGTGGATGGTGGCATGACGAAAAAGATGATCTACAGCGAGTAGATCGCCTTTTTCTACTGAATTTGCGTTGAATGAACTGACGTCTTCGCGGGCAAGCCCGCTCCCACATGAGGAATGCGTTTCCCTTTGGGTGCGGGTTTGCTCGCGAATGCAGTCTTGCAGGATGGAAACAATTTCGTCTTTTTCAGAAAAACTTCAATCCTGCTATTGACTTAGGTTCGCTACCTGCGTAAATTTCGCGGCCTCGGAGATGCAAACGGGTGATTAGCTCAGCTGGGAGAGCGTCTGCCTTACAAGCAGAATGTCGGCGGTTCGATCCCGTCATCACCCACCACTCCCGAGAAACTTGCGAAAGCAAGAGGTAGGCTGAAAGTGCCTCCACCGACGCGCAGCGGTAGTTCAGTCGGTTAGAATACCGGCCTGGCACGCCGGGGGTCGCGGGTTCGAGTCCCGTCCGCTGCGCCATATTTTACGAGTCAGACATTGTCTGGTTCGCGATTGAAAAGCACCGAAGCTTTCAGTCAAAACGAGTTAATTGAGCGCAAGCTCAAAGCGATACGCAGCGGTAGTTCAGTCGGTTAGAATACCGGCCTGTCACGCCGGGGGTCGCGGGTTCGAGTCCCGTCCGCTGCGCCATATCTGTTTCAAGGACCACTGAACGCCTTGAAACACCGAAAGCAACCGCTGGTTGTTTCGGAATCGATAGCAAAGACCCTGGTCGAAAGACCGGGGTTTTTTGTGTCTGAAATTTGGCTTTCCTCTCTTCCTCCCTCCTCAATCCAGCGCAAATCCCTGTGGGAGCGAGCCTGCTCGCGAAGGCGTCGGCACGTTAAAAATCAGTATTGGCTGGAAGAACGCTTTCGCGAGCAGGCTCGCTCCCACAAGGGGTGTCGATATGCCCTGCGATCTGCTGCGGTGCCACGTCGCATTGATTTTTTGATTCTTTAGTCAAATTTTTGTAACTGGTTGTTTGCTGCGAGCGCGGAAACCTTTAAAGTTAACCTTTCGGTCAGCTTTGCACTGTCAACACGCCCTTTGTTTCGCCAAGAAGGGCTTCTGCAAGACTCGAGATTCCCAGTAGATAACCAGAAGGGCGGACACATAACCGCCCAGAGGATGATCCATGTCCAACCGTGATATATCCCGGCGCTCGTTCCTCCAGGGCGGGCTGGTGGCGGGTGTGAGCGTCACGCTCACGCCGCTCAGCAGCCAGGCGCTGGCTGCCTTGATGGAAACCAGCGTCACCGTGCCGTCCGAGAAGTGGCTCGGCAACAACGGCAAGGCGCGTCAACGTAATGATGCGCTGTCCAAAGTTTGCGGCAGCAAAGTATTTGCCCGCGACATTCGCTCCAAGGACATGCCGGGCTGGCCTGAGCAACAGGGCCACGCCATGCTGCTGAAAACCATCAAGGCCGACCGTATCTACGCTGGCTACGACCTGTCGTGGCTCGGTGCCGACTTGCAACCTGACCGCATCGTCACCGCCGCCGATCTGGACAAGGACGGCATCGTCTTCCCGGAAGAGCACGCGCCGGACCCCTTGCTGCCGGAAGGCAAAGTGCCGATGTTCATCGGTCACCCGGTAGCAATCCTGATCTGGAACGATTTCGAGCGTTTCCGCCAGGCCAAGAACAAACTCAAATTCAATGACAAGGCGATTCGTTACGGTGCACAAGTGCCGTACTACGAAGGCGACCCTTATGGCAGCTTCCGCTACGTGCGCGTGGGCGGTCCGACCTCGGCCGACGAAGACGAATTCGCCAGCCTGAAAGACTCGATCCTGTTCCCGATGCTGAAAAACCGTCGGCCGGTGTGGAATTCCCAGCCGAACCTGCACGGCAACCTGACTGAGCGCGGTCTGTTCTACGCCGATCGCATGAAAAAACAGATCGATACCCCGCCAGACAACTGGCTGGTGTTCGACGAGCGCTACAAGACCCCGTCGATCGAACCGGCCGCCATGGAGCCGGACAACGGCAACGGCTGGTACGACCCGAAAACCAAGACCCTGCACTTCGTGGTCGCCACTCAGTGCCCGCTGGAAGCGGCGACCGAGACCGCGAAAATGATCGCGCCGTCGCGCTTCGGCCTGGCCAATCTGAACATGCACCCGGGTTACACCGTGGGCTACGGTTCCAAAGACCACAACATCTTTGTCTACTACGCGGCCCTCGCGGCGCTGTACGGTGCCGGTGTGCCGATCCGTCTGGCGAATGACCGCTACGAGCAGTTCCAGAGCGGCATCAAGCGCCATCCGTTCGACATCCGCTATCAACTGGCGGTGGACAAGAACGACTACAGCTTCAAGATTTTCCGCGCTGAAATGAGCGTCGATGGTGGCGGTCGCATCAACTACAGCCCGTCGGTGGCGGCGGTGGGTGCTACGGCCGCGCAGTCGATCTACTACATGCCGCAGAATGACCTGCAGGTCACCGCTTACCATTCGCGCGGTGTTGAGGCGGGGTCGATGCGCGGTTACGGCACCCTGCAAAGCATGGCCTCGACCGAAATGATGGTCGACGAGATCGCCAATCGTCTCGGCGTTGACGCGATTGATCTGCGTCGCAAGAACGCCTTGCGTTCGGGGATGAAAAACACCCAGGGCGCGATCCCGGCGGGTGCTCTGCGCCTGCACGAAATTCTCGACAAGGCCTCGGTGCACGAAGTCTGGAAAAACCGCGACGCGATCAAGAAACAGCGCGAAGCCGCCGACCCGGACAACTGGTACGGCGTGGGTTTCGCCATTTGCCAGAAAGACTTCGGCACCGGTTCCGAAGCGCCGATGGCCAGCATCGAGTTCACCGCTGAAGGTCGCATCACCCTGCGCCACATCGGTATCGAAATCGGCACCGGCATGTCCACTTCGCAAGCGCTGGTGGTGGCCGATTTCCTTGGCAGTCCGGCGCATGAGGTGAAGACCGGCGAAACCGAATGGCAGGAAATGCAGCTGATCACCAGCGGCAACCCTTACATCATGAGTCAGGCCGAGCAGGACAACCTGCTGCGCAACCCGCGCTGGGTCGGCAAGCTGGCCTCGGCATCGTCCGCGACCAACTCGGCTTACTACTTCAGCCACGCCACCCGTGAAGCGGCGCGCGTGCTGTTCAACAACGGCTTGTGGCCGGCGGCTATGGAAATCTGGCGTCAGGGCCCTTACGGCGGTCAAGCCAACCCTTACGTGGTGCGTCGTGAAGATGCGCATTGGGTCGACGGCAAACTCACTGCCAACGGCATGCAGCCGTTGAGTTTTGAAGAGCTGGCCAAGCGCGCTCACGAGCGTGGTCTGGTCACCGGCGCCACCGTTCACGCGTTCAACCGCTGGAGCTGGGCCGAGGCCGAATACAGCATCGACGGTGTGCGCGAGCGTCTGCCGCTCGACGGTCTGGCGGTGAAGTACGGCGATGGTGCGCCGAAGGCGAAGAAGGCGCTGATGAACACGGCGGGTTTCCACCTGCTGGATCGCCAGAGCATCAACTACCCGGTGGTTCAGTTGAACAACGCCGCGGTGACTTACTACAGCCCGGTCGCGACATTGGTCGAGTTGAAGGTCAATAAAGGCTCGGCGGAAGTCGAAGTGCTCAACCACCATTCGTGGGTTGAGTGCGGTCGGGTGCTGGTCGAAGAACTGGTCAAGGGCCAGCTTGAAGGCGGGATCGCGATGGGCATCGGTCACGCATTGATGGAAGAGATGCCGCTGTACGAAGGCGGACCGGGGGAGGGTGACTGGAACTTCAACCGTTATCGCCTGCCGATGGCCCGTCACGTCGCGGTGTGGAAGCAGACTGCGGAGATTCTGCCGCCGCTGTCACCAAGCGATCCGTCCAAAGGCATCGCTGAAGTGGTGATGATCCCGGTGGTCGGTGCCATCGGTAACGCGGTGGCACACGCCATCGGTAAACGTGTTCGCGATCTGCCAATCACTGCTGCGCGCATCAAGGAGGCCCTCAATGGCTAACCGTCCGCTTCAACTGACCCTCAATGGTCAATCCGTCGGCCCGGTGGACATCCCTGATGACCTGCCGATGATCGACTATCTGCACGAATACAAGAACCTCACCGGTTCGCGTCTGGGCTGCGGCCAGGGTATCTGCCACGCCTGCGTGGTGATCGTCGACAACCCGGACGGCACCAGCGAAGAAGTGCGCACCTGCATCACCGGCGCGCATTACTTCGAAGGCAAAAAAGTCCGCACCATCGAAAGTCACGCCAAGCGTGATGAGAGCGGTCAGGTCACCGAGCTGAACCCGATCCAGCAGCGTTTCGTCGACGAATTCGCCTTCCAGTGCAGCTACTGCGCGCCGGGTTTCGTCAACGCCGCGACGGTGCTGGTGGAGAAGCTGCAGCGTCAGCCGATCGTCAAAAGCCAGCTGGAAAAAGTCATCGAGGACAGCCTCGGCCATCACGTCTGCCGTTGCACCGGGTACGTGCGTTACTACAACGCCACGCGCAACGTGCTGACCGATCTCGGCCTGGTCAAGGAGGGTTGAGCATGAAGCATCTATTGACCCGCCTGACCCTGGCGGTCGGGCTGGCTGCGCCGGTGTTGTTTGCTCACGCGGATGATCAGGTCAAGCGTGGCGAATACCTCGCCCGCGCGGCCGACTGCATGGCGTGCCACACCGCACCGGGCGGCGCGCCGTTTGCTGGCGGGCTGCCGATCGTCTCGCCATTCGGCACGATCTACGGTACCAACATCACCCCGAGCAAAGAGCACGGCATCGGCTTGTACAGCGATGACGAATTCTTCGCTGCGCTGACCGAAGGCAAGCGTCGCGACGGCGCCAATCTGTATCCGGCGATGCCCTACACCTCGTATCACTTGGTGCCGCGGGAAGACTCGGACGCGATTCATGCGTACCTGAAAACCATCGAGCCGATCGAGCGCGCCGCGCCGGTCACCAGCCTGAGTTTTCCGTTCAACGTGCGTCCGGGTCTGATCGGCTGGAACATGCTGTACGGCAAGGCCTTGAAGCTGGAATCTGCCGAAGGCAAAAGCGAAGCCTGGAAGCGCGGCCAGTACATGGTCGAAGTGCTCGGTCACTGCGGCGAATGCCACACGCCACGCGGTCTGCCGGGCGCGATGCAATTGGACAAGCGCCTGACCGGCGGCATCCTCAACGGTTATCTGGCACCGAGCCTGCTCGCCACCGATCTGGCGGCTCGCGGCTGGAATCAGCAGGACCTGAGCACGTTCCTCAAGCACGGCATGAGCGCCCAGGGCACGATGTTCAACGAGATGTTCCCGGTGTTTCACAACAGCACCCAGGGCCTGAACGATCAGGATCTGACGGCGATGGCGACGTTCCTGCTTGGCGACAAGCCGCCCGCGGCGAAAGAGCTGACTGAAGTGTCGCTGGACAAACTGAGCCCGAGCGCCCAGCGCGGCCGTCAGGAATATTTGAACGTCTGCGCCGGTTGCCATGCTGCCGGTAGCGAAGGCAAGCCGCACATCGCCGTAGCCATGCGCGGCAACACCACGCTGCGTCTGGAAGATCCGCGCAACCTGCTGCGGGTGATCGAGGACGGCATCGGCGAGCAGAAATTCGCCGGGTTCGAACACATGCAGCCAATGCCAGGTTTCGCCGACAAGCTTAGCGCTGAGCAACTGACCGATCTGCTGAACTACCTGCGTCAAGGCTGGGGCGGTCAATCGGCTGAACTTGCGGTCAGCGACGTGCAGAAGCTGCAGGCTGACGCTCCGGCCGTCGAGCACAAGGCGCACTGACATGCAGCATCTCGATCTACAGGTTGTGCGGCGGGCACTGGAGTGGTCGGTGGCGGGGCAGCGCATTTGGCTCTGTACGGTGCTGACCACTTACGGCTCGGCGCCGCGTGCGCCGGGTTCGCTGCTGGCGGTGAACGATAGCGGCCAGTGGATCGGGTCGCTGTCCGGTGGTTGCGTCGAGGAAGACTTTCTCGAGCGCGTCGCTGAGGGGGCGTTTCTCGATGCGGTCAATGTGGTGCGTTACGGCGAAGGTGATGATCCGCGCTCGCGGGTCAGCCTGCCCTGTGGCGGCATTCTCGACGTACTGGTAGAGAAATTTGACGCCGACTGCGAGGTGCAGGCGCATCTGCGTGAGCTTGAATCGGCGTTGCTCGGCCAGCGCCGTTTGATTCGCGAGGTCGATCTGGCCAGCGGTGCGCGCAGTCTGTTCGCGGATCGCGAGCAGGGCGCGCGCATCGAGCGCGAGATCGACCGGGTGCGGATTCGCATCGGTGCCGCGCAGCGCTTGCTGCTGGCGGGCTATTCCAGCGTGGCGCAAGCCTGTGCCGAGTTTGCGGTCGGTCTTGGTTTTGAAGTGATTCTTTGCGATCCGCGCGACGAAGTGCTCGAAGGCGTGGTGCTGAATGGCGTGGAGATTCGTCGGCAATTGCCGTCAGTGTTTATCGCCGATGGCGGCTGTCACCGCGATACCGCGGTGGTAGCATTGACCCATGATCCGCGTATCGACGACCTGGCAATGATGGAAGCGGTGCGCACCGAGGCGTTTTACATCGGCGTCATGGGCTCGCAGCAGACCTCGCAGAAACGTTTCGAGCGCCTGCGCAGGATTGGTGGGCTGGGGGAGATCGAACTGGCGCGGATTCATGCGCCGATCGGGCTTAACCTGGGCAGCAAGACACCGGCGGAGATCGCTTTGGCGGTGCTGGCGGATATCTTGCGGATTCGTAGCGGGATCGCCCGAGACCAGCTCTGATCTGGATTTTGCAAATATTTGTGGCGAGGGAGCAAGCTCCCTCGCCACAGTTGTTTGCCAGTCAAGAAAACTGATCAGAACCCCAGCTTGTCACGCAACCCGTAATACCACGCACCCAATGCCGCAAACGGCGTGCGCAGCAACTGCCCGCCCGGGAACGGATAGTGCGGCAGATCGGCAAACGCATCAAAACGCTCAGCCTGACCGCGCAACGCTTCAGCCAGTACCTTGCCGGCCAGATGTGTGTACGTCACGCCGTGGCCGCTGCAGCCCTGCGAGTAATAAATGTTGTCGCCAAGGCGCCCGACCTGCGGCAGGCGCGACAGGGTCAGCAGGAAATTGCCCGTCCACGCGTAATCAATCTTCACGTCTTTCAGTTGTGGAAAGGCCTTGAGCATTTTCGGGCGGATGATCGCTTCGATGTTCGCCGGGTCCCGCGCGCCATAAACCACACCGCCGCCGAAGATCAGGCGCTTGTCGCCCGTCAGGCGGTAGTAGTCGAGCAGGTAGTTGCAGTCCTCGACGCAGTAATCCTGCGGCAAGAGAGTTTTCGCCAGCTCATCGCCCAGCGGTTCGGTAGTGATCACCTGAGTGCCGCACGGCATCGATTTGGCCGCCAATTCCGGCACCAGATTACCGAGGTAGGCGTTGCCGGCGACGATGATGAACTTGGCCCTGACCTTGCCTTGTGGCGTGTGCACCACCGGGTTGGCACCGCGCTCGATGCGCACGGCCGGCGATTGCTCATAGATCGTGCCGCCGAGGGACTCCACCGCAGCGGCTTCACCGAGCGCCAGGTTCAGCGGGTGGATGTGACCACCGCTCATGTCGAGCATGCCGCCGACGTACTGATCGCAGGCGACCACTTCGCGAATGCGGCGCTGGTCGAGCAGTTCCAGTTGCGTGTGGCCGAAGCGCTCCCACAGGCGCTTCTGCGATTCCAGGTGACCCATCTGCTTGGTGGAGAGGGCGGCGAACACGCCGCCGTCCTTCAGGTCACACTGGATGTTGTACTTGGCCACGCGCTCACGAATGATCCGACCGCCTTCGAAGGCCATCTGCCCGAGCAGTTGCGCCTGCTTGGGGCCGACTGTGCGCTCGATGACGTCGATGTCGCGGCTATAGCTGTTGACGATCTGCCCGCCATTGCGCCCCGACGCACCGAAACCGACCTTCGCCGCTTCCAGTACCGTGACGCGAAAACCATTTTCCAGCAGAAACAGCGCCGAGGACAGCCCGGTGTACCCGGCGCCGATCACACAGACATCCGTCTCCACATCATCCTGCAAGGTCGGACGTGGCGGTACGGCATTGGCCGACGCAGCGTAATAAGACTCTGGGTAAGGGGTGTTCGCCATCCTGCAGCCTCTGTTTAATATATTTTACGAGTGCGCCGATCCTACCCGAGTTGAAAAACCTCCGCCAGCCACCGGAAAAATCTTATCTACCGGCCCGAAATTAAATATTTTGCATATTCATAGGGTTAGGTGAAAAAAAGGTGTTGACACCCCTCCGGAATTCCGTAGAATGCCGCCTCACAGCAGGCACGTAGCTCAGTTGGTTAGAGCACCACCTTGACATGGTGGGGGTCGTTGGTTCGAGTCCAATCGCGCCTACCAAACAAAATCCGCTCTGCTGGGCGGTCTGGAAGGGCTCACCGAAAGGTGGGCCCTTTTTTGTTGTTTTGGATTCTTGCAGAACGTTCACAAAATATAGGGTTCGTTCACGCTGGGCAATGTGAACGGTGTGAGCATCAATTCTTGGGTGAAATCTTTACCTTCGTCTATTCCCACTCTAACGAATGCTCTGATATGCGCCTGTATATTTGTACAGAGTTTCATGTCGGCGTGTCGAAAGATGATTCGATTGATGCTCTGTCCTTGGAGCTGGGGGGGGGCTCCCGTGCTTTCATAAGTCCTTAATGGCACATCGACATAATTGATTGCCAGCCGACTTTGCTAGGGGTATAAAGAACTCGCTGGGCGTACCGTCCAGGTGCTCTTTAAACATGGTCAAATTCTCTGGGCTTGCAGTTGGTGGTCGGGTAACCGATCAGCTTTGGTGTTCTTCAAAGCTACCTCTCCGCAACGACTCAGTCCCCTAGGTCGTCCTATGTGTGTGTCCTGTGCTGGATCCGCACGTAATCGAGACGTTCCGCGTTAGCGCTTGCCTTATGCGCTGGCGGAGTGTTCCTCGTTTGCGTAAAGCTTTGCGGTTAGCGCTATCGGCATGTGTTGACGGATGAATTCCTCGGTGACGAAGTTTGCGGCGGCGACGGCTTATCGATATTGATAAATCAATATCAATAAGCAGAACTGTGGTTTGTAGTGGTGTCTTGGTAGTTCCATTCGGCCCGGAATGCTTTGGCGGCGGCAATTTCGCCGGCCAGGAGCTACAACCATGTTGCGTTTTAAGAAAGCGGCTCGTCCTCGGACTATGCTGCAAAAGCACGATAACCAAGACACCCGCGTTACAGTAGATGGTCAGTCCTCCCAAGATAAGAAGGGTAAGGACGAAAAACGGAAGGCGCTGCTTAGTGATTTGCGGAGCTTCTTGATTCGTCAATTGCTAATTGAAGCTTGGAAGAACAGACAGGAATGCTGGGACTATGTTTGCGAGGTTGTGAACAAAATCCTTGAGGCATTAGGCTCATGACGCAACAAATCACATCATTCGAATTCTGAAGGGTCGATCTATGTATCGGCCCTTTTTTGTTTCAGGGACTGGGATATGGATGCTCCAACTTACCCCTTCAAGCCAATCCATAGTTTGCGGGTATTGGCCCTAGCGCTTGGCGAAAGTGAGCAATTGCTCGAAAGGCTTGCAGCCCGTGCCGATCGAATGTACCGCCATGTACCTCAAGAGAAGAAGGTCAAGCCGGGAAAACCTCCCGAGACGCGAGACACTTACGATGCTCACGAACCGCTCAAGCGGGTTCAGCGAAAAATCGTTGACAGAATACTGTGCAACGCGACATTTCCCCAATATTTGCACGGTGGCATCAGAGACCGTAAGTCTCCAAGAAGCATTCATAGCAATGCGGCCATACACGCAGGGGCAAGATTCGTCATCCTCCAAGACATCAAGAACTTCTACCCATCCATATCGATAAAACATGTGGATGCGTTGTTTCGCGGTCTATTTGGCTTCGGAGCGGGTGTTTCGGTCTTGTTGTCATCTATATGCACTCGTGAGGGATGCACGCCCCAAGGGGCTAGTACGAGCGGCTACATCGCCAACTTGGTTTTCTGGGATGTGGAGCCGAAGGTCGTGAACGATCTTTTGGGTCGAGGCTTTCGATACTCTCGATTTGCTGACGACGTCACGATCTCTAGTGGTCATGAGCCGTCATCGGATGATCTTACTAATATTATCTCGACAATAACTGGAATGCTGGCTGCCAAAGGATGTCATCAGAAGCGAACAAAGCTCCACATTCGCGTCCGTGGGCAGGGTATTGAAGCCGATGACGCCACGTTTCAGCCGATCACGGTGACGGGATTGAGCGTCTTTAATAGCTCTCCTGGCCTAACCAAGTTGGAACGCAAACGTATCCGTTCTGCGGTCAGGGAGTTAGAGGTAATGAGCGAGTCGACATCCGACTGGACTGTCCTCGAACCGAAGTATCATCGTGCGATGGGGCGGGTAGGGAGACTTCTGGCGTGCGGTCATCCAGATGGGGAGGCATTGAAGGCGCGCTTGAATGTGGCTAAACGGTCATGCCAAATCCCGTTGCTCGAACGGTATCAGCAAGCAATCTCCGAATCGTTGGCTAAAGCGGTTGAAGTGGATGTTGAGTGAGGAGTGCAGCTAGGAGTGATAGGGAAAACGTTGTGGATGGACCGTGTGTACGGCGATCTGAGAAAGCGGAAGATGAAGCAAACGAAATCGAGTTCGGTACTTGTTGTCGACTCTATTAATACTTTGGATTTTTGTGATAAGGGTTGCGCCCTTAAAATCTGCTGAAGGGTTTTTCCTGATTTAAAAACAGTGACAAACGGTTTAGCTCAGCAGGTTCGTGACCTACAAGCGAATCAGCCGTTTCGGACACAGTTTACTGACAGGGTTATCCACAGGTAGTACGTTGCAATCGCCCCTAAAAACGCAATATGCTGTATCCGGACGATAAAAAAACCCTAGATGTAGGGTTTGTCGTTAGCTGCTGACCTCGACTGAGGTACTTAGAAAAGTCTGCGAGTGGCTGTGTTCGGTCTGGACAACTGAGATCACAACCACCCGCACCAACTAAAGCTAAACAGTAGCGATTACGTTAGCCCTAGGGGGGTTGCATTGAGCCAAACATTGACGAGGTCGTCAATGGTTCTCTGCTAGCCGGTCCTCCCTAGGTCTGACAAATCCATCCTTATCTGCACAGGTAATTTGTCATGTCTAGCAATACAAAGCGATCCTCATCGAAGGCAGCCAAACTGGCTTCCGAAACCCTCCGTGCCCCGGGTAAGTCAGCGACCGCTAAGAGTTTAGCTGCCTCGGTGCTTGCCCAGACGAAAACAGGAAAGCAAACGAGCGCTGAGATGGAGGCCTTGGCGGGGCGAGTACTTCAGAGCGAGAAATACAGCGACGACACGAAAGCCTTGGCGGGCTCTGTCGTATCCCAATCCAACAAAGATCGCTGAGGATTTCGCCATGTCGTACTACGCACTCGTAACGGTTGATCTCGACAACGGGGTCAGCAAAACAGCCCGAGACAAGTTCAATGATGAACTCGCGAAGAGGCACTTCTATAAGCACAAGCTGACTACCGTTTGGACCGCCACGTATCAACCGGGGACCACCAAAGCCGCAGCTATCAGCTATGCACGCAAATGCATAGACGAAGCCGCCGCTACAGCAAGTATCACCACCTATGAGGCCTTGGTGACGGTAAGCGAAGAAAAACCGACGGAATGGACAAAAAGTGCAAACGGCTTGCTAGCTCAAGCACTTCGGCGCTAAGAAACAGTACGCGCTTCCAACCCCGCTTCGGCGGATCTAAGCCCATTCAGATTTTGGGTGGGCACGCTCAATCTCCTAAAAGGACTAGTTATCTAGGCCTACGATTGACGTAGTCGCGCCATTTGGTGATTTCCTCTATTGCCGAGTATATGGCTTGCTGGTTGTGTAGAAGCAAAGTCAGTTTGTATAGCCCGGAGTTATGCGGCATGACGAACGTCCCTCGAATGGTAGGGCGGAAATCCTAGTCAACCTCGCTGCTAACGGGTTTTCCCGATGACGAGATACCAATGGAGTAAACTCACAGTTCCAAATTCTGGACGTCCGGCATGAAGACACCTTCCGATCTGAAGGTTCTCGATATCATCTATAAACTGTACTACGAGGAGTTCGCGAACCACTCACTTGAGAAAGACGTTGAAAACGGCCGAAAGTCCAAGATTTTCGTGCCAATCGATTGCAGGATGATCGCTAGGGAATTGAACGTCGACAGTGACATAGTGTTCGGCAGGCTCTATTACCATATGGAACAAAAATACGGTTACACCAAAGCCGATGGTAGTAAGGTGGCGTTCTATACAACGATAGCAGGGGAGGAAAACCGCTGCGTTAACTTCCCTTTACTCGCTTCTGTCCTCGCGGGTCTCCAGCAAGAAAACAGCAAGTTTTTATGGGCAACTATGATGTCTGGTATTGCCTTGGCGGTGTCAATCGCCGTGCCTTTGGTTCGTTGGATTTCCACATCAGTAGGTCCATGATGACAGCCATACCGTAACGTTACCGCTGGCTAGTCTGTTAGTAAAACTCGACCAACGCTGTCACTTGTACCGGTGGAGTCGCTTCCGGCTTGACAACTGGTACTTTGCAAGGCCTCGACCTGTCTCGCCCATAATTCTGCTTCAGCTTTCGTACTGAGGTTTTCGACTGGGGGGATTTGCCCTTAACTCGTACCTGAGTATCCAGTTGCCGGATGGGAGTAAGCGAAAATTCGCCATTTTTTCACGCCTCATGATGTGAATGGGCGTTCTGAGAAATCCATGAGCAGCAGGGCTTGAGGCTTGCTCCTAGCAGACCTTGACATGGTGGGGGTCGTTGGTTCGAGTCCAATCGCGCCTACCAAACAAAATCCGCTCTGCTGGGCGGTCTGGAAGGGCTCACCGAAAGGTGGGCCCTTTTTTGTTGTCTGCGATTTGTCAAAGCCTTGCTCCAGGCGCTCGCCTCAATCCTTCCGATCTTTCGTTACCCTGACCGCTTAGCGTGTTTCGAAATAACACGACCTGCTGATATGGCGTTCTGTGCTTTTTTGGATCCGTCTAAAAAGTGTGGATATTGAAGGGGTTACCGGTATTTTTAACCGTCCGGTGATCAAAAAAATGTTGTTGCTGATCGTGAAGTTCAGTAACATCTGCCCCGCGTTCACCACCACGGTTTATGCATTTTTAAATCCCAAGCTTCCATCAGCTGCTTGGGATTTTTTTTGCCTGCGATTTGGCCAATCCCTTTCTCTGTCTCCTTGCTTCCTGCGCGAAGCTTTCCAGTCCCACTGCTGTGTGCGGGCGAAACCGGTTTTTTTCGACTACTACTGACTGGCGTTTTCCACGGCTTTCTCAAGGAGTTCGTCGATGCTGGTTCATTGGTTTCTCGCCGCTATTCATCTCTTGGCTTTTGCACTGGGCTTCTGGGCCGTGTTGACCCGTGGCACGGCGTTCAGTCGTCTGGCGGCTGGCGTCGGTGAAGCAAAGCGGGTTTTGCTTGCCGATAATCTGTGGGGGATTGCTGCGCTGGTGCTGCTGGTGACTGGTGGCATGCGCGCCTTTGGCGGCTTTGAAAAGGGTGCTGACTACTATCTGCACCAGCCGCTGTTTCATTTGAAGATGACGTTGTTCGTGCTGCTTCTGTTGATTGAGCTGGCGCCGATGATCACGCTGGTCAAATGGCGGATCGCATTGGCGCGAGGCAAGGCGTTCGATACCACGCGTGCAAAGCTGTATGCACGGATCAGTCACGTCGAGGCGCTGCTGTTGGTATTGATGGTGATTGCAGCCACCGGCATGGCGCGCGGCGTGACGTTCGGCTAACAAGGAGCAATTCCCTGTGTGCTCTCGGAAATGTCTGACAGCCAGGCTGGGCAGTCGCGGGTAGTATCGCGCTGCAGGAGAGGAAGGGAGCAAATGAAGTAGAGCGATGGGATGTGTCAGGCGCCGTGCCGAGTGGGCTGGGGAGCGGATGGCAATACGGCGCGTGTATCTCTAGCCAGTCATTATGCAAAGCAAACGAACTGGCTACTGACTGCAATGCGGTTCAGGGCGTTTGTGGCTTGTCCGGGGCGGTCAGGCCGGCCTGAATGCGCTGATAGATTTCTTCACGGTGTACGGCAACGTTTTTCGGAGCATTGATGCCGATACGGACTTGCTGACCGCTTACGCCGAGGATGGTGATCGTAATGTCATCACCAATATTTATGCTTTCACCGACTTTGCGGGTGAGTATCAGCATGGTCTTCTCCTTGATTGCTTTGTAGGGCACCTGATTCAGACAGTGCAGAGGTCGGTGGTACGTATAGATTAGTGCGAAGTCTCACGGTTTGGGTGCCTCTTTCTGACGCGCAGATGCGGCATTAATTCCCAGGGCGTAACTATACAGAGGCTGCAATCATCAATCTCGTTGTTTTGTGCCCATTTTGCGGGCCTCGCGAAGTATTTATGAATGTTAAGATCGCCGCTTTGTGATTTTCGAGGAAAGCGTTGTGCGCAAATTGGTCTGGATGTTCGCGGCACTGGCATTGGCAGGGTGTGGTGAAGGCAAGAGTGTAGACGTGCAGAAGCCGAAAACGACAGTCGCAGCCGCGCCTGTGGCGGCATCTTCTGCGCAGTGGGACCTCGAAGTGCGCGGCGAAACACCTCAGGCTGTCAGCGACCTGAGTGGCTGGTTGATCGAGCATGCGTTCGTGCCGACCGTGATCAAAGACAGTAGCGGCAAGACGCGGATCCTGATTGGTCCGTTCAACTCCCAGGCCGACGCGCAAGCGCGCAAGGTCGAGGTGGATGCAGCATTGGTGAAGGCCAAGAAGCAGAACGTCGAATCGGTGATCGTCGAGCATCCGCTCGCACCGTAAGCCGCACTTTCAGCGGAGCGGCCTAAAGGACATCGCAGTCGACTCGTCTTATACGAGTCAATCACGATTTCTCGAAGGAGCTCCGCATGGCCTCCGCCGCTCCCTATAAGCTTTTCAATGCGGTTTTGCGCCGCAAGACGCTGGTGAGTCCGCACATGATGCGGATCACGCTCGCCGACCCTTCAATAGGTGGCATGGCCACTTGGGCGCCGGACCAGCGCGTCAAACTGTTCTTCCCTGCTGAAGATGGATCACCTGCGAGCCTTGCGCAGGAGGAGGGCTGGTACGCGCGTTTTCGTTCAATGCTGGCGAGCCGTCGACCGGCAATGCGCACGTACACCATTCGTCATTTACGCGCTGATCTGGGCGAGGTCGACATCGATTTTGTCCTGCATGGCGAGACCGGTCCCGCGTCGCGCTGGGCGCTGCGTGCGCAGCCGGGAGCGTCGATGCAGATTCTTGCTCCCGGCAGCGGTTTTTCCGCGCAGGACGCCGGAGGGTTCGAATGGAAACCGCCACAGCTACTCAAACAGGTTTTGCTGGTGGCCGATGCCACGGCATTGCCGGCGGCGATGGGTATTCTTGAAGAATTGTCCGCCATGGCTGAGCCGCCCCAGACTCACGCGTACTTTGAAGTCGATAGTTTGGCAGACATGCTCTCGGTGCCAGACTGGCCCGGGCTGGCGGTGCAGTGGCTGGTTCGCGATCAGGGGCCAGAAGCAGTGGCTGGCGCGCTGATGGTCGAGGCGGTGCAGCAGGCGTTCTTGCCTGCAGAGGATTCATCGGTCGGGCAAGCAGCCGAACTCGCCGAAGTCGATATCGACAAAGACATTCTCTGGGAGATCACCAACACGGCCCCCGAAGGTTTTTATGGCTGGATTGCCGGCGAAAGTGCTGCGGTCATGCGTCTGCGCAAATACCTGATCAAGGAATGCGGTATCCCCCGTGAGTCACTCAATCTGATGGGCTACTGGCGCTACAACAAGGCTGGCAGTTAGGTACAAAAAAGGCCTCGAACATCACGTTCGAGGCCTTTTCCTTTGAGCTGGAGGGTCAGCCGCAGGCTTTCAGGTTCACCGGGCCGACAAATTCATTGCCGTGTCCCATGACGCACGCCACGCTCTGATTACGCTGGCGTTCCCAGTCTTGCACCGGGTACGTCTTGTCCCAGGCTTCGTAAAGCTGCCGATCCTGTTTCGACAGGCGCAAGCCGTACTGCTTGCTCATGTAGAAATAGGTGCGCGCGATCATGCCGCGAATCGACGGGCGAGGCATGACCTTCTTGGCCTTGAAGTCGACTTGAGTCAGGCACGAGCCATATTGACCGGATTGCACCGGCAGCCAGCCATAACTGAAATTGCTGCGATCACCGTTGACCTCGCCAATGCTCGGTACCAGGTTGTGCAGGTCGGCTTCGGCTTTCTGATAACTCGGGTCGTAGCGTGTGCAGTTCTTGCGCCCGCCCGACTGCCAGCATTGACGCTGGTGACCGAATTCCCACGCAGGGACAATGTGCTCCCATTCGATGCGCGAAGCGCGCTTGGCATTTTTGCGTGGTACATAACCGCAAGCCTTCAAGTCCACCTTGTTGCCAGTGTATTTGCATCCGCAGTAAAACTCGGTGGACTGCGGTGCGTACAGCTTCCAGGCGGCTTTCTTGGCCTCGGTAAAGGTGCGGGGAGCGCCAGCCTGGGCGCCAAAAGCGATGAACAGCAACAGTAATGCAAAACAGCGGACACTCATTGAATCAATCTTCCTTCGGCACAACCCAAAAAATCTGCACGCCGCCATCGTCGCGATAGGCGAGTGTGACGTTGTCGTTCTCGTCGATTTCCTCGAACAGTTGCTCCCATGCATCCACAGGCTCGTCCGGCAGACGGAAGATCAAGGCGGCTTTGGCTTTTTGTGCGGTAGGGGAATTGATGATTTTTTGAACGCGCATACCCATGCGTTCGTAAGCGTCAGGAGCATCAGGGGAGGTGGCCACGAGGTTATCCTTATTAAGCTGTACGTGCATACAGTATTTAACTGTAAGCATTTTCGCAACTGCTTAAAATTCAAGAAAATCCTCTGACAGCGCTTTTGCGATTTTGGTGTAAGCCGGGTCGATTATTTTGTGCGAAAAAGTCGCCCGCAGCGTAGGCGGAAGCACCACCCGCCGCGCGGGCGAGTGGTGAGCAGGTTGCCCGCTCCGGAAAGGCTCAGGCGAGGGCCAATCAATATTCCCAGAACATCCGTTGCAGCTCTTTGCTGTCGTTGGTTTTGGTCAGGGCGACCATGGCCAGGATCCGAGCTTTTTGCGGGTTCAGGTCGTGAGCGACGACCCAATCGTATTTGTCGTCAGGTTGTTCGGCGTTACGCAGAACGAAACCACCGGCGTTCACGTGGGACGAGCGGATGATCTGCACGCCGTCTTTACGCAAGGCTTGCAGGCTCGGCACTACGCGCGAAGAAACAGAACCATTACCGGTACCGGCATGGATGATGGCTTTGGCGCCGGCCTGGGCCAGTGCTTTGTAGGCGGTGTCATCAACGTTGCCGTAGGAATAGGCGATTTCTACGTCAGGCAGGCTCTTGATGTTCTTGATGTCGAATTCCGAATCCATGGTGTGGCGCTTGGCTGGCAAGCGGAACCAATAGGATTTGCCTTCGACCACCATGCCCAGCGGACCCCAAGGACTTTTGAACGCCTCGGTCTTGATGTTGATCATTTTGCTCACGTCGCGACCAGACTGGATCTCGTCATTCATGGTCACCAGCACGCCTTTGCCGTGCGCTTCTTTGCTGCTGGCGACGGCGACGGCGTTGTACAGGTTGAGCATGCCGTCTGCCGACATCGCGGTGCCCGGACGCATCGAGCCGACGACGATGATCGGCTTGTCGGTCTTCTCTACCAGGTTGAGGAAGTAGGCGGTTTCTTCCAGGGTGTCGGTGCCGTGGGTGATGACGATGCCATCGACGTCTTTGCTGTCGGCCAGTTCCGATACGCGGCGACCCAGTTGCAGCAGGTTGTCGTTGGTGATGCTTTCCGAGGCGATCTGCATGACTTGTTCGCCACGCACGTTTGCCAGTTTGCTCAACTCGGGGATACCGGCAATCAGTTGTTCAATGCCAACCTTGGCCGCCTGGTAAGTGGCGCTGTTGGCTGCGCTGGCGCCGGCACCGGCAATGGTGCCGCCAGTGGCAAGTACCACGACGTTGGCGAGTTTGGTCTGGGTTTCGACTTCTTTTGCCTGAAGGGCGGTGGGCAGGAGCAGGAGGAGGGCCAAAGCGCCCGGTACCAAAGTGTTGAAAGCAGATTTCATTATTTTTCTCTCTAGTAGTGAGACGGTGCTGATGCAGGTTCATCTAGATGCGCCCTGAGCCGATCTGAATGCTCGGGGTGTAGGCTAGGGAGCAGGATCCGTACCAGCGCTACTTTGCTTCAGAGAAATGTTTAAATTCATGATTTGCATCAGGTTTTTGTGGAATGGCCAATGGTTGGGCCGATCACCTGTCCGGGTTTCCGAATATTGGGATCTTTCATGTTCGGTTCACCGAAAAGGACTACAGCTCTTGGCGAACGAAACGGCTTGCCGGTTTCGGCTTTTCTGCTAAAGAAACCCGTCAGCAGGCCGATGGGTGTTAAAGGAAACGATTATTTAGGGAGTTCACATGTCACTGACGATCGGTTTTTCACATCCCGGCGCAGTCACCATCGGCGGTAAAACCGCAGCGACAATCAATGCAATGAACCAGGCGGAAGCAGACGCATCCGAAGAGGCGCTGGGCGTTGAAAAAGAGCAAAGCAACCAGGTCAGAACCGGTGGGCCTGCGCAAGAAGCCAGCCAGGCGAGTAATGCTGACAGCGGCGATAGCCTGAGCATCACCGTCAAAATGCTGCTCAAGCGGATGCAGGAATTGCAGAAGCAACTGCAAGAACAGCAACAGCAATTGGCGGCGGCGCAGGCGGCAAGTTATCCGACGCCCGAGGCCAAGTCACAGGCGGTCATGTCCGTTCAGGGCCAGATCGCGCAAACCAGCGGCGCGCTGATGGAAGTCGCGGCGGCACTGGTCAAGGAAATGTCCAAGGATTCAACCAGCGGCAACCTGGTCAGCACCACGGCTTAAGCAGGGAAGGGCGAATCGGACGATTCGCCCTGCAATAAAACGATGATTTCTGATTGTTGACAAATGTCAGCGGGATTCGCATAGTTCGGTCTACGCAAACGTTTGCGCGGCTTCCCCGGTACACTATTGGCCGGAAGAGAGCGCTGAAGCTTACGCCAGCGCGAGCGTTGCTCACAATAATCATAAGATCGGAGTGAACCCATGAAGCTGCCATTCGCTGGACGTCTTCTTGCTGTCGCTATGCTGGCTGCTGCAGCCGCCGCACTACCTGTCTCTTCGGCCTTCGCCGAGTCCCCGGAAAAACCCAAAGTCGCATTGGTCATGAAATCCCTGGCCAACGAATTCTTCCTGACCATGGAAGATGGCGCCAAGGCGTACCAGAAAGAACACTCCGCTGATTTCGACCTGATCTCCAACGGCATCAAGGACGAGACCGATACCGCCGGCCAGACCCGCATCGTCGAGCAGATGATTCTGGCCAAGGTCAACGCGCTGGTCATCGCACCGTCCGATTCCAAGGCCATGGTGCCGGTGATCAAGAAAGCCGTCGATGCCGGCATCACCGTGATCAACATCGACAACCAGCTCGATCCGCAAATCGTCAAAAGCAAAAATATCAGTGTGCCATTCGTAGGGCCGGACAACCGCAAGGGTGCGCGTCTGGTCGGTGAGTACCTGGCCAAGCAACTGAAGGCCGGTGACGAAGTCGGCATCATCGAAGGTGTGTCCACCACCACCAACGCCCAGCAGCGCACCGCCGGCTTCAAGGATGCGATGGACGCGGCGCAGATCAAGGTGGTCTCGTTGCAATCGGGCGACTGGGAAATCGACAAGGGCAACAAGGTTGCTGCTTCGATTCTCAGCGAATACCCGGATGTGAAAGCGCTCTTGGCGGGTAACGACAGCATGGCCGTCGGCGCTGTTTCCGCTGTGCGCGCTGCCGGCAAGGCGGGCAAGGTACAAGTGGTCGGTTACGACAATATCAACGCGATCAAGCCGATGCTCAAGGACGGTCGTGTGCTGGCGACGGCCGATCAGTTCGCTGCCAAGCAGGCTGTGTTCGGTATTGAGACCGCGCTGAAAATCCTCAAGGGCGAAAAAGTCGACAGCGGCGCCAATGGCGTGATCGAAACGCCAGTCGAGCTGGTCACCCAGTAAGTCTTCCGGCGACACAACGGCGCTCGTCCGTCCGGACGAGCGCATGGAGAGTTTTTATGTCAGTTTCCGCCCCGAACGCTGTCCTCTCGGTCAGCGGTATCGGTAAGACCTATGCGCAGCCGGTGCTCACGGGCATCGACTTGACGCTGATGCGCGGTGAAGTGCTGGCGCTGACCGGCGAGAATGGTGCCGGTAAAAGCACGCTGTCGAAGATCATTGGTGGTCTGGTTACGCCGACCACAGGCCAGATGCAGTTCCAGGGCAAAGACTACCGCCCCGGCAGCCGTACCCAGGCTGAAGAGCTGGGCGTGCGCATGGTCATGCAAGAACTCAATCTGCTGCCAACCCTGTCGGTGGCGGAAAACCTGTTTCTCGACAACCTGCCCAGCAACGGCGGCTGGATCAGTCGCAAGCAATTGCGCAAGGCCGCCATCGAAGCCATGGCGCAGGTTGGTCTTGATGCCATTGACCCGGATACCTTGGTGGGCGAACTGGGGATCGGGCATCAGCAGATGGTCGAGATCGCGCGCAACCTGATCGGCGATTGTCATGTGCTGATTCTTGATGAGCCGACGGCCATGCTCACTGCCCGTGAAGTGGAAATGCTCTTTGAGCAGATCACCCGTTTGCAGGCGCGAGGCGTTGCGATCATCTATATCTCCCACCGCCTGGAAGAGCTGGCGCGCGTCGCGCAACGCATTGCTGTGCTGCGGGACGGCAATCTGGTCTGTGTCGAACCGATGGCCAACTATAACAGTGAGCAGTTGGTGACCTTGATGGTCGGCCGTGAGCTGGGCGAACACATTGACATGGGCCCGCGCAAGATTGGCGCGCCAGCCCTGACGGTCAAGGGCCTGACCCGCTCCGACAAGGTGCGCGATGTTTCCTTTGAAGTGCGTGCTGGCGAGATTTTCGGGATTTCCGGGCTGATCGGAGCCGGGCGCACTGAATTGCTAAGGCTGATCTTCGGTGCCGACCTGGCCAACAGCGGCACGATCGCGCTGGGTTCGCCGGCGCAGGAGGTCAGTGTGCGTTCGCCGGTTGATGCAGTGAAACACGGCATCGCCCTGATCACCGAAGACCGCAAGGGTGAAGGCCTGCTGCTCAGTCAGTCGATCAGCGCCAACATTGCTTTGGGCAACATGCCGGAAATTTCCCGGGTCGGGGTCGTCAATAACAGCAACGAAATTTCCTTGGCGCAGCGTCAGATCAACGCCATGCGCATCCGCAGTTCGAGCCCGACCCAATTGGTTTCCGAGCTGTCTGGCGGCAATCAGCAGAAGGTCGTGATCGGTCGCTGGCTGGAGCGTGATTGCTCAGTGCTGTTGTTCGACGAGCCGACTCGCGGCATTGATGTGGGTGCCAAGTTCGATATCTATGCCTTGCTGGGCGAGTTGACACGTCAGGGCAAGGCGCTGGTGGTGGTATCCAGTGACCTGCGCGAGCTGATGCTGATCTGCGACCGTATCGGCGTTCTGTCGGCAGGGCGTTTGATCGACACCTTCGAGCGCGACAGCTGGACCCAGGATGATTTGCTTGCTGCCGCGTTCGCCGGCTACCAAAAACGTGATGCGCAGCTCAATGAAGCGGCGCCTAGGGAACTCCCATGAAAACTGCATCTTCTGCCGGCAAACGTGGTGGCAATTTCTACGGTCTTGGCACCTATCTGGGCCTGGCGGGTGCCTTGTTGGCGATGGTGGCGTTGTTCTCGGTCATGAGCAGCCACTTTCTGTCCTATGACACCTTCAGCACGCTGGCCAACCAGATCCCCGATCTGATGGTGCTGGCGGTGGGCATGACCTTCGTGCTGATCATCGGCGGCATCGACCTGTCGGTCGGTTCGGTGCTGGCGCTTGCCGCCTCGACAGTCAGCGTAGCGATTCTCGGCTGGGGCTGGAGCGTGTTGCCGTCCGCTCTGCTTGGAATGGCGGTGGCTGCACTGGCGGGTACGGTGACCGGTTCGATCACTGTGGCGTGGCGTATTCCGTCATTCATCGTTTCGCTCGGTGTGCTGGAAATGGCCCGTGGCCTGGCGTATCAGATGACCGGTTCGCGCACCGCCTACATCGGTGATTCGTTTGCCTGGCTATCGAACCCGATCGCCTTCGGTATCTCGCCGTCGTTCATCATTGCCTTGCTGGTGATCTTCATTGCGCAAGCGGTGTTGACCCGCACCGTGTTCGGTCGCTACCTGATCGGCATCGGCACCAACGAAGAAGCGGTGCGTCTGGCCGGGATCAATCCAAAACCGTACAAGATTCTGGTGTTCAGCCTGATGGGGCTGCTCGCGGGCATCGCCGCGCTGTTCCAGATTTCCCGTCTGGAAGCGGCGGATCCGAATGCCGGCTCCGGCCTCGAACTGCAAGTGATCGCTGCGGTGGTCATTGGTGGCACCAGTCTGATGGGGGGGCGTGGTTCGGTGATCAGCACCTTCTTCGGCGTGTTGATCATTTCGGTGCTCGCCGCCGGTCTGGCGCAGATCGGTGCGACCGAGCCGACCAAGCGCATCATCACCGGTGCGGTGATCGTCATTGCGGTGGTACTCGATACTTATCGCAGTCAACGCGCCAGTCGACGGGGCTAAGTCATGGCAACGATCAAGGATGTGGCGGCGCTCGCGGGGATTTCCTACACCACGGTTTCTCACGTGGTGAACAAGACACGCCCGGTCAGTCAGGAGGTGCGGTTGAAGGTCGAGGCGGCCATCAAAAGCCTCGATTACGTGCCAAGTGCCGTGGCGCGTTCACTGAAAGCCAAGACCACTGCGACCATTGGCTTATTGGTGCCCAACAGCCTCAACCCGTATTTTGCCGAGTTGGCTCGGGGTATCGAGGATTACTGCGAGCGTAACGGCTATTGTGTGATCCTTTGCAACTCTGACGATAACCCGGAAAAACAGCGCAGCTATTTGCGGGTGCTGCTGGAGAAGCGCATTGACGGCCTGATCGTCGCCTCCGCCGGTGGCGACATCGGGCTCGCGCAAGGGCTGGCCGGGGTGAAAACGCCGATGGTCATCGTCGACCGCGGGCTGGATGGCGTCGACGCCGATCTGGTGCGCATCGACCATGAATATGGCGCTTATCTGGCGACGCGGCACCTGCTGGAGCTGGGCCATCGCGACATCGCCACCATCGGTGGTCCGTCGAGCACCAGCGTGGCGCAAATGCGTCAGGCCGGTTTTTGTCGGGCGCTGCAGGAGGCGGGCATCACCGTGCGGCCCGAACGCATGCTGGAAAGCGATTTCACCAGTACCGGTGGCTACAACGCGGCGGCGATCCTGCTTGAAAGCAATCCGCCGAGCGCGATCTTCGCCGGAAACGACATGATCGGTATCGGTGTGCTGCGTGCGGCGGCCGAGCGCAATGTGCGCGTGCCAAGCGAGCTGTCGGTGATCGGCTTCGACGATATCCAGATGAGCCGTTATGTGTACCCGGCGCTGACCACCGTTGGTCAGTCGATCCTGCAGTTGGGCGAGATGGCTGCCGAAGTGCTGCTGCGAAGGATTGCTACCCCGAGTCTGGTCACCGATCAACGAATCGTGACCCCGAGTATTGTCTTGCGCGAATCGACTGCACCGCTGTCAGGCGTGTTCACCGAGTACCGCTGAAATCGAATTGACGAGTAGTGATGTATGCCAGCAAATGTAGTGGTAATAGGCAGCCTGAACATGGATCTGGTCACCCGGGCGCCACGGCTCCCAAAGGGTGGTGAAACGCTGATCGGTCATTCCTTTGCCACCGTTTCCGGCGGCAAGGGCGCCAATCAGGCAGTCGCTGCTGCGCGCCTGGGTGCGCAGGTGGCGATGGTCGGCTGTGTTGGCAACGATGACTACGGCGTGCAATTGCGCGACGCATTGCTGGCCGAGCAGATCGATTGTCAGGCGGTGAGCACGGTTGCCGACTCCAGTGGCGTGGCGCTGATTGTGGTCGATGACAACAGTCAGAACGCCATCGTGATCGTCGCTGGCGCCAACGGTGCAATGACCCCGGCGGTGATTGACCGTTTTGATGCGGTGCTGCAAGCGGCCGACGTGATTATCTGCCAGCTGGAGATCCCGGACGCAACGGTGGGGCATGCGCTCAAGCGTGCGCGTGAGCTGGGCAAAACCGTGATTTTAAACCCGGCGCCGGCCAGTCGTCCGTTGCCGGCAGACTGGTTTACCGCCATCGATTACCTGATTCCCAACGAAAGCGAAGCCGCTGCGTTGAGCGGGTTGCCAGTCGATTCGCTGGAGGCCGCAGAAAGCGCTGCCAGCCAGTTGATCGCCATGGGCGCGGGCAAGGTCATCGTTACCCTCGGCGCGCAAGGTTCGCTATTTGCCAATGGCAAAGATTTCGAGCATTTCCCGGCGCCCAAGGTGAAGGCGGTCGATACCACCGCCGCGGGCGATACCTTTGTGGGTGGTTTTGCCGCAGCGCTCGCCAGTGGCAAATCCGAGGCTGAGGCGATCCGTTACGGGCAAGTCGCTGCAGCGTTATCTGTGACCCGGGCCGGCGCACAGCCTTCCATTCCCACCATGTCCGACGTACAGGCGTTCAAACCCGCATGAAAAAGACTCCTTTGCTCAACGTCGCGTTGTCGCGGCTGATCGCCTCCCTGGGGCATGGCGACATGGTGGTGATCGGTGACGCCGGACTGCCGGTTCCTCCTGGCGTTGAATTGATCGATTTGGCGCTGACCCACGGCGTTCCGGATTTCGTCAGTACCCTGAAAGTCGTGCTCAGCGAGATGCAGGTGGAAAGCCATGTGCTGGCCAACGAAATCCTCGACAAGCAGCCGACCGCCCTGGTTGTGCTGGACGAGTTGCAAGAAGAGGGCGCCCTCGGTCGGCGCGATCTGCTGACGCATGAGCAATTCAAGGTCCTTAGCCGACAGGCACGGGCGATTGTTCGTACAGGCGAATGTCAGCCGTACTGCAACATCGTGCTGGTGGCCGGAGTAACGTTCTAATCGGATTTTCGACCCTTTCATTTTCATCAGCACAAGGAATGCGCCATGCACCGCTATGCTCAAAAACTCCATCAATTGCTTCGGAGTCTGCTGCTTTTGTCTTTTATTACCGCCACCAGCGCTCAGGCTGCTGAAAAGATCGACCTGATCATCGACACCGATCCGGGTGCCGACGACGTGGTCGCCTTGCTGTTCGCCCTGGCTTCGCCGGATGAACTGAACATTCGCGCACTGACCACCGTGGCCGGCAACGTACGCCTCGACAAGACGTCGCGCAACGCGCGCCTGGCTCGCGAGTGGGCAGGGCGCGAGGATGTTCCGGTTTACGCCGGCGCGCCGAAGCCGCTGATGCGTACGCCAATCTACGCCGAGAACATCCATGGCAAGGAAGGCCTGTCGGGTGTCACCGTGCATGAGCCGAAAAAAGGCCTGGCCGAAGGCAGTGCGGTCAACTACCTGATCGATACCCTGAAAAAAGCCAAGCCGCACAGCATCACCATCGCCATGCTTGGCCCGCAGACCAACCTGGCGCTGGCGCTGATCCAGGAGCCGGAGATCGTTAACGGTATCAAGGAAGTGGTGATCATGGGCGGCGCGCACTTCAATGGCGGCAACATCACCCCGGTGGCCGAATTCAACTTGTTTGCCGACCCGCAAGCGGCAGAAGTGGTACTCAAGAGCGGTGTAAAACTGACCTATCTGCCGCTGGACGTGACCCACAAGATCCTCACCAGCGACGCCCGCCTGAAGCAGATTGCCGCGCTCAACAACAATGCGAGCAAGATTGTCGGCGACATCCTCAACGAGTATATCAAGGGCGACATGGAGCACTACGGCATTCCGGGTGGCCCGGTGCATGACGCTACCGTCATTGCTTACCTGCTCAAGCCGGAGCTCTTCACTGGTCGCTCGGTGAACGTGGCCATCGACAGCCGTGAGGGGATCACGTTCGGTCAGACCGTGGTCGACTGGTACGACGGTCTGAAACAGCCGAAAAACGCATTTTGGGTCGAGAATGGCGATGCCCAAGGTTTCTTCGATCTGCTGACTGAGCGTCTGAAGCGCTTGAAGTAATGCCAGGACCCGCAGGTGCAAGCCAGCGGGTTTTTAATCCCTCTCCGTGTCCTGCGTGCTCTTGTCGTCATGCTGGTACCGCTCGAACACTTGAGCGATAAACGTTTGTGCGCCTTGGGTTCCCATCGTCTTGACCAGCAGATCGATGCTGATCAGCGCCAGCTCCTCCGAACTGCCCGGGCTATACGAACTGTGCCCCTTCGGCCAAAGAACCTTGATGTCGGCGGAGATGCTTACGGTGCTCATGAGTGCGCTCGAAAAGTCGGGAGTGTCTGAGCGCGAGTTAACCACTTTGTCGGGCGTTTGGCACTGCGACTTAGGCATGGGCGCGACGCTATGCGACACTTGGTCTTTTCCGGCTGAACCAAGGAATGTGCTGTGCAGATCGATTTGAACTCCCCCGACGGCCTCACACTCGACGCTGTGCGCCAGTTGCTCGCGTCGGCCAGCGATGATGTGCATACGCAGCTGCGTGTGACCAAGGGTGGGATTGCCTATATTTCGTCCGGTGTGACCGGCGGGCAGGATATTGATGGCCTGCTCTTTCGCCTGGAGACCTGGGCCAAGGGTTCGGGGTATGTCGGCAATGTCGCGGCCAGTGATGAAGTCTGGGTGATGCAGATTTTCAATGCGCTGAAAGACAACTGGCCGAATCCGCCGCTCGATTATATCGACGTCTATTGAGCTTCGTTAATATTCGGTGACGATTGTGTGAGGATGCGCTGCACGCTCTTCAGGCAGACTCAGCGTTTTTCCGGATCGTGGGGCAGGGTGGCAGCATTGGTTGTGAAACCAAACGCCAGATTGGCGGTCGCACGATCTCAGCTTAACCATTTGAAAGAAGGAGGCTTCATGCCTTTGAAGTTCGCGTCTCTGGGTGCACTTATGGCCGTTGCCATGTTGGCCGGTTGCAGCACGACCTCCAGCGAGTCGGCAAAGGATCCTGTGGCGACCGATGCCGGTCACAGCCGCTGTGAAGCAAAGGCAGCGGAATTTGCCATCGGTAAAAAGGCTTCGCCGGAACTGCTCGATCAGGCGCGTGCCAAATCTGGCGCGCAAAACGCCCGTTTCCTCAAGCCAACCGACATGATCACGCTGGAATACCGCTCCGATCGCTTGAATCTGAACACCGACAACAACCTGGTGGTCACCCGCGTCAGCTGCGGTTGATCGCAGAGCGCTTTTGTTGCAGGCATAAAAAACCCCGTCACATGGACGGGGTTTTTTTAGTGCGCCGGGAAATTACTCTGGGCGAACTTGTGCAGCTTGCATACCCTTTTGGCCTTTCTCAGCCACGAAAGAGACGGTCTGGCCTTCTTTCAGGCTTTTGAAACCGTCGGATTCGATAGCTTTGAAGTGTACGAACAGGTCGTCACCGCCACCTTGAGGAGTGATGAAGCCGAAGCCTTTTTCATCGTTGAACCATTTAACGGTGCCGGTTTGGCGATTAGACATGGTGTATCTCCAAGAAACATATATTTTCAGTAGTACTGTGCTGCTCAGGCCAACTGGGCACACCCGGGTATCATAGTCGAAATGTTCGCTTTGGTAGCCCCCCGGACGTGCTGTTTGCTTTCATATTGCATCGATTTCAACCTCTGAAATGTCTGCAAGCCCCGGTTTCAGTGGCTTGTGGCCGAAAGAAGAGGGTGTAAAAAAAGCTATAAAACCTGCGTAAATTATCAATTTCGGGGTCTTTTTGGCGTTTTTTGGTCTGCCGGATGCCCGAAAAAACATTCGTCAGCGCTTATTTCTGCACTCGGCAAACCGAGATTTCTTTCAGTGCGCGCTGACCCAGTTCACCACTTGGCGGGGTGTTCTTGTCCATCAGTTGCGCGATCTCTTGTGTGGTGAATTTCTTTTCCAGCACATCGGCACCGCAGGCGCAGTGTTTATTGGCTTCGGCTGGATTGACGCTCTTGCTGGCTGCGGCGGTGCAGTCGTTCATGTACTGGGCTTTGACACCGGCAGGCCAGGCCGCGTTGGCGCTCAGCGGCAGTAGCAGGGCCAGCGGGGCCGCGTAAGCAAAAAGTCGGATAAGGCGCATGTCGGAAACTCCTTGGGTTGATATCGGCGACGATTCTCAGCTTATTTGAGGCAAAGCGTATATCCCAAGTTCACTTTGCGCCGCAAAAATGCACAAATCTTCAGCACTGAAAATCCTTCGACTCGATGACCGCTCATCTGTGCTAGCATGCCGGGCTCAAGCGTTCTCAGGCTCCGGATGGCCTTCAGCCCCGAAGCGGTCAGCGTGCGAAACCCTGATTTGAATCCCAGTCACTCTGGTTCGGTTTTCCGGTTGGCCGCAAGGCTCCTGCCGCTGTAAGGCAGGCGTTCGTCATTGAATGGCCTGGATCGGATCTTGTACTGGCTCATCCCAACCCACGTGACCTTTGGTAGGGGTCACCACTAGGAGAGGAGGCGCCATGCCAACTATTACTCTTCCCGACGGCAGTCAACGTTCATTCGATCACCCGGTTTCCGTAGCCGAGGTCGCCGCATCCATTGGTGCCGGCCTGGCCAAGGCCACCGTGGCCGGCAAGGTCAACGGCAAGCTGGTCGACGCCTGCGACATCATTGACAGCGACGCGACGCTGCAAATCATCACGCCAAAGGATGAAGAGGGGCTGGAGATCATTCGCCACTCTTGCGCGCACCTGGTTGGCCATGCGGTCAAGCAGCTGTATCCGACTGCGAAAATGGTCATCGGCCCGGTTATCGACGAAGGCTTCTATTACGACATCGCCTTCGAGCGTCCTTTTACTCCGGACGACATGGCCGCCATCGAACAGCGCATGCATCAGCTGATCGACAAGGATTACGACGTCATCAAGAAAGTCACTCCGCGCGCCGAAGTGATCGAAGTGTTCAAGGCTCGCGGCGAAGACTACAAGCTGCGTCTGGTCGAAGACATGCCGAACGAGCAGGCCATGGGCCTGTACTACCACGAAGAATACGTCGACATGTGCCGCGGCCCGCACGTGCCGAACACTCGCTTCCTGAAATCTTTCAAGCTGACCAAGTTGTCCGGTGCCTACTGGCGCGGTGATGCCAAGAATGAGCAGCTGCAGCGCGTTTACGGTACTGCCTGGGCAGACAAGAAGCAGCTGGCGGCTTACATTCAGCGCATCGAAGAAGCGGAAAAGCGCGATCACCGCAAGATCGGCAAGCGCCTGGGCCTGTTCCACACCCAGGAAGAAGCACCGGGCATGGTGTTCTGGCACCCGAACGGCTGGACCCTGTATCAAGTGCTCGAGCAGTACATGCGCAAGGTGCAGCGTGACAACGGCTATCTCGAGATCAAGACGCCGCAAGTCGTTGACCGCAGCCTGTGGGAGAAATCCGGGCACTGGGCCAACTACGCCGACAACATGTTCACCACCGAGTCGGAAAGCCGCGACTACGCCATCAAGCCGATGAACTGCCCATGCCATGTGCAGGTGTTCAATCAGGGTTTGAAGAGCTACCGCGAGCTGCCGATGCGTCTGGCCGAGTTCGGTGCCTGCCACCGTAACGAGCCGTCGGGTGCCTTGCACGGCATCATGCGGGTACGTGCGTTTACTCAGGACGACGCCCACATTTTCTGCACCGAAGAGCAGATGCAGGCTGAATCCGCAGCGTTCATCAAACTGACCATGGATGTTTACCGCGACTTCGGCTTCACCGATGTCGAGATGAAACTGTCCACTCGTCCGGAAAAACGCGTAGGTTCCGACGAGCTGTGGGATCGCGCCGAAGCAGCACTGGCTGCAGCCCTTGATTCCGCAGGTCTGCCGTATGATCTGCAGCCGGGTGAAGGTGCGTTCTACGGTCCGAAAATCGAGTTCTCGCTGAAAGATTGCCTCGGTCGCGTCTGGCAGTGTGGTACCTTGCAGCTCGATTTCAACCTGCCTGTCCGTCTCGGCGCCGAATACGTCTCCGAAGACAACAGCCGCAAACACCCAGTGATGCTGCACCGGGCGATCCTCGGTTCGTTCGAGCGTTTCGTCGGGATTTTGATCGAGCATTACGAAGGTGCATTCCCTGCGTGGCTGGCGCCAACCCAGGCAGTGATCATGAATATCACTGATAAACAGGCAGATTTCGTCGCTCAGGTTGAAAAAACTCTCAACGAAAGCGGATTTCGTGCCAAGTCCGACTTGAGAAATGAAAAGATCGGCTTTAAAATCCGCGAGCATACTTTGCTCAAGGTTCCCTATCTTTTGGTTATCGGAGATAAGGAAGTCGAGATGCAGACTGTCGCTGTGCGTACTCGTGAAGGTGCTGACCTGGGCTCGATGCCCGTCGCCCAGTTCGCTGAGTTTCTCGCGCAAGCGGTTTCCCGGCGTGGTCGCCCAGATTCGGAGTAATTATTATTAAGCGTGAAATGAGACAAGATAAACGAGCTGCACCGAAAGCCCCGATCAACGAGAATATCTCGGCACGCGAGGTTCGGTTAATTGGCGCTGATGGCGAGCAGATTGGCATCGTCTCGATTGATGAAGCGCTTCGTATTGCTGAAGAAGCAAAGCTTGATCTGGTAGAAATCTCTGCTGACGCAGTCCCACCGGTTTGCCGGGTGATGGACTACGGCAAATCGATCTTCGAAAAGAAGAAGCAGATTGCAGCAGCGAAGAAAAACCAGAAGCAGATTCAGGTAAAAGAAATCAAGTTTCGTCCAGGGACGGAGGAAGGGGATTACCAGGTAAAACTGCGCAACCTGGTACGTTTCCTGAGTGACGGGGACAGGGCCAAGGTATCCTTGCGATTCCGCGGCCGTGAGATGGCCCACCAGGAGCTGGGGATGGAACTCCTCAAGCGGGTTGAAGCTGACCTGCTCGAGTACGGTTCGGTCGAACAGCATCCTAAGATGGAAGGACGCCAGCTGATCATGGTCATCGCCCCGAAAAAGAAGAAGTAATCAACAGGGCACGGCAGGCCTTCTGATTATGTTTATCAACTGAATGCGGAGTATCCGAACATGCCAAAAATGAAAACCAAAAGTGGTGCTGCTAAGCGGTTTCTGAAAACTGCTAACGGTATCAAGCACAAGCACGCTTTCAAGAGCCACATCCTGACCAAAATGTCGACCAAGCGTAAGCGTCAACTGCGCGGTAGCAGCTTGCTGCATCCGTCTGACGTGGCAAAAGTCGAGCGCATGCTGCGCCTTCGTTAATTTTAGTCAAGAATAGAGGAAGTAACTCATGGCTCGTGTAAAGCGTGGCGTCATTGCCCGTAAGCGTCACAAAAAAATTCTGAAACTTGCTAAAGGCTACTACGGCGCACGCTCCCGCGTATTCCGTGTTGCCAAGCAAGCGGTAATCAAGGCAGGCCAATACGCCTACCGTGACCGTCGTCAGAAAAAACGTCAGTTCCGCGCTCTGTGGATCGCTCGTATCAACGCTGGTGCTCGTGTTAACGGTCTGTCCTACAGCCGTTTCATTGCTGGCCTGAAAAAAGCGTCCATCGAGATCGACCGTAAGGTTCTGGCTGATCTGGCAGTGAACGAAAAAGCGGCGTTTGCTGCGATTGTCGAGAAAGCTAAAGCCACCTTGGCTTAAGTACCCCCGACAGTCACCCGGCCCCACCTCTGTGGGGTCAGGTGTTAAACGTCATAAATAGGGGAAGAGCCTTCAAGCTCTTCCCCTATTTTGTATCTGGAGTCTGTACATGGAAAACCTGGATGCGCTGGTCTCTCAAGCACTAGAGGCTGTGCAAAGCGCTGAAGATATCAATGCCCTGGAGCAAATCCGGGTTCAATACCTTGGCAAAAAAGGTGAATTGACTCAGGTGATGAAGACCCTGGGGAATTTGCCGGCAGAAGAGCGTCCGCAAGTCGGTGCCCTGATCAACGTTGCCAAGGAACGTGTCACAGGCGTTCTCAATGCGCGCATGGCTCTGTTTGAAGAAGCCGAACTGGCTGCCAAACTGTCTGCCGAATCCATTGACGTGACGTTGCCGGGCCGTGGCCAGACCTCCGGTGGTCTGCATCCGGTGACCCGGACTCTGGAACGAGTCGAGCAGTTCTTCACCCGCATCGGCTACGGCATCGCCGAAGGCCCTGAGGTCGAAGACGACTATCACAACTTCGAAGCGCTCAACATCCCAGGCCACCACCCGGCCCGGTCGATGCATGACACCTTCTATTTCAACGCGAACATGTTGCTGCGCACCCATACCTCGCCGGTACAGGTCCGCACCATGGAGTCCAAGCAACCGCCGATCCGCATCGTCTGCCCAGGCCGTGTGTATCGCAGCGACTCCGATATCACCCACTCGCCGATGTTCCACCAGGTCGAAGGCCTGCTGGTCGATCGCGATATCAATTTCGCCGATCTCAAAGGCACCATCGAAGAATTCCTGCGGGTGTTCTTCGAGAAAGAGCTGGCCGTACGTTTCCGTCCTTCTTACTTCCCGTTCACCGAGCCATCCGCTGAAGTCGATATGGAATGCGTGATGTGCAGCGGTAAAGGCTGCCGCGTCTGCAAGCAGACCGGCTGGCTGGAAGTCATGGGCTGCGGCATGGTCCACCCGAACGTGCTGCGCATGTCCGGCATCGATCCGGAAGAGTTCTCCGGTTTTGCTTTCGGTATGGGCGTCGAGCGTCTGGCCATGCTCCGTTACGGCGTGAACGACTTGCGTCTGTTCTTCGACAACGACTTGCGGTTCCTCGCGCAATTTCGCTAGTCGTAACGAATTCTTAGGAGAGCAGGATGAAATTCAGTGAACAATGGCTGCGTGGCTGGGTTAGCCCGCAGGTAAGTCGCGACGAGCTGGTTGCTCGTCTGTCGATGGCGGGTCTGGAGGTCGATAGCGTGACCCCGGCCGCCGGTGTATTCAGCGGCGTGGTCGTCGGCGAGGTGCTGAGCACCGAGCAACACCCTGATGCCGACAAGCTGCGTGTGTGCCAGGTCAGCAATGGTGCGGAAACCTTCCAGGTCGTGTGCGGTGCGCCAAACGTGCGTCCGGGCCTGAAGATTCCGTTCGCCATGATCGGTGCCGAACTGCCGGGCGACTTCAAGATCAAGAAGGCCAAACTGCGCGGCGTCGAGTCCAACGGCATGCTGTGCTCGCAAGCCGAGCTGCAGATTGGTGAAGGCAACGACGGTCTGATGGAGCTGCCGGCCGATGCGCCGGTGGGCGAAGATTTCCGTGTGTATCTGGATCTGGAAGACGCCAGCATCGAGGTCGACCTGACCCCGAACCGTGGCGACTGCCTGTCGCTGGCCGGTCTGGCCCGTGAAGTGGGTGCGCTGTACGCCGCTCCGGTTACCCGTCCGGTGGTCATGGCGATTCCGGCTGTGCACGACGAAGTACGTCCGGTAGACGTGCTGGCGCCTGCCGCTTGCCCGCGTTACCTGGGGCGTGTCATCCGTAACGTTGACCTGTCCAGGCCGACCCCGCTGTGGATGGTTGAACGACTGCGCCGCGCCGAAGTGCGCAGTATCGACGCTGCCGTCGACATCACCAATTACGTGATGCTCGAGCTGGGTCAGCCGCTGCACGCGTTCGATCTCGCCGAAATCAACGGTGGCATCCGCGTGCGTATGGCGGAAGACGGCGAGAAGCTGGTGCTGCTCGACGGTCAGGAAGTCAGCCTGCGTAGCGATACGCTGGTGATTGCCGACCATACTCGCGCTCTGGCGATTGCCGGCGTAATGGGGGGCGAACACAGCGGTGTGTCCGCGACTACGCGCGACGTTTTCCTGGAAAGTGCGTTCTTCGACCAGATCGCTGTGGCTGGCAAGGCTCGCTCCTACGGCCTGCACACCGACGCTTCGCATCGTTATGAGCGTGGTGTGGACTGGCAACTGGCCCGTGAAGCCATGGAGCGCGCCACTGGCCTGTTGCTGGAAATCGCCGGTGGTGAAGCCGGCCCGATCATCGAGACCGTCAGCGAGCAACACCTGCCGTCGATCGCGCCGATCACCCTGCGTGCACAGCGCATCACCCAGATGCTGGGGATGGAAATGGATTCGGCGCAGGTCGAGCGTCTGCTCAGCGCCCTGGGCCTGAAGATCTCCGCTGATGGAGCAGGGCAGTGGCGCGTAGAAGTGCCAAGCCATCGCTTCGACATCAGCCTGGAAGTCGATCTGATCGAAGAGCTGGCGCGTCTGTACGGCTACAACCGTCTGCCGGTTCGTTACCCGCAAGCGCGTCTGGCGCCACAAGCCAAAGCTGAAGCGCGCAGCGAGTTGCCTGAGTTGCGTCGTCTGTTGGTTGCCCGTGGTTATCAGGAAGCGATCACTTACAGCTTCATCGATCCGAAGCAGTTCGAACTGTTCAACCCGGGCGTTGAGCCGCTGCTGCTGGCCAATCCGATTTCCAATGACATGGCTGCCATGCGCTCGTCGCTG
The DNA here is from genome assembly GCF_002156405.1 of Pseudomonas sp. SCPG-7. Lineage (NCBI taxonomy): Bacteria > Pseudomonadati > Pseudomonadota > Gammaproteobacteria > Pseudomonadales > Pseudomonadaceae > Pseudomonas > Pseudomonas sp. SCPG-7. The sequence goes on along the minus strand of NZ_MVOO01000007.1, from coordinate 87,583 downwards.
TGGCCGGGCCTGGTCAAGGCGTTGCAGCACAACCTGAACCGTCAGCAGGATCGTGTGCGTCTGTTCGAAAGCGGTCTGCGCTTCATCGGTCAGCTGGAAGGTCTGAAACAAGAGCCGATGCTTTCGGGTGTTGTTTGCGGCAGCCGCCTGCCGGAAGGTTGGGCACAGGGTCGCGACAGCATCGATTTCTTCGATGTGAAAGCTGACGTCGAAGCGGTGCTGGGTTATGCCGGTGCGTTGGGCGCCTTCACTTTCACTCCGGGCAAACATCCGGCGCTGCACCCGGGTCAAACCGCGCGCATTGAACGTGATGGGCGTGAAGTCGGCTTCATCGGTGCGATTCACCCTGAACTGTCCAAAGCCTTGGGCCTGGATCGTCCGGTATTCGTCTTCGAGCTGGTTTTGGCTGAAGTCGCTTCCGGAAAAATGCCGCAATTCCACGAGTTGTCGCGTTTTCCTGAAGTGCGTCGTGACCTTGCACTGATCGCGCACAAAGACGTCGCGGCCTCGGCTGTACTCGACGTAATTCGTGAAAATGCAGGCGAATGGCTCACGGATCTCAGGCTGTTTGACGTGTATCAGGGTAAAGGCATTGATCCTGATAGAAAAAGCCTTGCAGTTGGCTTGACCTGGCAGCATCCATCGCGCACTCTTAATGACGATGAGGTGAATTCGACGACGCAAAATATCCTCACCTCGCTCGAACAAAGGTTGAACGCCACGTTAAGGAAGTGACGTATGGGGGCTTTGACGAAAGCTGAGATGGCGGAACGTCTGTATGAAGAGCTGGGCCTGAACAAGCGGGAAGCCAAGGAATTGGTCGAGCTGTTTTTCGAGGAAATCAGGCACGCTCTTGAAGACAACGAGCAGGTCAAATTGTCCGGTTTCGGCAATTTCGACCTTCGGGACAAACGCCAGCGGCCTGGCCGCAACCCGAAAACGGGGGAAGAAATCCCTATCACGGCTCGCCGTGTGGTCACCTTTCGTCCAGGGCAGAAGTTGAAGGCCCGAGTTGAGGCTTATGCTGGAACCAAGTCATAACGACGAACTACCCGTCATCCCGGGCAAACGCTACTTCACCATTGGTGAAGTCAGCGAGCTGTGTGCGGTAAAACCACACGTGCTGCGCTACTGGGAGCAGGAGTTTCCTCAGCTCAATCCCGTCAAACGCCGCGGAAACCGCCGGTATTATCAGCGCCAGGACGTGCTGATGATCCGGCAGATCCGCGCGCTCCTTTACGATCAGGGTTTCACCATCGGCGGCGCGCGCCTGCGTTTGTCCGGCGATGAAGCCAAAGACGACACCACCCAATACAAGCAAATGATCCGCCAGATGATCGCTGAGCTTGAGGATGTACTGGTGGTGCTCAAGAAATAAAAAGCTGCGTTTGAATACTTCCAGTTTTCAAAAGCTTGCGCTATATTCTTGAGCGCTCTTCGAGGTGAAGGGCAGGTTCCAAACCAGTCGGGGCGTAGCGCAGTCCGGTAGCGCACTAGCATGGGGTGCTAGGGGTCGAGTGTTCGAATCACTCCGTCCCGACCATTATTCCTGAGTAAAATCAGGCACTTAAGCCGATCATCTAGATCGGCTTTTTTGTGCCTGCGCAAAACCCGCGCAAAACTACCCGTTGATTTCGCTGATATTCAGGTCAGGGATTGCCTCCGACCAGACGATTTCGGCATGGTCCTTCTGGTAGTTCTTCGTCATGGTTTCGCTGGCCTGGCCGGCGATCTTCTGACCGTCTTTTCCGGCCTTCTGATACAGGTGCAGCGATAGCGCTCGCACTTCGTGGAAGCCCGGCATTTCCTCTTCTTTCCATCCTTTGTAACAACCCGCCGCTTCCCGGCCCTCTTTGAAGGCTCGCGTCAAATATCGCTCTTCCACCTGAGTCCAGTGTTCCTTTGTCTGCACCTGCTTCTGCTTTTTGCGATCGGGCCGACGGTGAACCAGGTACGGTGAGACGATGTCATCCCGGCAACGGCTGATCACCGCCTGGAGTTCTTCGGTCACTTTGAACCGGATCCACGCCGCGTCGCTGGCCTTGGCCGTCTTCTGCTGAACCACATACAAAAAACCTTCCCGAACACCGTCGAACCGCATGTTCAAAATGTCCGTCCGGCGCTGTGCGGTGATCAGTGCCAGGTCGATAGCGTTCTGCAGCCAGAACGGTGACTTTTCCCGGATGGCCTTCAGGCCTTCGACGGTGTGTCGCTTGCGCTGCTTCTTCTCAATCCGGTTGATGGTGCTGGCCGCCGGGTTGTCCGGGCACAGGCCTTTGGCCACTGCGTGATTGAAGATATCGATCAGCAGGGCTCGGCATTGGTTGGCAGTGCGCAGCGTGAGGGCGTCCAGCATCTCCGCGACCATGCGGATCGTGATCTGGTCGACCGCTTTGCCTTCGAACTGTTTCCGGAAGCGGCGGAAGTGCACGGCGTACAGTGCCAAGGTTCCTTTCGCCAGCTCCCTCGGCGGCAGCACGTCGCGTTCGTATGCGTCGAGGAAGCCGGTAAACGATTCTGATGTGCTGCCCATCACGGCGCCGACCAGGTCAGCGCCGCGCATGAATTCCAGATTCAGCTGCTTCGCGGCGTCGATCGCTTTGATCCGGTCGGAGCCGAACTGGAACCACTTACCGTCGGTGGGCCGGCGGTAGCGATAGGTTGAGCGCCGCGAATCGAAATACAGGTTCTGCGGTAGGCTCTTGTTCGCCTTGTTGCGCGGCCGTGGGACCATCATGCAGCTCCTTTCAATACCATCGCGACCAGGTCGTTTCCTGCCGACTTGCTGAACGCCGTCCAGTCAACGTACCAGAGTTTTCCGATTTGCTCGCCGGGCACCTTGCCGTTGCGGATGTAGTTGCGGATCGCTTGGGGGCAGGGTGGTGTGCCGTTTTCACCCCAGCGCCGGCGCTGGAATTCACTGATCTTGATCAGTTCTTTTTTCATTGGTGATGCTCCATGCCGCGCGTGGCGGCAGAAGTTGGTTGCTATTGGATGGTTGCGCCTGGTCTACAGTTGATCGATGCGCAATTGATGCGGAGTAAACGAATGTTCAACAAGTATCCGGAGCAGAAGCAAAGCCGGACGGCGCTGGCTGTGCTCGGTGCCGCATTCCTGGCGCTGGGAATATTTCTGATCGCCGTCGATGCAGTTGGAGGTTTTATTTTTGTCGTCGCTGGAAGCGGCCTTGTCTTGCTGACGTGCGGGGCAGGCGAGCGAACATTCGCGAGAGTGTTGCGAGTCCTGAATTGGTTTTGAGTGATTAACCGCGGCTTGGCCTTACGCCGGCAGGCTTTGTGGTTAAATGAGGTGTTTTCTTAAGGAGAGGCATCTATGAAAAAGGCATTTCAAAACTCGTTGTTCTTATCCGGTCTGCCGCTGACTGTCTGTGGCGTTGCGATTACTGCCCCGGGTCTTTGGATTCCGGGGCTGGTGCTGATGGTTGCTGGCTTGGCGACGAAAAAAAGAACCTGACTTCATCGCCACGGCCCCCTGTAGATCAGGTAGGCCATGTAGAGCGGGGGCGAAGATCATGGCTGAACTCTCTTGAACTGGACGACCCAGACCCACGGGTTGGCGGCCCAGTCGCCGCCAGTCGTTTGCCACAGGTTGCCGAAGGCGTTGCGTGCCGAATCGAGGCACTGTTCGTGATTAGTCGTTTTGTCCCACATCCAGCCATTGCGCTGCTGGTGAGTGGATTCCGGCAGTTCGCAGTGAGCGGCGTCTCGGACACCTTTGCCGCCGTGAAAGCAGGCTTTGCCGTAGTCGGTGAAGAAGCAGCCTTCTGCTTGGGCCTGTTCCTCGCTGATGTCCTGCAACCGCTCGACGCGTACGTCGGTGATCTCCAGCAGGATGCGGCAGGCCCAGCGCGGCATATGGATGCTCGGGCGCCAACGAATCAGTTCCTCTTCACCTTCAAATTCTGGGATGCCGTCAGCCCGGTAGTGAATTTCGCAACTTGCCCGCTCGTTCACTGGCACGCCGGCTTCGCGATAGTCATTGATGAAGCAGGTTTCACGGACGTACAGCCGGTCGCCGGGCTTGCCGAAGGGGCAGCAATGTTTGGAGAAGTTGCGGGCGGTCTCGCGATCGTCAGATCCGCAACCGAACAGATGGTCTTTCCACGAAAAGCCCGATCCTTCGGTTAGCACTGGCTGCGGATTCACCGCCCTACGCGTGACCGTCTTCCTGCCATCCAGAATGGCGCGCACCATCGGAGCCGAGAACAGGATCGGCCGTTCTTTCGGTTTGGTTGAAATAGTCATCAGCAGTCCGTCCAGTTGAGCAGTTTGATGTAGTCGCCGCCCGAGCACAGATGCTCGTCGTTGATCGCCTCAATTTCCTTGATGTAGGCGAGAACTGCTTTCGCACGCTCAAGGGCGAGTTCAGCGTGCCCAAGCTGGTGCCGTTTGCGCGCCTTGTAGGAGGAGAGCGCTTTTTCTTTTTCTGGGTACGCGAATCGCCGCCATGAATCCTTCGATACCCGCTTCGCGTCCTTGAATGTCTTGCCTGTAGCCGTCTGCCTCGCCCGCGCCCAGCCTTCCGAGCCTTCAGGGACGATCCAGTAGCAATGCTCGCTTTCCCGGATCACAACGTATTTTCGGCAGACGATAGTTACGCCCTCCGGGTCGATGTGGTCGACGTAGCGAAAGTGGTCTGGCCCTGTTTGTTTCTTTTCTTCAGACATGACTTCGTCCTTGCCGCTATAGCGGCTGACTTTGAAGGGGAGGGAGTAGAGGTTTTGGCAGCTGCGGCTACTATCGATATGAATCGGTTATAGCGGTGGCCCAGATGCTCAACGAGTCAGATAAAGTCGGACACACGTTTAAGCGGGCGTTTTTCCGGGTAGATGGCGTGACGATGTATCTTTTTTGGGCTGTTTGGCTCGGGCTCACTGTCTGGGCGCTATTTGACCCCGCGCCTTTAAGATTCCCCGCTTGGCTTCTTTTCATGACCGGCACAGTATTTAACCCCATTTTTTACGTACTACTGGGTGTCATGCGATCACCTGGGCTGTTGACGGCGCTTATCATCATTTTCTTCAACGTTAAATTCCTCCTCATTTTCGTCTGACTTAGAAGGGGAAGGGTTATTTGTATTCGTTACTGATGCGTTCGGCGATGTCTTCGAGCTCTTCGGCCATGCCGTACATCCTGTTGTTATCGCGGCGGGAGACGACAGGTGAGCGGTGGACGTTCCGACCTTCGAGGATCTTCGCGGCCAGCAGGATCAGCTAGGCTTCGAACTTACTGCGGATGAAGCGCTCACGTCGCCACCTTCGGCGTGTAGGTCAGCGTGCCGTCGAGGATCGCTTCCTTGATGGCTTCGAACTCCCAAGCGTAGTACTGCGATTCGACGTAGACACGCATTTCGCCATAGTCGTGCTGCTTACGACGGATGAAAGCTTCGGCGGCATCCCGAGTGAAGTGGCTGTTCACGATCTCCCACCGCTTGTTCCAGCCGGTGACGGTGTGGTCATCGCACTCAGCGAGATATTCCCACTGGTCGTACTCGTCCAGATCCATAAAGCTGCATTCCCGATCGGCCATCAGCGCTTGGTCGATTTCAGCGCGCTCCTCGTCGTCGAGATCGTCCTAGTATTCTTTCGGGCTGAACCAGCGTCGATCCTCCAGACAGACAACTCGACCTTCCGCGTAGTCGATCTCGTAGCCGTAATCGATTCGCTTGGTCTGCACGGTGAAAATCGCGGCTGCAGTGTGGTGCCACTTACGCCTGCACCGTTGCAGTGATAACGGAGGCGCTCGAGGAAGTCGTTCCAGGTCGAAGCATCAAGCGCGGCGCCGGTCGCCAATGTCGGCAGCGCGTCGGCCGTTTTGTTTTCTGTGGGCATGGGGCGTCCTATGCCGGGGCATGCCCGGGCGATGGAGGGGCGGGAGGTATACAAGCGATTTTGTCGTGAAGGCACGATGGGTCATCCAACGAGCCGGAGCACTAACGAATGAAACGACTGATCGCAGAAGTGATTTATCAAGTACTCGTCGAACTGCTCAGCCATATGCTGATGCGACTTGCCGATTGGCTTTCAGCATTGCCATGGCTGTGACTACGCGGCCGCTAGGTACGCTTCGATTACGCGTCGACCAGCCAGTGGCGGAACAGCGTTCCCGGCCATGTGCACCGTCAGGCGGTGGTTTTCTGGTCGCTTCGTGTCGGCTGGGAAGGACATTGCCAGCAGGTTCTCGTCGGCGGTGAGCATTCGCATTTTGTCGCCATTCACTGATCGGCAAGGAACCTCCCGTGCAGAAGATTCGCTACCAGGTCGTGCCCAAAGGTGAAAAGGCGTACCACATCGTGGAGCTGGCAACTGACAAGGTGCGGGGCTTCCGCTTCAGCTACAAGGAGGCGGTCAATTACGCGCAGGAACTGGAATCGCGCGCCAGCGGTGTAAAGCGCATGCCGACGGGTGATCAACAATGATCGGCGTCCCACTTCCAAACCCGCGCGACCAGCTGATAGACAACCTGAACCAGCAGCTGGACGCGTTCTTCGGCGCCGGCAACAAGGTCAAGCGGGTCGACCCCGGCGCAACCGGTGTGCGGGACGCGATGTTCGGCACCTCCCACGCAGCCAGGCTGCGCGCCGAACGCGACAAACTGGCGCCGCAGTTGAAGGCGCTGGCCGACAAAGGACTGACCGTCATCGAGGCAGCAAAAGAGATGGGCATGGAAACGAAGCGCGCCCGCCTAATCGCCCGCGAGAACAGCATCAACTTTCCGGGGCCTCAGTGAAGCGAACCATCAACCGGGCGGCCACGCGCCGCCGACAGACCTGGCTGGACTTGCCGGCCAGCGGAATTGAAGAGGTAGGCCATGGCCAAGAGCAACGCGGAACGGTCAGAGAAAGCCGCGGCGAAGAGGAAGAGCCGCGGCGAAGTAGAGGTTCGGTTCCACACCCTGCCCGCTACGCGCCAAGCTCTTGCTGAGCTGATGGTCTGGAGCGGCATCGAGGAACATGGCGAGGCCATCACGCTGATGATTCACCACCTGCATGGTCTTGGCCCGGGCGGCGCGGCGAGGGCACGGCCGGTCAGATCGCCGTGCCCTGGACGATCCGCAACCGTGTTTTTGATGGAAAGACCAATTCGTGGTGGGGCGAGGGCTACGCTGGCGTCTGCCAGAAGCCGTACCAGTTCAGCTGCTGGAACAAGACCGACCCGAACTATCAGTTCCTGATCGGCGTGAAGCAGATCCTGTTCCGCGAGCTGGCGCAATGCCGGATTGCCGCAGACCAGGTGATCGACGGCAAGGTGCCGGACCCCACTGGCGGCGCCACGCATTACTACGCCACCAGCATTAAGGCGCCAGCATGGGCAGCGAAGGCAAAGCAGACGCTCAAGTTGGGCGGGCACGTCTTCTTTAAGGATGTGCCGTGATGGTCGTGCCGTGGAGAACGGTGGGCGCAGACTTGAAATTTCTCGGCGTAGATTGGCAATTTCTGCCGCCTTTTCCCTCAGTGTCGCCATGTACCAGTCACGCTGTTGGACGGCTTCAGAGTGCATCTCGACCAACTTGAATATCCGTTCCCGCTCTTCGCGGAGCTGCCGGTTCAATTCATCGAACTCATTTTCGTAGAGCCTGAGCTGTTGTCGGCAGGTTTCGAGCGGCGTCGGGGAGCCGAGCCAGTCGTCGGTTTCTTCTATATAGAGGGGATCCACGTGGGCGCCTTACTTGATACTGTTCATGCATACAGTAATTCAGGCGGGGCAGGTGGGCGAGGGTGATGCGACGAGCTGTAGGATTTTGGATTGGTGTTCGGTCGGCAGAACGCCGTGGAGAGGCAAAGCACTGTAGGAAAATACAGCGCTAAGTTGTTGATTCTTATAGGCTGTAATGGCGATTTTTTACCATGCTTGTTTTGTAATGTTTCCCTATAAAATCAGCACCTTGCATTTGTTTCATAGTCACCTTGACATGGTGGTTCTCAGCGATGAAAAGCCCCGCGCCGAGCGCGAGGCCAAGTGCACTATTTGCCGAGTTTCTTGCGGACGTCGACAACCATCGGGCCAACGGCTTTAACAGCAGCCTTCAGTTGTTCCTCAGTCACGCCAAACTCATTGCACCAGTATTTTACCTCCCAGGCTTCAGACGTGTTTACGCGAGCCCGGTCTTGCGGTCCACGGTTGCGCAGATCATCACCCATTGCAATTTCCCTTTTGGCAGACCTGGATCAGTCCAGGCAACAGCAGCATAGACCAGCAAATGACACTCGCCTTGATCTATCTCAACTGCGCAAAACCTCCTCTGAAGGCCACGTGTTTTCGTTTGCATAAGCACAAAAAAACGGATGTTTTGTTACGCTTAAAACAGGTAATTATCCTTAAAAAACAATAGCTTATGTCGATACGGTCACCAGCATGGGATGCTAGGGGTCGAGTGTTCGAATCACTCCGTCCCAACCGTATATTTCAATGACTTAGGCCAATGTTGATGACATTGGCCTTTTTCATGCGCGTGAGTTTTGCGGGACGACTATGCTGTGCGCAGCCAAAAAGCCACGCCTCAATGCAGAACCCTCCGGCTCTCACCAATCCTGATCCGGTCCAGGGCCCGGTTTAATGCATCCAGTGCATCCAGAAGCGCCTTTGCCTCTGCCTCTCGGCCATCGCCCCATAAACGTTCCGCCATTTTGTTCAGGGCCTGGATCGAGCGTTCGATGTCAGCGGCGGTCGCGGGTGCCTGGGTTTGCGCTTCTTTGCTGGGCATACTTTCATTCATCTGCAGGGGATTGGCGATACCCAGCATGATCGGCGTTCGTTGTCGGTCAATCCAGTGGTTACTGGTTTGGCTTGCGCTGAATATCTTTCGAGTCGCTGGAAGTTGCTGCGTCTTTCTCGGTTTCTTTCGATTCTGCACCCGAGTTCGAACCTGAGGCTTCTTCACCTTTCTTGTTGGCTTTTTCTTCGTTTGATTCAGATGTGTTGCTGGATGGGTTGACGCCTGGGATGGCCGTGGGTGGTGCGGCCGATCCTGCTTTCTCGGTTGCCAGTGTCAAGGCAGAGCCAGCCAGCATCAGGCTAGCAAGCATCAGGGTTGCAATCTTGTTGTCCATTTTTCTGGCCTTGGGTGAGGGGTGTACCGCATTGGAGGCACCAGGCGCACCAAGGTGCTGCTCATTGGACGAACGGCTGGCTTCGCGCGCATGCGGCAATTTGCTGGCCCCCAGGTCTGAGCTTCCCCGGCAAACTCGCCTTTTTTCAAAAGGTTAGGTTGGCTATATGCGGACGATTGTCATAACCGTTGCAACGCTTTCCCTGGCTGCCTTTGCTTCGGCCATTGAAGCGAGGGAGTTGAGCAAGAGTCATCGTTTTGCCTGTACCTGGGGCTCGGACATCGCTGCCGGGGCGCAACAGTCGAAGCTCTCGGGGATCTCGTTGTATGGCGCGCGCAAGCAGTTGCAGGTGCGCAAGTTCCAGCAACCGTGGATGCGCATGACGGCGATGGGCATTACCGAGCAGACCTACAACAGCACTTCGAAGCTCAAGCCGGCGGCAGTCAAGCAGACCTATTACGAACAATGCGTGCGGCATGAGCTGGCCCAGCGATAAACCCAAAAGCCCAACCTGAAACGGTTGGGCTTTTTCATGCCTGACGATACGTCAGCGTCACTTGTCGCTCTCGCAATTGACCATCCAGGAGACCCCAAAGCGATCGACCAGCATGCCGAAACGGGCGGCCCAGAACGTCGCCTCGAGCGGCATGTCGACGCGCCCGTCCTTGGCCAGCGCATCAAACACTCGCTCGGCTTCGGCGATGCTGTCGACGTTGAGGGAGATCGAGCAACCGCTCATGCCGCCGGTTGGGCGGTCGGGCGTGGTGTCGGAGGCCATGATCATCTGGTCGCCGACTTTCAGGCAGGTGTGGATGACCAGGTTGTGGTGCTCTTTCGGTACTTGTGCGGCGGCGGGTGTTTCGCCGAAAGTCATCATCGCTTCGAGTTTGCCCTGCAAGGCTTGTTCGTAAAAAGTGAAGGCTTCGCGGCAGTTGCCGTTGAAGATCAGATAGGGATTGATTCGCATGGTTGCGCTCCTGGCAGTAGGCGCGGAGAGAGGCGATTTTCGCCAGGTTCCGCGAAAGGCGGTTAAAAACATAGCAGAGCTTTGGACGTCGTAACGGCCGGAGTTTTTCCAGATGTTTTTCTTCTGAAAACGCTGCGCTTCAGCACGGATAAACCCTGCGGAGTACCATGACACCGTGTAAGACCTGTCGAGCTTGATCTGCCATGCCTTTGATTTCCCGCTTCAACGCCCTGTTCGATCAGACCCGGCGCGCCTTGCTATTGGTTTGGGCGACATCACGCGGGTTGTTTCTGGGGCTGGTGTTGGCGACCCTGATTGCCGGTGTGCTGCCGGCGCTGGCCGCGTGGCTGGGGCAGCGTATTGTCGATGCGGTGGTGACCGCGATGCAGTTGCACGCGCAGCAGGGCGATGCCCCGCTGTGGCCGGTGTTGCGTTATGTCCTGTTGGAAGCGGGTGTATTGGCGTTATTGTCCGGCACGCAACGGGCATTGTCGGTCCAGCAGTCGCTGCTGCGGGTGCAGTTGGGGCAGAAGGTCAACACGCTGATTCTGGAAAAAGCCCAGACCCTGTCACTGGTGCAGTTCGAGAACTCCGAGTTCTACGACAAGCTGGTGCGCGTACGCCGCGAAGCCTCGACTCGACCGCTGGCGTTGGTGATGAAGTCGCTGGGACTGACCCAGAACCTGATCATGCTGATCAGCTTTGGTGTGCTGTTGGTGCACTTTTCGCCGTGGGCACTGCTGTTGCTGGTGATCGGCGCGTTGCCGGTGTTCTTTGCCGAGGCACATTTTTCCGGCGATGCTTTCCGCTTGTTTACCCGCCGGGCCCCGGAAAGTCGGCAGCAAAATTACATCGAAACCTTGCTGTCCCACGAGGCCTATATCAAAGAGGTCAAGTTGTTCGGCTTTGCGCCGTTGCTGCTGCAGCGTTATCGGGACACGTTCGCCAAGCTCTATGCCGAGGACCGGCGGCTGACCTTGCGTCGCGATGGCTGGGGTTTTGGTCTCGGCTTGCTCGGCACCGGGGCGTTCTACCTGGCTTATGCGTGGGTGGTGATCGATGCCGTGCACGGCAATATCAGTCTCGGCCAAATGACCATGTACCTGGTGTTATTCAAGCAGGGGCAAAGCGCGGTCAGTAGCAGTCTGAGCGCAATCAGTGGCTTGTATGAAGACGGTTTGTACCTGTCGAACCTTTACGAATACCTGGCTGAACCGGTGCTGGCCGATTCCGGTCATCTCACCGTCGGCGCGCACCCGGGTGATGGCCTGCGCTTTGAAAACGTTGGTTTTCGATATCCGGGCGCTAATCGCGCGGCACTGGAAGGCATTGATCTGCACCTCGTGCCGGGCAGGAGCGTGGCGCTGGTGGGAGAGAACGGTTCAGGCAAGACCACCCTGATCAAACTGCTGACCCGCCTGTATCGGCCGGATCAAGGGCGCATCCTGCTTGATGGCAGTGACTTGCAGGATTGGGAAGAGACCACTTTGCGCCGGCGCATCGGCGTGATTTTCCAGGACTACATCCGCTATCAGTTCACCGTGGGTGAAAATATCGGCGTTGGCGATACCCTGGCGTTCAATGAAGAATCTCGCTGGAAGGCTGCGGCTACCGAAGGCATGGCCGCGCCGTTCATTGAAGGGCTCGACCGCGGCTACGCCACACAGTTGGGCCGCTGGTTTGCTGGCGGTCAGGAGTTATCGGGCGGGCAATGGCAGAAGATTGCCTTGTCCCGGGCGTACATGCGCCGCGATGCCGACATCCTGATTCTCGACGAACCGACCTCGGCCCTGGATCCGGCAGCGGAAGCGGCAGTGTTCGAGCATTTCAGCCAGCACACCGAAGGTCGCATGACCCTGCTGATTTCCCATCGTTTTTCCAGTGTGCGCAACGCCGATCAGATCATTGTGCTGGAGGCCGGACGGATATTGGAGCAGGGCGGTCACGACAGCCTGATTGCCGCCAATGGACGCTACGCCAAGCTGTTCGATCTGCAGGCTCGCGGCTATCGCTAGGAATCCTGTGCGCTGCGGGCCACTGCCGGCCCGGCCACGCGCGGCGCGGGTCTGGACTGCATCAGCGCATCGATCGCCTTGCGATAATTCTGTCCGCCCAGCGCCATGCTGTTGTTGTGGGTCGCGCCTGGCACCAGCAGCAGTCGTTTCGGTTGTCGGGCGGCGTTGAACAGTTGCTCGCTGAAGCGTGGCGGCACAAACGCGTCGGCCATGCCGTGCACCACCAACAGCGGCATGTGAATCTCGGCGATCTTGTCGATGGAGTCGAATTTCTGCGACAGCAGCCAGCGTACCGGCAGCGAAGTGTTGGCCACCGCCGCCGCCACATCGGCGAGAGAGGTGAAAGTCGACTCGATCACCAGGCCTTTGACCGGCAGCGGGGTATGGTCCCGAGCCGCGTCCTGGCCGAGTTCGGCGGCCAGATCAATTGCCACGGCACCGCCCAAGGAGTGACCGTAGATCAGGCGCTTGCTCGGGTCGGGCTGCAGCAGTTTGAAACGTTCCCACGCCACACGGGCATCTTCGTACACGCTGCTTTCCGAAGGCAGATCACCCTTGCTCTGGCCGAAACCACGATAGTCGATGGCCAGTACCGAGTAGCCGGCCGCGCGCAACTGCTCGATGCGGAACAGTTGTCCGGTGAGATTCCAGCGCACGCCATGCAGATAGAGAATGGCCGGTGCATTGGCTTTGTCCGCCGGCCACCACCAGGCATGAATATTCTCCCCGGCCCTGAAACTCCTGGGCTGCAGGTCGAGCTCCTGTACGCTGTCCGGCAGGCCGTGATACCAGCCGGCCGTGCCCGGTTCGATGCGAAACAGCAGTTTGCGCTCGGTGTGTTCGAGCACCGCACAACTCGTCGGCACGCCAATGATCAGCGCAGCCATGCAGGCGAACGCCAGACGGCGACGACGCAAACGGGTCATGAAGGACAGGAACATTAAACGGTTCACCACAGCGCAGACAAAGAAGGCTTTTTACCAGAAGGCTCGGTCTGCGCGTGACTTTTTCGACCACCGTGCGCCCTTAACGATTACAAAATGCTGCGGCTCAATTCACCCGCAGAACGATTTTGCCGATGTGGTCGCCACCCTCCATGCGCGCATGCGCCTGGGCCGCATCGTTCAGCGAATAAACCTTGTCGATGATCGGCAAGCAGCGTCCGGCGGTCAGCGCCGGCCACACGTGTTCGCGCAGTTGCTCGGCAATGTCGGCCTTTTCCTCTGCGGTGCGCGCTCGTAGCAATGAGCCAGTGATCACCGCACGCTTGGCCATGATCGCCAGCAGGTCGATGTCGTTGGCCTTGCCACCACCAAGAAAGCCCAGCATCACCAGCCGGCCATCCATCGCCAGCGCGCTGACATTTGCGTTGAGGTACGAGGCGCCCATGATGTCGAGAATCGCGTTCACCCCTTGGCCTGCAGTTTTTTCGGCGATGACCATGGCGAAATCCTGTTCGCGATAATTGATCGGCTGCCCACCCAGTTTGCTGATTGCCGCGCATTTATCGGCACTGCCGGCGGTGGCGAAGGCTTCGATGCCGAATTCACGGCACAGCATTAGTGCGGTGGTACCGATGCCGCTGGTGCCACCGTGGATCAGCACGCGCTGACCACGTTGGGCATTGCCGAGACCGAACAGGTTGGCCCACACGGTAAAGAACGTTTCGGGGATCGCGGCGGCCTGCACCCAGTCCAGACCTTCGGGGATCGGCAAGGTTTGCCCGGCCGGCACCGTGCAGTATTCAGCGTAACCGCCGCCGTTGGTCAGCGCGCAAACCTTGTCCCCCACGGCAAACTGACTGACACCGGCACCCAGCGCCACCACTTCGCCGGCCACTTCCAGACCGGGGATCGGGTTCATGCCCGGCTTCATCGGGTACTTGCCTGCCCGTTGCAGGGCGTCGGGGCGGTTGATCCCGGCGGCATGCACGCGAATCAGCACTTCACCGGCTTCGGCGACGGGCAGGGGCACACGCTTGGCTTGCAACACTTCGGGGCCACCAGGTTGAGTGATTTCGATACGGGTCATTTCGCTGGGCAAAGTCATGTCGATTCCTGTTGCTTGAGGTTCTGAAGATGGGAGCACAGCCCGCAGGCAATGATTCCCTTCAATTTTCACAGACGCGCGGTTCAGTCGCTGAGGGCAGCCATTTCAGGGCATGCTCCAACATAATCGTCACGACAATCGCCCCTGCGGCGATCACGAAGAGTATTGCGTGATGACCGCCCGTGGCATTGAACAGCGCCGAATAGGCGAATCCGGCCAGCGCCTGAAAGGTGGCAAACGAAACGGTGGCGCGGCTCCAGGCGATTTGCTGGCGATGGTGATCAGGCACCAGTTCATGCACGCGAGCCAGGGCCAGAGGCACGATGCCGGGCGGGAATGAACCGATGATCACTGCCAGTACGGCCAACGCCATGAAGGAGTGGGAAACCGCCAGCAGTCCCAGCGCAATCGCCTGTACCAGCAATACCAGCCGAATCCCCATCCGCGCGCCAAGCCGATCCGCGAGAAAGCCATAACTCACCGGGCCGACAATTGCCCCCAAGCCATACATCACCCAAACCAGTGCGCCAATTTGCGCCCCGGCAGCGAGCCCACGAGCGACGTAATCCACCAGAAAAACCATGGCCGGCACCAGACCTGCGGCCATGAATGCGTATTGGCCGAACAGCAAATAGACGGCGGAGGGGGTTGGTTCAACCGTCGCGCCTGCGTGAGTGGCGGTCGGGTGCGGGAGATCAGCAGGCCAGCCAAACCAGCTTATTGCGGTCAGCAACAGCGACAATCCGCCCAGACCCAACCAGGTCGCTTGCAGGCCCATATTCAATAAGGGCGGGACGAGGGTGCCGGAGGCGGCGATCCCCAGGCCGATGCCGAGAAAAATCGCACCACTGGCCAGCCCTTTGCTGGATGCCGGCACGTGGGGCAGAACAGTCGCCGCCACCAGCACCATAATTGCGCCGCCGGTAATCCCCGACAGCAACCGCCAGCCAAAGAACCAGCTCACCGACAACGGAAATGCACAGGCAAAAAACGCTGCGGTGACCAGCAGCATCATCAGTCGCAAGGCGTTTTTATTGCCCAGCTGCCGCGCTAGCGGCCGGCCGAGCAAGGCGCCGATCAGATAACCGATCAGATTGGCTGCGCCGAGGTACACCACGTCGTTGGCAGAAAACCACTGCGCCTGAATCAGCGAGGGAATAAGCGGTGTGTAGGCAAAACGCGCCAGACCAATGCCGACCAGGCTGGCGCAGAGTCCCGAGAAAATCGGTAACGCGGAGGTCGATGTACGCATGACAGCAATCCTGAGGGAGGTCTATGGCGCTCAGGATATCGGCTATCTTTGCTGCGGTAATGCAGCGATTTGGCTTTATAGTGATGCAAATTCGCATCGGGCGGGACAACATGAACTGGGATGATGCGCGGGTATTTCTCGCGGTATGCAGAGAGTCGACTTTACGCGGCGCAGCGCGGGTTCTGGGGGTGGATCAGGCGACCGTCGGGCGACGGATCACGGCGCTGGAAAAGTCCTTGAGCGCGACCTTGTTCCTGCGCACGTCCGACGGCTACGCACTGACCGCAGTCGGCGAAGCCGCGCTCAAAAGCGTGGAAAAAATGGAGCAGTCGGCGCTGGCGCTTGAGCGGCAGATTCAGGGCCTGGATGATCGTCTGACCGGCACCGTACGCGTCAGCACCACCGATTCACTGGCCATCGACTTCCTGATTCCGGCCATTAGCCGCCTGCACGCGCAGCACCCGGACGTGCGCGTGCAACTGGACGCTTCCACGCAGATACTTAGCCTGGCCAAGCGCGAGGCGGACATCGCTGTGCGTAATACCCGGCCTGACAATCCCGATCTGATCGCGCGGCGGATTGCGCGCTGGCCCGTGGGATTGTTCGCATCACAGACGTATATCGACGCCCATGGCATTCCGCCGCAGAGTACGGCGTTCGAAGGCCATGACCTGGTGGTCTACCAACCGTATTTGCAGACGCACAAGGACATGACACTGGTGTGCGAGCCGCTGCATCGCGGGCGTATCGTCGCCAGCCTGAGCTCCAGTCTGTTGGTCCGCCGCTCGATTGCGGCTGGTCTGGGCGTAGGAGAGATTCCGGTGTACATGGGCGAGCGCGATGGCCTGGTCAGGCTCTGGCCGGAACGCAATCGCCCGCAACCGTATGAGGTCTGGCTGGTGACCCACGCGGACTTACGTCACACCGCACGTGTCAGGGCGGTGATTGAGCAGATTGTCGAGGCGTTTGCACTGGAGAATGAGTAACGGCTCAAAGCGCTTTGGACAAGCTACATAGACTGACGAAACGCCCTACATCCAAAGCAGAACCAGCCGGCTTGTGGGCTTGGAGCGTCAGCCCTACTGTTGATGCAACTTGCAGCGCCAGGAAATCGGCGTGAGTGATGCGCCAGAACAGGTATCGGTAACCCATGGAAGGGATCGGATTGAAAACCAGGGAATTGGAGCAATATCAAAGCACTGACACATTGAACAGGGGTCGTAACACACAAGCCATGAACGCTATCAGCCGTGAAGAATTCAACGCGAGGATCGAGACCATCGAAGCAAGAATGGATGCTCGGGTAGAGCGAGTGCACGCCGATATTCGAGAGTTCCTTTGCTCCCAGGCAGAGCGAGACAAGGTGAATGAGCGCATTCAGGTCGAACGGGATAAACGCTACGACTCGATGATTCAAGGCATTGCCATCGAGTCCAAAGAGGCGCTCAAAAAGGCGGGTACCGTGAATGCCAACGTCTGGATGGCAACGGCTGTGCATTTGTTTGGTGTGGTCAGCATTGTCGTGGGTGGCTATTTCGCCAGTCAGGCCAACCTGTATGCAGCGATACAAACTACTTTGGCGGCGGTTCAGGCGGGCAAAGATGTCGGTGCTGCCAAGCCTGCCGAGTTGCCATCATCGGTGTTGCCAAAATAAAAAAACGGCCTTCAATCGAAGGCCGTTTTTGTTGGCTTTGGAAACCCTGCCTCATGGCATTTGCGGCAGCTCTTGCGGACGCAAGTCAAACACCAGGACTTCGGCATCCACGCCATTGCTCAGGGTCAACGCCTGTTCCTCGCGAACCCGCACGCCGTCACCTTCCTGCAGCGACTGGCCGTTGAGTTCAACGCTGCCACGCGCCACATGCACGTAGGCGTAACGGTTGGCGGGCAGTTCCAGCGTCGCGCTTTCCTTGCCATCGAACAACCCGGCGTAAACTCGGGCATCCTGGCGCACTGTCAGCGAACCATCGCTACCGTCCGGCGAGATGATCAGTTGCAGGCGACCGCGTTTTTTCTGCGCGCTGAAGTGCTCCTGCTGGTAGCGCGGCTTGGCACCGGCCACTTCCGGCACGATCCAGATCTGCAGAAAGTGCACTGGCCGGGTGGCCGAATGGTTGAATTCGCTGTGGGCCACGCCACTGCCGGCGCTCATCAGTTGCACGTCACCGGGGCGAATCACCGAGCCGGTGCCCAAGGTGTCCTTATGCTCCAGCGCACCTTCAAGCACGTAGGAAAAGATCTCCATGTCGCGGTGCGGGTGCTGGCCGAAACCCTTGCCGGCCGCCACGCGGTCATCGTTGATCACCAGCAAGTCGGAAAAACCCTGTTCACGCGGATCCCGGTAGCTGGCGAAGGAAAAGGTGTGGAAGGACTTCAGCCAGCCATGATTGGCGAGGCCGCGGTCGGAAGCTTTGCGAAGGGTCAGCATGATGAATTCTCCTTGCAGGACGTTGATTCGTCCGAGTGAGGAGAAGGTTACTGTTAATCGAATGAAGCAATAAGTAGATCGAAATTGAAATACTGTCCTGCTCAGGTTGACAGTTTTGTGGAGTCGATCACGCATTCTTTTCGCTGGATGTCACGCACTTGGCCATAATGCGGGTCTGTTCCTTCCCTTGATTTCAGTGATGTTCACCCATGAAAACCGTGGCAATGGTGCTGTTCCCCGACTTTCTCCTGCTCGACATGGCCGGCCCCATGGAGGTGTTTTCGGTCGCCAATCGCTACTTGAAACCTGAAGATCATTACCAACTGATCACCTTGGGCACCGAGCACGGGATGCTGCGGGCGTCCAATGGTGTGCAGGTGCAGACCGACCGCCATATTGACGACCCGGCCCAGGCCTTCGACTTGCTGCTGGTGCCGGGTGGACCGGGTGCCTATAACGAAAAACATCCGGCGCTGCTTGCCTGGTTGCAACGCTCGGTGGGGCAGTCCGGTTGCTACGGTTCGATCTGCACCGGGGCGTTTGTGCTCGGGCATGCCGGTCTGCTCGACGGTTATCGCGTGACCACTCACTGGAACTACACTGAACGTCTGATCAAGGCGTTCCCCAAGGCGCAGGTGGAAACCGACCAGATTTACACCGAAGACCGCAATCTGATTACCTCGGGAGGCGTGACCGCCGGCATCGATCTGGCATTGGCCGTGGTCGCCCGGGATCACGGGAAAAAGCTCGCTCAGGACGTGGCCAAGGTGTTGCTGGTGGTGATGAAACGTCAGGGCGGGCAAGCACAGTTCAGTCCGTTGATGGCCGCAGTGGCGCCACAGGAAACCGCGATCACCCGGGTGCAGAACCATGTGCTGGAGCATCTCGACGAAGCCTTTACCGTTGAGCGCATGGCGGCGCTGGCGAACATGAGTACCCGGCATTTTGCGCGGCTGTTTGCGCGGGATGTGAACATGACGCCGATGGAGTTTTTGCAAAACGCCCGGATCGATTGCGCGCGTAATCTGCTGGAAACCACTGAGCTGCCGTTGAAGACCGTGGCCTACAAAAGTGGTTTCGGCAGTGTGCGCCATATGCGTTTTCTGTTTGCGGAAAAGCTCGGCCTGACCCCGGCGCAATACCGCGAACAGTTCAGCTAGAGCGGTTGTGTCCGTCCGGTGCATCCGGATGTCCGTGTTGCGCCCTGTATGGAGGTTGTACCGTCACCTGCGCCTGCCAAGATAAACGGTAACGCTTGGAAGGGAGACGCGCTGAGCGCCGAGGGCATGCTGCCCGCGCGCGCTGGCGCTGGAAAACGGCATGAACAGCCACAGAGATTTACCTGCTGCATCGGTGTTGTATTTCGGGCCATACGCCTTTCATCTGCGCCAACGGCTGATCCTCGACGGGGATCGACCATTGCGTATGGGCGGCCGCGCCCTCGATATTTTGCAGGTGCTGGTCGAACACGCCGGTCGCGTCGTACGCAAGGAGCAGTTGATCGCCCGCGTGTGGCCGGACAGTGTGGTCGAAGAGATCAACCTGCGGGTGCACATCGCCGCATTGCGCCGGGCGCTGGGCGATGGCAAGAAGGGCCAGCGCTACATCGTCAACGTGCCGCAATGTGGTTACAGCTTTATCGCGCCGGTGCACGGCGACAGCGTCGCGCAGGTCGTGTTCGACACCTTGCAGACGCCGCAACAGAATCTGCCCGCCCGCTTGACTCCGGTCGTCGGCCGCGATTCGCTGGTGGGCCGTCTGGTCCGGCAAATGCCCCTGTGCCGCTTGATGACACTGACAGGCCCGGCCGGCATCGGCAAATCCACGGTGGCGCTGCGGGTGGCCGAATTGTTGTTGCAGCATTACCGCGACGGCGTCTGGTACATCGACCTGTCCATGCTTGGTGATGCGCCGTCACTGCTTGAACACCTGTTGCGCACCCTCGACCTTTCGTTCGATGCGTTAGCGTCGCGTCATGCCTTGCTGCTGCTGGATAACAGCGAGCGGTGTCGTGACTCATGCCGGGCATTGGTGGAGCGACTGCAACTGGCGGCGCCGCGGCTGGCGCTGCTGGTCACCAGTCGCGAACCGTTGCAGGCCAATCTGGAAACCCTGCAACCGATTGCGCCATTGACCTTTCCCAGGGCCTCGACACCGGCCAGTATCGATGAGCTCATGGGCTATTCGGCGGTGCAATTGCTGGTCAGCCGCGCGCGTGCCCGGCAGCACGATTTCAGCCTGCGCGAGCAGGATCTGCGAACCGTGTGCAGTCTCTGTCGTCGTCTGGACGGTTTGCCATTGGCTATTGAACTGGCGGCCGCGCAGATCGATGCGCTGGCGCTGGTAGGGCTGCAAGCGCAACTGGACAACGGCCTGCACCTTCTCAGGCATGGTCGTCGCACCGCGAAGCCACGGCATCAATCCATGAGCGCAGCGCTGGACTGGAGCTATCAGGATCTGCGGCCCTGCGAACGTCGGGTCTTGCAGCGCCTGTCGGTATTCAAGATGGCCTTCACCGAAGAGGCTGCGCTGCGGGTCATCGACGGTGGGCATCTGCAATCGGTGATCGAACGCCTGGCCGCCAAGTCATGGCTGACGGTGGAGCGCAGCGCAGACGTGGTGCGTTATCGAATGCTCAACCTCCTTCGCTGTTACGTCCGTGAACAGTCCGAAGCCAGCGTTGAACCGAGCGCTATCGCGTACCATCGTGCGCTGTACCGCAGGCCAAATCGATCAACTGCGGGTGTGCAACTGTTCATGCAACGCATCGAGCAATAAGCGCACCTTGCGCAGGTCCGGCGTGGCGTAGCCTTCGGTGAAGCGTTGATGGATCGGGGTCAGCAGCGCCAATGCTTCGCGGTGGCGTGATTGGCGCTGCCACAGTTGGGCCAATGTTGTGGCGCTGCGCAGTTCCCAGGCCAGCGCGCCCTGGGCACGGGCGATGGCGATGGCGTTTTGCAGGAGGTGTTCTGCCTGTTCGCCAAGGCGTCCCTGCGGACTATCCGCCTCATCCGCCAATAACCGCTCAGCCTCGGCCCGCAGTACCTCCGCCGTGCTCCAGCCTGCCGCGCCACTGTGTGCCCGCTCCAGCAACGCGTCATCGATATGGCGAGCATCGAGCGTGACCATCAGCTCCTTGATCAGCCCGTTATCCGCCGGCGCGTCGGGTGGGGCCAGGCGTTCATCGATCACCTGCGCATAGTGCCGTCCCCAACGATAGAACAGCAGCACCGAGTGCTTTTGCGCCTGCTCCAGCAACAGTTGCAACAATTCGCGCGCAGTCCTGGCGTCGCCGTTGTAATGCGCAATCAGGCAGCTGGCCAATGCCAGGGTGTAGCAGATCGACGTACCGTGGTTGATCTGCACGGCGATATCCAGCGCCTGCCGGGCGGTGCGCCACGCCTGTTCGGGAAACCCCTGCAGCCACAACACCCGGGCGAGAATGGTCAACGAGGCCACGCTCTGGTCGTACTGCACGCCAAAGCCGTGGGTGAAGCGGTTGCGACAACCACTGTGGGCCATACGCTGAATCACTTGCTCGGCGTTGATCCGCGCGCGCGGCTGGTCGCCGGCAAAGTGCAGCGCCAGGACGCGCAAGCGGTGAATGCTCAATGACAGCAGCGGGTCGTCGTGGCCACCGAGGCGGTCGAATTGTTCGCTTTGCTGCAATGCCGCCTGGTAATGCCCGCAGCTGAGATTGACCGCCAGGTGGCCGGAAATGGCGCGCAATTGCGCGGCGACGTCGTGGTGCTGCTGCGCCAGCGCGTGAGCCTGAGTGAACGCTTCAATGGTTTCCGGTGAACCGCCGCAGGTGTGATAACAAGCGCTGCCGAGTGCCAGTTGCAAGGCTGTCTGCAGGCGCGGACAAGGTTGTGCCGCGCTTTCGAGCAGGGTCAACGCCTGACGGACATGCGCGCCATATTCCTTGAGCAATGACAGCTCCTGCCACAACGCGGCCGACGTCGCGGTCAAACGGATGCCGAGAGGGCGCGAGCCGTTGCCGTGCAAACTCCAGTCGAGTGCAGCGCGCAGGTCTTCCAGGCCTCGGGCATAGCGCTCGATCCATTGTGTGGTCGGAGTGTGTTCCCACTCGGTCTGCGCTTGCTCCATCAGCGTCAGATAGCGTTCGGCGTGGCGTTCGCGCAGGATTTCGCGTTCGCCGCTGAGTTCGAGTTTTTCCAGGGCGTAATGGCGGGTGGTGTCGAGCAGGCGATAAAACACTTCTTCATCACCGACTTCCACGTTCAGCAGCGATTTACCCACCAGTTGCGTAACCGATGCGAGCACCTGCGTGGGATCGATGTGTTGACCGACGATCACCGCCGCGGCCGAGGCCAGACTGAAGCTGCCGCGAAACACCCCGAGGCGGCGCAGGCAAGTCTGTTCGCAAGGGGTGAGCAGATTGAAACTCCAGTCCAGTGTGGCGTGCAGCGTTTGATGCCGCGCATGGCGCTGGTGGTTGCCCGCCGCCAGCGGGTGCAAATGATCCTGCCATTGTTCCAGCAGGCCGCTCAGGCCCAGGCCTTCGACCTGCGCTGCCGCCAGTTCCAGAGCCAGCGGAATACCGTCCAGACGCCGGCAGATTTCCATCGCCAGTGGCAGCTCGGCGTCGCTCAGTTCAAAGCGTTCATGGGCGCCCATCGTTCGTTCGACGAACAGTTGCAGGGCGGCGAAAGTCATCGCCTGCTCGCGATCGAGACGGCTCGTCGCAGGCGGGCAATCGAGGGATTCCAGACGCTGCACGAACTCGCCCTCAGCGCGCAGACTTTCGCGGCTGGTGGCCAGAATGTGTACCTGCGGCGCGCCGCGCAGAAGGCTCTCGACGAGCAGCGCCACGGCATCGATGAGGTGCTCGCAGTTATCGATCACCAGCAGCATCTGCCGCTCGCGCAAATCGTTGATCACACTCGCCAGCGGCGCGCCGTCGTGTACTGCCAGATCGAGCAGGGTCGCCAGTTGTGAGGCGATCAGCGCCGGGTCGTTGAGCGGCGCCAGATCCAGCAGGCGGATGCCATCGCGATAGCGTCCGAGCAACTGCTCGGCGACGCGCAGGGCGACGGTGGTCTTGCCAATGCCGCCGGGGCCGATGAGGGTGATGCAGCGCTGTCGCGGCAGTTGCTGCATCAAGCTGTCCACCAGTGACTGGCGCCCGATCATCCGGGTACGGCGCAGCGGCAGGTTGTGACGCCCGGGCGCCGCCTCCAGTAGCCGTTGTCCGTTGGCGTGCACCGTCAGTGGGGCAACGAAACTGTAGCCGCGCTGGGCCACAGTCACGATATAGCGCTGACCGGCCTGACCGTCGCCCAGTGCCTTGCGCAGGGCGGCCATGTGCACCCGCAGATTGATGTCCTCGACGACGGTGTCCGCCCATACGCCGGCGAGCAGTTGCTGCTTGCTCACCACTTCCCCGGCATGCGCCAGCAGCATCAGCAGAATATCCATGGCGCGCCGTCCCAGCCGCAACGGCTGGTCACCTTCCATGACCAATCGTTGCCCGGTGTAAATCCGATAGGGGCCGAAGCCGATGGCCTGATTCGGGGAAAGACTCAACAGCGCACTCCTGCGGTGATGCGGCGATCCTGGCAGATGGACGCTGCGTGAAGACGCAGATCGTCGGCTACAAGGTATCGCAGCATATTCCTCAGGTTTGGCCATCAGTGCAACGCCGGGCTCCTGCGCAACGCTCAAAAGCTCAGATGCCGTGTCCGGGTGTCTTTGTCTTCACGCATGACCTGACAGCGCCAGGCAAACGGATTGATCCCTTCGCTGCGGGTGAACATGTGACAGAAATGTGCCTGATCACAGAAACCGCAATCCAGGCTGATCTGCGTCAGGCTCAGGTCGGTGTGGCGGATCAGCAGCTTGGCGCGGGCAATGCGCTGTTCGCGGATCCAGTCCTGCGGCGCGAGGCCGGTGCTGGCCTTGAACGCCCGGGAGAAATGGCTGCGCGACAATGAGCAGGCGCGTGCCAGCTCGGCCACTTCCAGGCTTTCTCCGAGGCGTTCGAGGATCAGTTGTTTGACCTGCCGCTCCCGTTGCGGGCTGAGGCCGCCGATAAGCGGCCGGGGCGTTTCGCTGGCAGGGGCGAGGGCGACGGATTGCTGTAGATGAGCCATGGCCGGTGTCCGTGTCGTGGAGGTGAAAAACAACGCTGCGCAGAGGCCTTCATTGTTAAGAAGGGACATGCCGGCTGACGAGTTAATCGTTGTTAATTCGCAGGCATGACACGGATGCAAACCACCGTTGATCGGGTAAAGTGCTCGGCACTTGCGAACGGTCTTAGAAGGAATTGCAGCCCATGAACCGTAACGATCTGCGCCGTGTCGACATGAACCTGCTGGTGATTTTCGAAGCGCTGATGTTCGAAAAGAACCTGACCCGCGTCGCCGAAAAACTGTTCATGGGCCAGCCAGCAGTCAGTGCCGCGCTGGGGCGTTTGCGTGATCTGTTCGATGATCCGCTGCTGTTGCGCAACGGCCGCAGCATGGAGCCGACGGCGCGTGCGCTGGCGATTCTGCAGGAGCTGCAACCGGCGATGGATGTGATCTCCGGCGCGGTCAGCCGGGCCAAAGAGTTCGACCCGGCCAGCAGTTGCGACGTGTTCCGCATCGGCCTGTCGGACGACGCCGAGTTCGGTCTGTTTCCACCGCTGCTGCGCAACCTTCAGCAAGAAGCACCGGGTATTGTCGTGGTCGTACGCCGCGCCAACTATCTGCTGATGCCGGCACTGCTGGCTTCCGGGGAAATCTCGGTCGGGGTCAGCTACACCACCGATCTGCCGGCCAACGCCAAGCGCAAGAAACTGCGCGACATTCCCTGTAAGGTCCTGCGTGGTGATGATCGCCCGGGCCCGCTGACCCTCGACGAATACTGCGAGCGCCCGCACGCAATGGTGTCGTTCTCGGGGGATCTGAGCGGCAACATTGACGTGGACCTGGCCAAGGTCGGCCGGCGCCGCCGAGTGGTGCTCGGCGTGCCGCAGTTCAGCGGTTTGCGCGCCTTGCTCGCCGGCACCGAAATGATTGCCACCGTGCCGGACTATGCCGCGTGTGCGCTGGTCGAAGGCTGTGCGTTGCGGGCCGAGGATCCGCCATTTCCGATTGATGCGGCGCAACTGTCGATGGCGTGGAGCGGGGTGCATGACAACGACCCGGCGGAGAAATGGCTGCGGTCGCGGATCAGCCAGTTCATGTCGGTGTCGCTGGATATTCCTGCGACCTAATTGCTCAGTTCCAAAGAAAGTGGCTAGCGGGCCGTTTTTTATCGGCGTCCTAGGGGGCTGTTTTACCGTTCGTCTTAAACCTGCACGCACCTGTAATTTCTGACAGTAGCCAACACCGCTTACAGCGCCGTTCAATGCCTCCGTCGTCCTGCCATTCGATCGGAGCTCGTGCCATGACTGTCAACAACCCCGCTGACTCATCACCGCTGGTGCTCAAGGAACTCGACGTCCCCGGTCGTACCGGCCCCGTGTCGCAAGCGCCGGATGTCTGGGGGCTCAACATCGCAGCGGTGCAGGACAACTTCCCCAAACAGGGCCTGCTGTGCCGTGCCGGGCCATGGGGGGTCATGAGCCGGGGCGACCATTTGGTGATTTCTTTGGGCGGCCAGACGGTGTTCAACAAAACCGTCGACGAGCATGAGGTCGACACGACGCTGTCGATGTTTGTGCCCGCCGCCCGTTTCAGTAACGGCTCGACCAGCCTGTCCTACGTCGTCACCCGACTGGGCGGAGCAGCCGAACCCTCCGAAGTCATGCAGGTGCGGGTCAAGCTCACTCGCCCCGGTGGCCATGACACCGATGAAGGCCCGGGCCACCCGAACCTGAAAATGACCATCCCCAGGGAGATTCTCGAGGGCGGCATCGACAAGAACAACGTTGCCGCCGGCGTGAAAATCACCATCGGCCCTTCCGACGGCGGGCCAGAGCCCTATCCCAACGCAGCGGCCGGCGACTGGATTCAGGTGACGTGGGGGGGAGAGTTTGTACTCTTCGGACCGCTGACTCAGGATGAGGCCGACGGCACAGTACCGCTTGTCGTGCACATCACAGAAGCAACCATCCGCGCCGTCGGTGACTCTGACACTGCCGGCCTCGCGGTGGCCTATGAAGTCTACGACGTTGCCGACAACCGCTCCGAAGACTGGAGTTACGCGCAGCGCATCGTGGTGGCGGTCGACGCTGACCGGCTCGACGCGCCGATCTGCAAGGAAGCGGTGAACAACGTGCTGGACGCCGACGTACTGGGCGGTACCGATGGCACGGCGCAGATTCTTGCCGTGGATAACAATAAATTCATGGTCGGTGACATCCCCATCGTTCGGCTCAAGGGCACACCGGTTGAGGGGGCGCCGATCAACATCGAAATCACTGGCCAGCCGCTGGGCAGCGTGCCCAGCATCCCCGAAATCAGAATTCCCAATGCCGAGTTGCGGCAACTGGCCAAGACCCAGATCAGCTTGTCCTTTCGCCTGAAAAAGGCCGACGGCTCCACTGACCTGCTGTCCAGGACCCAGTTCATCAATGTCATTGGCGAGGTCAAACGGTTGCAGGCTCCGGTCGCCCTCGACGCGGTACAGGGCGCCCTCGATCCGGAGCTTGTACAGGCCCGTATCGAGATTCCATTCGACAAGTCCTTTACGGCGAGACAGGCGATCAAACTGTTCTGGCTGGGCACCCGGCCTGACCTGAGCACCTATTTGCCCGACCTGCCGCTGCGCCCGATTACCAATGGCGATATCACGGCCGGCGTGCCGTTGCTGATCAACGTCCCCGGCCCTCATCTGAAACAGATCGAAGGCGGCAAGCTGGAACTGTATTACCAGTTGCTGAGCGACGACGCGGTGTTGGGAACGATGAACCGCGTCAACGCCACTCACGCCATCCGCGAGTCGATTCACGCCGAAATCCTGAACGTCGGCGAACCGAGGAAAGAGTTGCCAGAGCCGAAGGTTGACGGCGTGGTGGACGGTGTATTGCCAGCGGAAACAGCCGGTACCATGTTGATCGTGGAATACCTGAACACCGTCAAGGATGACGAGGTGTTCTGTGTGTGGCTGGGCTCGAAAGCCGGTCGTTATGAAGACTCGGTCAAGCTGTCCTCGTTTACCGCCGGTCAACCGGTGCCGTTCCCCATCAGCGCCAGCCTGATCAAGGACAATGAAGGGGGAACGGTCGAGGCGTCCTATTCCATCAAATGGGCAGATGGGCGAACGACCAGTTATTCCGATGTGAAAGTTTTTTTGGTCGGTAAACCAATCACCTTTCAGATCAATATAGTTGGTAAGCGGTCACAACTTGCTCCTCGCTATCACTCAAATGTGAGTCGATTAGTTGCGTCGTTGTCAGTCGGTGCAGAAACAAGTCTTTCAGACAGAATTATATGGACATACGACAGTACTGCCGATGGCTTCGTGGGTGATTACTTTTTCGATACGAACCCCGAAAAGCCATTAACCGTAATAATTCAGCGTGATAACGAAGTTATTGCTCGAACTGTTCTTCGACCAGTCAATATGGCTGGGATATTCAATCTCGGCGGTCGGCACAGTGGCAGTGTGGTGAAGGATGATGGAAGTGTTTTTGGGTGGGGCGACAACGATGAGATGCTTCCACCTTCGGAGTTGTCGGGTGTTCGTTGCGTTATATCGGGTGGGCGTGCATTTGCGGCATTGAAGGTTGACAAAACCGTTCATGCCTGGGGGAGTGCCCTCGACGGTGGAGTAATTACACCCGAGATACAAGCTCAACTGCGAAACGTAAAAACGATTGCGGCTACTGATGGCGCTTTCGTTGCTATGACAGACGACGGTCAACTTGTCGCATGGGGGAATCCGAAGTTTGGTGGAGTGATACCAACTGCTGCCGTTCCTCTACTTTTCCCAGCAGTCAAAGTCTTGGGTAACACGGCAGATTTCACCGTGTTGCTGCGCGACGGTCGTGTGTATGGCTGGGGGAACACCTGGCCTGATGGTCAATGGATAACGCAAGCGAACGGCGCCATTCAATTCTGTGCAAGTGACCAAGCATTTTGTGCGCTGAAAGAAGATCACACTGTATTTGCATGGGGGTCGCCTGATCATGGTGGAGTTATCCCGGAAACCGAGGCGAATGCTCTCGTAGAGGTCGAACATATCACTTCCACCAGCGGTGCTTTTGCTGCGCAGAAGTTTGACGGTTCTGTCATTGCCTGGGGCAATGAGCGATTTGGTGGTAAAGCGCCAACAAACCTGCAGACAGTAAGCCATGTGGTGGGTTCGACAACGGCGTTTTGTGCACTTGGAAGAGGTGGGGAATTGTCCGCCTGGGGAGAACCTGCAGAAGGAGGGACAGTGCCCACGGATTTGCCGCCCACTCTTTCAGTATCTTCTTCTTACGGTTCTTTCACTGCGGTGCTGAGCACCGGTCTCGCAGTTATGTGGGGAGTGAATACGTCCTCCCCCAGTCTGGCTCCAATTGCCTGTGCTTATGCTACCGGTCCCCAAGTGGTGCTACTGAGTACCGACAGCAAGTTACTTGCAGTGGGGCCTGGCGCTCCTGATCTCTCCGAACTATCCGGGTTGGTGTCGTATACCGAGTAAGCACACCTGCGCTTACGTTCCCTGTAAACGGGAACTCTATAAGGAGTTATCGCGATGAAACGTAATGTGAATGCAATTCCCACGGTAAAACAAGTTTCAATTATGGGTGAGCCCTTGGTAGGTGGAACACTCAGCGGAAGTTACATTTATGAGAACGCTGATGAAAATCCAGAGGGGGAGTCGATATTTCGCTGGTATAGCGGTGGTGTCAGTGGAAGCGTTATCGCAACTTCCGTTGATCTGACATTGAAGGCCGAACATGCGGAAAAAGATCTTGTTTTTTCGGTTAAGCCTGTCGCCGCAACCGGGGAGACGGGTGTCGAGTACACTTCTGATCCCATAAAAGTTATTCGGGATGGATTTCAGAATATATCGGACGAAGAAAGTGAAGGCAGCTTCTTGAAACAACGCGGGCAGTTCGCTTTCCATGCAAATGGCCCCAAGGATGGGGTCTTTACTTCGACCGCTGGCGCGTTCGCCCTAAAGAATAGAGTGACGCAGAATGTATCCGTCATGGGTACGCAAAGCTTTGGGGGCGTTATTCCGCCGGAGTTGGCAACATACCTACAAAACAATCCTGCCATAACGATGTTTACTACCGAGAAAAGCTTTGGGGCGCTAGTCCCTGTTGACAAGGATCATAATCAATTGCTCGTATGGGGAACCGATATGCCCGTATCGCTTCCTGACCTTCAAGATATCCAGTCGGTTTACAACAACGGTTCCTCATTGGCATTTATCTACAAGAATCGACAACCCGGAGAGAATACGATTGGTGCGGTGGGACCCGCTGCAAAAGGTGGAGTAGTTCCTGTTGAGATACAGAACAAACTAATGTTTGATCGCCCAATGGCCATATATGCAACGATAGATGCTTTCGCGGTGCGAACAGAGGGCGGGCGCGTTTACACCTGGGGCAACGCCGCAAACGGAGGTGCAATTCCAGCCGAGGTACAGACACTACTCAATAGTATGGAAGTTAATCGAATCGTTGCTTCACGTACGGCTTTTTGTGCATTGACAGCCTCCGGAGACATCATCGCATGGGGATTAAACGGCGTCATTTCCGCTGCAACTCTGGAAAAAATCTATGACGATGGTGGGGCACTCAATGTCATTGCCAACGATAGTGCTTTTATTGTTATCACTCAGGGGCGCCGGAAAGCAGCGACTTTTGGATTGGCGGCTTACGGTGGAGTGTTGTCAGAGCAGGCTGCCACTCTTGCTGCTCGTGGCAATCTGGTGCTGTGTGCTGCCACTCCATGGGCCTTCTGTTTTATCAATGAAACCGGGCAAGCCGCTGCTTCGGGATCAGTCGGTCACGGGGGAGGCGCAATTCCCGCTCAAAGTGCTGATGGCGAATCGTTCGACTTGCCATTGAATGCCCAGGCATCGCTTGAACAAGATGGAGTCGAATCTGAGATCAAGGCAATGTTCAGTGGCGCCAGATTTGCTAATGACGCTCAAAGCCGAGTCTCTTCCAATCTTGCATTGGAGGATGGGGAGACGATTGAGTTGTTGCGCAACGATGCAAGCTTCCTGCTGATCAGTCGACATGCCGATGGCCGCACTAAAAGTTTGATTTCATGGGGGCTGGCAGCGGTGGGCGGCACGATGCCAAGTGATATCAAGCAAACGCTGATGGCCAGCAGGATTCGCAAGATTTACAACACCAATGGCGCTTTCGCGGCGATCGTAGACCAAGGCACAACCGAAGGCGTTGTGATTGCATGGGGGCGGTCGTCGCAGGACGGTGGACTAATACCGACTGGACTACGTAGTGCATTAAGCAGTGGCGTAGTCGAAATTTATACCATCCAGGCGATGCCTGCCCCCTCGACAGCTACTGTCCCGGCTGCTTTTGCCGCCCGCAAGTCGAACAACAAATTCGTGACGTGGGGAGCTCACGTCAAACAGGAAGAGTTCGAACCCGAAAGAAACAGCTGATATTCCGCAGGAACGCGGTTGATCAATCTAGAGGATTTCGAGATGAGCACTAAAGCCGAACCTATTGCACGTGACGTCATCATCATCGGGGATCCGGTAATGGGTGGTTACTTGCGTGGCAGCTATCGCTACCAAAATGCTGATGAAAATCCAGAAGGCAGCTCTCGCTACCAGTGGTATCTCAATGGCATGCCAATCGAGGCGCCGGAGGGGGTAGCTATCGACTTGAAAATCAAGAACGCCTACACCGATCGGACCATCATATTTGGCGTTACCCCAGTCTCCGCAACAGGAGAGGTGGGCGAAGAAGTGAGCTCTGCCGCCAAAGAAGTGACCTCCGGATTTCAAGGGATCAGTACAGAAGAAAATGAGAACAGTTTTTTGAAACAGTGGGGTAATTTTTCCTTTTATGGTGCGGAACCCCAGGATCGAGTGTTTGTATCGACGGGAGGCGCGTTTGGCCTGATAGACCCGGACACCCAGGATATTTATTTTGAAGGTCAAACGGGATGGGGCCTGCCGGTACCACCTGACATCGTTAACTTTTTGAAAAACAATCCAGCGGCCCGAATGTTCACGACTGAAAAAGATTTTGCAGCGTTAGTTGATAATGGGGAAAGCAATCAGTTGTTGGTCTGGGGTGCCAACATTCCCGCCAATCACTCAGTCAAATTGACGGATATCAAATCGGTATACAGTAACCGTGTCTGCTTTGCTTTCATTTATAAAAACGCTACAGGTGATGCCAATAGAATCGGTGCTATTGGTTTGAGAAACTCCGGTGATGTTATTCCCGAGCAAATCCAGGGAGCTCTGCGTTTTGATGAACCTGTCGCCATTCATGCTACGGAAAATGCGTTTGCGGTGCGAACCCAAGGCGGAAAGGTTTACGCGTGGGGGAATCAAACTAATGGAGGTTCAATAAGTGCCCAGGCTCAAGTACTCCTCAATGGTATGTTTGTTGATCGAATTATTGCCGCTGCCGCTTCTTTTTGTGCGATCAGCCGCGACGGCAGCATCGCGACGTGGGGAAAAGCTGCTGACGGAGGGGCGATTCCATCGAGTAAGTATGAGGCGATAATTGACGACGGTGGCGTGAGTTCGGTTATAGCGTCTACGACAGCATTTTGTGCGATTACTCACGATAGACATAAGGCCGTCAGTTGGGGGGTGGATGGGGAGGGAGGGTTGATGTCTGCGACGGCATCGTTGATCGCAGCGCGGGGCGGAGTAATGCTGTGCAAGGCATCACGCTGGGCTTTCTGTATGGTTACTGAACGTGGCGAGGCGGAGTCCTGGGGGGCGCAACGCTACGGTGGAGCCTCAATAACCGATTCCACTCGCAGGGAGATCGAAGCGGTGATCAAGGAGATGAATCCCCATCCCGGCTATGCCTGCAGTCATGTGGGTAGCCGTGCAATCACGATTCCAGGCGAGGTCAGAATTTACGCAAATGACCTGAGCTTTTTTCTGGTGAGCCAATATGCTGATGGTCGGACCCAAGCGGTCATACCCTGGGGCATGAATACGCACGGCGGGGCATTTGGTTCCGGGGTGAGGCAGGCATTGATGGCCAGCAAAATCACCGGCGTGTACAGCACAAATGGTGCATACGGTGTGGTTGCCACCCAGGGCGGCGTTTACGGCGCGGTCATTGTCTGGGGGGCGACTCTGGCCATGGAGGACGCGGGCGAGATTCCGCCAATCCCCCCGGAGCTGGCTGGATACCTGAGCAGAGATGTTGTTGAACTTTATTCGATCAAGCGTTACCCGTTTTATCAGGTGCCTCCTCCAACCCCCCCTCACAATGACCCATCGTTTGCAGCACGGCGTAGGGATGGTAGCTATGTGCTTTGGGGGGGGAATGTGAACAATCAGTATTACAAGCCGCAGCCTGGGCGGATATCCGGCATGTTGAAGCCTGAATAGAGTGATGGAATGGTTGCTGCACGTGCCTGGCCAGTGATTCTGATCGGGCACGATGTTGTGCGTTGCCGGACAATCATTCCAGCGGGTTGTGAGGTATCCCCGTCGAATCAACAGTGCACTCCTGCGGTGATGCGGCGCAACTGTCGATGGCGTGGAGCGGAGTGCATGACAACGACCCGGCGGAGCGCTGGCGGCGGTCGCGGATCAGTCAGTTCATGTCGGTGTCGCTGGATATGCCGGCAGTTTAGCGCGGTGTTCAAAGGTATTGTGGTTGCGTGCGATAAGCCACAAGGCCTTTCGGCTTTCGCCGAGCGAACTTTTTGCACGAGATACATCGAAGGTAATTATTCGATCGAGCCTTTTGTCGGAATAGGACAAAACCTGTAATTTCTGACAGTAGCCAACCCCTCTCATCTCGAGTCTAAATGCTCCGTCGCCTCTTTTGTTGGCAGGAGTTTTCGTCATGAGTTTTCAAATATCGGGAAACACTGTCTGCTCACCTTTTCACTTCTTTCTATTGGCAAGGCAATCGAAGGTCTTCGGATGTCTTGCATTCCTGATTCTTACGCTACTGACCGCGAACGCTCAGGGAGTCACGGGACCGGAAGTTGCACAGTTGCTCAATCGCAGTTTTCAATACAACACTCGAATGTGTCCGGGGGATAAACCGGCCTTTTTCTGTAGCGGTGTACTGGCGCGTGGAAGCCCGTCAGAGGGAGAGTTCTGGAAGCATGATGCGGTGTCGTCCCAACTGGGGGCGGAAAGCTTTGTTTACTTGCGCTCCGATCTCAGTACACGAACACTCGATGCAGCACATGGAGTTTTGTTCAGCGATGGATTCACGGCTATCGGCCAAGGCAAGGACCTGGAACTGCTTTGTGCGTATCCATTCAAGTTACCTCTGCAAGCGGCGCATCCCGAATTTGGTTGCGGATGGAAAGTGTCGACTGCCGCGGCAATGACCGATCCAAGCTCCTGTGCCAGCCTGGGGGTCAATGATTCGGCGAGTTGGATCGAACATTTTCGACAACATGACTGGCAGCCGGCAGCTCAATGTTCATTCAGCAGTCAAGAACCACAAACATTTGAGGCAAGTTTGATAGCTCATCAGGGGATCGATGCCGCGTGGTCAGCCCGTCCCACCCAAGTACAGATTCGCAACTGGGAGGCCAGCGCACCCTTGCAAATGCCGATTCTGGGGCTTTTTTATGACGTGACACATGAAGGAGCATTAGCGGGAGCTCAAAAAGATCAACGTGACTACTTCAAGGCCACCGGCGATTGGTTGCCCATATTACGTTTGGCTCTCGACTTGGCACCCGATAAAGTATTTGGCTTCAATCAACAAGATCAGCTCTATGTCGGTTATCAAGTGGCTGCTCAGCTCAATGCGAGATACATGAATACCAGTAAAACTTGTTCAGGCGGTAAAACGGCATTTCATTGCAATGGTGTATTGATAAGGGGAACCAAAGCCTCCACAAGCTACCATATGTGGAATCCCAGTCCGGGTTCTGTCATCAATAATGGGGTTTCATTTACCTATTTGCGCAAGGACGCAAACTTGAAAAAGCCGGTATATCAACAGGGTTTTATTGTTCGTGAAAGCTTCGCACCGGCGGCAACTCCTCTCAGAGTAATGTGTGCCTATCCCTTTGACGGAGCTACAGCCCGTCCAGTAGAAGACACCTGTCGAGTTCGGGGGCAGATGTGCGACGAACGGGGTGTCACTAGTGTAGAAAGTTGGGCTGCTCTCTATGCCGCACAGCCGCGCACAAGTTGTGCTTTCAATATTGATCCTGAACAGTTTCAACTTAACATCGATGTTCGCCCCAGCGTGCCGAATGGCGATGGATGGAATGAGGTCATGATTCAAACATGGCCTCAGGACATACCCTTACAGATTCCGCTTGAAGCTTTTTACTACAGCCTCAAGGGCCACTACACCAGCAAGGGCTTGTTGCAGGCTCAGTTTGGTCAACACGATTACTTCCAGACGACAGGTCGATTTTTGCCGATAGTAAAAGTCGATATGGAGGCATCAGATACTAACGTGTTCAGTTATAACCCCGATGATCAGATTGCACCTGGAGAGCCAGCAGCGGGAATGGACACTTCCTTTGGGGGCTATTGAAGTGACACATGAATGTTCTATTTACAAGTGTCAGCGATGAAGGCTCGTTTTTCTGTGGATCGCGCAATGGATCATGCTCGGTGCGTTGGCGGTGAACCGGGCGCTGGATAATCTGCAGTTGAAGGCTGAAGCACCACTGTAGCCCGACCGTTCCAAGGCAAAGAGAGCACACCCATCCAATTTCCCCTGGATCAATCGTTGCACCATTACCGGCAATGATTGATCAAGGGTGAGCCCATGAACGCTGTACAACGCAATGACCGGGCGCAAAACCTCGGCCTGCTGTTTCTGCGGGTGACCGGCGGGTTGTTTCTACTGTTCGTCCACGGCTTGCCCAAGCTGCTGGACTTCACCGCGCAACTGCAACTCATCGAAGACCCGTTCCATCTCGGTGCTCACCTCACGTTGATCCTGGCGATCTTCGCCGAAGTCCTCTGTCCGCTGCTGATCGTCGCCGGGTTACTGGTGAGACTGGCGTGCTTGCCTATTCTGTTTGTGCTGCTGGTAGCGCTGCTGCTCGTGCATCCGCAATGGAGTGTGGCCGAAGGGCAGTTCGGCTGGTTGCTGTTGATCCTCTTCACCACTGTGCTGATCGCCGGGCCCGGACGGCTGGCGCTCAATGCTCGTTTGCCCGGAGTGCTTCGCTATGCCTGATACCCCGTCCCTGAGAAAACCGGGAACCGAAGAAACCGTGACGCTGATCGTCAAGCATCGAGTCAAGGCCGGCTTCGAACAGCCCTACGAAGCCTGGCTGCGCAATATCGTCAGCGTAGCGGGGCGTGAAGAAGGGCACCTGGGTGTGGACGTAATGCGCAGTAAACAGGGTGGCCTCGCGCTGTTCACCTGCGTGCTGCGTTATTGCTCGACCGAGGCGATGCAGCGCTGGCTCGACTCCCCACAGCGTCAGGCGCTGATCGAAGAAGCCGCGCCGATGCTCGCCGACGGCGACCAGACCGAGGTCAATGCGGCCAACGAATTCTGGTTCACGCCACTGGTCGACGCTGCCACGCCACCACCGCGCTGGAAGCAGGCCGTCGTGACGCTGTTCGTGATTCTGCCGCACACCTTGCTGGTGCCGCTGATCTGGGGACCGCTGCTGCAACTCAATGCATTCCTGTCCAACTATGTGGTCGCCACGTTCCTGATCACCCTGACCATCGTGCTGTCGGTGGTGTACGTCTGCATGCCGGCCGCCACTCGCTTGTTCGCGCCGTGGCTGGCGGCCAGTCAGTCCCATGAACACCTGGAATCCAACGCCCATCCGCCGCGCTGAAGGGGCGGATACGGACTTCGTTTCACTTATCTCGAAGGAACTGCGATGAACGCCGATCTGATTCTGTTCAATGGCCAATTTCATACGGTAGACCGCGAAAAACCCCTCGCCAGTGCTGTGGCGATCAAGGACGGACGCTTTGTCGTCGTCGGCAACGACACCCAGGCCATGGCCCTGCGTGGTTCGGCCACGCAAGTGATCGACCTGCACGGGCGCTGCGTGATCCCCGGCCTCAACGACTCGCACCTGCACCTGATCCGTGGCGGCCTCAACTACAACCTCGAACTGCGCTGGGAAGGCGTGCCGTCGCTGGCTGATGCACTGCGCATGCTCAAGGAGCAGGCCGACCGTACGCCGACCCCGCAATGGGTGCGTGTGGTCGGTGGCTGGAACGAATTCCAGTTCGCCGAAAAACGCATGCCGACCCTCGAAGAACTCAACCAGGCCGCGCCGGATACGCCGGTGTTCGTCCTGCACCTGTACGACCGCGCGCTGCTCAACCGTGCCGCACTGCGGGTTGCCGGTTACACCCGCGACACGCCGAACCCGCCGGGCGGCGAGATCGTGCGCGATGCCAACGGCAATCCGACCGGCATGCTGGTGGCAAAACCCAATGCGATGATTCTGTACTCGACGCTGGCCAAGGGGCCGAAGCTGCCGCTGGACTATCAGGTCAACTCGACCCGGCAGTTCATGCGCGAACTCAATCGCCTCGGCCTGACCAGCGCGATCGATGCCGGCGGTGGTTTCCAGAACTATCCCGACGACTATCAGGTGATCGAGCAACTGGCCAAAGACGACCAGTTGACCGTGCGCATCGCCTACAACCTGTTCACCCAGAAACCGAAAGAAGAGCTGACCGATTTCCAGAACTGGACCGGCAGCGTCAAGTTGCATCAGGGTGATGACTTCCTGCGCCACAACGGCGCTGGCGAGATGCTGGTGTTCTCTGCGGCGGATTTCGAAGACTTTCTGGAGCCGCGCCCGGACCTGTCGCAGAGCATGGAACAGGAGCTGGAGCCGGTGGTGCGCCACTTGGTCGAGCAGCGCTGGCCATTCCGCTTGCACGCCACCTACAACGAATCGATCAGCCGCATGCTCGATGTGTTCGAGAAGGTCAATCGCGACACTCCGTTCAACGGCCTGCCGTGGTTCTTCGACCACGCCGAAACCATCACCCCGCAGAACATTGAGCGGGTGAGGGCACTGGGCGGCGGCATCGCGATTCAGAATCGCATGGCGTTCCAGGGCGAGTACTTCGTCGACCGTTACGGCGCGAAAGCCGCCGAAGCCACGCCGCCGATCAAACGCATGCTCGCCGAAGGCGTACCGGTGGGCGCGGGCACCGATGCCACCCGGGTTTCCAGCTATAACCCGTGGACGTCGCTGTACTGGATGGTCAGCGGTCGCACCGTCGGCGGTCTGGCGTTGTACGAAGAAGGTTTGCCGCGCACCACTGCGCTGGAATTGTTCACCCACGGCAGCGCCTGGTTCTCGTCCGAGCAGGGCAAGAAGGGCCAGATCAAGGTCGGGCAACTGGCGGATCTGGCGGCGCTGAGCGCGGACTTCTTCCACGTTGAAGAAGAAGCGATCAAGTGGATCGAGTCGGTGCTGACCGTGGTCGGCGGCAAGATCGTTTACGCCGCCGGAGATTTCGAAGACCTCGGCCCACGCTCGATCCCCGTGCTGCCGGACTGGTCGCCGGTGGTCAAAGTGCCGGGCCACTGGCGCCCTAACTCGCCTTTGCAGGCGCAGGTGCATCAGTGCGTCGGTGCCTGCGCGGTGCACGCGCACAGCCATGAAAAAGCCCGACTGTCGAACGCTCCGGTCAGTGACTTCGCCGGTTTCTGGGGCGCGTTCGGCTGTTCCTGTTTCGCGTTCTGATCACTACAAAAAAGCGCCGGCCACCCGGTCGGCGCCTCACGCAACAACCATCCACCGAGGAGTTTCCCATGAGCGTTCCCTACAAGCGTCTGAACAAAGATGATGCGGTCGTGCTGCTGGTCGACCACCAGACCGGTCTGATCTCGCTGGTACAGGATTTCTCGCCAAACGAATTCAAAAACAACGTGCTGGCACTGGGCGACATCGCCAAGTTCTTCAAGCTGCCAACCATCCTCACCACCAGTTTCGACGCCGGCCCGAACGGCCCGATCGTGCCTGAGCTGCGCGAGCAGTTCCCGGATGCACCCTTCATTCAACGTCCTGGCCAGATCAACGCCTGGGACAACGAAGACTTCGTCAAGGCGATCAAAGCCACTGGCCGCAAGCAACTGATCATCGCCGGTGTGGTGACCGACGTCTGCGTGGCGTTCCCGACCCTGTCGGCCATCGCCGAAGGTTTTGAAGTGTTTGTGGTCACCGACTCGTCCGGCACTTTCAACACCACCGTGCAACAAGCGGCGTGGGCGCGCATGTCGGCGGCCGGTGCACATCTGCTGAACTGGTTTGCCGTGGCCTGCGAGCTGCAAGGTGACTGGCGCAATGACATGGAAGGCCTGGCGCACCTGCTGTCCGAACGCCTGCCGAACTACCGCAACCTGATCAACAGCTACACCAAGTTCACTGCCAAGTGATTGCTTGAACTGAAAGTGCCCGCTTGATTGCGGGCATTTTCATGTGCAGTAAAAAGAGGCGCAATCCACCACCTCCTGTGGCGAGGAAGCTTGCTCCCGCTGGGCTGCGCAGCAGTCCCCGAAATCTTGTGAGCGCTGCGCACTCAAGCGGGAGCAAGCTCCCTCGCCACGAGGTTTGGCGTTCACCTGTTTGACAGGGCTAGCGCTTTTGCAGCCAACCCAGAAAACCACCCTTGCGCACCGCCACCGGTTTGGCCATCAACGCCAGCCGGCTGTTCTGCTGTCGCACGGCCTGCAATTTGTTCAGCGCCTGGCCGACTTCGCTGCGCTGCTCCATGCACTGACGGGTCAGGGCTTTGTCGAGGCGGTAGATGATGCTCGACGTCAGTGCGGTGAACGTCGCTTGCGACGGCGTATCGGCGAGGATGCTCTGTTCGCCCATGACCTCGCTTGGCCCCATGCGTCCGGCCTCGGTCTGGCCGTCGCCGTCGGGCACGGTCGCACTGACCACGCCGGTGGCGATGACAAACAGACTGTCGGGCACTTCATCCAGCCCCAGCACCACCTGACCGGCCGCGTATTGTTGTGCGACCATCGATTCGGCGAGGCGATCACGTTCCTCATGGCTCAACGAGCGGAAAACTTTCACTTCATCGAGCAACGCCCGGGCGCGGGTCGAGGGTTCGATCACACCGTCCGGATGCCGGGAAATACCTGCAGCTTCGAGATGCCGGTGGGCGAGGTCGAACAGTTGATTGCGCACTTCGCCTTTCTTGCCCAGTTCACTGATGAAACCGCTGGCGACATACTCCGACATCTCCTCGCCGGCCTCTTTCAACACGGCTTTGGGCGGCGGATTGAGCAGCAGACTGCTGCTGCCTTGCAGGGTGCGGTCGAGCGCGTCGAGCACCCGCCGTGGGCGAATGTGATTCGGCACCTTGATGCTGATCGAGACCCCGTGCAGGTTGGTCGGACGGCTGAGATTGACGATTTTCGCCTTGGCCGCCACCGAGTTCGGTACGACCGCCAGGGTGCCGCTGCTGGTCAACAAATGCGTGGCGCGCCAGTCGATGTCGATGACCTTGCCCTCGACACCGTCGATCACCACGAAATCGTCGACCTGATACGGCTTGGTGGTGTTGAGCACGATCCCCGAGAACACGTCGCTCAAGGTGCTTTGCAACGCCAGACCGACGACGATCGCCACCACCCCGGACGTCGCCAGCAAGCCTTTGACCGGCAGCTCCAGCACATACCCGGCGGCCGCGACGATCGCCGCCAGAAACACCAGCGCGCCAATCACGTCCTGCAACAGCCGACCGCTGTGGCCAATGCGTCGCATCAGAATCAGGCCGATCACTTCGGTCAGCACCCGCGCGGCGTACAGCCACCAGAGAATGCCCAGCGCCGTCGCCCCGAGCTGCGTCACCGGGTCATCGGCAAACAGTGGAGCCTGCAACGGACTGACGCCGGCATTGATGGCCAGCGCGCTGAATGCCAGAAACAGCACCAGCCGCACACCGACCCGCGGTGCGCGGTGCTTGAACGGGGCGAGGTGCCAGAGCAGCGCGTCGAGCAGCAGCAGGGCGGCGCTCCAGGACAGCAGGTGGGTGAGGAAGAAGGGCATGATGTGCTCCACGATGATGAGCGCTGTTGTGGCGAGGGAGCTTGCTCCCGCTTGAGCGCGCAGCGCTCACACAATTTCGGGGCCGCTGCGCAGCCCAGCGGGAGCAAGCTCCCTCGCCACAGAATGTGGTCAGGCAAAAAACTCGCCACACCGTCGGGTGTGGCGAGTGAGGGGACCTCAGTTCAGATGCGTCTTCAACTCCGCCGCGGCCTGGCGCACGGCCGCTTTCACTTCGGGAATCTGGTTCAGCGGATTGAGCAAGCCAAAGTCATGAATCATCCCGTTGTAGCGCACCGAGGTCACCGGCACGCCGGCCGCATCCAGATGCCGTGCGTAGCCTTCGCCTTCGTCACGCAGCACGTCGAATTCGGCGGTCTGTACCAGCGCGGCGGGCAGGCCCTTGAGCTGTTCGGCGCTGGCATTGAGCGGCGAGGCTTGGATCTGCGCGCGTTCGTCCGGGTTGGTGGTGTAGTTGTCCCAGAACCACTGCATCATGCCCTTGGTCAGGAAATGCCCCTCGGCAAATTGCTGGTACGAGCCGTTATCGAACCCGGCGTTGGTCACCGGCCACATCAACAGTTGGAAGCGCAGGGCCGGGGTTTGCTTTTCCTTGGCCATCAACGCGACGACCGCTGCCATGTTGCCGCCGACGCTGTTACCGGCCACCGCCAGACGCTTGCCATCGACCCCGATCTGCTTGCCGTTTTCCGCGACCCATTTTGTCGCCGCATAGGCCTGGTTGATCGCTGTCGGGTACTGCGCTTCCGGCGACGGCGTGTAATCGACGTACACCGCGACCGCTCCAGAGCCGACCACCAGATCGCGAATCAGGCGTTGGTGAGTCGGGTAATCGCCCAACACCCAACCGCCGCCGTGGAAGAACATGAACACCGGCAATTCGCCTTTGACCTTGGCCGGCCGCACCACTTTCAGGTTGATCGTCTGGCCGTCGACCTTGATTGCCTTGTCACTGACTTCAACTCCGGACAGATCAACCTTCACCGAGGCCTGAGCGCCGGTCAGCACCGCACGGGCATCCTTCGGGCTCAACTGTTCCAATGGTTTGCCACCGCCGGCGGCGAGGGCTTCGAGAAAGGCCTGGGTGTTGTGTTCGA
This sequence comes from Pseudomonas sp. SCPG-7, assembly GCF_002156405.1. Classification (NCBI taxonomy): domain Bacteria; kingdom Pseudomonadati; phylum Pseudomonadota; class Gammaproteobacteria; order Pseudomonadales; family Pseudomonadaceae; genus Pseudomonas; species Pseudomonas sp. SCPG-7. Next base: position 46,621 of record NZ_MVOO01000007.1, on the reverse strand, counting down.
CGCCCGGGCTGCCGGCGGCGAATGCGTTGCCGATAGAGAGGGCGAGGAGGGATGCGGTCAGGGTTTTTTTGATGTTCATGCTCAATTCCATTTTCGAAAGTTGTTGGTGTTGTGTCGGGCTGTTTTCAAACCGTGAACACAGATTAATGAGCTGTCGAAAAGTGAAAAAGCGGCTATAAAGCGTTTAACTGTCCACCAGAGAGTGACAATGAACCCGTTCGAAGACATGCGTATTTTTTGCCAGGTCATGGACTCCGGCAGCTTCACGGCCGCGGCTGATCAATTGGGCCTGTCCAAGCAGTTCGTCAGCCGCCGTTTGATGCAGCTCGAAGAGCGCCTCGGTGTGCGGCTGTTGAATCGTTCCACCCGACGCCTCGACGTCACGCCGCTGGGCCAGAGCTACTACGAATCGGCGCTGCGCCTGCTGGGCGAAGTGGAGCAGGTCGAACAGGGCATCGCCGGGCAGACCGCCGAGCCACGCGGGACGATTCGCCTCAGCGCGCCGCTGTCGTTTGCCGTGGCGCATCTGGGTTGTCTGTTGCCGCTGTTTTTGCAGCGCTATCGCGATGTCACGGTGGAGGTGGATTTGAGTGATCGCCCGGTGGACCTGCTCGGCGAAGGTTATGACCTGGCGTTGCGTATCGGTGTGCTGGAAGACTCGACGCTGATCGCCCGGCGCATCGCCGCCATCGAACGGGTGTACTGCGCCAGCCCGGCGTATCTGGCCGAACGTGGCACACCGCTCAACCCCGAAGACCTGCACAGCCACGACTGCCTGCCGTACGGCCATGGTCGTTCGGTGCAATGGCGCTTCAACGCGGGGCAGGGCAAGCCGCTGCTGGTCAACGTCACCGGGCGCATGCGGGTAAACAACGGCGAGCTGCTGAGGGATGCAGCGGTGCAGGGAATGGGGATTACCTATCTGCCGACGTTCATCGTCGGCGCGGCGCTGAAGGACGGGCGACTGGTGCCGGTACTCGACGACTACAGGCCCGAACCGCTGACCCTGTCGGCGGTCTACCCGCAGCATCGCCAGGCGTCGCGCCCGGTGCAGGCACTGGTCGAATTCCTGCGTGAACGCCTGAATCAGATGTAAGCGTTCCGAACTACAGGAGCGAGCCTGCTCGCGAAAGCGGTGGTTCAGGCAATGAAGATGTTGGCTGGACCGACGCCTTTGCGAGCAAGCTCGCTCCCACAGTGGATCGGCGGTGCGGCTTACAAAGTCGCAACAACCGTATTGATTGGGCTGTTCTAGACTCGGGGCCGCTCAATCACGAGCATCGTCCGGAGTGCGCCATGGAAGTGCCCAACAATAAAACCGCCATCGACAGCAATCGACAGGCGTGGAACGATTCCGCTCGCCATCACCGTGAATCGGCGGAATGGCAAGCGCTGTTGAATGACGTTTCGCAGGCAGATTTTTCCTGCCTCGACGACACCTTGCGCGGTCTGCTGGAACAGGTCGGCGTGGACGGTAAAGAGTTGATTCAACTCGGTTGCAACAACGGTCGCGAAAGCCTGTCGCTGTTTGCTCTCGGTGCACGCAGTGTGGTCGGCGTCGATCAATCGGAGGCGTTTCTCGAACAGGCTCGCGAATTGAACCAGCGCTCGCCGTACAACGCTGAATTCATCGAAAGCGATATCCATCACCTGCCGGCTGCGCTGCACAGCCGCTTCGACGTGGCGCTGATCACCATCGGTGTGCTGAACTGGATGCCCGACATCGGCGAGTTCTTTCGCCACGTGGCGTTAACCCTGAAAACGGGCGGCAAACTGGTGATCTATGAAACCCATCCGTTTCTGGAAATGGTTGATCCTGAAGGCGAAGACCCGTACCGCCTCGCCAGCTCCTACTTCCGCGCCGAGCCATTCGTGCAGGAAGAACCGATTGTCTACGTCGGCAAGATCGAGCAGCAGGCTGCCAAGTCCTACTGGTTCGTGCACACCCTCGGCGCGATCTTCAGCGGCGCCATCGCCGCCGGCCTGAACATCGCGCATTTCAGGGAATATGCACATTCGAATCGGGAGGAGGTGTATGACCAGTATCTGAATCGCGAGGCGCAGATGCCGTTGTGCTTCACCTTGGTCGCCAGCAAGGCCTGAAGTTTTCCATCGATCCAACCGGCCTCATCGCTGGCAAGCCAGACTCCCACAGTTTTTTGGTTCGCACGAAAATAGCGAGGACACCTGAACACCTGTGGGAGCTGGCTTGCCAGCGAAGGCGTCGGCAAGATCTCAAGTCTGGCTGAAAGAATCAGAACCAACTTCGCCCGTTTGACCCTTCTGAATGTTTGAGCAAGCCTGTGCCACATAGGCGATGGCTCGAAGATGGTGTCGTACACAAATCCAATGTGGGAGCGAGCCTGCTCGCGATGGCGGCCAAATGGCCGCCATCGCTTTTACGATTGAATCACGCCTGCGCCGCCGCACTCACCACTGGCCGCCCAGGTTTGCGCAGGGGTTCCAGGCGTGAGCCGTCATAGCGGCTTTCGCGGTAGAAGCGCCAGCGGCCGAACAGGCCGTAGACGTGGGTGACGCGGCCCTGTTCGTGGTAGCCCATGCGGATGTGCAGCTTCAGCGCCGGGATGTTGTGGGTTTCGCAGACGTCGACGACTTTGTCGCAGCCTTGAGCCGCCATGGCTTCCCAGAGGGCGACTTGTACGTCCACCGACAGGCTGGTGCCGAAATACGGCCGGGCCATTTCGCCGCCGAATTCGAAGAACTCGCCAGGTTTCACCGGGAACCAGCAGCCGTAATAGTGGCGGTCGTGGTAGTCGCGAATGCTGCCCCAGATGAAGGCCACCGCGTGGCCGTCGGCATCGAGGTACATGTGTCCGGTGTGACCCTCGGCGGCGAGTTCGGCCATGGTGTCGACGCGATCGCCGAAGTGTTTGGCGAACGCCCCGGTGTTCAGCGGGGTGATATCGACTTTGCGCAAGCCTTCGTAGGGGCGCAGCTTGTGCGGCGGCACCGGGGAGACCAGGTCGCGCTCCATCCACAGCAGCTCCCAGTGGAAGAACACGTAGCGTTTCCACAGGGTGGCGAAGAGACGGCCGAGGCCTTTTTGACGGATGCGTTCGCGCAGCTTTTCGATAACACTCATGTTGCCCTCCGTGGCCGAGGCCCGGTGTGGTGGATGTTGCTGTTGTGAGAATGAATCAATCGAGTGCCGCGGCACCCCGTAAAAAATCCTTGTTCAAATCGGCATAGGACACCCGCGGTACCCCCGTCAGCCGCTGCTCCAGCACGCGGCTCAGGGATTCTCCGGGGTTGAGATAGGCATCGCCGAAATCGCTGTCGAGCTGATTGGGGTGGGCGACGATTTCCAGCACGCCGTCGCTCGGTGCGGGGGCGTTGCGCAGGTCCACTGGCGTGCACACGTAGTCCGCCGTGGCGCCGGCCAGACTCTGCAAGCGCCAATTGAGCAAACCTTTGAACAAGCGTTTTGGCAGACTGAGGTTCTGCCCCAGATTGCGCGCCAGGCGAATCGGCACGCCTTGCTGAGCGGCAAACCGCGCGACGATTTCACCAATCGGCCAGATGTTGTGCACGTGTTGGTGCGAGTCGATGTGGCTTGGCCGTACGCCATGCTCGACACAACGCTGCCACTGCGCCTGCAACTCTTCTCGTACTGCGTCGCGATCTTCGCGACTCAGCCACAGGCTATGGCGTGGCAGGCTCAGATCGAACACGCCATGCCCGTCGCAAAAGGTTCGGCTGCGCAGAATCGAAGCACTCAGCGGCCGACCGTAAGTCAGATTGAAGTGCAACCCGACCCGACCTTGCAGCGACGCATGCCGGGCCATCACACAGGCCGCCTCAAATGCCGGCATGTTGGCCATGGCCGTGGCCGAGCTGATGACCCCGGCCTGAAACGCGGCGAAGATCGTCGCGTTTTCGTTCGGGCTCAAACCGAAATCGTCAGCGTTGACTATGACTTGGCGAGGCATGATCGCCCTCCGTGGTGATGACGACAGGTGTGGGTGCCGGTCTGGCCGCACGTCGCGCGCGCCATTGCTGCACCGTCGGTTTCAAGCGATGCCAGAGGCGCAACCCCAGCCCCAGCAATATCCCGCTGGGGCGCCAGGAATAGAAACTCCAGCGCCAGTGTTCCAGTTGGCCGGTCATGCGCTCGTGTAACTGGTGGCTGGAGTTTTCCAGGCTGACCCGCGAGGCATCGATCCAGCGCCAGTGCTCATCCAGCCCCCAGCGAATCCATTCCTCCAGCAACACCCGACCGCTGCCCAGATCGGCGTATTGCGGCAGGAACGCGAGGTTGTAATCGTAGAGTCGACCCTGTTCCAGCAAGCCGAGGCGATAGCTGATGCAACGCCCGTTGAGTTCCAGCGTCACCACCCGCACCAGGCCCTGGCCGGCGAGGGCGGTGAAGGCGCGTTCGATCCATTGCCGACTGCGCTCGCTGGCGAAGATCCCCACGCCTTCGTCACCTTTCCAGCTCACCGCTTCGACTTCGCTGATCGCCCGCAACAGTGGACCCATGCTCAGCGCGTCGGGGGTAATGCGCCGCACCAGGGCGCCACACGCGGCAATCCGTTTGCGCGCCCGGCGCAGCTTGTAGCGCGGGTCACCGGAGACCTCCTGATGATCCGCCTCGCTGATCAGATGCACCGGCACCCGACAACTGAGACGGCGTTCGCCCGTCGAACTGTGGGCCATCCATGGGGTGAGAGCGCTTTCTTCACCCGCAGGCTCGGATAACTCGTTGAGTTGCAGCAGCGCGTGCGGCAGGTGTCGGCGGATCAGGCGCAGGGCTTCGCGCATGTCATCGCCCTCGAGCAACGACAGCAGCGCCAGTCGGTCCGCCAGTGGATGGCCCAAGTGATGCAACACGCGAAACGGCACGCCGGCAAAGCGCTCGCGGCCCGCCACCAGTGGCAGGCACAGGCGCAATTCGTCCGCTTCCCAACCGAGCAGGATGTGCAGGCTCTCGCCCGCGCTCAGTGCCTGCTCTGCCGCGCACAACCAGCCCAGTTGGTTGAACGGCGTGTGATCACTCACCCGCAGGCGCAGCGCCTCATAGGCGACTGCCGGGAAATCGGCGGCGCACAGCGAAGTGCACCATTCGAATCGCGTCACCATAGATTCAGGCCGCCGTTGCTGTGACAGGTGGACGGGACGGTTTGCGCAGCGCATCCAGCCGCGAGCCGCTGTAGCGGGTTTCGCGGTAGAAGCGCCAGCGACCGAACAGGGTGTAGACGTTCATGATCCGGCCTTGCTCGGTGTACCCCATGCGCAAATGCAGTTTCAGCGCCGGGATGTTGTGGAATTCGCAGACGTCCACCACCTTGTCGCAGCCCTGGGCCGCCATGGCTTTCCACAGTTCCAGCTGCAGGTCTACCGACAGTTCGCTGCCCCAGTAGGCGCGGGTCAGCTCGCCGCCGAACTCGAAGAATTCCCTTGGTTTTACCGGGAACAGGCATCCGTAGTAATGCCGGTCGAAGTAGTCCCGTGCGCTGCCCCAGATGAACGCCACGGCATCGCCCTGATCGTCCAGGTGCATGTGCCCGGTGTGCCCTTCGTTGGCCAGCTCGGCCATGGTCCCGACGCGGTCGCCGAAGTAGCGGGCAAAGGCGCTGGCGTTGTCGGCGGTGATTTTTACCACCCGCAGCGGCGGGTACGGTTTGAGGCTGTGCGGTGGCACTGGACTGACCAGATCGCGCTCCATCCACAGCAGTTCCTGATGGAAAAATACGTAGTGCTTCCACGCCTTGGCGAGGGTGGCGCGCAGGCCTTTTTGTTTGATGTGCTGACTGAGTTTGCTGACGGTACCCATGTTCTGTACTCCGGCGATATCGCAGGGCGAACGACTGTGGCGAGGGAGCTTGCTCCCGCTCGGCTGCGCAGCAGTCGCCAATGGGGTCGCAAGTATTGGGGCTGCTTCGCAGCCCGGCGGGAGCAAGCTCCCTCGCCACAATTTTGTTTTCGCCATGCATTGTCTGAAATTCGGGTTCATGACGCGCTCCAGCTCAACGCGAACAGGGTTTGCCCTGGCAAGTCGAAGCTGACGCGTCCTTCGCGGCAGGCAAATGGTGCGTCGCGGCTGCGGTTGTCTGCGCCGAAGTAACGCAACGCACCGTTGTTGAGTGGGCACTTGGCACCACTCAGGTCGACCCGCTGCAAACGCGTGCCCTTGTTCACACCGAGCAGGCCACGCTGGTCGTCGCCGGCCATCGCCAGCACATCGACTTCGAAGCCGTCGTTCTCCAGCCACAGCACCTGATGCAGCCAGTGCTGCGCGATGAACTGCTGGGCCAGCCCCACCGGTTTCAGCTCGAAACCCTCAGCGCCCAGGACCCGGATCATGCCTTTGGGGTATTCCGGCTCATCGGCGGCCTGAAACCAGTTGAGCATGCTCAGCAAACCGTCCTGCGAAGCGTTGATCACCACCGACGTCCACCACAGCGCGGCGTACCGGGTTTCTTGATCGTAGGGGCTGAGGCTGGAGCCGCTGGACAGGTTGGTCTGATCCAGCAGCAGAGCCTTGCGCGGTTGGCCGCGAGCGTCGAAGCCAACCAGTTCGGCAGCGCGGCGCACGCTGTCGCGGTAGACCCGGGTGGCGAGCAGGTCGCGGATCATCCATTCGTGCCACGCCAGCGCGTCGATCTGCTCGGCGGATTCACCGAGCAAGCGCCGCGCCCAGTCGATGCCACGCTTGTCTGCCGCGTTATCGGCGAACGGCCCGTTGACCAGCCGCGAACTGGCCGGCATGGCGATGCGCACGCCGGCCCTGGCATTCGCTGGATCGCTGCGCACTTGCCTGGCCATGCTGGCGAAAATCGCCCGGTATTGCTCGAAGCTCGAATAGTTGAGGTTCGGCTCATCGGCAAAACCGATGTAGTGCGTGCCTTTGCCGCCCAAGGCGCGGGTGCTGGCCAGCCACGCGTCGAGCCCGCCATTGCTTTGCACATCGGCGCGCAGATCGGCCTGACGCTGGCTGCCGGCGAGCAGGGTGATGTCCTGACGAATGCCGAAGCGCTCCTGATAAACCTTGCGGAACGCGTCTTCGAAGTGCGGATTCTTCGCCGTGACATCGACAAAACTGTAGTAACTGGCGGCGGTCGCTTTCAACGCATCCAGCACCGCATGGCTACTGGCGGGCGGCATCACATAGGGCAGGGCGATGCCCAGATCCGGCGTGCGTCCGAGGATTTTGTCGTGCAGGGTCAGGTGGATCTGGCCGGTCTCTTCGCGCACAGGTTTGAGTTGCTGCGCAGTCTGCGCAAACCGATTGGCCGTGCCGTCGAGCCAGAACGCCGCTTTGCCGCTGCCTTGCAGACGCAGGCGCCAGACCTGTTCGCGTTCGCTGACCGGCAACGCCAGTTGATCGAACTGCCAGTAGGCGCGATAGGGTTTGAGCGCCAGCGTCAGTGGCTGATCATCGCCCACCCGTTGCGCCTGCAGCGCGTTGACCCCGCCATGAAACTTGCCGGCCAGCACCGCGTGTTCCCCTGGCGCCACCTTGAAATACAACTCGTCGCCGTTCTGTGTCTGCGCGCTGAAATGCACCTTGGCCGGCTCGAACAGCGCCACGGTGTGCTCATCGTGTTCGACCCGATAATTGCGGAAGCTGTAGCCAGGAATTTCCAGACGATAACTGGCGGCACTCGGCAGCAGCGGCCAGCTCTGGCTGCCACGGGTTTCGCTGGCCTTGATCAAGCGTTCGCCCTGCAGTTTGCCCTGGCCGTCGAGCAGGTACAGATGCTCTTCGTTGGCCTCGGCCTGCCACGCCGGGGTCCAACGCACCGTCACGGTGTCCGGGCGATCGGCTTGCAGATACAGGCTGCCGTCGCGGATCTCGCCCCAGCGCATCGACGCGGCAAAGGCGTCCAGCGACAGGCCGAGACCGAGCAGCAGGAGCAGGCCTTTCATACGGCCTTCCGGTGCAGCATCTGCCACATCGGCGCGACATCGCTGGGCAGGATGATCAGGGTTTGCCAAAACGCCACGCCGCTTAAACGGCAGTACAACACCAGCATCGCCACGGTCACGGCCAGGTAGGCAATCGACGATGCCGCCGCTGCACCGACGATGCCGTAGGCCGGAATCAACACCAGGTTCAGCGCCAGGTTGAGCAGGGCGCCGAGGCCCATCAGCAGCGACACCGTACCGGGGCGGTTTTTCCCCAGCAGGTCCAGACGCAGGATGCTCGCGTAGCACAGCCCGAGCAGCCCCGGCAGCAAGGCGAGCAGCGCCGGATACGCCGGTTGGTAAGCGATGCCGAACAGGGTGACGATCAGCCAGTTGCCGATCACGGCCATGCTCAGGCACGCACCGAGCATCACCGTGGCGGTCAGGCGCAGGGCCAGCGGGGTGACCTTGTCCATGCCTTCGTCTTGTTGCAACAGGCGTTTCATCAGCGGCGTGGTCACCGCTTCCGGGACGATCAGCAGCAGTTCGGCGGCGGCGCTGGCCATCGCATAATGCCCCAGCGCGGTGCTGCCGAGCAGGGCGCCGATGAACAGGTAATCCGAGCGCAGAATCACTTGCTGGAACAGCAGGTCCGGATGGCTGCGCGCGCTGTAGCGCAGCAGTTCGTTCTGGCTGGCGCGATCCCATTGCAGGTGCAGCGGTTGCGCGCGTTTGAGCCAGACCCAACCGGCCAGCACCACCAGGCTGATCCCGGCCAGCCAACTGATCAGCGCCGCTTCCAGCGCCGCGCTTTTCCACATCCAGAACAGCGCGAGAAACAGCAGCAGCGGCGCCAGTGATTCGGTCAGGCGCAAGGCGTTGAACGCGACCACGCCACCGGAGGCGTTGTGCAGGGTCAGCAGACCGCTCTTCAGCACGGTCAGCGGTACCGCCAGCAGTAACAGCCAGGCCAGCAGACCGAGCTGCACGGTGACATCCAGTTCACTGCCGAACTCACGCACCAGCGCTACCACCAACAAGGTCAAAAGGCCGGCGAGCAAGCAACCAAACACCAGCACCTGACTCAGCAGCAGCCCCATCGGCCGTTGCTTGGCGGCCTGATAACCGACGGCTGAATTCAACCCGCCACTGGTGGCAGCGCTGATCAGATCGGGCAAGGTGCTGAGCAGCGCAAACAGCCCGCGCTCACTGGGGCCGAGGATCCGCGCCAGCAACACGTTGCGCAGCAAACGCAGGGCGATCATCGCCAGTTTGGTGCCCATGCTCAGCGCCAGATGCTTGAGGTAATGGCTGCGGCTCATGGCCGGTTTCCACGAAAGATACGCCACGACAGCAGCTCGGGATTACGCGCGGTGCGTTGGCTGACGCCGAAACGTGGCAGGTTCAGTGGATCGCCTTCGCCGCGATAGATGCCGGTGCCGGTGCCCAGCGCGAACGGGTAATCGTGGGCAGCCATCTGCTTGCGCACACGGTCGTCGTTGTTGCCGTTGGGGTAGCAATACACCGGCAGTGGCCGGTTGCAGCCGTTGTTCAAGGCGTCGCGGCTGCGGCGGATTTCTTCGCTCAGGCGCACATCGTCCAGTTCCGTGAGGATCGCGTGGCTGGCGCCGTGCGGGCCGAAACGCACCAGCCCCGAGGCTTCCAGCGCCCGTACCTGATGCCAGTCCAGTGCTTGCGGCTGCGCTTCGGGCGGACATTCGTCAGTCAGGCGTTCGAGCATCGCCGGTTCAAGGTTTTTCAGGCTTTGCAGGTAATGCAGCAGCGACAGGCTGCGGCGATCAACGTCGATGTCATCCACCAGCACCGGCACCGGGTGGTGGATCATGTGCAGGTATTCGATCAAGTGCATGCGGGCCTTTTCGCCATGGCTGCCCCACAGGGTCTCGCCAAGGCTTTCCCACCAGAAGCGCTGGCGGCTGCCGATGAAATCGGTGGAGAGAAAGATGCTCGCCGGCACCTGATGTTTTTGCAGCAGCGGGAACGCATTGACCGCGTTGTCGCGCCAGCCGTCGTCGAACGTCAGTGCCACCCGTGGACGGTCGCTGCGCAGTGAGGTGGGCGCAAGGATGTCCATCAGCGGCACACAATCGAAGTGTCGGCGCAGCCACACCAGCAGGTGCTCGAAGGCTTTCGGTCCGACACACAGCTCATTGCGGTGCGGCAGGTCGGCGGCGCGGTCGTTGGCCAGCACCCGGTGCAACATCAGGATCACCCCGGCGCCCTGCAGCTGATTGCGTCCCACCGGGGAATTGAGGTAAAGCCAGCCACTGGTGCGTTTTATTATTTGTTTGATCGCCATGGCTTCGCTCCTTTCAACGGTTTTGTTCAGGATTCCACTGGGCGTAACGCTGGCCGCGCAAGAACTGCCACAGGCCGATGCTCATGCCTGCCAGTGTGACCAGCAGAAATGCCGCAAGGCGAAACGGTTTGGGTAACCGGTGTTGCGAATCCAGCAGTCCGGCAATCGCCACGGCGTAACCGAACAGTTGGGCGATCAGGGCCAGTCGATAGAATCCGTGGTCCTCCCACAGCCAGAAATTGCTCAGCAGCAATGGCAGCAGGAGGATCGGTGCCAGGCGGCGGATCAGCTTGTGGCTGATCAGCGCAATCGAATACAAGCCATGTTTGAGCGGGTTGAGCAGTTCACGGCGCTGGGCGAGGCTTTGCAGGCCACCGACGGTGACGCGTTGACGGCGGCGGAACTGTTTGTCCGCTTCGTCGACACCGTGGTCGATCACCTGCGCCTCGGGCACATACACAATGCGCTTGAAGGCCACCGGCGCGCAGGTGCTGAGAAAGAAGTCGTCATTGACCTCCGCCGGTACGCTCTGGAACAGCTCGCGGCGCAGGGCGAGCAGGGCGCCATCGGCCGAGACCATGCAACCGGTGCGATTCTCCACCCGGCGCAGCCAGCCCTCGTAATGCCGGTACAGACTGTCGCCGATGCTCAGGCCGCCACCGGTCACCGGAATCACCATGTGCCCGGCGCAGGCACCGACGTTGGGGTCGCTGAGTGGCGCGAGCAGGTAGCCGAGGGTTTCCCGCGACCATTGGTTATCGGCATCGGTGAACACCAGGATATCGCCGGTCGCCAGTGCCGCCCCGGCATTCAGCGTTGCCGCTTTGCCCTGGCGCGGCAGGTCGAGGACAGTGATGCGCGAATCAACCACCTTGTGCGCGCGGGCCACGGTGTCGTCGGTCGAGCCGTCGCTGGCGAGAATGATCTGCAGCGTGGCCGGCTGATAGTCCTGCGCCAGCAGCGTGCGCAATTTGTGCTCGATGTGCCGCGCCTCGTTGTGCGCGGCGATCACGATGCTGATGTTCAGCGGCGGCGCCGGGCTGTGGCGCCAGGCCGGGAACAGCGGCGCCAGCACCGTCAGCAGCAGCGGGTAGCCAAGGTAGGCGTATACCGGCAGCAGCAGGCACAGCCAGAAAATGAATTCAGCCACGGGCAGGCCTCCTGGCATTCCAATGACACAGACTGAGAATGAACGCGGCGCCCGCCAGGTGCAGACGCACCCAGTGCAGGCCCCACAGTTGCAGGGTCAGGCCGATGTCGCGGTGTTTGATACTCTGCCGCACGCTCAGCACCAGCCCCGGCAGAAGGGTCAACGCGACCATGGTCGCGGCGTGATGCGGGAAGCCGTCGAGCAACGCTGAAATCGCCAGGAAGTCGAGGATCCACACCGCAATCGACAGCAACGGAAAACGCAGCAGGCGCAGGCTGAACCCGTGGGTGCGCAGCAGTTGCAGGTGGCTGCCCTGGCGCCACATTTCCTTGCCCATCCACTCGCGCCAGTTCATTTCGTAGCCCCAGTGCAGGGCGACGTGGTTGTTGATCGAGAGCAATACGGCGCCGTTGTCGCGCAGGCGCAGGGTGAATTCCTTGTCCTCGCCAGTGCGCAGGTGTTCGTCGAAACCGCCGACCTTGTCGAACCAGCGCCGGCGCATCAGCAGGTTGGAGCTGGGTAGCCAGTCCACCGGGTGCGAGTTCTGGCTGGACGGGCGCAGCGTGCGCCGTTGCCAGGCAGCGGCGTACCACGGCGCGGCAGCGGGAGTGTGCAGATCCAGACCGAACACATCGGCCTGACCATCGGCTTGCAGTTCGAACAAGGGCTTGAGCCAGTCTTCGGGCATCTCGACGTCGGCATCAATGAACGCGATCCACTCGCCGCTTGCCAGCAGCGCACCGCGATTGCGCAGCGCACCGATCAGCAGGCCCGGCAGCACCAGCACCTGTGCACCGAACTGGCGGGCGATGTGCGGGCCGTCGTCGCTCGAACCGTTGTCGACAACGATCAACTCGCACTCGACATCGGCTGCATGTGCGGCTTTTTGCGCGGCCAGCAGCGTGCGGCCAATGTGCCGGGCCTCGTTGAACATCGGGATGATGATGCTGATCCGGCTCATGTCCTGGCCTCGTTCAGTGGCGCCTGTTCGGCCTTGAGGCGCAGGACGCTGGTCAGCGCGAGCATGATCCACACGTATTTCTGATTCGGTGCACTGAGGAACATCAGGAACAGGGTCAGTGACAGGAAGCTCACGCCGAGGTGGGTCATCAGGTCCGCCTGTTGCCAGTCGCGCCGCAGCATCCACGCGGCGCGGGCGCGGATCAGGTTGTACAGACCGAGGCCGAGCATGCCGACAAACAGCAGGCCGGCGGGGATCCCCAGCTCACTGAAAATTTCCAGATAAGTGTTGTGGGCACGGCGGTACAGGTCACCGATCTTGCGGTTGGCGGAAAACGCCTTGGCGTAGCCGGTGGTCGCGTAGTGCAGCGGGAAGGTGCCGGGTCCGGAACCGAGCAACGGGTTCTCGCGGATCATCTGCCCGCCGACCACGATGTACGAGGCGCGGCGGCCGAGGGATTCATCCTGTGCCTTGGAGCCGGCGCTGAGAATACTCAGCGACTGAATGCGCGCGGCGTAGCCGGCGGGCATCGCGTAGATTGCCAGCGGGATCACGATGGCTGCACCGAGCATGGCGAAGCCCAGGTGCCGAGGGCGAATCCGCGTCAGTTGCGCGCGGTAGTGCCAGCAACCGATCAGCAGACTCAAGGCCACCACCACCAGCCCGGAGCGCGATTCGGTCTTGGTCATGCCACCGAGCAGCAGCAGGCAGCAAGCGCCCCAGAACAACCGGTGGAGCAGGTTAGGCCCCCGAATCACCAGCAGCAGGCCCAGCGGAATGGCGAAGGCGATCAGCAGGGCGAAGGCGTTGGGGTCCTCCAGCAGCCCGGCGGCGCGGCCTTGATCCTGGAATTTGCTCGAGAACATTGCCATGGCGCAGGTGGCACTGACGCTCAGGGTCACCAGTCGGGCGAACAGGTCAAGATTCAGTTCACGACCGATCAACAGGGTAATGACAAACAGGATCAGCCCGACACTCAGTTCACGCAGATGCCCCAGCGACATACCGAGGTCATCAGTGTTGAGCAAACTGAGGAAATACAGGACGAGGAACCACAGCAGAAACCGCCAGATATTGCTGCGCAGGCGCTCGCCGGGAATCTGATGCAGGGCCAGTTGCAGCATCAGGATCACCGCCAGCGAGGCGCCGATCAGTTTGCTTCCGGACAGCGCACTGTCCTTGAAGAAACCTTCAAACGGTACCAGCGCGGCAATGCCCAGCAGGCCCCAGGTTGGCTTGCGGTACAACACCGTGAACCCTACCAGACCAATGACCGCACCCGGTGCGAGAAATGGATATGGGCTGGCGAGCAGACCGATGCACACCAGACCGAGCAGCGTGACGATCGAGAGCGGGAAAATCATGCGCGTGCCTCCCGTGCCGTGCGGATGTACAGCTGCGACCAGCGTTCGGCCAGGGCCTTGAGGTCGTAGCGATCCTGTTGCGTACGCTTTGCGTTGTCACACAATTGCCGAGCCAGGTTCGGCTCGTTCAGCAGGTTATCGAGCTGGCGGGCGAGGTCGGCGCTGGCGGCGGGTGTCGCCAGCAAGCCGTTGTGCCGGTGCTCGAGTACATCGGGAATGCCGCCGACCGCAAACGCCACCACCGGCACGCCGCTCTGCATCGCTTCGAGCAGAATCATCGGCGTGCCTTCGGTGCGCGAGCTGATCACCAGCGCATCCAGTTGTTGCCACCACGGCTGCATGGCGGTCTGGTAACCGGGCAGGCGGATTCGTTGCTGCAAACCTGCGGCGTCGATCCGCGCCTGCAGCGCCTCACGTTCCGGGCCGTCACCGAGCATCACCGCGTCCAGTTGCGGATGCTGGTGACACAGCGGAATCAGGGCATCGAGAAACAGGTCCGGGCCTTTCTCGCTGCTCAAGCGTCCGACGTAACCGGCGAGCCAGCGCTGACTGTCAGTGGTGCTGATCAACGCTTCGGCGGCGGGCAATCCGTTGGGGATCACCTGAAGTTTGTCCGCCTGCACGCTGGCCTGACGATGCAGCACGGCGATGCTCTCGGCCACGCACACCACCCGATCCACCGAGGCGGTGCGGCATAACTGCAGACTCAGCCAGGTATAGAACTTCTGTTTGCGGCTGCGCGGGGTGAAGCCGTGTTGGGTGATGACCAGCGGCAAACGCAACAGCGTCGCGCCGACCCAGCCGAACAACAGCCCTTTGAAGTTGTGTGTATTGATCAGCGGCCGTTCACTGCGCCGGGCCCGCAGGTGGCGCAACAACTCGCCCAGCCCGGCACAACCACGACAGTCCACCCCGGCCTCGCGAAAGCGCGCGATCAATGCGGGCGGTGCATCGAGAAACAGCACCTGGTGCTGCCCCGGTGTCGCCAGGCAGTGATCGAGCAACATGCGCTCGGCCCCATAGAAGCCGCCGCTGCTGAGCAAGTGAATGATCGGCAGCGCGGCGTTCGGGGTGGACAGCGTGTTCAATTGCGCACCCAGTGCACGAAGCTTGGCACGGTCCAGTTCTTGTGCGGATTGCTCGGCAGCACGTTCTCGTCGTTGATCACCAGCAACACCGGCAGGCCCAGTTCGTGGGTGATTTGCGCCGGGTGTTTGAAACGGTGATCGAAGAACTCACGCACATAGACAAGGGCAATCGCCAGCAGCAGGCCGGTGAACAGCCCGAACGGAATGATCAGCAGCGGTTTGGGGAACGCCGGCTCGGTCGGCTCGAACGGCGGGCTGAGCACCTTGGCGTTCGACAGGTCGTCGTTGAGCGAACCGGCGGTGCTGCTTTCGGCAAAGCGTTGCGCGTAGGTCGAGAACGCCGTGTGCAGCGCGTCGATTTCCGTGTCCATCTGCCGCAGCTTGCTCTGGGTCTGTTGCAAGGTGTGGATGCGGTTCTTGAACTCGGCGATGCGTGCGGTTTTCTGATCGATCACCTGTTGCACCACGGCCAGGTCATTGGTGCGTTCCTGAATGCGGTTGCTCACCACTTTGAGGAACTGCTGGCGAGTGCGGGCGATCTGCTCACGGGTCAGCAGCATCGGCTCGCTGCCGGGCTGGAACACCGCGAGGTCATTCATGTAGCGGCTGACCTGAGTGGTCAGTTGCTCGCCCAACTGTTTGATTTCCCGATCCTCGAACGCCACGTTATCGACGGTGGTGGTGAAGGTGAAGGGGAAGGTGTAGTCGTTGAGCTTATTGCTGCTGGCGGCCGTCAGCGCGGTTTTCAGGTATTCGAGCCAGCGCTGGCTCTGCAACAGGCGATCCTGATACAGGTTCAGGGCCTGCTCTTCGGTATTGATCGCGTTCAGGCGGAAGGTGATTTCTTCCTTCGGATCGGACGATGCAACACTTTCCAGCAGCGCTTGCCGATTACCTTCCAGCCCATCGAGGCGCACCTGATACAGGTGCTTCTTGGTTTCGTAGAAGGATTGCGGCAGGTCGATCGATTGCAGCGCCTGACGGCTGACCAGATAGTTCTGCAGCAGGGTCGCAACGAACGTGGTGCCCTGATGCGGATCCGGGAAGCTGTAGATGATCGAGATCACGTTGGAGCCGGGCAGGGTCTCGATCTTCAGGTTGTTGATCGCATCTTGCGTCAAGCCATCGAGCACCGTGTCACGCACCGGATCGGTTTGCAGCCCGAGCATGTTGCGCAGCGGATTGATCACGTACTCACGCAGTGGCGAAGAGACGTAGCGCCGGATCGGATCGCTCACCAGTTTGGCGAACATACCGACCGGCGGGTTGTACTCGCCCTTGTCGCGCAACTCGCTGATGGTCTGGCGGATCAGCGCCGGGGACCGCAGGATGTTGCTTTCGGTTTCCATGTCCGCCAGCGACGGCGGAATGAAGGTGGCGTTATCGACCGTCAGTGACGTGGTGGCGTCACCCTGGGAGAGTTTTTTCGACTGCACGATCACTTGGGCGGTGATATCGAAGCTCTGTTTGAGCACCAGCGGCAGTACCAACGCGATGACTGCAAAGATCAGGAAGACCCGTTTCACCAGCTGCTTGTTGGCGAAGAAGATCCTGAAGAACTCATGCAGGTAGTTTTCCTTTGGATTCATGATCGGTCACCTGAGAGTCAGTTGTTGTTACTGCCTTTGTTGTCGACGCGGTAGCCGAAGCTGAAACCAACGCCCTGGAACAACACCACGTCGGCCAGTTGCCGGGCCAGATCGCCGGCACTCGCCAGTTTGGTTTTTGGCACGAACAGCATGTCGTCCGGTTGCAGGTAGGCGATCTGCGACGCATCGCCCGACAGGGCTTTTTCCACGTCGTAGTGCACGGCCTGCACCTGATTGCCGTTGCGGCGCATGATCACCACCGAGTCCAGACGCGCTTTGACATTGGTGCCGCGCGCCAGGGTCAGCGCTTCAAGCACCGACACTGGACGGCGGATCGGGTAGGAGCCCGGTTGGCCGACCTCGCCCAGCACGTAGATCTCGTTGCCGGCGGTGGACTTGAGCATCACATCGACGCTCATCCGCCCCGGCAATTGCGCGTACTTCTGGTTGAGGAAGGTTTCCAGTTGATTGATGGTCATGCCTTGCAGCGGCACCGCGCCGATTTCCGGAAAGCTCGCATAACCGTCGTTGCCCACGGTGATCTCGCGGCTCATGCCGGTGGCCGGGTGATTCAGCGCGCTTTTCAGGTTCTGCTCATTGGTCAGCGGACTGATGACCTGCACCGTCAACTGATTGCGGTTGGGCTGGAACAGCTGTTTACGCTGGTAGGCACGCTGGATTTCATCGCGCGCTTCATCGGCGGTCAGGCCGGCGATTTTCACCGAGGTGTTGGCGCCGGGCAGGTTGATGGTGCCGTCGGGCAGCACCAACTGGTTGCCATTGAGCTGGCTGGCGGCGGTGAAGTTCAGGCCGATCTGGTCACCCGACTGCACGCGGTAGGCGTCCGAGCCGCTGGTGCTGATGTGGAAGATCACATCCAGCACGTCTTGCGGACGCAAGGTCTGCTCGATCTTCGGCATGTCGGTGGCCTGGGCGTTGGCCGGGGTGGCGGTGAGAATGTTCACCGGCATGTTCTGGGTTTCGGAATTGCTGGAGCAGCCTGCAAGCGGCAGCATCAGCAGAACCAGTATCTTGGCGTTCATGGCGTCATCCCTCGCGTTTGCTTACAGGTTTTTGTAGAGCCACTTGGGCATGTAGTACTTGCGCCGGTTGAATACGCTGCCGACCACTTTTGCCCCGGCCTGGGTCAGGCGTTGCACGGCGGCCTGGGCGACTTCCCAGCGGGTGTCTTCGGCGCGCACCACAAACACCACGCCATCGACTTGAGTGGCGAGCACCAGCGTGTCGGCGGCGGAATACACCGCGTCGCCGTCGATCACCACGAAGCGATACTGCGTGCCCAAGCGGTCGAGCAGCGGGCTCAGGCGCTCGGCGGTCAGGTGTTCGAGGGTGCGGATCGGCCGGCCGTTGGGCAGCACGTGGAACGGCAGGCTGGAAACCTGCACCACGCAATCCTGCAACAGCGGCGGGTTGTCCGGGTTGAACAGCAAGTCGCGCAGGCCGCGTTCCTTGCTCAGGTTCAATTGCTGCGTGAGGCTGCCCGCCGACTGGCTGGCATCGACCAGCAGCACCTGGCCGCTGCTCATCTGCGCCAGTTGGCTGGCCAGCGCCAATGCGCTGGTGGTGGTACCGGCGCCCGGGTTGGCGGCGGTCAGGAACAGGATCCGCAGATCCAGATCCAGCACGGTCGAGATCAGGTTCGATTCGCTGGGGTTGGCAATGCTCAGGCTTTTGTTGGTTGAACCGTCCATTAGCTTGCTCCGTGGCCACTGAATACTTTGAAGGGGGTTTTCAACAAGATCTTCAGATCAAGCAAAAGGCTTTGCTCGGCGATGTAGCTGAGGTCCAACTCAACGCGCTGGTCGAAGTCGATGTTGCTGCGCCCGGAGATCTGCCACAGGCCGGTCATGCCGGGGTAGATGCTCAGGCGCGCGAGGTGATTGTCCTTGTAGCGGTAGGCGTTGAACGAGGTCGGCCGCGGGCCGACCAGGCGCATGTCACCGCTCACCACGTTGAACAGGTTGGGCAGTTCATCGAGGCTGGTGCGCCGCAGGAAACCGCCGATACCGGTGATGCGTGGGTCCTTGTCGATCTTGAAATCGATGGCGTCGACCCCGTGCTTGTTGAGGTGACGCAGCGATTCCTTCAGCTCTTCGGCGTTGCAGACCATGGTGCGGAACTTGTACATGCCGAAGGTGCGGCCGCGATAACCGGTCCGTTTCTGCACGAACATCACCGGTCCCGGGCTGGTGAATTTGATGGCCAGTGCCAGGCCCAGCAGCAGCGGCGAGAACACCACCAGCAGCACCAGCGCACCGAAGCAGGCCAATACCCGGTTGGTGCGTGACAACGTCCATGGCCGGCCACCGTCGCGGCCGGTCAACCAGCCACGGCCCTGCATGTGGATGGCGGAATCGAGGCGCATTCGGTGCTCGGGATCCATGCGCTTGTCGCGGCGCATCTGATTGATCGGTACACCTTGTTCATGTCCAGTCATGGGGTCCTCCGCTGATGTTCAGCCGCGAGCGGCGCGTGGGCGATAGGCAGTGGGGTAGTAGTCGCGAAACCAGGCGATGAAACGCCCCAGTCCTTCATCCAGCTCGATCCGGGGCTGGAACCCGGTGGCCTGGGCCAGATCATCGGTCTCGGCACAGGTGTTGAGCACATCGCCCGGTTGCAGGGGCAAGAGCTCGACAATGGCTTTCTGGCCGAGGTGTTTTTCCATCAGCGCCAGATAGGTTTTCAGCTCCACCGGGTGATGGCCGCCAATATTGAACAGGCACCACGGGGCCATGCTGCTGCCGGCGTCGGGGTGTTCGCGGTCCCACTCCGGGTGGTTGTGCGGCGGATGGTCGGTGAGGCGCGCGATGCTTTCGACGATGTCATCGATGTAGGTGAAATCGCGCTGGTGCTCGCCGTAATTGAACAGCTTCAGCGGCGTGCCTTCGGTGATCGCCCGGGCGAACTGGATGGGCGACATGTCGGGCCGCCCCCATGGCCCGTACACAGTGAAAAAGCGCAGGCCGGTGCAGGGAATGCCGAACAGATGGCTGTAACTGTGGGCCATCAGCTCATTGGCTTTTTTGGTCGCGGCGTACAGCGACAGCGGGTGATTGACGCCGTCGTGCACCGAATACGGGGTGTGCTGGTTGGCGCCGTAGACCGAACTCGATGAGGCGTAGATCAAGTGCTCCACCGGATGGTGCCGGCAGCCTTCGAGAATGTTCAGGAAGCCGCAGAGGTTGCTGTCCAGATAGGCTTTCGGATTTTCCAGCGAGTAGCGCACCCCGGCCTGCGCCGCGAGGTGGATCACCACTTGCGGTTGCTCGCGGACAAACAGCGCTTCGATCGCGGCGGCGTCGGCCAGATCAATGCGTGCCAGCGGGAAATGCCCGACCTGATCACGCACCCATTGCACGCGATCGTGTTTGAGCTGCGGGTCGTAGTAGCCGTTGAAATTATCCAGGCCGACCACCGCATGCCCGTCGCGCATCAGCCGCAACACGCAATGGGCACCAATGAAGCCGGCAGCGCCGGTGACCAGGATTTTCATGGGCGCAATCCTTCCGGTGCGATGTGGCGCAGGCCGATGCCGCTGTAGTGCAAACCGGCGGCGGCCACGTGTTCCGGGTTGTAGAGGTTGCGACCGTCGACAATCACTTTGGAGCGCAACTTGCTCGCCAGCAGCTCGAAATCCACTACGCGAAAATTCTTCCATTCGGTGCAGATCACCAGCGCATCGGCATCTTCCAGGGTGTCGTCGCGGGTGGCGCACAAGTGCAGATCGTCGCGATAGCCGTACAGGCGCCGGCACTCGGACATGGCCTCCGGATCGTAGGCCTGCACGCTCGCGCCTTCGGCCCACAGCGCGTCCATCAGGTAGCGGCTGGGGGCTTCGCGCATGTCATCGGTATTGGGTTTGAACGCCAGGCCCCAGATCGCGATCGACTTGCCGCCCAGGCCTTGCGGAAACTGCGCCTTGAGTTTGCTGAAAAGAATGTGCCGCTGGCTGTCGTTGACATCAGTGACGCTGCGCAGCAGTTTCAGCGGCATGCCGTTGTGTTCGGCGGTGTGCAGCAGGGCGCGCAGATCCTTGGGAAAACACGAACCGCCGAAGCCGCAGCCGGGGTAGATGAAGTGGTAACCAATGCGCGGGTCGGAACCGATGCCTTTGCGCACCGCTTCGATGTCGGCGCCCAGCAATTCAGTGAGATTGGCCAGCTCGTTCATGAAGCTGATACGCGTGGCGAGCATCGCGTTGGCCGCGTACTTGGTCAGCTCGGCGCTGCGGTTGTCCATGAACATCAGTTTTTCGTGGTTGCGGCAGAACGGCGCGTACAGCTCGCTCATCTGTTCGCGCGCCGCGTCATCACGGGTGCCGACGATGATCCGGTCCGGGCGCATGCAATCGGCGAGGGCGCTGCCTTCCTTGAGGAATTCGGGGTTGGACACCACCCGCACCTTGAGGCTGCTGCGGCCGCGGCGCTGCAATTCTTCGCTGGCCTTGGCGGCGACCTGATCCGCCGTGCCGACCGGCACCGTGGACTTGATGATCAGGGTGCGATCGGCCTCCATGTGCGAGGCGATCTGCCGGGCGACGTTGAGCACGTGCGTCAGGTCGGCGGAACCGTCCTCATCGGCCGGGGTGCCCACGGCGATGAAGATCAACTCGGCATGCTCCACCGCGTCGCTGGCCTGGGTGCTGAACAGCAGACGGCCGGCCTTGATATTTTCTTCCAGCGCGGCGGATAAACCCGGTTCGCTAATAGGCGGTACGGCCTGTTGCAGTTGTTTAATCTTGTTCGGGTCAATATCCACACATAAAACCCGATGTCCGACATCGGCAAGTGCGGCTGCTTGAATAAGGCCAACATAGCCCGTACCAAATACGCTCACGTCCATATTGGCGTGCCTCGTAAGACGGTGGAAGAAGATCAAAATGGAACTGTCAAAAGGGGTATAGCGCAGGTGTGGAAAAGCGTGTCAGCAAAATGACATGTTGCACGTGTATAACACCGGGCTTTTTTCAGGCTATTGGCCATCAAGTGCTTGCTATTGCTGGATTTGTCGCGTCCTTGACCCTTTTTTCACATCCTGAAGAAAGCGATAAACGGTCGAAAGCCTTTAAATTAACGACTTGTAGCCGCTGGAGTGTGTCAGGAATGAGTCAACAGTTTTTTGACGCTTGACAGAAAAGTCAGGCTTTTCTTGCGCTTTGATGGCCGGGTGCTAGTGTCAGATTTTGACCGACAAACTATTGACCCAATGCCGTTTCGTACGACCGGAATCGCCATGTTTCGATATTTAAAAGAACTGCTTTTAGTTATTTATCTGCTGCTTTATTCCGAATATTACATTGAGCGGTTAAATGCTATCGGGGTCGGTTTTGCTGTGCTTCTTTTTGGCGCGATGTTTTTGGCGCTCACTTTAGCGTTATATCTAACGGCTTATATTCGTCAGGCATTGATTCGACACTTATTCGCAATAACGCTATTTGCTTCGGCGGTATTCTTTGATGTCTATACCCGGGTCACCGCGGATTACCTGAGCTACAGCAGCTTTGTCTCGCTGGTTTACTCCGGCGGCTTCATTCAGGAAGCCGCTTACCAGTATCGCGACGCGATCATTCATGGTGCGCTCAGCGGCCTGCTGTTGCTGTTCGGCATCGGGCTCAAACCGCGGCATGCGCTGGTGGTGCCCAATGCATTGCGGGTGGCGGCGCCGGTGTGTGGTGTGCTGCTGTTGAGCGCGGTGTTGTTCCTGCGGGCGGGCGAGGGCGCGCGGGGCTTGCCGATCATGTACACGCCGCTGGCCTATCTGAACCTGTTCACCTATGAAGCGCTGCACAACACGGTCGGCCCGCGTGAGCCCGTGACGCTGGCGCGCAGCGCTGCGACGGTCAATCACGACATCGTGTTGATTATCGACGAAAGCATCTCCGGCAATTACCTGGACATCAATGCGCCGTTCGGGGTGCACAGCAACCTCAAGCAGGCACATCCGGGGGTCGAGATTTTCAACTACGGCTACGCCGCGTCCATTGCCAACTGCAGCGCCGATACCAACGTTACGTTGCGTTACGGCGGTACGCGTGCCGACTACATACGGATCAACAGCACGCTGCCGTCGATCTGGCAGTACGCGAAAAAGGCCGGGTTGCGCACGGTGTACATCGACGCCCAGCGCACCGCCGGCAATCTGCAGAACCTGATGACCGACACCGAGAAAAAGGACATCGACGAGTTCGTGCAGTTTGACCAGACCAGCGTGCGAGACCGCGACATGGCTGCCGCCGCGAAGCTGATCGAGTTGCTCAACGACGATCAGCCGGAGCTGGTGGTGATCAATAAAGTCGGCGCGCATTTCCCGGTGCACGACAAGTACCCCGACGCCTTCATGGCCTACCGTCCGACGTTGCCGCGCGGGCAGTTCACCGAAGTCGCCGACACCGGCAAACGTGACGGTTTCAACGGCCAGCCGGACGATTGGCTGTTATACCGCAACGCCTACAAGAACACGCTGTTATGGAACGTGGGCGAGTTCTTCGCCCGGGTATTTGCTCAGGCCAGGCTGAACAATGCGCTGCTGATCTACACCTCCGATCACGGCCAGGACCTGCATGAGCGCGGCAACCCCGGGCTCAATACTCACTGTGGTGGCGATCCGGTGGAGGAAGAAGGGCTGGTGCCGCTGGTGGTGATTCAGGGCGATCAACTGCACGGCCCGGATTGGGCGCAGTCATTGCCGGTGAACAAGGACCGTTCCAGTCACTACAACATTTTCCCGACGCTGTTGCAGCTGATGGGTTACGACCTGGCGGGCATCGAGGCGGTATATGGCAAACCGCTGACGCTGCCGACGGCGGACGATTTCACCTTCAACTACCGCTTCAATGCGCGGCTGGGGGCCAGGCCTGAGTGGAAGCACATTGATCTGAAAACCATTGTCACGCCGGGGGAGGCGGCCACTAGTGTGGCGACCGGGGATTGAGCGTTGTGATGGGTTCACTGGCCTCATCGCTGGCAAGCCAGCTCCCACAGTGTTCTAGGGTGTACTCAGTATTTTTGAACAACCCAAGCCCTGTGGGAGCTGGCTTGCCAGCGATGGGGCCAGTTCAAACACCACTGATCTGAAGAGGCCGCTATCCGCTATCCTTGCCCCACACTGATCCAACGGATGGCGGCATGCTTCAGGTTCAAGGCGTTTTCAAAAGTTACCTCACTCCCCAAGGCTCATTGCCCGTGCTGCAAGGCGTCGACCTGACGCTCGAACCCGGCGGCAGCCTGGCGCTGATGGGCGAATCCGGCAGTGGCAAAAGCACTTTGCTGCACCTGATCGCCGGCCTCGACAAGGTGGATCGCGGCAGCATCCACAACGGCGAGCATCGACTGGAGCAGATGAACGAAGCGCAACTGGCCGACTGGCGCCGCACGGAAATCGGTCTGGTGTTCCAGCAGTTCAACCTGATCGGCAGCCTGCGGGTCGAGGACAATCTGGCGTTTCAGGCGCGTCTGGCCGGGCGCCATGAGCCGCGCTGGCAAGCGCATCTGGTGCAGCGTCTGGGTTTGGGTGATTTGCTCAATCGTTATCCCGAACAACTGTCGGGCGGCCAGCAGCAGCGGGTTGCTTTGGCCCGGGCGTTGGCGTCGCGACCGAAACTGCTGCTGGCCGACGAACCCACCGGCAGCCTCGACGAAGCCACCAGCGATGAAGTGCTGCGTCTGTTGCTGGAGTTGCTCGACGACACGCCGACCACGCTGCTGATGGTCACGCACAGCCCGCGCGTGGCGGCGCGACTGGCGCAGCGGGTGGTGTTGTCCAAGGGCCGCCTGACGTGAACGTGTTCTGGCAAACCCTGCGTGCGCTGCTCAGCCATTGGCGGCGGCATCCGGTACAGTTCTTCAGTGTGCTGACGGGTTTGTGGCTGGCCACCAGTCTGTTGACCGGCGTCGAAGCACTGAACAGCCAGGCCCGCGACAGTTACGCCCGGGCGAGCCAGATGATTGGCGGCGAACCACAGGCCAGCCTTGCTACGCCCAATGGAGCGACGTTTACCCAGCAATGGTTCGTTGACCTGCGCCGCCAGGGCTGGCCGGTTTCGCCGCTGCTGCAGGGGCGGCTGGTACTCAAGGATCACCCGGATCAGCGCCTGCAACTGATGGGCATCGAACCGGTGTCGCTGCCGGTGGATTCCGCCGTGGCCGGGCAGGCGATGCCGATCGAGCGCATCGTCGCGTTCTTCTCGCCGCCGGGCAGCACGTGGATTTCCCCGGAAACCCTGCACGCGTTGGGCCTGACCGAAGGCGCAACACCGCAGGCCGTCAACGGACAAAGCCTGCCACCGCTGCACGCGCAACAAGACATGGCGCCGGGCGTGTTGCTGGTGGATATCGGTGTCGCGCAAACCGTGCTTGAGCAACCCCGGCAACTGTCGCGCTTGTTACTGCCCAAGGATTTTCACGCCGAGTTGCCGGCCGCGTTCAATGGCCGGTTGCAGCTCAAAAGCAGCGCCGAGGAAAACAATCTGGCGCGCCTGACCGAGAGCTTCCACCTGAATCTTGATGCATTGGGATTTCTCTCGTTCGTGGTCGGGCTGTTCATCGTGCACGCGGCTATCGGTTTGGCACTGGAGCAGCGTCGTGGCCTGCTGCGCACGTTGCGTGCCTGCGGGGTCAGTGCGCGGATGCTGATCGGCAGCCTGATCGTCGAACTCGGTGTGCTGGCGCTGATTGGCGGGGTGTTCGGCGTCGTCAGCGGTTACTGGCTGGCGAGCGTGTTGCTGCCGGATGTCGCCGCTAGTCTGCGTGGTTTGTACGGCGCGGAAGTGGCGGGGCAGTTGCGTCTGAGTCCGTGGTGGTGGTTCAGCGGTATTGGTTTGAGTCTGTTCGGCGCGTTGCTGGCCGGCGCCAACAGTCTGTTGCGTGCGGCACGTTTGCCGCTGTTGGCGGTGGCGGATCCACAGGCCTGGCATCAGCAGCATGCACGCTGGTTGCGCCGTCAGGGTTGGCTGGCGGCGATGTTGGCGCTGATTGCACTGCTGGCGTTGGTCTGGGGCGACAGCCTGAGCAGCGGTTTCATGTTGATGGCCGGGTTGCTGCTGGGTGCTGCGCTGGCATTGCCGGTGGTGCTCAGCGCGGTGCTCAATCGATTGCTTGGGCGCAGTCGTTCGGTGCTGGGTCAGTGGTTTCTTGCTGATTGCCGCCAACAGTTACCGGCACTGAGTCTGGCGCTGATGGCGCTGCTGCTGGCGCTGGCGGCAAACATCGGCGCGGGCAGCATGACCGCCGGTTTTCGCCAGACCTTCAATGACTGGCTCGAACAACGCCTGAGTGCCGAGCTGTACCTCAACCCGGTGAATCCGGCGCAATCGCGCGAGATGTACGTCTGGCTCAAACAACAGCCGAACGTCAGCGCGGTGCTGCCCAACTGGCAAGTAGCCGTGACCCTGCAGGGCTGGCCGGCGGATGTGTTCGGGGTGATCGACCATCCTTACTATCGCCAACACTGGCCGTTGCTCGAGGCGATTGCCGGCGATCCGTGGGCGCACCTGGCGACGGACGATGCGGTGATGCTCAGCGAACAACTGGCGCGACGGCTGAAGGTTCGCGCGGGGGATCATCTGAGCGTGCCGACGCCGGGCGGACCGTGGTCACCGCGCATCGTCGGCATCTACGCCGATTACGGCAATCCCAAGGGCCATTTGTTGGTCAACAGCAACCACCTGCTGCGCCTGTGGCCGACGCTGACGCCGAACCGTTTCAACCTGCGCATCGCGTCGCCTGACATCCCGTCGTTTTTGACTGCGCTGCAAACGCGCTTTCAGCTCGATGACAGCCGCATCGTGGATCAGGCGCGGCTCAAAGGTTGGTCGGTGCAGGTTTTCGAACGCACTTTCGCCGCCACCGCCGCGCTCAACAGCCTCACTTTGGCGGTGGCCGGTGTGGCGCTGTTCATCAGTTTGCTGACCCAAAGCCAGAGCCGCCTCGGGCAACTGGCGCCGCTGTGGGCCTTGGGCGTGACGCGCCGGCAGTTGATGCTGCTCAACCTCGGCCAGACCTGGTTGCTCGCGCTGCTGACGCTGGTGCTGGCGTTGCCGCTGGGGATCGCCCTGGCGTGGTGTCTGGACTCGGTGATCAATGTGCAGGCATTCGGCTGGCGCTTACCGTTGCGGATCTTCCCGCTGCAACTGCTGCAATTGATGGGATTGGCGTTACTGGCGACCTTGCTGGCCTCGGCGTGGCCGCTGTATTCGTTGTACCGCACGCAACCGGCGGATCTGCTGAGGACGTTTGCTCATGAGGATTAAGCGGGTTGCGTTGCTTTTCACGCTGCTGCTTTTGGGCGGCTGCGATCAGCCTGTGCCTGAGCAAAAGGGCTTTGCCGGGCTCGGCGATCAGGCGGCTCAATTCACTCCCGTGGTGCCGGGGCGGGCGTTCAGCTTCCCGGCGGATCACGGCGCCCACGATGGATTTCGTATCGAGTGGTGGTACGTCACCGCCAATCTCAAGGATCAGCAGGGCCACGATTTCGGTGTGCAATGGACACTGTTTCGCAGCGCCTTGAAACCTGCGCCAGAGCAACCGGGCTGGGCCAACCAGACAATCTGGCTCGGGCATGCCGCGGTGACGTCGGCCACCGCGCACCACGCTGCCGAGCGCTATGCCCGGGGCGGAGTGGGGCAGGCCGGGGTTAACGTGGCGCCGTTCGAGGCGTGGATCGATGATTGGCGCTTCGCCAGTCAGGCGCAGGATCCGCTGACGGATGTGCAACTCAGTGCCCGCGACCAAGCCTTCAGCTATCAACTGCACCTCACCTCCAGCCGCCCGTTGGTGTTGCAGGGCGACAACGGTTTCAGCCGCAAATCCGAACAAGGCCAGGCCTCGTACTACTACAGTCAGCCGTTCTTTCAGGCCAGCGGCACCCTGCAAATCGACGGCCAGACCTACACCGTCAGCGGCCCGGCATGGCTGGATCGTGAGTGGAGCAGTCAGCCGCTGGCGGCCAATCAGACCGGGTGGGACTGGTTTTCCCTGCACCTGGACAGCGGTGAATCGCTGATGCTGTTTCGCACCCGACAAACCGATGGCGCGCCGTATCTGACCGGCACCTGGATCAGCGCCGACGGCCGTACCGAAACCCTGCACGGCGAGCAGATCAGACTCACACCCAAGGACAGCGCAAAAATTGCGGGGCACACGATGCCGGTGCGCTGGTCGATCCGCATTCCCGACAAACACCTCGACATCAGCCTCGACGCGCTCAACCCCAAGGCCTGGATGAACCTGCGCATTCCTTATTGGGAGGGCCCGGTGCAGATCAGCGGCAGCCGTGGCGGACGCGGCTATCTGGAAATGACCGGGTACTGACTGCTGCCCCGCAACCAATGTAGGAGCTGCCGAAGGCTGCGATCTTTTGATTTTGATCTTTAAAAAGATCGCAGCCTGCGGCAGCTCCTACAGGGATTGGGTTGAACTCTGTTTTATTGCGCAGCCTCTACAAACTATTACCCGTGGAGGATTAGCCATGAGCGACGACCTGCAACCCCCAGACCTCAACACCTGGCAGCGCCTGTTCGACGATCAGACCTACTGGCAGCAGTCCCCCGATGCTCACTATTTCGACCTGCAACGCATCGCCGACGACCTGCTCGGTCAAGGCGCGATCGATCTGGAGCAGTGGCAGATCCTGCGCGCCAAGGCCGACGACCTGCACAAGGATTCGCCCGCCGCGAATGTCGCCAATGAACTGGATGACCCCGAAGCCTGAGGCCCCGGCATAAACAACAGCCAAGCCCTGAACAGCGTCTATGCTCAGTGGCACATTCGGTGCCAAACACGCGTTGGCGCCGGTTGCTGCCATTCACTACAGGGAAAGTACCGCTTATGAAGCTCCACGCTCTGGCCAAGGCCATCACCCTCGCAACCGTCCTGTCCGCCACCAGCTTCGTTGCCATGGCGGCGGACATTCCGCTGTCCGCCACCATCGAGGCCGATCAGGTCACCACCAAAGTGCTGGCCGTCGATGCGGCCAACCATCAGGTCGTGTTCGAAGGCGCAGAAGGCCGTCAGGTTCACGTCCAGCTCAGCGACAAGGCGAAAAACCTCGCCAACCTCAAGGTCGGCGACCTGGTAAAACTCGAAGTACAACGCTCGGTGGCGGCTTACCTCGATACCGATGTGGATAAAGGTCTGCCTGGCACCGTCGAACGCAGCGGTGAGCTGCGCAAGGCGCCGGGCAGCGAAAACCCGGGCGGTGAGGCCTATCGCCAGATTCAGGTGCAACTGAAAATCACCAAAATTGATTTGAAGAATAATCAGGTGACCCTGCAAAACCCGCAGGGTCAGTCGAAAACACTCGACGTGAAAAAGCCTGAAATCCAAGCCAAGCTGAAAGATCTGAAAGTCGGGCAGAGCGTAGTTGTCACTTATACCGATGTATTAAAAGTGACCAGTCAGCATGAAAGTTGAGTATTGACTCTACAAGATGGTTGTTCTTGTACAGATTATTGTATGAGAACAATCATCTGAAATGAGTTGAGCTATGCAGTGAAAGTTTCACGAAAGGATTTCGTCGATAAATATCTATTAACTTTTTCGTACATAAAATTTACCTTTGTATATGACGACATATCCGCCAACTTCTATTAAAATCCTTCCCGTTCGCCCAGTGTCAGGGCTCTTTACCGGTGCATGGATTGCCAGGCCATTACACTGGGCGAACACCTCTTCGGAGCGGATGTATACAATTTCGGATTAAAAAAAGGGCGACTTTGCAGTCGCCCTTTTTGTGTTCGTGATCAAACCGATGCTTGCTTTTGAAAACGTTTGAGAGTGGCCTCATACATTCTGGTGCGACGGTGGTTTTTGCCGTAGGTGCCGGCGGCAGCGACGGTGCCTGCCTGGATGTGATCCAAATAGCGGAAAATCTTGCGCGGTGACAGCAGCTTGATGCCGTAGCCCAAAGCGACCATTCGATCCTGCAGGGTATAACCGGGAACTCGGTCATCCATGCAAAAGTGCAGTCCCTGAGACTTCATCAACCTGGCGTTCCACAACGTGCAAAAACTTTTGAGGTGAGTTTCCCGATAAGGTTTCGGCTCTTTACTGCGCAAACCCAATGCCGTTTTCGCCCGGCGAATATAGTGTTTGCAAAACCGCGAAGTTAGTCGCCAGGTGTCTCTGACAATCCCGCGATTGATTTGCTCGACACACCCGACTGCAGCGATGTCTGCAGACTTTGCGCACTCACGCAGCATCATCGCGAAGACTTCCTTGTCGTAGACAAAAGTGTCGGTGTGCAGCAAAAACAGATAGTCGGTTTTAACTTTTCCCAGCGCCAGATCCAGCGCCTTGCCATGCGCAATATGTCCCGCTTCTTTGCCGGGAGAGGAGCGTTCGATCAGATTGATCCAGTCCAGCGAGCGCAAATAATCCAGACTGGCGTCGGCAGAGTCATTGTCCACCACCCAAACCGGGATGCGCTGCGCCTGGACATGCTCGCGCAACAGCTCCAGGCACATCCGGGTGATGTCCGGGGTTTTGTAATTTACCAATACAAGACTGAAATTCGGCTGCGTAACGGCTGGTAAATCAAACTGGTTCATTCAGGAAGCTCATCCGCGGTTGATCGGCGACAGGTGTCTCTCGGGCCGGGATGCTAGCGACGCAAGCTTAGTTGAAGCTTAATTTGCTGTTCAGGAAGTGAGGCGAGGTGTTTCGAGACAGGACATCTCGCGCACGACGCAAGCCGGCCCACAGGCTAAACTGCGCGCCCCTCAGATGCTTCAAGGAAGAAACGGCACCTGCCGTCGCCCCACGGATGAAACCACTTTCCCTCTACCACCCGGCCCTGTACTGGCTGCGCGTGTGGCAAAAAAGACTGTTCCGCCAGATCGCCTGGCACTGCTCCAGCAATCGCTACGCACGCCTGGTTGCCGGCGCTGACCGTCTGCCATTCCGCTACCTGAAACACACCTCAAAACTCATCCGCAAACTCGGCGACTCCGACCTCGCCCTGCAACACAACAAAGTCATCAACCTGAAACTCGCCGTCGCCGCCATCGACGGCCTCATCATCGCCCCCGGCGAATACTTCTCCTTCTGCCGCCTCGTCGGCCGCCCAACCCGCAAACGCGGCTACGTCGAAGGCATGGAACTGTCCTTCGGCGAAGCACGCAGCGGTATCGGCGGCGGAATCTGCCAACTGAGCAACCTGATCCACTGGATGGCGATTCACTCACCGCTGGTCGTTGTTGAACGCTCCAACCACAGTTTCGATTCATTCCCGGATGAGGGGCGAGTGCTGCCATTCGGTTCCGGTGCGGCAATTTTCTACAACTACGTTGACCTGGTACTGCACAACCCGACGGATCGGAGTTTTCAGTTGAAGTTGAATGTGGGGGACACGCAGCTGGAGGGCGAGTTGTTGTGCGATCAGGTGCGGGAGTATCGGTATCACGTGTTTCAGGAAGGGCATCGGTTTGTGCGGGAGGGGGAGCGGGTGTATCGGGAGAATGAGATCTGGCGGGAGGTGAGGGAGAAGGGGCAGGTGGGGGAGTTGGTGGAGCGGGTGAGGTTGTATCGGAATCGGGTGGTGGTTAAGTATGAGGTGATGGACGAGTTGATCGGGTAGGGCGCGCCAATAGCAACATGATATTGGCGCCCACTGGTCAGTTTCTGAAATAAAGCTCGTCCAGTTGGCGTTTGCGTATGGACAGATACTCTTCCCATACCTTGGGGAAGTCTTCATCTTTGGTCAGCGGGAAGGTCAGATAGATGTACCTTCCAACCACACTGATATATTGCCTCGCACGCTTGAAGGCGGGTTGTTCGTAAGCTGCCACGCTTTCGTCATAGGCGTCATGGTAGTGATGGATGCTCACTCGGTGCGGGGCGATCATGCACCGCGAGAAATCGATCACCCAGCAGCTGTCAACGGCTGTGCTCAAATAACCGTAGACACCGTCGCTGGATAGACGAATGCACGAATTAGCCTGGGTGCCGTCGTCATCGTTGACCAAAATGATCTTGTCCGCGAAGTAATTGATATTTCTGCCGTCAGGCCCTTGCAGGACCAAGCTCCAGCCTTCGGCTCCCATGCGGAATTCACCGTTGTTTTCGAAGGTGGCGATCCAGTTGTTGGCGAGTGTGATTTGATGTTTATTCATGGGTGCTCATGTAAACCGAAGGGTCGCAAAGTAATGGGTATTTTATTTTGAACTCCAATAGAGAGTTTTCATTTTCTGCACGGATTAAAAAAATACTCGTCAATTTTCTCTATTTTGATAGTGAGGCTCTCTTGAGTAGGTATGTTTTTTAAGAATAATTCCTTGACTCCGTTGCAGCTCAAGCCAATGCGGCAAGTGTTGAATCCCATCTTTATCCATTTTTCAGGTGCGGAGTCGGGGATTTCTGGGATATCGAATTCGAAGGTTATGTTAGGTCTGTTGTTGTCGATTGTTATTTGGAATAACTTTATCGTGCTAATTTTAATAGGTTTGGTGAACACTCTATTGAATAAGGTGTTGCCATCAAATTCATTCCAGGTTTTCATTTTTTTCCTTGAAGGGGGAGTGTTCTTTGGTGCCGGGGACCTTTCCGGTCCTAGTGTCATCGAAGGCAAAAGAGGCAAAAGGGAACAGATTTATTTTGATTGCTTTTTTGGGCTGCCTACACAAAAAATCTGTGCACTTTATTCGTTTTTATATAGTGTCGGGTGGTCGCTGATATTAATATGATATTTTTATGGGGTTAGCAGAGTTTTTAGACTTTGAATTCTTTAAATGTCTATCATCAGCTGTGCCGAAGTCGTGATCTGCATGCTTTTTCAAAGCTGTTCAAGATTAAGAGTGCATCCCTTGAGCTTTAATCGTTTGATTTCCTCATCAAAAGTGTACTTTGGCAGATCTTTGTTTTTTAAATCGTACTGTTGCCTAAGCAAACGAAATAGTTTTCCTATATCTTTCTTGCTTCTCTCGTCAAGACTTTCGATTAAGTCGTAACTATTGCTCGATAAAAAGGCTATTTTATTTTTAAGTGTGTAGTAAGCGCTTATATTTGAGAATAATCCTTCGGCATCTGAATAATCTTCCTTCAAATATTTTGCGTAATCTTCAAATATCGATGTGAGTAAATTTTGTGCGGCTTTCTGATTTTTTAAAACACTGCACATTTCCTGCCAGTTGCTGATAAAAAGATGGTCTCCCCAGTCGGAGTCTCGAGCAAAATATTGTCCATTTCCTTTAAAGAAATCAGATATTTCGTGAAGGTCTAAAGCAGTTTCAAAAGTGGTCTTCATTGAAGATTTTTCCAGTCATCGAAATTTTGCAATGAAAAAGGGGGCGGATTTATTTTCTGAAAAGAAAGCCAAAGGGAGGGCGTTCAATCCATTTTGATAAAAAGTGGCAAGCTGAAGCAGTATAGGTATGCTCAGTTTTTTGGTGAGTGATTTCACCAGAAATAGAAATCCATTATTTTTTATAAATTGAAAGCGTTTACGTGTTTATGTCATTCAGTTATGTTGAGTTGCCATTTTTATCGGATGACGAATGGTTTTTTTTCGATATTCTTTAAGTTGAGTATTAAATATGGATTTGTAGTTTTTATCAGTTTATATATTTATGGGAAAAATTCAGAAGTAAAAAAACAATCCAGTATTATGTTTTATTGCTGATTCATTAAGCTTTAAGATTTTGTTTATTGTTTCAGTGTTGGTGGTTTTTAATGCTTCTTGGAATATGTTGAGGGATGTTTGTAAGTCTGAGATTCCTTGTATTTTTTCGTCTTCGTACTCATCTATAAGTATTCCTAATGTTGAGTTAATTTTTTCAATTGCTCCGGTCTTTACAAGGGTTGAGAATTCATCTTCGGAAAGAAAAATTTCTTCCAGATCTCCCGGTAAACATGCATCAAAGTCTAATCGATTCATTGCTTCCACGGTTACTGGCACTGAAATTGTTTTCACTTCTATGGTTCCTTTAAAATGCGTAACTTCGTTGTATTCGCTTTGCGATCTGCCTGTTTGCTTTCCGTTCGGAAGCGTTTTGTTGCTAGGTACAATTAAGTCAAGGTTCAGATATTTACGTTTTCCGGGAAGTGAGGGGGCGTAAACTCTAAAATAGTTTCCATTCATGTCTTCTACTACTTCTACTCCGTTTTGAGGGTTTTTGTATATTTTCTTACTCTAAACAGTTTGCTAATTATAGGGTTGTTGCCGGCGAATTTTTCCACAGCATTATTTAAATTTGCTTTAGGCCAATTTGCAGAGTATTGAGCAGCTCGAGCTGCGCCTCCTGTCTCAGGTGCTTTTTGATCGCCCTCATTTACTTGTGGTTTTGTTGCAGCATCGTCAGCCCCCACTCCAGGCGTACAATTCTCGCCGCCAGGACAAGTGTTCAGACCAAGCGGATCCACCCACCCCGTAGGATTAGGCACGTACTGGTAGTTATTCAACCCGCCCGCAAGCTTGATCGGGTCCGGCGTCAAAAACCGCCCAGTCCCCGGATTGTAGTAGCGGTGCCGGTTGTAATGTAACCCTGTCTCAGCATCGAAATACTGACCTTGGAAGCGCAGCGGGTTATCGATCTCGCTGACGTCCAGCGCAGCGAGGTTACCGTAGGCGCGGTACCTGGCCGACCACATGATCTCGCCACTGTAGTCGGTGAGTTCCTGCGGCGTGCCGAGGTGATCGAGTTGGTAATAGAACGGTGTGGCCTTGCGCGGGCCTTCGCCGTCGAGCATCGCCAGTGGACGGAAGCTACCGGGCTCATAGATGTAGCTGCGGTAGCGGTTGTCGGCGCTTTCAGCAATCAGTCGTTCGCCTTGCCACAGGAACTCCGTGATCTGGCCGTCAACGGTCTTCTCGATACGGCGGCCGAAGGCGTCGTATTTGTAGGACGCGTTGCTGCCTCCGGGCAGGCTTACGCCGATCAGGCGATGCTGGCAGTCGTAGCGATATTCAGTGACGAGTTTCTGGCCGGTACCACGGCGTTCGCGGATCAGGTTGCCGTAGGCATCGTAGTCATAGTGGCGGTCGCCTTGCATCAGCAGGCGGTTGCCTTTGACGTTGGCGAGCTTGGCTGTGCCTTCGTTGTTCTGACCGAGCAGGTTGCCCGCCGGATCGTGGGCGAAGCTTTCCGGTGTAGCACCGCGCACGCTGATCAGGCGATCAAGCGGATCGTAGTGATAGCTGCGATTGCCCTTGCGGCTGTCGTCGATGCCGGCGAGGTTGCCGTTGGCGTCGTAGTTGTAGCGTCGCTGGAACAGGTTTTTATCACGCTGGCCGACTGTGTGTGCTTGCAGTCGGCCTTGTTCGTCGTACTGGTATTGGCTGAGCAGCAGGCCTTGCTGGCGCTGTTGTTCGCGACCGGCGCTGAACTGGTGAGCGGTGAGACGTGAGCCGTTGAGGTCGATGCTGCTCAGGCGTCCGCCGGACAGGTGGCGGTAGTCGAGTGTGCTGCCATCCGGTAGGCGACAATGGCTCAGCTGGCCGACGCTGTCGTACTCGTAGCGCAGGGTGCCCCAGCCTTGGTGTTCCTCGATGAGGCGGTCTTGCAGGTCGTACTTGTAGGCGAGCGGCCAGTGGCCGTCGTCGACGTTTACGAGGCGACCGAGGGCGTCGTAGCTGTAGTGAATCTCCTCGCCATCGGCGAGGGTTTTTACCAGCAGACGGCCAGCGGCGTCGCGTTGATACTCGGTAACGAGTTCGCTGCCGTCATCGCCGAATTCGGTTTTCTTCAGCAACTGGCCGTTGAGGTCGTATTCATAGGCCGTGCGGCGACCGTCGAAGCCGGTTTCCTGCTGGATCAGGCCGTTCGCGTAGTAATCGAGCTGGTAATGCTCGCCGCGCTCGTTTTCGATGTCGGTGAGCAACAGACGCGAGTTGTCGTAGCGGTAGCGCAGTTGGCTGCCGTCCGGGTTGATGCGGCGGCTGACCAGGTGCAGGTTGTCGGCGTATTCGTAGCGAGTGATGCGGCCGAGTTCGTCACGTTCGGCGGTGACGTTGCCATAGGCGTTGTAGGTGAAGGCACGTGTTGCACCGCCCGGCAGCGTGACTTGTGCCAGGCGGTTGGCCGCATCCCATTGGTAGTGGGTGATGGCGCCGGATTCTTCCTGGCGGGTAATCTGCCGACCCAGTGCGTCGTAGCGATATTTGCGTTGACCGCCGTCCGGCAGGCGTTCTTCCAGTAAGTGTCCGAGATTGTTCCAGCCGAGTTGATGGCGGCTGCCGTCGGGGTGGCGGATCTCCAGCAGGCGACCCTGGGCGTCGTAGCTGTATAGCGTGGCATTGCCATCCGGGTCGATTTGCTGGGTGATGTCGCCCTGACGGTTGCGTTGGTACTTCCAACTGGCTTTGCCGCGATGAACATCGCTGACGAAACCATTGATGTATTCATACGTGGTGGCTTCGTCTTCCGGCGGGATGACAGCAGTCATCAGTCCGTTGTCGTCGTACCGGTATTCGGTGACAGCACCCAAAGGATCCTTTTCCGCGATCATCTGACCTTTGTCGTTGTAGGCCTTCAGATGTTCGGCGCCGTCCGGGTCGATCTTGCTGATCAGTCGCGCCTGGTCGTCATGGGTGTAGACCTCTTCGCTGCCATCGGCGTTGGTTACCGTTACGCTGCCTTTATCGTCCCAGGCGTAGTGCGCTTCCATCTGCGAGAAGTTGGCCCAGTGACGGATGCAGCGAGACAGTTTGCCTTCGTTCTCCCACTCCCAGTAGAAGGCCGCGCCGCCTGCCAGTTGGCGCTCCAGAATCACGTGCTGATCGTTGTAGCGATAGCGCTCGGCTTCGCCGGCCGCGTTCTACATCTCGATCATAGATGCTGAGCATCAGTGTTGTTTGAGCTTGTTCTGAAAGTAATCTTCGTAATTGGATAATATTGTTTTCCAGTTTTCGTATAGTAGTTCCTCAGAGCCGACTGCACCTTCAGGTAATGGCATATATCTAACTATTGGTGCAATTTCTTCCGGGTAGTCAAGATCTGCATATAATTCTTCTATGCTTTCAAAGGGGTCTTTTGATAGGTCTTTATTTTCGTATAAATAAGAAAGGGTCAAATAAATCCAAGGTTTGATTGCTTCTTCTTCAGTTTCTACTTGATGCGAGTCTTTGTTGATGAGGGTTTGCAATAATTCTCGCAGTAATTGATGCTCTGTCGCGTTCAAAGTGGCGATTTCATAGGCCTCCGGAGGAGAGGTTTTTGTCAGTCCGTTGCAGATATAGTCAGAAATACCTTGCTCATTGATGAAGCCTTTTTTCAGGCCAACGTTTAGTTGAGACCAATTTAACCAAGGGGTTTTGGAAAATGTGTAGTTGCCGTTTAGGGGTAGTAGATTCATTTGTTTACTTTGGAAGCCTCGATGGTATTTGATTCGGGGTGCCGGTTATTCTTCCGTCAGGTATGAATCTTTGATGTGTTAATTCCATCTTTGAATTAACAATCCACTCAAAGATTCCGGGTTTGTTATTCATCGATCCCGGCATTTGTGTGAGGGTGTTATTTGTACCGTCACCTCCGCGGAGAGGAAATACTCTCCCTTTATCAGGTATTTGGTCAACTACGTAACTAGGCGCTCGGTGCATAGGATCGTCTTTTAAAGCGCTGCCGATGGGTTTAGCACTTTTAATTTCGTCGGCGGCATATCCCGCGCGAAGGCGCTCAAAGCGTGCCGCGTTGTAACCCGATTGATCCTGAGGTTTAGGTGAATTCGGAGTGCCTTCATCAATAGTGGCTGCGGTCGATGGGGTTTTCGCACCACCTGTGGATGAGGAATTATTATCGGGACAGACACTCAACCCCAACGGATCCACCCACCCCGTAGGGTTAGGCACGTACTGGTAACTGTTCAGCCCACCTGCAAGCTTAATCGGATCAGGCGTCAAAAACCGTCCAGTGCCCGGATTGTAGTAGCGGTGCCGGTTGTAATGTAACCCTGTCTCAGCGTCGAAATACTGACCTTGGAACCGCAGAGGGTTATCGATTTCACTGACATCCAGCGCTACCAGATTGCCGTACGCACGGTATTTCGCCGACCACATGATCTCACCGCTGTAGTCGGTGAGTTCTTGCGGTACCAAGGTGGTCGAGTTGGTAGTAAAACGGCGTGGCCTTGCGCGGGCCTTCACCATCGAGCATCGCCAGTGGGCGGAAGCTGCCAGGCTCATAGATGTAACTGCGGTAGCGGTTTTCTGCGTTTTCGGCGATCAGCCGCTCGCCTTGCCACAGGAATTCGGTGGTGTGACCGTCGACAGTTTTTTCGATGCGGCGGCCGAAGGCGTCGTATTAGTAGGACGCGGTGCTACCGCCCGGCAGGCTTACGCCGATGAGACGGTGCTGGCAGTCGTATCTGTATTCGGTGACGAGTTTCTGGCCGGTGCCACGGCGTTCGCGGATCAGATTGCCATAGGCGTCATAGTCGTAATGGCGGTCGCCTTGCATCAGCAGACGGTTGCCTTTGACGTTGGCGAGGTTGGCCGTGCCTTCATTGTTCTGACCCAGGAGGTTACTCGCCGGATCGTGGGCGAAGCTTTCCGGCGTAGCGCCGCGCACGCTGATCAGCCGATCAAGTGGGTCGTAGTGATAGCTGAGAAAAAAGGGGACGGATTTATTTTCTGAAAAGGGGGCTAAGAAAGGCTGTCTTCAAAAAAACTTTTGAATCAAAAAAAGGGGGGCAAGCCGGAAAATAAATCTGTCCCTTTTTTGCAAGCGAAATAAATCTGTAAACTTTTTTTGCCTGTTTTTGTCCTTTGATTTGTCTATAAAAATGCTATCCATCAGTTACGGTTCTTGTTGTGTGTGCTGCAACTATTTATACATTCAGGTTTTCGTGAGGATACCTCTGGTTGAAACTTTGTTCAAAAGCTCCTGAATAATCTCTTCCATATGGCCCCGGTCCGTTACTTTTCTATAATTTGTATACTCGATAGCCTGCGTCAAAGTCGCTTATCATATGAGAATTGCTAAAGTTAGTATCGAATACTCCCTGGATTTCAGGTTGGGAGCGATTTGCTTGTGAGTTCAATATTTCTACTGATTTCTGAAGTTCTTCGTATGTGGGTATATAGGTGTGGTTTGAAGCGCTGAAGTCGAGGGTTACTTTTTTTGGTGAAATTATTGCGAGGTTAATTAATAATTCAGGAGTTGAAAACGATCTTCCGCCGATGTCGTATATTTTATCTTTGTTCTCTAGTTTTGGGCCGTAAGACTCGTGCGTCAAGTAGCCATTTTCCTGGTTCAATAGGCGTATTAATTTTTCGTGACCTTTTATTTTTTCAAATGTGATAATAGCTTTCTTAATGACCAGGAATCCGTCCTCGTCCATCTTTTCTAGAAAATTTGGATTCTGGTTTTCTATTGAAGAAATTACTGGTTTGTCTATTAAGTTAAGTACAAAATTAAATAATTCGAGTCGAAATTTATCTTGAATATTTTCGTTCGGGGGTATATTTATATGTGAAATAACTCCGCCGGCATTATCGAAATCGATAGCGCCAAAGGATTCTGTAATGTCAACTGAGAAATTCATTTTGCTCTCTCGATTACAAACTGATCAAGTTGTTTTGATTCGATTTGGTTGCCGTCAATTGTTTTAAAGCCTTTTGGGTCGACTTTGGTTTGTGAAACTATTCTTAGCCCTAATTCATCTATTCTTTTTAGTGATTTCTTTATGTATTTGTTTGCGAATGCGCTGCCTGTAATAGTGATTTTTCCATTTTCGGATAATACCCTTAATATTTCTGGGTTTAAAGGGTCGTAGCCGTAAGGGTTATCCATGTTGATATGACTTTGTGATCCTGATTTTATACCCGACAAATCCGTTGCATTCCCAGCGTGTACTCCCGGAGCTTTAGGATCAATATCGATATTGTAATAACCCTCTATCGGATTTGTACCGGCACCAATGTTTAAAGAACCATCAGCTTCTGCGGGTTTGTCTAAATATCTGCCGCTACCCGGACACTGATTAAGCCCAAGAGGATCCACCCAGCCTGTGGGGTTTGAGACATACAGGTAATTATTCAACCCCCCAGCAAGCTTGATCGGATCCGGCGTCAAAAACCGTCCAGTCCCCGGATTGTAGTAGCGATGCCGGTTGTAGTGTAGGCCCGTCTCGGAATCGAAATACTGACCCTGGAAGCGCAGCGGGTTATCAATCTCGCTGACGTCCAGCGTAGCGAGGTTACCGTAGGCGCGGTACTTCGCTGACCACATGATCTCACCGCTGTAATCAGTGAGTTCCTGCGGTGTGCCGAGGTGATCGAGTTGGTAGTAAAACGGCGTGGCCTTACGTGGGCCTTCGCCATCGAGCATCGCCAGTGGGCGGAAGCTACCGGGTTCGTAGATGTAGCTGCGGTAGCGGTTTTCGGCGCTTTCCGCGATCAGTCGTTCGCCTTGCCACAGGAATTCCGTGGTCTGGCCGTCGACGGTTTTTTCGACACGGCGACCAAAGGCGTCGTATTTGTAGGACGCGGTGCTACCGCCCGGCAGGCTTACGCCGATCAGGCGGTGCTGGCAGTCGTAGCGGTATTCAGTGACGAGTTTCTGGCCGGCACCACGGCGTTCGCGTATCAGGTTGCCGTAGGTATCGTAGTCGTAATGGCGGTCGCCCTGCATCAGCAGGCGGTTGCCTTTGACGTTGGCCAGGTTCGCCGTGCCTTCATTGTTCTGACCGAGCAGGTTACCCGCCGGATCGTGAGCGAAGCTTTCCGGTGTGGCGCCGCGCACGCTGATAAGTCGGTCGAGTGGGTCGTAATGGTAGCTGCGATTGCCTTTGCGGCTGTCATCGATACCGGCTAGGTTGCCGTTGGCGTCGTAGTTGTAGCGACGCTGGAACAGGTTCTTGTCTCGCTGGCCGACTGTGTGCGCTTGCAGGCGACCCTGTTCGTCGTACTGGTATTGGCTGCGCAGCAGACCTTGTTGGCGTTGCTGTTCGCGACCGGCGCTGAACTGGTGGCTGGTCAGGCGGGAGCCGTTGAGGTCGATGCTGCTCAGGCGTCCGCCGGACAGGTGACGGTAGTCGAGTGTGCTGCCGTCAGGGAGACGGCAGTGACTCAGTTGGCCAACGCTGTCGTATTCGTAACGCGTGGTGCCCCAGCCTTGGTGTTCAGTGATCAGGCGATCTTGCACATCGTATTCGTAGGCGAGCGGCCAATGGCCGTCGTCGACGTTTATCAGACGGCCCAGTGCGTCGTAGCTGTAGTGAACCTCTTCGCCATCGGCAAGTGTCTTGACCAGCAAACGGCCAGCGGCATCGCGTTGGTATTCGGTAACGAGTTCGCTGCCGTCATCACCGTACTCGGTTTTCTTGACCAACTGGCTGTTGAGGTCGTACTCGTAGGCAGTGCGACGACCGTCGAAGCCGGTTTCCTGTTGGATCAGGCCGTTCGAGTAGTAATCGAGCTGATAGCGCTCACCGCGTTCGTTCTCGATCTCGGTGAGGTTGAGTTGCGAGTTGTCGTAGCGGTAGCGCAGTTGGCTGCCGTCCGGATTGATGCGGCGGCTGACCAGGTGTAGGTTGTCGGCGTATTCGTAGCGGGTGATACGGCCTAGCTCGTCGCGTTCGGCGGTGACCCGGCCATACGGGTTGTAGGTGAATGCGCGAGTGGCTCCGCCTGGCAGGGTGACTTGGATCAGGCGATCGACGGCGTCCCATTGATATTGAGTAATCGCGCCGAACTCGTCCTGACGGGTGATTTGCCGGCCAAGTGCATCATAGCGGTACTTACGCTGACCGCCGTCCGGCAGGCGTTCTTCCAGCAATTGGCCGAGGTTGTTCCAGCCCAGTTGATGGCGGCTGCCATCGGGGTGACGGATTTCCAGCAGTCGGCCCTGACGGTCATAGCTGTAGTAGGTTTCGTTGCCGTCCGGGTCGGTTTGTTGGGTGATATCACCCTGGCGATTACGCTCATATTTCCAGCGCGCTTTGCCGCGCTGTACATCAATGAGTTGACCGTTGAAGTAGTTGTAACGGGTCGGTACACCTTCTGGCGGGATGACGGCGATTAAGCGCCCAGCTTCGCTGTACTGATACTCAGTGATCGCGCCCATTGGATCTTTTACGGCGACCAGCCTTCCCTGATCGTCGTAGGCATTTTGCGTTTCGCCGCCATCGGGCGCGGTCTCGCTGACCAAGCGTGCATTTTCGTCATGCACATAGACCAGCTCACTGCCATCGGCGTTGTAGACGGTCACCGAGCCTTTGTCGTCCCACTCGTACCGCGCTTCCATTTGCGCGTAATTGGCCCAGTGGCGGACGCAACGGGAATGTTTGCCTTCACGTTCCCATTCCCAGAAGAAGCTGGCGCCGCCGGCCATTTGCCGTTCGAGGATGACGTGCTGATCGTTGTACCGGTAGTGCTCGGTTTCACCGGCTGCATTTGTGGAAGAAACAAGTTGATTGCGTGCGTTGTACCGGTAGGTGACGAGCGTCTGAATCGTCAGCCATGGATCCTGGCGCTCACCACGCTCGTTGTATTCCGGGCGCTGTTGCTGCTGATCGACGGCCACAATGTGTCGGTCGTCGTAACGCAGTAACAGGGCACGGCCTGCGCCGTTATCGATACGCTGGATGCGGTCAACGAAGTCGTAACTGATGTGCAATCGATTTTCGTAAGCGTCGCTGATGGTAGTCAGGCGGCCAGCTCGGAAATGGTAGAAGCGAGTTTTGGGGCCGGCCTGGGTAAGAACCAACTCTCCGGGAGTGTCCCCCAGGAAGATCGCTGCCTGGGCAAGGCTGTTGGTGATGGCCGGACGCTGCTCGGTCGGCATCGGGAAACGGGTCTGGCGGTTCTCATTGTCGGTCCAAAGCACGCCTTCATTGTCTACCAGCAGGTGATGAGAGAGTGAATGGCTCCAGCCATGGCCGAGGCGGCTGTCGATTTCCACCGCACTGCTGCGATAAAGGCGAGTCCACTCGAATGGCAGTAGACCACCCAGTTCGCCATCAGTCAGCGTGAGCAATTCTTCACCGGTCACCATCGACACGGGTTCGCCGTTGGAGCAGGTTTTGTCGACGCATTGCGCAGGTTCGTCAGCCGGGTTTTTCGACTGTTTGGGCGCGTTATCGACGGGTTCTACCTGTTCGACACGCGAAGCCGGCTCATCTTTTTTACGGGCCTGAATCTGCGCATCGGATTCCACTTTTCCACCGCTCACCGGTGGCTTGTTCTTCGGCGCTGTGGCGGTTTCGGCAGGTTTAGGCGACGCAATCTGAACATCTGCCTTGCGTGCCGGATTGAACTTCGAATCACCATTAAGCAATAACGGCTTCGACGCCTCGGTATGCGGCGTCGCTTTGGACTTGCTGACCTTCATCAGCATGCCGGTAAAGTCTTCAATCAGTTTTATGACCTTACCGCTGCTCTGTACACCTTTGATTGCTTTTGTACCGATACGCACGGCCAGGCCCAGACCACCCGTCAGAACCACACCGACCAGAATGTTCAGCAAAAATTCTGTGCTCATCTGCGCCAGCACTTCTGTGCAGGTCTGTGGCGGCAGCATTCTTATCCACGCCACGATGGCAGCGACGTAGATCCACATCAGCGGTTCGTCGCTGGCGATCAGCAGGGCCGTGTGGATGGCCTCTGACGAGGCGTCATAAATCTTCTTGATCTGTTCTTCAGTGAAGAAATTTTTCAGTTTTTCGTAATTTTCGCGGGGGTGTGCAACGAGGTCGTAGAGGCTTTTGATGTCGCCCCACAAACCCATGATTGCTTTGAGAAAACCTTCCCACGCTGCTTCCAGCTCTTGCAGGGCGCGGCCGCCTAGTGACGCATCGGTATGCGCTTGCCACAGCGGCAGGAAACTGGTGCTCCACTCGGTTTGCAGCCATCCGCCCAATTCACCAATCACTCCCTGAT
Source organism: Pseudomonas sp. SCPG-7 (assembly GCF_002156405.1). Classification (NCBI taxonomy): domain Bacteria; kingdom Pseudomonadati; phylum Pseudomonadota; class Gammaproteobacteria; order Pseudomonadales; family Pseudomonadaceae; genus Pseudomonas; species Pseudomonas sp. SCPG-7. The sequence goes on along the minus strand of NZ_MVOO01000007.1, from coordinate 3,454 downwards.
AGGAGTTGAACAGGCTGTCGATCTGGGCAGGCGTGGGATTTGGAAAGAATGTGATCTTGTACTGCTGATTCGGAGTAAGTCCGGATACTTCCAGAATCCCCGTCGAGTCGATGGTTTTGTTGATGGTCGGACCGACTTCGTTCTTGCCAATAAAGCGGCCATCTACCACTGGCGTCAGGCGTACCGGCGTATTACCGATAGGGACAAAGCGTGCGGATTCGAAGCTATGCACCAGTACCAGCTTGCCGTTGGCCGGGCAGTTGGCATAAAGGGTATTTTCCTTTTTGCTGTCCTTGTCTGCCGTGCCGACTTCGTCCCCGACCTTGAACTGCTGCTCGGCATCCAGAATGCCGCCATACCAGGCTTCGGCGTGTTCACGGTAATCTTTCAGGCACTTCTTGAAGTCGGCGATGATCGCCTGAGCATCAGGTTGCTTTGCTGTGAGGCCGCCAACGATCCCACCCATCAAAACGCTCATACAACCACCTCACTTTCCAGATGGGCTTTCAGCAGCCCGGCAAAATTTTCTTCCGTGAGCGGCGTGCGTTTTACAAAGCGTGCCACTTTTTGTTTCAGGTTCGATTCGGGGAACGAGAAGTACAGATCGGCATGTTCATCCAGCAACCACTGCATCATGTTGCCAATAATCGTCGACGGATTCTCGGCCATCAGACCATCCAACAACTCCTTCGGCACCTCCCACCACGGCCAATCCTTCACCTTCGGCAACACCCGCGTCCCGACCTCCAGCGTTTGCCCATTAATCAGATACCGTTCAAACATCGGCATTACTTCCCCAGACTTCTCCCCAAGCCCCTTCAGAATCGGATAGATATGCCGCCCATCCCAAAACCGGAAAAACACCTCAGTCCCGTCCGGCATCTTCACCTGTGTCAGGCTGCGCAGGTGCTCGAACACGTCGTTCGGTTCGGCGCGTGAGACGGCCAGCCAGCCCCAGTCGAGGGCGTCGGTTTCGGCGATCCAGGGCAGGAATGCCGAGTTCGGTTTGAGTTCGGTGACGTAGGGCATCACCGGTTGCCAGGTGGAGTAGGGCGTGCCGCCCCAGATTGGCAGGAGTTGGGCGGTGGGTTCGGTCAGGTACAGGGTTTTCAGTGCGTCGGCATCGCTCGCTGCGCTGATGATCAAGTACAAACGCTCGCCAATCTGCAGCGGCTGTTGCGCCAGCCAGTCCTTGGGTGTCAGTCGATCAGATGGCACAGGCACCTGCCTTGCATTTTTCGCATTCTTCGCAGAACGGCGCGTTGCGTTTGAGGGTGTTGATCTGGGCCGGGGTCAGGACCTGGCCGGCCTTGTCGGCGTCGGCCTGTTTCAGCACGCCGGGCATCAACGGGGCGGCGCCGGTGCCGCTGCCGGGGCTGCCGCCGGAGTTGATGTTGATCGTCGGGCCGCTCATGGTCACGCCGCCGGCGTCGATCTTGATGAAGCTGCCGCCGCCGACCAGGGTCAGCTCGGCGCCGGCTTCGAGCACGACTTTCATGCCGCTGCTCAGGTGGATTTCCTGGCCTGCATCAATGAACTGGCCGGTGCCGATCTTGATGTGCTGGTTGACGCCAACGGTCAGGTGGTCGTTGGCGCGGGCTTCGACTTTTCGATCTGCGTAGACGGTGTGGTGTTCTTCGGCCTTGAATTCCGTGTAGCTGTTCTGCTCGACGGTGTCGTGGCGTTCGTTGCCGACGCGGATCTTCTGGTCGTGCTCGATGTTCTCGTCCCAGTCGCGCTGGGCGTGCAGGTAGATCTGCTCCTGACCTTTCTTGTCTTCGATGCGCAGTTCGTTGTAGCCGCCGCCACCCATGGAACTCAGGGTCTTGAAGGTGCTGCGGGTCTTGTTTGCCGGCAGATCGTACGGGACGGTGTTTTCCTTGTGGTACAGGCAGCCGCTGATCAGCGGTTGATCGGGATCGCCCTCAAGGAAGGTGACCAGCACTTCCATGCCGATGCGCGGGATGGCGATGCCGCCGTACTGGGCGCCGGCCCAGGCGCTGGAAACACGCAACCAGCAACTGGTCTTATCGTCGGCCTGACCTTCGCGGTCCCAGTGGAACTGGACTTTGACCCGGCCGTACTCGTCGCAGTGAATCTCTTCACCTTTGGGGCCGGTGACCACGGCGCTCTGGCTGCCGAGGATGCGCGGTTTCGGGTGGCGTAGGGGCGGGCGGTTCGGCACGTCCCACGGGGTCGCCTGGAAGCGGTTGCGATAGCCCTGATGGAAATCGTCTTTCAGTGCGGTGGTGTCGCTGGTCACCGACTCTTCGAGCACTTGCGGCTGTTTGCCTTCGTGCAGGACTTCGGTCAGCAGCCACAGGTCATTCCATTTGGCTTTCGGGTGCTCGGTCAGGGCGAGGAAATGACCGCTGACCAGCAACGGCTGGTCGCTCTTGCCTTCGGCGAGCTGGAAGTCGCTGCGGTGGCGTTCGAGGGCGCGTTTGGCCAGGTGTTTGCCGCGCTCGCGGTCGATGAACCGGCCCGGGTAGTCGTAGTCTTCGAGGTCGGGCAGGGCGTCGCCGCGGTTCTCGCTTTCCAGGGTCAGGCGCGGTTTTTCGAAGTCGTAATCGCGGCGCGTGGTGCGGCTGGTGCGGGTTTCCAGGCGCAGGTCGAAACGTTTGATCACCGGATTGCTGGCGACCATGCCGGAGTCTTGCTGGTAGGCCACAGGCTGGAGTTTCGGGAACACCGTCTGGTCATCGCCGAACACCAGCTTGTGCGCCGTGGCGCTGTGCTGGAAGTGGTAGTGGATACCTTCTTCCTCGCACAGGCGCTGGATGAAGTGCAGGTCCGATTCATCGTATTGCACGCAGTAGATGCGCTCAGGATAGATCGAACCGGTCTTGAATTCGTAGGCGTTGCTCTGGATGCCGTGCTCTTCGAGAACCATGCCGATGATTTTCGGCACTGTGAGGTTCTGGAAGATGCGTTGGTTGACGCGATGCGCCAGGTACGACAGTTGCGGGCGCAGGGTTACCGAATAGCGCGTCAGGCGCTTGCCTGAGTCACCTTGCGCGGCGCGGTAGATCTGGCCATGAATGCCGCTGCCATCGGGCGACAGCTGCAGGAAGGCCGGTTTGTGCAGCAGGGTTTCGAGGTCCAGCGACGGCTGCTCACTGACCAGCTCCACCTCAAAGACAAAAGGCTGGCTGATGGCTTCCCGGCCGGTCAGGGTGAATACCTGAAAATCGGCGGAGAGCCCTTCGATGGTCAGGGCAAAGTGGGTTTCATTGGCCGGCGCGAACATCCCTTGTTCCTCGTGCTGTACAGCGGCGTTCGTCGACTACCGCCAGGCGGTTCAACGCACGCGAAATTCTGGAGGGGCGTAAACAACATCGACCAGCAGTGCTGGTCGATGCTTGTAACGATCAGCCGTAATTAAACGACTGGAGCACGCCAGTCATCGGAACCCGAAGTACCGGATACTTCGTGGGTCCAGGTGATTTTGCGG
>NZ_MVOO01000060.1:0-201 GCF_002156405.1 Pseudomonas sp. SCPG-7 | reverse complement strand
CCATGGCCAAAGGCGGCGTAGACCCGCTCCGGCTCGAGCGGATGGCGCCGGATCGGCAGGTAGTCGAAGAACGCCTGGGCGGCCCGGGCGGCGAGCAGGTCGACGCTCGTGACCTTGTAGGCCGCCTTGGTCGGATCGCCGGTCAGATCCTCGCCCGGGTACCAGTTGTTGGTGACCTCGTGGTCGTCCCACTGATAAGGC
>NZ_MVOO01000006.1:0-340918 GCF_002156405.1 Pseudomonas sp. SCPG-7 | reverse complement strand
TGGCGATGACGAACGGTGGCAGTAAGACAGTTGCTCCCACAGGGTTCTGGGTGATGTTGAAATAGTAGGCACACCAAAAATCACTGTGGGAGCGGGCTTGCCCGCGATGAGGGCCGGAACTGTCGACATCAATGCCGGATCAGCTTGCTGCGCACTTGCTCCATGGCCACCTGATCCAGCTCAGTCCAGAACACCTGCTTGCCGGCAATCTCGGCAGCAACCGGCAAACCATCTTGATACACCAGCCGATTACTCACCAACGCCGGTACTTTCGCCCCTGGCAACAACGTCCCGGCCAGGTTCAGCGGATCAACCCCGCACACCGCAACCAGACTGCCGTCATGCGCCCGGCGCCGAACCTCGCGCAGTAATGGAATCGCCTCGGGCAAGGCAAACTGCTCCCCCGCCAGACCACTGACAAAGCGCCCGCCACGAATCTCGCCACGTGCCTCCAGCCGATGAAACGTGCGCAGTAATTCGCGCCAGCTCGGCAGCCAATCCGCTTCGCGCTCCAGCAGGCGCCAGAACACCACGCCATAGCGGCGCAGCAACGTCATGGCGACATGTTCGAGGGTTTCCGGTGAGGCCATATGAGCGCTTTCCTGCCGTGGCCCGCGGCGCAACAACGCCCAGCGCCCGGCATCGTCCATGCCACCGACAAACGCGCCGCGCCCGCGACGACTGCTGCGTTGCTGGCGCTTGCTCGCCGGGGTGATCAAGGCGCGCAACCCGGCGAAGCTGTCGGCGTTTACCAGGCCGGCGCCGACCAGTTCCTGCAAGGCGATTTCCAGCTCGGTGCGCAGCAGATGCGCCTCGTGAATCAGCTCATCGAAAAACAGCGCGCCGTGCTGACTCAGCGCCTCATAAACCTTTTGCGTTTTCGGCGACAGTTCGCTGACCGGCGTCTGCTCGGCCAGTGCACTCCACAGCCCGACCTGACTGCGCGGCAGCAGCACAATCGGCGTACTGCGCAACGCCGTGCCGCTGACGTTCTGTCGGGCGCTGAGCCGGGTCCACACCAGCTTGCCGTTGCGGCACAGGTCATCCAGCCAGCTCGGCGAATAGTCTTTCAGGCGCGCCGGGAGAAGGTCGCTGTCCCACGCTGAAGCCGCTGCCGGGTAGCCTTCGAACTGGCCGATAATTGCCGGCAGCACCGCGTGGCCCTGACCGCGCGTAGCAGGGGACAGGTGCTGCCAGTCGAACAGAAAGCGCATGAAATCCTGCAACGCCACCGGCTCGATTTCCCGGCGCAGACGCTTGACCGTGTAGCGATGAATGCGCGCCAGCAGATGCCGTTCGCACCATTCTTCGACCGCTGACCCCGGGGTGAAGTGACCACGCAGCACATAGCCTTCGCGCTCCAGTTGCGCGAGGGCTTGTGCAACTTGTGCAGAGGGGAGCGCCAGCGGTTCGGCAATGGCGGCTAACGGCAGCGGACCGAAGGCGCCGAGTCGGGCGCGGATCACTTCGATCAATGCGTCATCGACCGTCCAGATATCATCGAACCCGGGCAGCGCTGCTTGCGGCGGTTGCAACGTGGCCTGTGGATAAAGCGCTTGCAGACACTTCAAGCGCTCTCGCGCCAGCCACAACGAGCCAGGCTGCGGATGTGTAGTGACTGTGAGGCCGTCTTCGCGAGCAGGCTCGCGAAGCTTTTCTCTTGCCGTTACTGGCGGAACGGCCAAGCGGCAGGCGCGACCGCTCGCAGTCAGCGCGTCAAGCCATTCGCGCCAGTGTTCGCCAGCCTGAACTTCAAGGTCGCTGACGCACGCCAGGCTCATCAGCGCCTCGTGCATTTCATCGACGTTGGCCGGCGTCGGCCACGCTTGCTCGCGCACCGCGTTGATGGCGTCGGCGTCGAGTGCCCCGAGATCATCGGTGGATTGCGGATCGCTCCAGCGTCGGTTGATCACCGCTTGGGTGCGGCGTTCTTCCAGCGGTGCATCGTCGAGAAAACTGTACGGCCGCGCGCTGAGAATTTCCGCCGCCAGCGGCGATGGTGCCGGCAGATCGCGACTGATCAACCGCACCTCGCCACGCTCCATGCGCCGCAGCAGCGTGAGCCAGCCGGCGCTGTCCATGGCCTCGTGCAGGCAATCGTCGAGGGTCTGTTCCACCAGCGGATGCTCGGGAACCTCCCGCTCGCCGGCGAGGTTTTCCAGGCAGGCGATCTGATCGGGGAACACGCTGGCGATCAGGTCTTCGCTTTTCATCCGCTGCAACTGCGGCGCGACTTTGCGCCCGCCGGTAAAACGCGGCAACGCCAGGGCCACGCCGGCATTCCAGCGCCAGCGCACGCCGAACAGCGGCGCGTCGAGAATCGCCTGAATCAGGATGTGCTCGGCGCTGTTGCTGTGCAGGTACCGCCAGACATCATCCAGTTCGAAACTGTGGCTGGTGGACAGCGACAGGACGATCGCGTCCTCACTGGCGGCAGCCTGCAACTCGAAGTTGAACGTGCGGCAGAAACGCTTGCGCAAGGCCAGGCCCCAGGCGCGGTTGATGCGGCTGCCGAACGGTGAATGGATGATCAACTGAGTACCGTCGGACTCATCGAAAAAACGCTCCATCAGCAGCGTGTCCTGCGAGGGCAGGGCGCCGAGGGTCAGGCGAGCGCGGGCGAGATACTCCACCAGTTGTTCGGCGCTGGCACGGTTCAGGCCGAGGGTTGCGGTCAACCAGTCGAGCGCCGGTTGCAGATCGCCGGGGCTGGCGCCGAGCAACAGGTCGAGAGTCGCTTGCAGCCGCGCCACCGCCGCAGACAATTCATCGCTGCGCCCCGGGGCTTCGCCGAGCCAGAATGGAATGGTCGGCGGCTGGCCCTGAGCATCCTCGACCCGCACCTTGCCGGTTTCCACCCGCAGGATGCGGTAGGAGGTGTTGCCGAGCTGGAACACATCACCGGCGATGCTTTCCACGGCGAAGTCTTCATTGACGCTGCCGATGTTCAGGCCCTGCGGCTCGAGCAACACGCTGTAGTCGGCATTGTCGGGAATGGTGCCGCCACTGGTCACGGCGGTCAGTTGCGCGCCACGGCGGCCGCGTAGCGTGCGGCTGACGGCGTCGCGGTGCAGGTAGGCGCTGCGGATGCCCTGACGACCGTTGTAGCCTTCGGCGAGCATGGTCAGCAGCGCCTGATAGTGTTTTTCGTCGAGATCGCGGTAGGGCGAGGCTTGGCGGAACAGCGCCAGCAGCGCGTCTTCCGCCCATTCCCGGCAACTGACTTCGGCGATGATCTGCTGCGCCAGTACATCCAGCGGCGCTTCGGGGATGTGCAGGGTGTCGAGTTCGCAACGGCGCACGCAGTCGAGCAGGGCGGCGCACTCGATCAGGTCGTCGCGGGTGGTGGCGAACAAGCGGCCCTTGGGTGTGCCGCCGACCTGGTGCCCGGAGCGACCGACTCTTTGCAGAAACCCGGCAATCGAACGCGGCGAGGATATTTGGCAGACCAGATCGACTTCGCCGATATCGATGCCCAATTCCAGCGAAGCCGTGGCGATCAGAACTTGTAGCTCGCCGCGCTTGAGCCGCTGTTCGGCGTCGAGGCGGAATTCCTTGGCCAGGCTGCCGTGGTGCGCGGCGACGGCGTGTTTGCCCAGGCGTTCGCTGAGGTGTCGGCTCAGGCGTTCGGCGAGGCGCCGGGTATTGACGAAAATCAGCGTGGTGCGGTGTTCGCGGGCCAACTCGGCGAGCCGGTCATAAACCAGTTCCCAAACGTCGTTGGCCATCACTGCCGACAACGGCACTGGCGGCACTTCGATGCCCAGATCCCGTGGCCGGGCGTGGCCGATGTCGATGATCTCGCAGGGGCGATCGGTGCCGACCAGAAATCGTGCCACGGCATCAATCGGCTTTTGCGTGGCGGACAAGCCGATGCGGGTCAAGGGTTCGGCACACAGCGCCTGCAGGCGTTCGAGGCTCAGCGCCAGATGACTGCCGCGTTTGCCAGCCGCGATGGCGTGGATCTCGTCGATGATCACCGTGCGCGTGCTGCCGAGCATTTTGCGTCCGGATTCGGAGCCGAGCAGCACGTACAGCGATTCTGGCGTGGTCACCAGAATGTGCGGCGCACTTTTGCGCATGGCGGCGCGGTCTTTCTGTGGCGTGTCGCCGGTGCGCACCGCCGTGGTGATGTGCAATTCGGCCAGGCCCATCTGGCGCAGCTGCTCAGTGATTCCGGCCAGCGGATTTTGCAGGTTGATGCGGATGTCGTTGGACAGCGCTTTGAGCGGTGAAACGTAGACCACCAGGGTTTCGTCGGGCAGGCCGTCGGGGTTTTCCAGGCCACGGTGGACGAGGTCGTCGAGCACCGCGAGAAACGCGGTGAGGGTTTTACCGGAACCGGTGGGCGCGGCGATCAGCGTCGAGCGGCGCTGGCGGATCAACGGCCATGCGCGGGCCTGGGCGGCGGTGACCGACGGGAAGGTGCTGCTAAACCAGGCGCTGACGGCGGGGTGAAAGCCTGCCAGGGCGGCGTCCTTGGGGATGGGCAGATTCATGCTCAAGTTATGCGGGTGGGGGCGACAAGATGCAAGTACCGCCGGGGAGCTGCGCTGTTCATCGGGGCCTCATCGCTGGCAAGCCAGCTCCCACAGTGATTGTTGTTGTTCAACAGTTTGGCAATCAACACTGAACCCTGTGGGCGCTGGCTTGCCAGCGATGGGGCCAGTTGATTCAGCACAATTCCCGGCGATCTACACTTTACGGGTGACGGTTGCGCACTAAACCCGCAAAATGCAACGATTCCGGCAATTATCGATGACGGTGTCACCCGCACCGTCGCTAAAGCCATCGTTCCAATCAGACTGGGCCTGCTGACTCTATGCGAATGCGCCTTATGTTACTGGGCGGCGGAAATGCCCTTGGGCAGGCGCTGATTCGCCTCGGTGCGGAAGAAGACATCGGCTTCCTCGCCCCCCGCCCGCCAGAAGACGGCTGGGATGCCGCGAGCCTGACGCAACTGCTCGACGATACCCGTCCGGATGCGTTGATCAACCTCGCCTACTATTTCGACTGGTTCCAGGCCGAGACCGTCAGCGAAAGCCGTCTGGCCGGGCAGGAACGCGCCATCGAACGGCTGGCGGAACTGTGCCAGCACCACAACATCATTCTTGTGCAACCGTCCAGTTACCGAGTGTTCGACGGTTCGCGGGCGACTGCCTACAGCGAAAAAGACGAGCCGGTGCCGCTGGGCCTGCGCGGCCAGGCGCTGTGGCGCATCGAGCAAAGTGTCCGCGCGACCTGCCCGCAACACGTGTTGCTACGCTTCGGCTGGCTGCTCGATGACAGCCCTGAAGGCACCCTCGGGCGCTTCCTCGCCCGCGCCGAACAACCGGACGAATTGCTCATGGCCGATGACCGCCGGGGCAATCCGACTCCGGTCGATGACGCCGCACGGGTGATCATTTCGGTGCTCAAGCAACTCGACTGCGCGGCGCCGCTGTGGGGCACTTACCATTACGCCGGCCACGAAGCGACCACGCCGCTGGCGCTCGGTCAGGCGATTCTGACCGAAGCGCGCAGCCTGCATCCGCTGGCAATCGAAGCACCGACCGCTCAGGCCCACGCCGCGCGGCCGGACGCCGCCGAGGAACCGCAACACGCGGTCCTCGCCTGCAAGAAAATTCTGCACACTTTCGGGATCAAGCCCCGCGCCTGGCGCGCCGCACTCCCGGCTTTACTGGATAGGTTTTATCGTCATGGCTGAAGGCCCTGTTTTAATCACCGGCGGCGCCGGTTTCATCGGCTCGCACCTGACGGATGCATTGCTCGCCACCGGCCATTCGGTGCGGATTCTCGATGATCTGTCGACTGGCAAACGCAGCAACCTGCCGCTGGACAACCCGAAGGTCGAACTGATCGTCGGTGACGTCGCCGATGCCGCGCTGGTCGCGCAGGCCACGCAAGGCTGCAGCGCCGTTGCGCATCTGGCGGCAGTCGCTTCGGTGCAGGCGTCGGTGGACGATCCGGTGAAGACGCATCAGAGCAACTTCATCGGCACCCTGAATGTCTGCGAAGCCATGCGCCAGGCCGGGGTCAAGCGTGTGCTCTACGCGTCGAGCGCAGCGGTGTACGGCAACAATGGCGAAGGCGAGTCGATTGACGAGGACACGCCAAAGGCCCCGCTGACCCCGTATGCCTCGGACAAACTGGCCGGCGAGCACTACTTCGATTTCTACCGTCGCCAGCATGGTCTGGAGCCGGTGATCTTCCGCTTCTTCAACATCTTCGGCCCACGCCAGGATCCGTCCTCGCCGTATTCCGGGGTCATCAGCATCTTCAGCGAGCGGGCGCAGAAAGGTCTGCCGATCACCGTGTTCGGCGATGGTGAGCAGACCCGCGATTTCCTCTATGTCGAGGATCTGGTCGACGTGCTGGTGCAGGCAATCGACAAGCCTGAAGTGGAAGTGGGCGCGATGAACGTCGGCTGGAATCAGGCGATGAACCTCAAGCAGATGTTGCAAACGCTGCAGGAAGTGGTCGGTGAACTGCCACCGGTCAGCTATGGCCCGGCGCGCGCCGGCGACATCCGTCATTCGCGGGCGAACAACGCGCGTTTGCTGCAACGTTTCAAGCTGCCAGAGCCGACGCCGATGCGTGTGGGGCTGGCGCGGTTGCTGGGACGCTAAATCGAAAAAACAAAAAAGGCGCCTTTGCAGGCGCCTTTTTTGTGGGCGGGGTATCGCTTTGACGCTTGTGCAATCCCTGTGGCGAGGGAGCTCGCTCCCGCTCGACTGCGCAGCAGTCGCAAATTCAGTCAACGCGGTTTTTCTGAAGCACCGCTTTTGCCTTGTTCAGGGCTGCTTCGCAGCCCAGCGGGAGCAAGCTCCCTCGCCACATTAGCCCGCATTCACCACCACGCGAATGTTCGAATGTTGCTTAGAACTTGTAGCCCAGACCCACCATGTACACAAACGGATCGACATCAACATTCACCTTGGCCCGGGTACCCGGTGCCACGGCGTTGTTCTCGACGGTGGCGCGAGTATCGATGTCGATGTAGCGCACCTGGGCGTTGAGCATGATGTTGTCGGTCAGCATATAGTCGGCGCCGACCTGCCAGGCCAGGCCCCAGGAGTTTTTTGCCTTGAAGTTGCTGAAGCCGTTGGACTGGGCTTCGCTGCCGACGTGCTCGTCGTAGATCCAGGTGTAGTTGATGCCGCCACCGATGTAAGGCTGGAACGGCGATTTCGCATCCAGCGGGTAGTACACGACGCTGAGGGTGGGCGGCAGGTGTTTCAGGGTGCCGAGTTTGCCGTTGGCCGCTGGCAGCGCGGTGCCTTTGATCTTCACGTCATGCTCGAACGGCGAGGCCGCCAGCAACTCGATCCCGATGTTGTTGGTCAGCATGTAGGCGAAGTTCAGACCCAGTTGGGTGTCGCTGCTCATGGTCGCCTTGCCGCCCAGGTTGGTGCCGCTCAGCGGACCCTGATCGACTTTGACGCTGGAGCTGTCGGCCTTCGGGTTGACGGTGATCGCACCGGCGCGAACGATGATGTCACCGGCTTCGTGGGCGTGGGCGAGCGGGGCTGCGAGCGCGACTGCAAACAGCGAGGCGCTGAGCAAGGACTTGTTCATGGGAGCTCCAAAAGGACGTTAAAAATGTCTGATGTCCTATGGTATGAAGCCAACTGATACGGTCTTTTGACTCAGCTCAATGAAACAGTGATGCCCCGGTTTTTTGTGGAACCTTGGCCGGCCCCTTCGCTGGCAAGCCAGCTCCCACAGGTTTCGTTGGTGTTCAAAAAATGGGTGAACGACTCGATCACTGTGGGAGCTGGCTTGCCAGCGAAGGGGCCATTAAAAACATCACAGAAGTGCCGGAATTACTCCGGCAGCTCATACACATAAATCTTGTCCGCCGCCATCTGATACCCGGCATCGGCCAGTTCGCTGGTGGACGCCTTGACCTGCAGCGGTCCCTCGACCCAGTACGGCTGATACAGCTCGTCGAGCTTCACGCCCAGCTCGCTTTTCACATGCACGATCTGGTTCGACGGCGGTGGCGGCACGTGGATGCAGGCGCCGAAGTAAGGCACCAGCAGAAACTCCGTAGTGCGTCCTTCTTCATTGACTTCCAGCGGCACGATGTAGCCCGGCAGGCGGATGTTCTGCCCGTCCAGGCTCCGCACCACCGGCGCGTTGGGCATGTCCTGTTTCGCCGCCGGCGCCGACTCGGCGGACAGCGCGTCGCCCATCTTCGACAGGTCGTGCAACGGCGTCATGTTCGGCACTTCCGGCGCGGCGTCCGGCGGGATCATCTCCGACCAGGTCAGGTCTTTCGGCGCCGCTGCCCACACAGGCAGGGCAACCAGCAACAGCAGCGCAAGCACGGCGCGGGGCATGGTGAACATCCTCATAAACGGATCGACAGGCCATCGGCCAGGGATTGGCGATACGCGCGCCAGGCCGGCACGCTGCCCATCAGCAGCGCGGCCGCCAGAATGCCACCGAGCAGCGTCCATTCATACTCGCTCGGCCACGCCAGCGGCAGATACAGCCCGTAATTGGCCTGCACGTAACCCTGCGCGGCGGCGATGCCGAGGTACAGCAGCGCCAGTCCGGCGATTACGCCGGTCAGTGCCAGAGCGAAAGCTTCCAGCACCAGCAGACTTGCGATGTGCCACGGTCGTGCACCGACCGAACGCAAAATCGCCATCTCACGGCGCCGCTCGTTAAGGCTGGTGAGAATCGCCGTGAGCATGCCGATCAACCCGGTCAGCACCACGAACAGCGAGACCACGAACAGTGCCTTTTCAGCGGTGCTCATCAGGCTCCACAGCTCCTGCAAGGCCACGCCCGGGAGGATCGCCAGCATTGGCTCGCCCCGGTATTCATTGATCTCGCGTTGCAGGGCGAAGGTGGAAATCTTGCTGTTGAGGCCGAGCATGAACGCAGTGATCGCCTGTGGCGTCAGGTCCATGTTGCGTGCCTGATCCGCCGTGATCCGACCGTTGCCGCGCGCCGGTACGCCGTTGTGCCAGTCGATGTGAATCGCCTCCATGCCGCCGAGGCTGATGTGCAACGTGCGATCTACTGGCGTGCCGGTGCGCTTGAGAATGCCGACCACGGTGAACGGTTTGTCATCGTGCTTGACCAGACTGATCGCCGCCACGCCGTGGGCCAGCACCAGTTGGTCGCCGAGCTTGTAATGCAGCGCTTCGGCGACTTCGGCGCCGAGCACCACTTCGAACGGGTCGGTGGCGAAGGCACGGCCGTCGGCCAGTACCAGATGCTGCTGGCGACCGTACTGGTAATGCTCGAAATAGGCTTGGGTGGTGCCCATCACCCGGTAGCCGCGATGGGAGTCGCCGAGGGACATCGGGATCGCCCACTTCACTTTCGGGTTGCTGGCGAAATGTTCGAAGCTGTCCCAACGAATGTTGTTGGTCGCGTTGCCGATGCGGAACACCGAGTACAGCAGCAGGTTCACCGAACCGGAGCGAGCGCCGACGATCAGGTCGGTGCCGCTGATGGTGCTGGCGAAACTGGCTTTGGCCTCGGTGCGCACGCGCTCGACCGCGAGCAACAGGCACACCGACAGGGCAATGGCGAACGCGGTGAGCAGGGCGGTGAAGCGGCGGTTGGCCAGGCTGGCCATGGCCAGACGAAACAGATACATCTCAGACCTCGGCAGACGTGGCGGCGCGATTGAGTTCGGCCAGGGACAGGTGACGGTCGAACAGCGGCGCCAGGCTCTGGTCGTGACTGACGAACAACAGGCTGGAACCGGCCTCGCGGCATTCGGCGAACAACAGACGAATGAAGTTTTCCCGGGCGTCGTAATCCAGCGCCGAGGTCGGTTCGTCGGCGATCACCAGTTCCGGCTGGCCGATCAAGGCCCGGGCGGCGGCGACCCGTTGCTGCTGACCGATCGACAGTGAATCGGCGCGACGGCCGAGGATGCTTTCGTCCTTCAAACCCAGGTGAGCGAGCAGGGTGGCGGCGGCCTGGTCGACGCTGCCGTGACGCTGTTTCGCTCGCTCGGCACGCAGCTTGGAGAAGTGACAGGGCAACTCGACGTTCTCGCGCACCGAGAGAAACGGCAGCAGGTTGAACTGCTGGAAGATGTAGCCGGTGTGATCGACGCGAAAGCGGTCGCGGGCGCCGGCACCGAGTTCGGTCAGTTCCTGGCCGAGCAGGCGAATGCTGCCGCGCCCGGGTTTCTGCACGCCACCGAGCAGACCGAGCAGGGTGGTCTTGCCACTGCCGCTGGGGCCTTTGAGGAACAGGGTTTCGCCGGGCTCCAGGCGAAACGCCGGGATGTCCAGCAGCGGCGGGTGGCCGGGCCAGTTGAAGCCCAGGTCGGACAGTTCGATGAGTGCTTGGGTCATGGCACCAGTTTCATGTTTGATCACGGGCCCGTGTAGGAGCTGCCGGAGGCTGCGATCTTTTGATCCTGTTTTTAAAGGCAAGATCAAAAGATCGCAGCCTTCGGCAGCTCCTACAGGGGATTTTTCAGGCAATCAGAATTTCAGGGCGGCAGCCTTGGCGGTCACTTCGGTGCCTTGCTGGCCGCTCGGGCCGATCAGTTGTACCTGAATTTTCTGTGTGGCCGGGAAGGTATTGAAGAGGTTCGCCAGATCCAGGGTCTTCAGAGCACCCGGGGCCGCGCAGCTGAATTGATAGTGGGCGTGGATTTCGCTGTGATCGTGGTGATGCGCTTCACCACCCTTGGCATCTTCGTCGTGGTCATCATCGTCATGCTCGTCGGCAGCCGGCTTGTCGCCGAACAGCGGACTTTGCAGTTCCTGGCTGGCCACTTTGCAACCCGCAGCGGTCGGCAGGCTGAACAGCGCCAGCGGGTTTTCCAGTTTCGTGCGTGCGGCGGCGACCTTGGCCTTGTCGGCATCGCTGGTGGCGGCATGTTCGAAGCCCACCAGGTTCATCGCCGGGCTTTCCAGTTCCAGCTCCAGAGTCTGGCCGTCGAGCGCGGCGTTCAGGCGGCCGACGCCATGTTCGTGGGCACCGAGGCTGCCGTGCTCGTGGTCATGATCGTGCTCATCGGCGGCATGGGCGATGGCCAGCGGCAACAGGGCAAACGGCAAAGCGAGCAGCAGACGACGCATGGCGGTCTCCGGAAAGTAAAGTGAAGAGTTTGTTATGTAATCTTATAACGAAAGTCCGCAGAGTTTGCCCGTGCGCTTGGCGTTGCACAAGTCCCGTGGGAGCATGCAGGTCAGAAATGTGCAGGAGCGAAGCAGATGTTGCGGATACGCGGAACCGTTGGCGCGACGCCGGTGGATTTGACGGTGGAACTGGATGACAGCGATTGGGCGAAGCTCGGCGCAGCCCTTGGCGCGCAGCCGCAGGGTGATCAGCCTGAAGCGGCATTGAGCACGCCGGCAGCGAAACCACTGAACCAGGACGATGCGTTGTGGCAGGTCGCGCAGGATCTGTTGCGCAAGGCCGGGCAGCTCAGCGGGCCGGATTTGCTGGAGCAGCTTGAGGGGCTGACCGGCAGCGCCTCGGCGGGTAAGCGTCTGCTGGTGCGCCTGCGCCACAGTTCGGATGTAAAAGTGGTGAGTGGCGGGGATACACCGCTTTACAGCTGGATAGAGTGAAACGAAAAGATCGCAGCCTGCGGCAGCTCCTACAGGTTCAGCGTTCCTGCGCAAAATAAGCGGTGAATACGATCCTTTGTAGGAGCTGCCGAAGGCTGCGATCTTTTGATCTTAATAAAGCGCAGCGAACACTTTACGGCGGTAAGCGGTCACCAGCGGATGATCGTTGCCCAACAGTTCGAACACCTGCAGCAAGGTCTTGTGCGGCAGGCCTTCACCGTAGCTGCGGTTACGGATGAAGAGCTTGAGCAAGGCCTCCAGCGCCGCTTCGTATTGCTGACGCGCCAGTTGTTGGATCGCCAGTTGATACACCGCTTCGTCGTCCTGCGGGTTCTGTGCAAGGCGTGCCTTGAGGTCGGCGGCATCCGGCAGGTCGCGGGCCAGGCCAAGGAATTTGATCTGCGCCTTGGCCCCGGCCAGTGCAGCCTTGTGCTCATCGCTCTTGACTGCGTCGAGCACGGTTTGCGCCTCACCCAATTCGCCGCGTTCGGTCAGGCAACGGGCGTAGAGGATCAGCGCTTTGGCGTTGCTGTTGTCTTCGGTGAGCATCACTACCAGCGCGGCTTCTGCTTCCGCGTAACGACCTTCATCGAACAGTGCCTGAGCCTGTTCGAACGGATCGGCAGCGGCGGGCGGCGGCATCTGCACATGCGGTTCGAGCAGGGCGCGCACGGCGGACTCCGGCTGCGCACCTGCAAAACCGTCGACCGGTTGGCCGTCCTTGAACAGCACCACGGTCGGCAGGCTGCGAATGCCGAAGCGGGCGACGATGTCCTGCTCGATGTCACAGTTGACCTTGGCCAGCAGCAGTTCGCCCTGATAGCTCTCGGCAATGCCTTGCAGCATCGGCATCAACGCCTTGCACGGCGCACACCATTCGGCCCAGAAATCCACCAGCACCGGTTTGTTGAAGGAAGCTTCGATCACCGATTGGTCGAAATCGGCAGTCGTGGCGTCGAAGATGTACGGCGTTTGCTGACTCATGGGGGATCTCGTAAAAGCGTGGATGGGGCAACTATACGGCTTGGCGGGGTGTGGCCGGAAGCGGGGCAGATTTGAGAGGTGTACCGCTAGGCAGGACGCCATTGCTGGCAAGCCAGCTCCCACAGGATTCTGTGTCGTAGAAGAAATGTTGGTTCGACTCGGTCACTGTGGGAGCGGGCTTGCCCGCGATGCTTTTGGTTAGCGCCGCGCATGGTAAAGACTGACATGTCTGAACTCTTCCGGCTCCGCCAGATCCGGCAAGGTCATCGCCTCAAGCATTTCAATGCGCTCATACAACGGATGACGAAAATCCCGAACCCGCGAATCCGCCACCAGTGCCTCGCGGCCACGGCTGAGAAACGCGTCGAGCAGCGGCAGGTTCTCGCGGTCGTAGAGCACGTCCGCCACCAGAATCAGGTCGAAGCGATCAGCCTCGGCAAAGAAGTCCGTCGAATAACTCATCTGCACATCATTGAGTTCAGCGTTGGCCCGACACGCAGCAATCGCCAGCGGATCCAGATCACAGGCCACCACTTCCAACGCCCCGGCTTTGACTGCCGCAATCGCGGCGATCCCGGAGCCGGCGCCGAAATCCAGCACCCGTTTGCCACGCACCCACTCGGGAAACTCCGCCAGATAACGCGCCACCGCCAGGCCGCTGGCCCAGCAGAAACTCCAGTAGGGCGGTTCGTGAAGGATGCGCCGGGTTTCATCCGGGCTGAATTCGCGATCCATGTTGTCGCCGTCGATCAGCCACAACTGCAAATCGGTGCCCGGCAATGCACAGGCCTTGAGCCGCGCATCACCGAGCAATTCACCCAGCGCCTGTTGCAGGTCGAGCGGTACGGTCATGGTGCTTTGACAAATTGCAGCTGGCCCAGCGCCTGTGTGGTCGGCTGGGTGATGGTTTGCGACGGCAGGTGCAGGATCAACTGGCCGGACTGCGTGGCACGACCGCGCAGTTCAACACGTGCGCCAGCCGGAAAGGCTTCCGGATTGAAGCGCAGGCGAAACGGCAGGATCTGGTTGTTGCCGATCAGGCTGGAACTGGCGAGCAGTTGTTGCGGGCGCGACTTTTCATCGATCACCAGCAGCGCCAGTTCGACTTCGGCCCCGGCCGGCACGCCTTGCAGGGTGCCGCTCAGTTCCCGTTGATAGGCAGGCAGCGGACCCAGGTCGGCGGCTTCCTTGGCTTTTTTCTGCGCCTGTTGCGGCGCCGGGCCTGGTGTTGGCGGTTGCGGTTTGGGTTTATCGCTACCGCAGGCCACCAGCAGGGCGAAAAGACTGAGCAAAACGAGCGGTCGTAGCGACATTGGCAGCTCCAGAAAATGAAATCCGTGGATCAAACGATCATGGCAGTCTGTATACCGCAAACCCTATGGCTTGTCTTGCCACCGGGATGCGCTACCATGGCCCTCCCTTTTTTTGTTGCCAGCCACCATGCACTGTCCCTTCTGCGGTGCCAACGACACCAAGGTCATCGACTCGCGTCTGGTCGCCGAGGGCGAACAGGTGCGCCGCCGGCGTGAATGCCTGGCCTGCGGCGAACGTTTCACGACATTCGAGACGGCCGAACTGGTGTTGCCGCGCCTGATCAAAACCGACGGCAGCCGCCAACCGTTCGACGAAGAAAAACTCCGCGCCGGCATGCAACGCGCGCTGGAGAAACGTCCGGTGAGCGTCGAGCGTCTCGAATCCTCTCTGGTCCACATCAAGCACAAGCTGCGCGCTACCGGCGAGCGCGAGGTCAAATCCCTCGTGGTCGGCGAACTGGTGATGGCCGAGCTGCAAAAGCTTGATGAAGTCGCCTATATCCGTTTCGCTTCGGTATACCGACGCTTTCAGGACCTCAACGAGTTCCGCGAAGAGATCGACCGCCTCGCCCGCGAACCGGTGAAAGAATGACCCGCGCCGCCGAGCAGGCGATCCTCGACGCCCGTTTCATGGCACGCGCGCTGGAACTGGCGCGCAAGGGCCACTACACCACCCATCCCAATCCCCGGGTTGGCTGCGTGATCGTCAAGGACGGGCAGATTGTCGGCGAAGGCTTTCACGAGCGTGCCGGCGAACCCCACGCTGAAGTCCACGCCTTGCGCGCAGCCGGTGAGCTGGCCCGAGGCGCCACGGCTTACGTGACCCTTGAGCCGTGCAGCCACCATGGCCGCACGCCGCCGTGCGCCGATGCGCTGGTAAATGCCGGAGTTGCCCGGGTGGTCGCCGCGATGCGCGATCCGAATCCGCAGGTCGCCGGACGTGGCCTGCAGCGTCTGGCCGATGCCGGCATTGCCACCGAAAGCGGCGTGCTGGAAGCCGAAGCACGTCAACTCAATCAAGGTTTTCTGAAACGCATGGAACACGGCTTGCCGTTCGTGCGGGTCAAGTTGGCCATGAGTCTCGACGGTCGTACGGCGATGGAAAGCGGCGAAAGCCAATGGATCACCGGCCCAGCGGCGCGTTCCGCCGTGCAGCGTCTGCGCGCGCAGGCGGCTGTGGTGCTGACCGGGGCCGACACCGTGCTGGCCGACGGTGCGCGCCTGACCGTGCGCGCCGACGAACTGGGTCTGGATGCCGAGCAAACCGCACTGGTCATGAGCCGTCCGCCGCTGCGGGTGCTGATCGACGGGCGTTTGCGGGTGCCGCTGGACGCGCCGTTCTTCAAGGCCGGCCCGGCGCTGGTCGCCACCTGCATGGCGGTCGAAGAGCAATATGCCAATGGCCCGGAGTGCCTGATCGTGCCGGGTGATGACGGTCAGGTCGATCTGCATCAGTTGCTGATCGAACTGGCCAACCGTGGCGTCAATGAAGTGCTGGTCGAGGCCGGCCCGCGTCTGGCCGGCGCGTTCGCGCAGCGTGGGCTGGTCGACGAGTTCGTGATCTTCATCGCCGGCAAATTTCTTGGCTCCACGGCGCGGCCGCTGCTGGACTGGCCGCTGGCCTATATGAAGGACGCTCCCGAGCTGAAAATCACTGAAATCCGCGCGGTTGGCGATGACTGGCGAGTCACTGCGACGCCAGTCGTTTCGGCGAGCGTATAATTCCCGGCCATCGCCTTAGCGCTGGCTTCGTTCTCAAGGAGAACCCCATGTTTACCGGCATCATCGAATCCATCGGCAGTATCCGCGCACTGACCCCCAAGGGCGGTGATGTGCGGGTGCATGTCGAAACCGGCAAGCTCGATTTGAGCGACGTCAAACTTGGCGACAGCATCGCGGTCAACGGCGTGTGCCTGACGGCGGTTGAGCTGCCAGGCAACGGCTTTGCTGCCGACGTCAGCCGCGAAACCCTCGATTGCACCGCGATGAATGACCTGAAAAGCGGCAGCCCGGTCAATCTGGAAAAAGCCCTGACCCCGACCACCCGTCTTGGCGGGCATCTGGTCAGCGGTCACGTCGACGGTGTCGGCGAAGTGGTGTCGCGCAGCGACAATGCCCGCGCCGTGGAATTTCGCATCCGCGGGCCGAAGGAACTGGCCAAGTACATCGCCCATAAAGGCTCGATCACCGTCGACGGCACCAGCCTGACCGTGAACGCGGTGGATGGCGCCGAATTCCTGCTGACGATCATTCCGCACACCCTGAGCGAAACCATCATGGCCTCCTACAAGCCAGGCCGCCGGGTGAACCTGGAAGTCGATTTGCTGGCGCGTTATCTGGAGCGTTTGCTGTTGGGCGACAAGGCTGCAGAGCCGACGTCCGGTGGTATCACTGAAAGCTTTCTGGCCGCCAACGGCTACCTCAAATCCTGACTGAAGGGGGTGCCTTGTGGCGCTCAATAGCATCGAAGAACTGGTTGAAGACATCCGCCAAGGCAAGATGGTCATCCTCATGGATGACGAAGACCGCGAGAACGAAGGCGACCTGATCATGGCCGCCGAATGCTGCAAGGCCGAGCACATCAACTTCATGGCCAAGCACGCCCGTGGCCTGATCTGCATGCCGATGAGCCGCGAGCGCTGCGAGCTGTTGAAGCTGCCGCTGATGGCGCCGCGCAACGGTTCCGGTTTCGGCACCAAGTTCACCGTGTCGATCGAAGCGGCCGAAGGCGTCACCACCGGTATCTCCGCCGCCGACCGTGCGCGCACCGTGCAAGCGGCGGCGGCCAAAGATGCCAAGGCTGAAGACATCGTCAGCCCGGGCCACATCTTCCCGCTGATGGCCCAGGCTGGCGGTACGCTGGCCCGTGCCGGTCACACCGAAGCCGCCTGCGACCTGGCGCGCATGGCCGGTTTCGAGCCGAGCGGCGTGATCTGCGAAGTGATGAACGACGACGGCACCATGTCCCGTCGCGCCGAGCTGGAAGCGTTCGCCGCCGAACACAACATCAAGATCGGCACCATCGCCGACCTGATTCACTACCGGATGATCCACGAACGTACCGTTCAGCGGATTGCCGAGCAGCCGCTGGACAGCGAACTGGGCCAATTCAACCTGGTGACCTATCGTGATTCGGTGGAAGGCGACGTGCACATGGCCCTCACGCTGGGCACTGTCTGCGCCGAAGAGCCGACCCTGGTGCGCGTGCACAACATGGACCCGCTGCGCGACCTGCTGATGGTCAAGCAACCGGGCCGTTGGAGCCTGCGCGCGGCGATGGCTGCGGTGGCCGAGGCCGGCAGCGGTGTGGTGCTGTTGCTCGGGCACCCGCTGGACGGCGATGTGCTGCTGGCGCATATCCGCGAAACTGCTGATCAGGCGGCGGTGAAAAAACCGACCACCTACAGCATCGTCGGTGCCGGTTCGCAGATCCTGCGTGACCTCGGTGTGCGCAAAATGCGCCTGATGTCTGCGCCAATGAAATTTAATGCGATATCCGGTTTCGATCTGGAAGTTGTAGAATACGTGCCCTCCGAATAATGACCCGGTGAATTCGGCATTGTTGACGTAGAACGATTGTGGCGAGGGAGCTTGCTCCCGCTTGGGTGCGCAGTGCCCACAAAAGGGGGCCGCTACGCTGCCCAGCGGGAGCAAGCTCCCTCGCCACAGGTTTGTCATCGAACAGCAATGCGGTGTTTCCGGTCATGAATTTGTGGCTAATATCACTGAGGGATGCGTACGAGACGCGTCCCGGCTCTTTAAGAGATCTGACGAATGACCCTGAAGACCATCGAAGGTACCTTCATCGCCCCTAAAGGCCGCTACGCTCTGGTAGTGGGCCGTTTCAACAGCTTCGTGGTTGAAAGCCTGGTCAGCGGTGCAGTTGATGCCCTGGTTCGCCACGGCGTGAGCGAAAGCGACATCACCATCATCCGCGCACCTGGCGCCTTCGAAATCCCGCTGGTTGCGCAGAAAGTCGCCCAGAAAGGCGAGTTCGCAGCCATCATCGCCCTCGGCGCGGTCATTCGTGGCGGCACTCCGCACTTCGAATACGTGGCAGGCGAGTGCACCAAGGGTCTGGCCCAGGTGTCCATGGAATTCGGCGTACCGGTCGCGTTCGGCGTCCTGACCGTTGACTCCATCGAGCAAGCCATCGAACGTTCCGGCACCAAGGCCGGCAACAAAGGTGCTGAAGCTGCCCTGTCCGCTCTGGAAATGGTCAGCCTGCTGGCGCAGTTGGAGGCCAAGTGATTAGCGACGATAGCGATCGTTTCAACCCGCGCGATCCGAAACCTGCGGATGCCGGCAAGCCATCGAAGAGCGCCAAGCGCCGCGAAGCCCGTCAGCTCGCGACTCAGGCCCTGTATCAGTGGCACATGGCCCGGCAATCGCTGAACGAGATCGAAGCGCAGTTTCGCGTTGATAACGATTTCACCGATGTCGATGGCGCCTACTTCCGCGAGATCCTGCACGGGGTTCCGCAGTTCAAGAGCGAAATCGACACCGCGCTCAAGCCATGCCTGGACATCGAAATCGAAGAGCTGGACCCGGTTGAACTGGCGGTTCTGCGCCTGTCCACCTGGGAACTGCTCAAGCGTGTCGATGTGCCGTACCGCGTAGTGATCAACGAAGGTATCGAGCTGGCGAAAGTCTTCGGTTCGACCGATGGCCACAAGTTCGTCAACGGCGTACTCGACAAGCTGGCTCCGCGCCTGCGTGAAGCTGAAGTGAAGGCATTCAAGCGCTGATACGCGCTTGAGACCTCATGGGCGAGTTTGAGCTGATCCGCAATTTCTTCGCCGCCGCGCCTTGTGCGCAGGGCGGCGAGGGCGTTGCTCTGGGGATCGGCGATGACTGCGCCTTGCTGGCGGTTCCCCCCGGGGAACAGCTGGCGATTTCCACCGATACGCTGGTGGCCGGCGTGCATTTCGCCGATCCCTGCGATCCGTTTCTGCTCGGTCAGCGCTCGCTGGCCGTTGCGGTCAGCGACCTGGCCGCCATGGGCGCTACGCCCGTTGCCTTTACCCTTGCCCTGACTGTGCCGACGGTGACCGCCGATTGGCTGCAAGCCTACGCCCGCGGTTTGAACCGCATGGCGCAGAGCTGCGGCATCGCGCTGGTCGGCGGTGACACCACGCGCGGGCCGTTGAGCCTGACGGTGACCGTATTCGGTCGCGTTCCGGCCGGGCAGGCCTTGACCCGCAGCGGCGCACAACCGGGCGATCTGCTCTGCGTCGGCGGCGAGCTGGGCAATGCCGCCGGGGCGTTGCCGCTGGTGCTTGGCCAGCGTGAGGCCGAAGCAGATATCGCCCAACCGTTGCTCGATCATTACTGGTCGCCGCAACCGCAACTGGCGCTCGGTCAGGCCTTGCGTGGCAAGGCCACATCGGCCCTCGACATCTCTGACGGCCTGCTCGCCGATGGCGGGCATATCGCTCTGGCCTCGGGGGTTCGACTCGAAGTTGAACGCGAGCGCGTACCGTTGTCCGATGCTTTAGTGGCGTTTCTCGGTCAGCGCGGTGCCGAACGGGCAGCGTTGAGCGGCGGCGACGACTATGTGCTGGCCTTCACGCTACCGTCCGTCGAGTTGCCGGCGCTGCTGGCCGATGGTTGGCCGATCCATGTGATCGGGCGTGTGGCGCAGGGCCAGGGTGTGGTGCTGCTGGATCGCGAAGGACACGACATCACCCCGCAAATCCGCGGTTATCAACATTTTCAGGAGACACCGTGACAGATCACCCGAAACAGGTTCCGGCCGAATTCGTTCCGCCGTCGGTCTGGCGCAATCCCTGGCATTTCCTCGCGTTCGGCTTTGGCTCCGGCACCTTGCCCAAAGCGCCGGGCACGTGGGGTTCGTTAGTTGCGCTACCCTTTATCCCGTTGTGGCAGATGCTGCCCGACTGGGGTTACTGGCTGATGCTCGGGATCACCATGCTGTTCGGCTTCTGGCTGTGCGGCAAGGTCGCCGACGATCTGCGGGTGCACGACCACGAAGGCATCGTCTGGGATGAAATGGTCGGGATGTGGATCACCCTGTGGCTGGTGCCGGAAGGCTGGTACTGGTTGCTCGCGGGGTTCCTGGTGTTCCGCTTCTTCGACATTCTCAAGCCATGGCCGATTCGCTGGATCGACCGGCATGTCCACGGCGGCGTCGGCATCATGCTCGACGACGTGCTGGCCGGCGTGTTTGCCTGGCTGGCGATGCAGGGGCTGGTGTGGATTTTCGCCTGATCCGGATCGTCAGGGTTAAGTGAGGAAACGAGGGATGGCTCGACGCTGGCTGGCGCTTGTGTTTTTGACCTTGCTGGGCACTGTTGCCAGTGCGCAGGAAGCTGCGCCGACGCCTGCGGTCATCCATCTGGCCAGCGAAGACTGGGAAGACTATACCGCCGCCGACGGCCACGGCCTGGGCTGGGACGTGCTGCGCAAGGTGTTCGAGCCGGCCGGGGTGACACTCGACATTCGCAGCGAACCGTACACTCGTTCAGTTGGACTGGCCCAGCGTGGCGAGGTCGATGCTTGTGTGGGTTCTTATCATGAAGAATTCAGCGACCTGCTCTATCCGCGCTGGAATTTCGACACCGACCACATCTACGCCTTGGGCCTGGCGAGTAATCCGGCACCGACCCCGGAAACCCTCGGCCAATATCGGCTGGCCTGGGTGCGCGGTTACGACTATCAGAATTATCTGCCCGGCGTGCACAACTTCAACGAGGTTGTGCGACGTACCGGGATCCTGTCGATGCTCACCCACAATCGCGCCGACTATTACATCGATGCGCAGACCGAAATCGATTACGTGCTCGGCCGGGCCAAGGATCCGACGCAGTTTCGCAAGACCCATATCGCCGAATTGCCGCTGTACCTGTGCTTCGCCGATACGCCGCAAGCGCGCACGCTGATGGCGCTGTTCGACAGGCGCATGGAACAGTTGGTAAAGAGTGGCGAGCTGAAACCGATTTTCGAGCAGTGGAAGCAGCCGTATCCGTTCGAGACGAACTGATGCGGATTTCTGCAGGAGCTGCGGCACGCTGCGATCTTTTGATCTTGATCTTGAAAAAAACGGATCAACAGATCGCAGCCTCGTTTCACTCGACAGCTCCTACAGAAATCCCTGATGTCCGAGGAGCTATCAAACTTTTTGATTGTTATGCCCGATAATTCAGCCTAAGCGTCTGCCGGAACCTGCTGTTACAATGCCGGCCTGCGAATTTTCAGAATTTTTAGATCAGGAGCACACCGGTGCCTGTCGTTTTTGTCGCCGCTTCCAAGCTGCCAACGCCTTTTGCGCAATTCACCATGCACGGTTTTCTCGATGAGGCTACCGGCCGCGAGCACGTGGTGCTGAGCTTGGGTGATTTCGCCGACGGTGCCCCGGTTCTCGGCCGGTTGCACTCCGAGTGCCTGACCGGTGATGCGCTGTTCAGCCAGCGCTGCGACTGCGGCTCGCAACTCGAAGCGGCGCTCAAGGCCATCGCCCGTGAAGGCCGTGGCGTGCTGCTGTACCTGCGTCAGGAAGGTCGCGGCATCGGTCTGCTGAACAAGATCCGCGCCTACGAGTTGCAGGACGGCGGCGCCGACACCGTTGAAGCCAACGAGCGTCTGGGCTTTGCCGCCGATCAGCGCGACTACGCCATGTGCCTGCCGATGCTCGAGCATCTGGGCGTGAAATCCCTGCGTCTGATGACCAACAACCCGCGCAAGGTAAAAGCCCTGACAGACATGGGCATAGTCGTCGCCGAGCGCGTGCCGCTGCACACCGGCCACAACCCACACAACAAACTGTACCTCGCGACCAAGGCCAGCAAACTCGACCACATGATGGGTAATGAGCATCAGGGCGAGGTCGACCGCGCGTGACTCGCGGTCAGGTGCGCCGCCGTCTGGCGGTCGACTGGTGGAAATACCTGGCGTTGGCGCTGCTGCCGTTGTTCGTTCTGAACCTGCTGTTCGGTCAGGGCGAGGGAATTCTTCCGGTCCTGACGATGCCATTGTTCATCGCCGGTGTTGCGTCGATGTTTGTCAGCCTGAAGTTTTTCGGTGGCTACAAACACGCCCTGATCGCCACCCAGAAAGCCCTCGATACGCCTGCCGAACCGGCGGCCTGGATCGCGCTCGCGGCCCATCGTCGGATTGCGTTCCTCGCCGCATCATTGCCGGCATGGATCGGCGCGCTGGCGGTGTTCGTCGGCCTCGAAGCCGTACCGCTGATGCTGCTGGCGCTGTCCACGGCCGTGCTGTTCTATCTCTACCGCATCCCGCGTCAACTCGGCTGATGCGCCGCCTGTGGCTGGCGGTTCTGCTGCTGGCCTGCGCCGGCCCGGTGCTGGCGAGTCTGCGAGTGGTCAGTCTCGCGCCTTCTCTGTCTGAAATCATTGTTGAGCTGGGCTCGGCCGATCTGCTGGTTGGCGTGCTGGATGCCGGTGAGCGTCCGGCTGCGCTCAAGGATGTCCCGTCAGTGGGGCGCTATGGTCAACTGGACATGGAGCGCCTGCTCAGTTTGAAGCCCGATTTGCTGCTGTTGTGGCCCGGCAGTGTCGGCCCGGCACAACGCGATCAGCTCAAACACCTGAACATTCCGACCTACGTCGCCGAACCGCACAATCTCGAACAACTTTCTGCACAGATTGAAGCTATTGCCGCACAACTCGGCCGGCCTGAGCGTGGGACGAAACTGGCGGCGGACCTGCGCCAGAAACTCGACGGACTGCGTCAGCGCTATCGCCGGGCCACGCCGCTGACAGTGTTCTATCAAGTCTGGGACAAGCCGCTGTACACCGTCGGTGGCGGACAAATCATCAGCGATGCGCTCGAAGTCTGTGGCGCGCGCAATGTGTTTGCCGACCTGAGTTTGCCGGCGCCGCAGGTGAGTATCGAGGCTGTGTTACAGCGCAATCCCGAGGTGATTCTGGCCAGTGATCAGACCCAGCTGGATGCGTGGAAGGCCTGGCCGCAGGTGAGTGCGGTGGCACATGATCAGTTGCTGCTGGTCAGCGACAAAGGCCTGGAGCGCCCGAGCGGCCAGATGATCGAAGCAACCGCCAAACTCTGCCAACTCATCCAGCCACACCGCTGACCCCTGCAGGAGCTGCCGAAGGCTGCGATCTTTTGATCTTGATCTTCGGCGACTCCTAGTCAGCCACAAGCAAGATCAAAAGATCGCAGCCTTCGGCAGCTCCTACAGGGAGTTCAGTTAAGTCCCGGAGTCCAGGTGATGCCAACTACCCAAACCCGACCTTCCTCGCGATAGCCAAACTGGCTACCGTCATAGCTGTACAGCGCACGGCTGTAACCCTTGTCCAGCAGGTTATCGACCTTCAGATCCAGCTTGATCTCGCGGTTCAGCGTCCAGCTGCTGCGCAAGCCGACGGTGCCGTAGCCACCCAACGGCTGGGTGTTGTTCAGATCGTCGTAACTGCTGCTGACCAACTGCCAGCTCGCGCCCACGCCCAACCGGTCGAACTGGCGATCCAGATCCCAACTGGCTGTGCGCCGCGCGCGACGCGCCAGGGTGTGCCCGGTATCGCGATCACGCGGGTCGATAATCGCCACGCCGAGATTGCTCTGCCAACCGAACAGTTCCTGCTTCAGCGCCGCTTCAAAGCCATTGATCCGTGCCGAAGCCACGTTCTCCGGGCGTGAGTTGCTACCGAAGATGATCGCGTCTTGCAGGTCCGTGCGGTAAATCGACGCTTCCAGCCGACTGCTATCGCTCAACTGACTGCGCCATTGCAGTTCGTAGCTTTTCGAGGTTTCCGGTTTCAGATTCGGGTTGCTGAAATCCGGGTAGTACAGGTCGTTGAAGGTCGGCGCGCGGAAGCCTTCGCTGTAGCTCAGCAGCAGGTCGTTGTCCGGGTTCAGCGGCAGGGTAA
Source organism: Pseudomonas sp. SCPG-7 (assembly GCF_002156405.1). Taxonomy (NCBI): domain Bacteria; kingdom Pseudomonadati; phylum Pseudomonadota; class Gammaproteobacteria; order Pseudomonadales; family Pseudomonadaceae; genus Pseudomonas; species Pseudomonas sp. SCPG-7. The sequence goes on along the minus strand of NZ_MVOO01000006.1, from coordinate 317,185 downwards.
AGGTGCCGCTCCAGGTGTTCTGGCTGCCGAACTGCTGGTTGTCGTCGTGACGCAGGCCCAGTTCGGTGGAGAAGCTGTCGGCCTGATAACGATGCTGGATGAACGCGGCGCGGTTCCAGCGGCTGTCCTCGTTGAATGCGGTGCTGCTGTTGACCCGATCTTCGTACCAGTCACCGCCGAGGATCAGGCTGTTGCGCGCATCCAGGGTCAGGTCGTTCTGCCAGTTCACCGAGTCGCGATAGGTATTGAACACCGTGCGCTCGTCGCTGAGCTTGTCGAAGGTTTTCTCGCGATTCTCGCTGTGGCCGAATTCGACGCGGGTTTTCCAGATTTCGTTGACCCGCGCATCGATGTAGCTGCTGATATTGCTGACGTTGAAGTCGCTGTAAGGCTGCTGTTGCACCGATTCGAAAGTGGTCGTATCAAAGCGGCCGAACGGGTTATCGAACTCGCTCTTGCCACGGTTATCCAGCAGGTTGGCGCCGACTTCGATGTCGTCGGTCAGCGCATGGCTGAGGCTCAGGCTGATGGATTTATTGCGGTAGGCATCGTGATCGCTGTCGCTCGGGTACGACGCGTGAGTGCGGTCGAGGCCAGCGGTGTCATCGAGGCTGGCGCCAAGATTGAAGCGGGTCTTCTCGTCGCCACCGGACAGGCCGAGGCTGCGTTCCCAGGTCTGGTTGCTGCCGAAGCCGACGTGCAAGCGCGGCTGCAGGCCCTGCTCGTTGCCGCGCCGGGTGAAAATCTGAATCACCCCGCCAATCGCATCGCTGCCGTAAATCACTGAACGCGAACCGCGCAACACTTCCACGCGCTCGATCTGGTCGATGTTCAGGTGCTGCAGATTGCTGTCGCCGGAGGTCGAACTGCCGATGCGCTGGCCGTCGACCAGCACCAGACTCTGCGCCGATTGCGTGCCGCGAATGTAGATCCCCGGCAGACTACCGCGCCCGCCGGCCTGTGCCACCTGCACGCCCGGCACCCGTTGCAGCAGGTCGGTGACGCTGCCCGGTTGCAGGCGGTCGATGTCTTCGCGGGTGAACACGGTGTTGGCGGCGCTGCTGTCGTTGCGCGCTTCGACCTGGCGGTTGGCGCTGATCAGCGTGTCCGGCAGTTTCAGGGCCTGATCGCGTTCGAAGGTGTCGGCGAGGGTATTGGCGGTGGGAAGCAGGAAGAGGGGCAGGGCGAGGCGCGCGAGTTTCATCGGTGTTCCGTTGGTGTTTCTGGTTTTCACAAAATTTCTAGCGACACAAAACACTGTGGGAGCGGGCTTGCCCGCGATGGCGTCGGTACATCCAACATCAATGTTGACTGTGTCGACCTCATCGCGGGCAAGCCCGCTCCCACAGGGATGGTGATTACTTGTTGAGCAGAGTCAGGCGCTCACGAATCGAGGCTTCGATGCCCGCTTCATCCAGCCCGCACTCGGCCAGCATTTGCGCCGGTTTGGCGTGTTCGACGTAGATGTCCGGCAAGCCCAGGTGCAGCATCGACCTGAGGATGTTCTCGCGCGCCAGGAATTCGCTGACCGCACCACCGGCGCCGCCCATGATCGCGTTCTCTTCAATGGTCACCAGCAACTCGTGGCTACCGGCGATCTCGCGTACCAGCGCTTCATCCAGCGGCTTGACGAAGCGCATGTCGACCACGGTCGCATCCAGCTTCTCGGCGACTTTCAGCGCTTCGGTCAGTTGTACGCCGAACACCAGCAGAGCGACTTTGCTGCCCTGACGACGGATGATGCCCTTGCCGATTTCGATCGGTTCGAGATCCTTGTCGATGCTCGCATTCGGGCCGGTGCCGCGCGGATAACGCACTGCCGCCGGGCCGTTGTACAGGTGGCCGGTGGTGAGCATCTTGCGCAGTTCGTTTTCATCGCTCGGGGTCATGATGACCATGCCCGGAATGCAGCGCAGGTACGACAGGTCGAAGCTGCCGGCGTGGGTCGGGCCGTCTTCGCCCACCAGACCGGCGCGGTCGATGGCGAACAGCACGTCGAGGTTCTGCACCGCGACGTCGTGCACCAACTGGTCGTAGCCGCGTTGCAGGAACGTCGAGTAGATCGCCACCACCGGTTTGGCACCTTCGCAGGCCATGCCGGCGGCGAACGTCACCGCGTGCTGTTCGGCAATTGCCACGTCGAAGTAGCGCAGCGGGAAACGTTCGCTGAACGCCACGAGGTCCGAGCCTTCCTTCATCGCCGGGGTGATCCCGACCAGACGCGGGTCAGCCGCCGCCATGTCGCACAGCCACTCGCCGAACACCGCCGAATACTTCGGCCCACCGGCCTTTTTCGGCGCGGCGGCCGGAGCGTCGAGCGGTTCGAGCTTGGTGATCGCGTGGTAACCGATCGGGTCGACTTCCGCCGGAGCGAAGCCTTTGCCTTTCTTGGTGACGATGTGCAGGAACTGCGGGCCTTTCAGATCGCGCATGTTGCGCAGGGTGGCGATCAGGGTCGGCAGGTCGTGGCCGTCGATCGGGCCGATGTAGTTCCAGCCCAGCTCTTCGAACAGGGTACCGGGAACCAGCATGCCCTTGGCGTATTCTTCGGTGCGGCGGGCAATTTCCCAGGCGCCGGGCAGGCGCGACAGGACTTTCTTGCTGCCCTCACGCATGCTCGCGTAGGTGCGGCTGGAAAGAATCTTCGCCAGATAATTGGACAGGCCACCGACGTTGCGCGAGATCGACATGTCGTTGTCGTTGAGGATCACCAGCATGTTGGCGTTGACTTCCGGCGCGTGGTTCAGCGCCTCGAACGCCATGCCGGCGGTCAGCGCGCCGTCTCCAATCACCGCAATCGCCTTGCGATCGCTGTCTTGCAGGCGGGCGGCAATTGCCATGCCCAGCGCGGCGCTGATCGAGGTGCTGGAGTGGCCGACACCAAAGGTGTCGTACTCGCTCTCGGCGCGACGCGGGAAGGCAGCGATGCCGTCCTTCTGGCGCAAGGTTTCCATGCGCTGGCGACGACCGGTGAGGATCTTGTGCGGATACGCCTGATGACCGACGTCCCACACCAGCCGGTCATCCGGGGTGTCGAACACGTAATGCAACGCGATGGTCAGCTCGATGACGCCCAGGCCGGCACCGAAATGCCCACCGGTCTGGCCGACCGTGTAGAGCAATTCCAGGCGCAACTCATCGGCCAGGGTTTCCAGCTCGGCTTCGCCTAACCGGCGCAGGCCGTCCGGCGTGTTCGCGCGGTCGAGCAGGGGCGTGGTCGGGCGCTTGCGGGGAATCTCATGAAACGTCGTGGGCATCAGGCGAATCGTTATAGGTATAAAAGATGCGGCAGTTTACCTGATGCATCGCCCCCTGCCCACGCGTTGGTCTTTTTTGGCAGGTTGGCGTTCAGTTGCGCCGCTCGACGATATACCGGGCCAGGTCGCGCAAAGGCTCGGCTGCCGCGTCAAACGGTCGCAGCGCGTGCAGGGCTTGATCGCGCAGCTCAAGGGCATAGGCCTTGGCCACGTCCAGTCCCAGCAGGGCCGGGTAGGTCGGTTTGTCGCGAGCGATGTCGGCGCCCTGGCGTTTGCCGAGGGTTTCGGTATCGCTTTCGACGTCGAGAATGTCGTCCTGCACCTGAAAGGCCAGACCGATGGCCTGTGCATAAGTCTGCAGAGCCTTGAGTTGATCTTTTTCGGCACGGCCGCTGGCCAGAGCGCCGAGTTTGACGCTGACCTCGATCAGCGCGCCGGTCTTGTGTCGGTGCATCTGTTCCAGCGCTTGTTGATCGAGCTTCAGACCGACCGAACCGAGGTCGATGGCCTGACCGCCGACCATGCCCGCCGGGCCTGCCGCGTGCGCCAGCGCCGTGACCTGTTGCAGGCGGATATCGGCATCCAGATTGCTCAGGCGCGGATCGAGCAGGGCGCTGAAGGCCAGGCTCTGCAAGCCGTCACCAGCGAGAATCGCGCAGGCTTCGTCGAATTTCTTGTGGGTGGTGGGCTGGCCGCGACGCAGATCGTCGTCGTCCATTGCCGGCAAATCGTCGTGTACCAGCGAGTAGGCGTGGATCAGCTCCACCGCGCAGGCCGCTCCATTGGCTTGTTCAGCCTTGCCGCCGAGCGCTTCGCACGCGGCGTAAGCCAGCAGCGGACGCACGCGTTTGCCGCCGATCATCACGCTGTAGTGCATCGCCTCATACAGGCGCGACAGCTCCAGCAGCGGAGCCTTGAAGAGCATTTCCAGTGCCGCATTGACCCGCGCCTGGCTGGTCGCCGAATACGCTGCAATCATTCTGGCTGTTCCGCGTCGAAGGGTTCCTCGGCGAGTTCACCATCGCGCTCCAGCAGCACTTGCACCTTCTGCTCGGCCTGGGCCAGCGCTGCCTGGCAGTCACGGGTCAGACCGATGCCCTGCTCGAAAGCGGTCAGCGAGTCTTCCAGCGACAATTCACCGTTCTCCAGACGCTCGACCAGTGTTTGCAGGTCGGCGAGGGACTGTTCGAAATCCAGTGCAGCTTTTTTGCGGGCCATGGCGGCGATTTCCGGTTGACGTTAAACCGGCGCGACACTAGCAGATAGGGGGTTTATGGGCAAATGAGTGGGCCGACGGACAAGGGTGTCAGTCGGTCGAGTCACCCGGATATTGAATCTGATACCGAGTGCTCCGCCCCCCGCCCGGAAGACGTTGCAGGCAGCCTTTTTCCAGCAGTTCCGCCAGATGTCGGGTGGCCGTGGCTTTGGAGACCTTGGCCACACTCTGGTATTGCGCTGCACTGATACCGTGCTCGAAACCGCGCTCACCACCGTCGAGCAAACGATTGAGCACTTTGATCTGCTCCGCCGACAGCCCGGATTCGCGGTGCGCCTGCCAGAAGCGTGATTTTCCCAACACGCTTTCAATCCGCGCGATGGCCTGTTGCAGACTGCGCAGTAAGGTTTGCAGGAACCATGTGAGCCAGTCGGTAATGTCCAGCGTGGCTTTCTGACTGGATTCGAGAATCCGGTAATAGCCCGCACGATCATCGAGGATGCTGGCGGACATCGCATAAAAACGAATCGCCTGCGCTTCGCTCTGAGCCAGTGCCAGATCGGTAAGGGTGCGAGTCAGGCGTCCATTGCCGTCGTCGAACGGATGCAAGGTGACGAACCAGAAATGTGCGATACCAGCTCGCAAGAATGGATCGAGGCCTGCCTGTTGCCGACTGGCGTCGAACCACTTGAGAAAACTGTCGAGTTGCCGCTCAAGGCCTTGTCGCGGTGGCGCCTCGAAGTGCACGGTCGGACGGTCGATTCGCCCTGAAACCACCTGCATCGGCTCATCGCCGCGTAATGCGCCGACATTGATTGCACGCGAAAGGAAACCACTCTCCTGTTCTGGAAACAGCCATGAATGCCATTCCAGCAATCGTTGCAGTGTCAGCGGTTCGGCAAAGCGTTGAGTGGCATCGAGCATCAGTTGCGCGAGCCCTTCGCTGCGCTTGCTGACGTTGTCGCCATCAGGCGATTCCAGCCCCAGGCGTCGTGCCAGTGAAGAACGCACGGATTCAACATTCAATGGTTCCCCCTCGATGGCCGAGGAGGTCACGATGTTTTGCAGCAACGCGTCCAGTTCAGTCTGAGCGCTCAGTGAATTGCCCACTGATCCCGCCATGCCCATCAATTGTCCCTGCGCCTGAACGCATTCGCGCAACAGCGCAGTGAGACGCTCTGCCTGCCAGTTGAAGTCGGGCCAGTCGGGCTGCTGCCAGATCCAGTGAGTTGCCATGAAATGCCATTCCTGAGTGCGTGAGCCGAATAGAAGCGCTATTCGGCTCATTTCGTGAGCCGAATATGACGCCTATTCGGCTCATCGTCCACCCGAGGGCGTGATTCCTACCGCATTTCAAGATGTATCCGATTGTTAAAAAACTGCCGAATCGCTAATCTTCGCGCCTTCTACGACCCACTAGTCACGGGGTCTTTCAGACGAAACGCAGTTTCCACCGCTGTGAAGTACCGAGGATCGGGTGCAAGGTTTCGTTCAGGCATGGCAGGAGGCATTACATGCGTTCATTTCTTTGGCTGCTGATCGGTTGGGCTTGCGCGCCTGCGCTGCTGGCGGCGCCGACTGCCGAGCTGTCAGAGCCGTCCGGTGGCTGGCGTTATCACGGCCTGCTTGATCGCAGTGAAAACCCGCAAGTCGCCTATCCCACGCCGCCGATCGATCGCGGCATTCAGCGCAATCGCACGATGATTCAGGGCCAGCTCAAGGCCATTGGCAATCAGCGCGGGCCGCACACGCTGGCGGTCAACGGCAATCCATTGAATCTGTACACCGACGATGACGGGCGTTTCGCCCGGCCTTATGCGTTTGGCGCTGGCTCCAACAGTGTCGAAGTGCGCAGTGCCGAGGGGCAGTCGCTCAAGCGCGTGCAATTCTATGAAGCGAACAACCTGCGCACCCCGGCGAAGATCCGCGTGGTGCTCGGCTGGGACGATCCCAAGGCCGAACTCGATCTGCACATCATTACCCCGGACGGCCAGCATGCGTTTTTCGCCCACACGGCGTTGACCAACGGCGGCGGTCTGGATCCGGATGGCGTCGATGGCCCCGGCCCGGAAATGTTCACCATGACCGCGCCGCTGCATGGCACCTATCTGGTTTACGTCAACTATTGGGGCAACTTCGGCGACGGCGGCTATAACTTCGAGGAGGCCAGCAATCAGAACGAGGTCATCACCTCGCAAATCACGCTGGTGCTCAACGAAAACACGGTCGACGAAAAACGCGAAACATTCATCGTGCCCCTGCGGGCGATCGGTGATCTGCTGCTGGTCAAGACTTTCAACTATTAAGCATCCCGCTCCACGGATGAACTTCGGGTTTTGTGAACATGAGTGATAACGCTGCTTCTCCGGCCGTCCCGACTCCTGCCGGCCAACCTTCCCGGCGCTGGCCGGCGCTGCTGATCGGCCTCGTCCTGGTGGCCGGGGTGGCCGGTGGTCTCGGCTGGCTGCTGCACAAGCCCAAGGTGCCGGCGGCGGCATTGACCAGCGACAAGCTCGGTCTGAGCCGTCCGGATGCGCTGCTGGAAACCCGCTCCCTGAGCCAGTTGCCCAAGGACCTGCTGACGGTGCCGTTCCTCAAGGCCACGCTCACCGAGGATTTCGTCTTCTATTACGAAACCCACGCCGACCGCCTGGGCCTGATCGGCAGCCTGCGCCGGATCATCTACGAACACGACCTGAAGCTGCAGGACAGCCTGATCGAGCAGCTTTTCGATCAACCGGCGGACGTCGCACTGTGGCGTGGTGCCGATGGCCGGCTCAAGGATTTTCTGCTGGTGATGGACCGCGGCGGGCTGGCGAAACTGCTCGAACCGCTGGCGAAAGTGGCGCTGGACGATTCGCAGCTCAGTGTCTTCGGCAGCCTCAAAGTCGGCGGTGACGAAGTGCCGCTGTACCAGCTCAGCTACAACGCCAGCAAATCGCTGCTGTTCGCGTCGCGCGGCGACAAACTGGTGGTGCTGTCCAACCCGAACAAATATTACGACCCGGCCAACGGTGAATCGGAAGAGTCCGGGCACGTCTCGCCACAAGCGCTGGCGGCCTTGCTCAATGGCGACAAACTGTTCCCCGAAGCCTTCGGTCTGCCAGGCAAGGCACCGGAGATCAAACAGCGTCTGTCGGTCAATTCCAGCGTCCTTGCGATGGGCTATCAGCGCTTCATCCCGAACTTTGCCGGGCTGCGTTTCGACATGGACGACAAAGGTTGGCACAGCTATCTCGCCATGGATGAGCTGGATAACCAGCCGGACTTCGATTTCAAACCGGTGTGGCAAGCCATGCCGCTGGGCGCCAGTGCCTGCGTGACCTTGCCGGTGGCGGCTGAACCGCAGAAACCGCTGCTGGTGAAACTCGGCGCCGACGAAGCGGTGGCGCAGAAACTCACCGAGCACGTGGCCGGCGCGGCAGGCCTGTGCTGGTACGCCGATTCGCGGTTGTACACGCCGTTGCTGGTCGCCAGCCTGAAGGACGAGGACAGCAGCAAGCTCGATGGCGACCTGGGCACGTTGTTCGGTTCGATGGTCGGTGCCTACGAGGCGAATGTCGACGAACACGCGTTCCCGGTGGTCGAAAAGCAGGAAGGTCAGAGTCATGTCTGGCAGCGTCAGGTCAGCTCGAACTTCGGTCCGTACGCCGCCAAGACTGCCGAGAACCCGGACGCGATCAGCGGCCGCGCTTTCATGAAAGTCAGCCTCGCGCGTCACGGTTCGACGCTGCTGTTTTCCCTCGACGACAAACTGGTGGACAAGGCCCTCGGCACCCTCGACAAGCGCTTCCCGCCGATGGCTGACGTGCTGCCGAAAGACGTGCTGATGCCGATCTACTTCGGCCCGGATTCGATGGCGCAACTGATGCAGCAGGAAACCCTCGACAGTCTGCCGCAGGACATGGAGCCGGTGTTCTACAACGCCGCGCAAACCTACCTGATTCCGAAACTGCGCACCCTCGGCGGCTACGGCAAATACGCCCTGACTTTGCCGGAAGGCAGCGAGCCTGACGGCCACTGGCAATGGCTGCCGCTGGAATGGAAAGCGCTGTGACGGCATTGATCCGCAGCCTCGGCCTGCTCGCGCTATTGCTCAGCGCCAGTGCCCGAGCCATCGAAACGCCTGCGCTGGATCCGGCGCAGTCCCAGGTATTCCGCGCCTGGTTCGTGCGCATCGCTCAGGAGCAACTGAGCCAGGGCCCGAGCCCGCGCTGGTATCAGCAGGACTGCGCAGGCCTTGTGCGTTTCGCCGCCAACGAAGCGCTGAAAGTCCACGACGACAAATGGCTGCGCAGCAACGGCCTGTCCAATCGTTACCTGCCGCCGGAACTGTCGCTCAGCGATGAGCAGCGCAAGCTCGCCCGGCAATGGCAGCAGGGCGGCGGCAAGGTCGGGCCGTACGTCAACGCGATCAAACTGATTCAGTTCAACAGCCATCTGGTCAGCCGCGACGTGTCCCAGGCACGCCCCGGCGACCTGATGTTTTTCGATCAGGGCGACGACCAGCACCTGATGATCTGGATGGGCCGCTACATCGCCTATCACACCGGCACGACCACCCCCACTGACAACGGCATGCGTTCGGCAAGCCTGCAGCAACTCATGACATGGAAGGACACCCGATGGATACCCGACGCAGCCAACCCCAACTTCATCGGCGTCTATCGACTGAACTTTCTCTCCCAATGACCGGTGCCCGCATGCTGCGACTCTGCGCTCGAATTCCTCTGCTGCTGGCGCTGTTGCTGCCATTGGCGACCGTCAACGCTGAAGATTCGGTGGAGCCGAGCGGCTACACGCCGGTCGACGGTGAAAGCTTCTTCCTGCTGGCCGACAGCAGTTTCGCCGCCGACGAGCAGGCGATGGTGCGTCTCGAAGCACCGGGCCGCGACTACCGCCGTTTCCGCATGGAGCCGTACGGCGGCGCCGACATTCGCGTGTACCGCATCAACAAGCCGCTGGATTTCCTCAAGCGCCAGAAGAACCTGCACCGCGTGGTCAGCGACGGTCAGTTCAAGGGCGAAGGCCTGTCCAACACCCTCGCGTACCTGTGGGACAACTGGTACCGCAAATCGCGGCGGGTGATGCAGCGCGCGTTCTCCTATGAGTCGCGCAAGCAGGTCACCGAAGAAGTGCCGGAGCTGAAGATGGGCAACGCCATCGCTGCGCCGACGCCGTACGACGCGCAGCCGCAATTCGCCTTGATTCCGGGCCTGCCGGTGGTCAGCCAGTTCCGCTATCCGCTGTGGCAGGCCAAGCCGATCCAGCCGCCGGCCGGGGTCAATCTGGCCGGGTCTTCCAGCGAGTTCGTCAGCGTTGCGCCGGGTAACGTGTACATCCCGCTGGGCAACCTGAAACCGGGCCTGTACCTGGTCGAAGCGCTGATCGGCAAGTACCGCGCGACCACCATGGTCTTCGTCTCCAACACCGTGGCGGTGAGCAAGATTGCCGGCGATGAATTGCTGGTCTGGGCTGCGCGCAAACACGAAGGCAGTTCGGTGCCGAAGGTCAATGTGCTGTGGACTGACGGCCTCGGCGTGATGAGCAGCGGTGCCACCGATGCCGATGGTTTGCTGCGCCTGAAACACGTCAGCCCCGAGCGCTCGTTCGTCATTGGCGAGGATGAAGAGGGCGGGGTGTTTGTCTCGGAAAACTTCTACTACGACAGCGAAATCTACGACACCAAACTCTACGCGTTCACCGACCGGCCGCTGTATCGCCCGGGGGATTGGGTGTCGCTGAAAATCGTCGGTCGCGAGTTCAAGAATGCGCGGGATTCGGTATTGCCGGGTGCGGCGGACGTCACGGTCAGTGTGCTTGATGCCACCGGCACCGAGCTGCAGCACCTCGACCTGAAACTCGATTCCAAGGCCGGTACACAAGGCCGGTTCCAGTTGCCGGACAACGCCGTGGCCGGTGGTTACGAGATCCGCTTCAATTACAAGGATCAGGCCTACAGCAGCGCCTTCCGCGTGGCCGAGTACATCAAACCGCACTTCGAGATTTCGCTGAATCTGGCCAAGCAGGATTACCGCACTGGTGAGCCAGTGAAGGGCAGTCTGGTGTTGCTCTACCCGGACGGCAAACCGGTGGCCAACGCCAAATTGAGCCTGAGCCTGCGCGCCCAGCAACTGTCGATGGTCGACAACGAGCTGCAATACCTCGGGCAATTCCCGGTTGAGCTGACCAGCACCGAACTGACTACCGACAGCAAGGGCAACGCGAGCCTCGACCTGCCGGCCGCCGACAAACCGAGCCGCTACATGCTCACGGTGTTTGCCAGCGATGGCGCAGCGTACCGGGTCAAAACCACCAAGGAAATCCTCATCGACCGTGGCGCCGCGAGCTTCCGCCTGAGCGCGCCGCAACGCTTCAGCGCGGTCAACGACAAAGTTGCGTTCCGCTACATCAACGAGGGCGGCAGCGAGCAGAGCAAAGCGGTCACCCCGAGCAGCTACAACTGGGTGCGCCTGGAAGACCAGAGCACCGGTGAAGGCAAACTGGCGGCCATCGACAAGGGCTTCAGCATTGCCTTCGAACGTCCGGGCACTTACAACCTGACGCTGAAAGATCAGCACGGTCGGGTCCTCGGCGCCACCGGCCATTCGGTTACGGGGGAGGGCGTCAAAGCGGTGCCGGGCACTGTGGAAATCGTCCTCGACAAGCCTGAGTACAAGGCTGGCGATGAAGCACTGGCGCTGATCACCTTCCCGGAGCCGGTCAGCGATGCCCTGCTGTCGCTGGAACGCGACAAGGTCGAAGCCACCGCGCTGCTGGCCAAGGGCGGCGACTGGCTGAAGCTGGAAAAACTCAGCGACACCCAATACCGCGCGCGGATTCCGGTGAAGGACATTTTCGCGCCGAACCTGACCTTCTCGGTGCTGTACACCAAGGGCGGGCAGTACAGCTTCCAGAACGCCGGGATCAAGGTGGTCGCACCGCAAATCGACGTGGCGATCAGCACCGACAAAGCGGTGTATCAGCCGGGCGACACCGTCACCGTCGACCTGACCACGCAGTTCGCCGGCAAAGCCGTACCGGCGCACCTGACCGTCAGCGTGGTCGATGAAATGGTCTACGCGCTGCAACCGGAAGTCGCGCCGACCATCGACCAGTTCTTCTACCACCCACGGCGCAACAACGTGCGCACCAGCGCCAGCCTGTCGTTCATCAGTTACGACGTGGCGTTGCCGGGCAGCCCCGGCGCGCCGGGCAAGGCCAACCGCAGTGAGCGCGGGGTGAAAGTGCTGGAGCGTCCGCGTCGTGAAGACGTCGACACCGCCGCATGGCAGCCAGAGTTGTTGACCGGAGCTGACGGTAAAGCCCGTTTCACCTTCAAGATGCCGGACTCGCTGACCCGCTGGCGCATCACCGCGCGGGCCATCGCCGATGACGGCCAGGTCGGGCAGAAGAAGCAGTTTGTCCGTTCGGAAAAACCGCTGTACCTGAAGTGGAGCGGGCCGAGCAAATTCCGCAAGGGCGATCAGCCACAACTCGGTGTATTCGCTTTCAGCCAGGCCGAGAAACCGGTCAAGGCAGAGCTGGTCAGCCATTACGCTGGCGCCGAACAGCGCCTGCCGGTAACGCTGAACAACGGCATCAACTACGTGCCGCTGCCAGCGTTCGCCCTGGCCTCGGGTGAGTGGACTGCCGAACTGGTGCAGGACGGCAAAACCGCTGACGCCCTCGCCGTGCGCCTGAGTGCGACCGGTGACGGCTGGCAACTCACGCAAACCCAGAGCCTCGACGTGGCCGGCGGCGACACCCCGTTGAGTTTGCCAGCAGATGCCACCGACATTCGTCTGCGTCTGGATGACAGTCCGCAAGCGCTGTTCCGTTCCGCGCTCGACGATCTGCTGAGCTACCCGTACGGTGGCGTCGAGCAGACCGCCAGCCGCTTGCTGCCGCTGAGCATTGCTTATCCGTCGCTGGCATCGAGCCCGCAGATCCGCGATCGACTGCGCCTGATCATGCAGAACAGCCGCCTGCGTCTGGTGCAAATGGCCGGGCCGTCGGCGAGCTTCACCTGGTGGGGCTTCGATGGCGAGCCGGACGCGTTCCTCACTGCTTACGCCTACTACGCCGACTGGAACGCCAGTCAGGTGCTGGAACTGACTCTGCCGCCGGAGCATTGGCAGCGGGTGCTGGAGGTCTACGCCAAGCAAGCGCCGAACACGCCATTGCTGCAGCGGGCGCTGATCCTGTCGTTCGCCAAGCAGATGCACCTGCCGGTGAACACCTTGCTCAGCGGTTTGATGGACGATCTGGCCAAGGCCGGTGAGGGCAACGCCGAAACCCTGATGGACGACGGTGAAGACAGCCTGGTGATGAGCGATCCGGATTCGGCGCTAGGGCTGGCGGCGGCGCGGGTATTGACTGCGGCGCTGGCGACCCAGTCGAAAGTCGCGTTGCCGGACGCATTCAATCGTCAGGTTGGCGCCGCGCAACAGCGTCTGGCGGTCAGTTCGCAGCCGTTTGCCGAAGCGCTGAATTTGTCGCTGCAAGCGTTCGATCAGGCCCGCGCGACGGCGTTGCTGCAACGTCTGTTGCCGCAGCAATCGACCCTCGAACGCGCCCTGGCGCTGAGCTGGTTGCAACGCAGCATCGCGCAGGCCTCGCCGACCATCGCGCTGCTGCCGGGTGAAGGCTGGAAGAAAAACTACGGCACCACCGGCGAGATGTACTGGATCTGGCAGGGGGCGACGCCGGTGCCGAGCGTGTTGTCGGTGTCCGGCACTCAGGAGCGTCCGCTGCGCGCGGCGCTGAGCTTCCAGACCCAGCAACCGGCGGTCGATCCAATGGCCGTGACCATCACCCGGCGTCTGTCGCGACTGGTGCCGGGCGACGAAGCGTTCACCTTCAAACTGGAGCCGGTCGGCGCTAAACCGCTGTCCAGCGACAGCCTGTATCTGGACGAAGTGATCCTAACCAGCAAGGCGCCGAAACCGCTGCGCTACGGCATGCTTGAAGTGCCGTTGCCACCGGGTGCCGATGTCGAGCGCACTACCTGGGGCATCAAGTTGCAGGGCAAGGACGGCACCGAACCGACCGCGCTGGAGAAAGCACGCTTCGAACCGGGGCAACTGGCCTACGCGGTGCCGGTGGATGCGCTGAGCGGCGAATTGCGTTTGCGCCATCTGGTGCGCTTCTCGCAGAAGGGCCAGTTCAACCTGCCGCCGGTGCGTTTCACTCAGGTCTACGCGCCGCAGCATCAGGCCCAGGAAGCGAAAGCCGCCCTCGGTCAGGTCACGGTCAACTGACATGAACCGGCCGCTGCTGTGGCTGCTGATGTGTGTGATGCCTGCGCTGGCGACGGCGCAGGATGAGCCGCTGCGGCTGGCGTACAAGGGTGAGTTGCTGTCGTTGAATCACACGCAACTGATCGCGCGCGAGCCGTTGCCGTCGACGCTGGAAACGCCGCTAGGCAGCCTGTGGAAATTGTTCGTCTATGCGTGGCTGGTGGATACCGGTGCGCGCGAGCCGGCGTATGAATGTCGCGGACAGTCGAAGGAAGAGGTTTATTGCTGCTCGGCGGGCGGCAGGATTGAGCGTGATCAGGCGTTGGTCAAATCCTGCGGCTTGTACTTTGAGCCGGCGCGATTGGGCATTGCTGCTGCCGATTGGCGCACGTATTGGCAGGCGCGGCAGGCACCGTCGTGGTTGCTGGATTTGCCAGGCGTGCAACCGGCTACCCGGGTTTCCGTGGCTGATTTGCTGAAAGTGTTGTCGTTGCTGCCGGCACAGGAGCAGATGCGCCGCGTGTTGCTCGACGTCGTGCTGAACGCGGCGGACGGCAATGTCGTCGGTGAGCTGGGCGGGCGCTTGCGGGTGAAAACCTGGAGCTGGCTGGGCGATCAGGATCCGCAATCGCGGCAGGGCGGTTTCGCCGGTTGGACGGCGGACGGCTCGCCGATCTGGGCCGGTGGCCGGGGCACCAGTCAGATGGTTTTGCGCCATTACGGGCAGGCGTTGGCGACGGTGCTGCCTGCTTCCTGGCCGGCGGAAGCAGGGCGTTGTGTTGAGGTCGGACTGTTTTCGCGTTATCCGCTTTCGCGAGTCATGTCGGGTGAGCGCGTGGTTGGCTCTGGGCCCTTGCAGGGCAATTACCGCGTCGAATTCGCCAACGGCAATGCGCTGGATATCCACAGCGGCGGCGAACTGTTTCTGCTCAACGACAAACTGGTCGCCAGACTTGATCGCGAAGAATACGTCGCCCGTGTGCTTGAGCGCGAAGCCAAACCTGAACCGGCCGAAGCCGCCAAAGCCTTGGCCGTGGCGATCCGCACCTATCTGCTGCAAAACGCCACGCGCAACGGCGATTGCCTGAGCATCGATGACAGCAGCAACCGCCAGCGCGTTGCTCCGCGCCCGGCCTCCGCCGAGTCGCGCAACATTGCGGCGTGGACCGCGGATCTGGTGTTGGCCGGCAGCACCGTCACCTATCACTCCGATCAACCCGGCCCGGACAAACTCGCCTGGCAACAAGCCGTCGAGCAGGCCAGCGCCGGCCAGCGCTATGACGCGATTCTGCTGCACGCCTATCCGCGCGCGAGCCTCAGCCGTTGGGACAACCCGGTGGCCTCCTGCGAAGCACTGCCCGCCGCGCAAGACTGGCTGCAAAAGCAGCGTCGCGGCTGGCGTCCCACGCTGGAAAGCGAAACCGGCTACAACGAAGTCAGCACCTTCGCCGTGTGCAAACTGGCGTTCGGCCGCCCGTTCGTCGACCGCGAGCGCCAGCGCATCTACGTGCGCGGCGTGCTCACGCTACAAGATCGTCTCGACCTGACTCACGAATATCTGCACCTGGCCTTTGAAGCACATCCCAATGGCCAGGATGAAACCTACATCGAAGGGCTCGCCCGTCACCTCTTGCTGGAATAGACCATGACACTCCGTTATCCACAGGTCTTGCTGTTGCTCTGCGCGTTCAATGCATGGCCGATGGCGATGGCCGCCGACAGCGTCAAACTCGATACCCCGGTCGGCGGCTGGCGCACCGGCGCGCCCGAGGGCGAAGGCGAAAACTTCCGCCAGACCGTCAACTACCCGGCCTCTTCGGTCAACACCCCGGTCGGCCAGGCCAACACCGCGCGCATCAGCGGCGAAATCAAAGCCACCCCCAAGAACAAGGAACCCGGGCGACTGATCGTCAATGGCGTCAGCATGCCGCTGAAAATCGACGACAGCGGCCGCTTCGACCGCCCGTTCTCCTTCCCCAACGGCAGCAACAGCGTCGAAGTGCGCAGCCCCGACGGCCAGCAACGGCACCGCACGCAGTTCCTCAACGCCAGCGGCGGCGCCACCCCGGCCAAACTGCGCGTGCTGCTGTCGTGGGACAGCGACGGCACCGACCTCGATCTGCACCTGATCACCCCCGACGGCGCGCACATCTGGTACGGCGACCGCGTCGCACCCAACGGCGCCGCGCTCGACGTCGACGTCACCACCGGCTATGGCCCAGAAATCTTCGCCATGCCGGCGCCGATCAAGGGCCAGTATCTGGTGTATGTGAACTACTTCGGTGGTGGTTATCGCGGGGATGATGAAGGCGGAGAGGAGGCGGTGCAGCCGCTGACCACGGCGCAGGTGACGGTGATTACCGAGGAAGGCACGCCAAGCGAGAAAATGGAGACGTTTGTGGTGCCGATGCGGGCGGTGGGTGAACTGACGCTGGTGAAGTCGTTCAGCTATCCCTGAGCAGCAGCCTGCTCAGGGTTGCACTAGAAACCAGGCGGAATATAACCAGGCACGAACGGCACGTTGATGCACTTGCCGTGGATGATCTTTCCGTCCTCGATCCTGAACAGCACGATCTTTTTCGCCTTGTTGACGGTGGCTTCGAGTTTGCAATCGGAACTGTGGCCGACCGTCTGGTAATACTCGGTGTAAACCATGCCGTTGCCGGTGTGATTCATTGAAGTACCGGCCGCTTCCGTGGTGGTCCAACTGGACGATTTATACCAGGTGAGCACCGCGAGGTTCTCGCCATTGGCGCCGGTCTGCTTTTTCATCGAGTCGGGTTTGCCGAACAGATCGAGCGCTTCCTGTACATCGCGTCCTTCCCAGCGCGATTGGGCAATCAGGTGGCAGCCATTGACCAGCAAAACCGCGGGCGCTATCAGCAGCGCCAATAACGTTTTAGTCCATGGGTTCATCGTGATTCCCGCCGCTTACTTGTTGCCCAGGATCGAGTCGAGGTTATCCATCATCTGGCCTTTCTCCTGAATCGGCGCCAGTTTGAAGAACATCTGCTGCATACCCTGAATCATCTGCAGGTACTCCATCTTGCCCAGCGCGATCATGTCCTTTTTGGCAGGTGAGCAAACAAACTCGCTGGTGCGCTGCACCCAGAACTCCTTCGGCTGCTGCCATTGGTCATTAACTTTCAGGTTGCGCATCATGTAGGCGATGCGATCAACCGACTGGCCATTGAGCATTCGGACCTTATTCGTCGAACACTGAACTTCGAGGTTGTAGGCATCGATCATCGGTTTACCGGGTTCCTCATACACCAGCGTCACGGCGACCAACTTGGCCCCTTTGGTCTGCTTCGACGGCACGACTGACGTGCTGTCGGCGACATACATGATGTTCTTGTGGGGAATACCGTTGCCGTAAATGATCCACCAGTCACCAACAAGCTTCGGCTCGTCCGCCAAGGCTGAAGTGGTAGCGGTCAGGAGTGCGGTCAGCAGAACAACGGATTGATTGAGTTTGAAAAACGACGACATGGTGTTGCTCCATTCCTTGGCGCTTTTGTAATGCACAAAAACAGAATGGAAATTTAGTGGTGAGGTTGGGCGCGGGGCAATTAGGGCGGATGTGCTAATGGCTTATTGCGATGCCTGACTGGCGGGCATTGTCCGGTTAGTCTTGCGAAAGGCTCAGGTATAAAGAACGCAGGGTTTGTACGCGGTTTCTTCTCTGGTCTTTAGCACCTATAGCACCTGATCGGCCTCCGAGAGTTGGCGCGATCGGTCGTAGCCGGACTCGCGAGTGGTCGCCACGCCCATACTGAACTGTCAGCTCCGGCCGATGGCGGGCATGCAGGCAAAACAGAGGGTATGGGTGTTGGGTGGGATTTAGCAATGTGTGGAGGGGGGGCAAGCGTTGGGTTGCCGAGGTCACTTTGTAGCAATCCGTAGCTCGCGAAGTCGATTGGCTTCTATTCGAGGACTCTCCAATACCTCTAGGGGTTTCTTTTTGAATTGTTGGCGAACCGTATCGCCCAGTTTGTTCCACTCCTTTAAAGCACGACGATCGAATTCAAGACTATAGGTCATCCAGACTTACCTTGACTCGTTGAGGGGAAGCGAGACGTTCGCTAACAACGGCAATGAGCGCTTCATCTTCTTCGCTGATAAGTGCGGTCTTGAACGGCAGTTTTCCCCGCTCAGCAACGTATTGAAGTGTTTGGCGCAGAAGCTCTGAAGGTGTGACGCCGAGCTTTTCCAACTCGGCGAAGGAGCGTTGTTTCAGCTCATCATCAATGCGGATGTTGATGGAGGCCATGATGCAATACCTGTAATGACGTTTGTCGTTACGGTAGCAGGGGGCACCGAACCAGGCAAATGGGAATTCAGGTTTCAGACGGTAGGCCTGGCTTTCTTTCAGGCATTAAAAAGCCGGCTTGTGGCCGGCTTCTCGGGGACTGGCTTGGTTTATTTTTGGTAAACCGCGTCAGCCTTCAAAACGTACACCCGGATCTGCGTCCGGCTGTGGGACTTGGTCAGACGTTGGTCTGCCGCGTCAGGCGTCATCTGGGCCGCGGGAGCGGGGCCGATGCGCAAATGTGGGGCGCAGGATACTGAGTTTTGTTGGGGATTCCCAGTCTCAAGTGCGGAATAGAGCCACTGCGGGAGGCAAAATTCGTATTTTGTACTGATTTTCGGGGCCTCTTCGCGAGCAGGCTCGCTCCCACAGGGGTTGGTGCAGGGTCGAAGGTCCGTATCCGATCAGAGAAACGGTACCACCGGCCGGCGTTTGCCCAGGGTCGACCACCAGAATACCCAGCCCAGGATATGGATTCGTTGCTCTTCGATCTGCGCGGCGCGAAAGATTTCGTCCGGGTGTTCGGCGCTGTTATGGCTGCGCAGGCGCAGGGCGTTGCCGGGCATGCGGTGCAGGTATTTGATGCGCAGCATGCCGTCGTGTTCGATGGCGTAGATTTCGCCGTCGACCACCTGGGTCAGGCCGCGGTCTATGCCGACGATAGAGCCATCTTCGATGCGCTCGGCCATGCTGTTGCCGATCATGTGTGCGCAGATGGCGTCGGTGTGGCGGATTTCCAGTTGGTCGAGGTGGGCGCGGGGCAGGCGGATGGTTTGTTCGGGGTCGAGGATGACGTGAGTTTTGCCAGCACCGTTGGTGATCGGCGTTTCCTTGAAAAACGGCAGTTCGATGTCCCTGGGGTCGATGACGGTGTAGACGCCGCGGATGGCTTCGGCATCAAAGGTGTCGCCGTTGCTGGCAGGCGTTTGCAGGCGTGGTGACTCTTTGCTGCCTTCACCGGTCTTCAGCCACTCGCTGTTGACCGAAAGCAGGCGTGAGACTTCCTCCATGCGATACGCCGGGACGCCCCGGGTGTACCAGTTATGAATGTTTTGGGCTTCCGTGCCCCAGAACTTTGCGAATCCCGTGGTGGTGATGTTCGCTGCTTCCAGGAGTGCCTTGAATCTTGGACCGCTAGTGTTCTTTCTCATAAACACCGAGTCTACGGCCGTGCCAGAGCGGTTTGAATAAACCGGGTGTTCAAAAAAAGGCTGTATTTTGCGACTGGATGTAAGACGTGCTTGTGGGAAATCACTCACTTCGAAACTTTTCTGTAGTCCGTGATAAACACACTGTTTAAAACGCCATTGCTCAGGCACAAAAAACCCCGGATCAACCGGGGTTTTCTTCAGGCATCTTGCAGTCAGCAGATGCTTAGCCTTTGTAGGCAGCAACCGACTTGGTGATCGCGTCGCGAGCGGCGTCAGCGCCAGCCCAGCCTTCGATCTTGACCCACTTGCCTTTTTCGAGATCTTTGTAGTTCGCGAAGAAGTGCTCGATCTGCTGGATCAGCAGCGGTGGCAGGTCGGTGTATTCCTTCACGTCGACGTACAGCTGGGACAGCTTGTCGTGTGGCACTGCGATGACTTTGGCATCGCCGCCGCCGTCGTCGGTCATGTTCAGGATGCCGACTGGGCGCGCGCGGATCACCGAGCCTGGAGCAACCGGGTAAGGGGTCACAACCAGCACGTCGAGGGGATCACCGTCGTCAGCCAGGGTGTTCGGGATGTAACCGTAGTTGGCCGGGTAGAACATTGGGGTGGCCATGAAACGGTCAACGAACAGGCAATCGCTGTCTTTGTCGATTTCGTATTTGATCGGCGCGTGGTTGGCCGGGATCTCGATCGCGACGTAGATGTCGTTCGGCAGGTCTTTGCCAGCCGGAATCTTGCTGTAGCTCATTGGGCGTTGCCCCCGTAGTTGACCAAAAACACTTGGCCGGATTGACCAAAAAGTGGCGGCGATTATAGGCATATTCCTACGCCGACGCCACGTACCAGAAGTCGTGCAGCGCTTACGCGTGCGCCTGATAGACCGGGTCTGTGGCCTGAAGTTGCCGCAGCCTGCCCAATGGATCCTGCCGGTAGAAAAGCTGCAGTTGCAAGTAGACCTGTGGATAAGCCGCGTGCAGCAGATCCGGGGCGCTGAAAAAGTATTCGCTGGCGACCGCGAAGAACTCCGCCGGGTTTTCGGCGGCGTACGGGTCGATGGCGGTTTCGGCGTCGGGGTTGCGGTCGAGCTGGCGGTTGAGGTCATCGTAGGCGTGTTGCATGACCTCGGCCCAGTCGCTGACGCGCATGTCGGCGTGCAGCGGTGGCAGACCGTTGGCGTCGCCATTGAGCATGTCGAGTTTGTGCGCCAGTTCGTGGATCACCAGGTTGTAACCTTCCCAGCCACCACTGGCCATCACCCCCGGCCAGGCGAGGATGATCGGGCCCTGTTGCCAGGCTTCGCCGCTGTGTTCACCGTCCCACTCGTGCTCGACACCGCTGGCATCGCGATGCCGTTGCGGGCTGAGAAAGTCATCGGGATAAAGGACGATTTCGTGGAAACCCTGATACCAGTTCAAGTCGCCGAGATTGAGCAGCGGCAACTGGGCCTGGGCGGCGAGCAGCAGGCGTTGTTCCTGATGCAGTTCGACGCCGGGCAGAGCGGTCAGGTGTTTTTCCTCGAGGAACAGCACGCTGGCTTCACGCAACCATTGGTCTTCGGCGGCGCTGATGCCGTCGAGAAAACTCAGGTGATGGCGCACCCGTTGCCACATCTCGTCGGCAATCGGGTGCCTGGCCAGAATGCGTCGGCGACGCCAGGCGCTCAGTGACCACATCGGATCAGTGGGTTTCGACTTTGGCGCCGCCGAAACGGCTGCGCACCACACCGATGATCATTGGTACCAGCGACAGCAAAATGATGGCGACCACCAGCAGCGACAGGTTCTTTTTGATGAACGGCACGTTGCCGAAGAAATAGCCCAGGGTCACCAGACCGCCGACCCACAGCACGGTGCCGAACACGCTGAACGCGAAGAAACGCGGATAAGGCATTTTCCCTACGCCGGCGACGAACGGTGCAAACGTGCGGATGATCGGCAGGAAACGCGCCAGGGTCACGGTTTTGCCGCCGTGCCTGTCGTAGAAATCGTGGGTTTTTTGCAGGTAATCGCGACGGAAGATTTTCGAATTCGGGTTGCTGAACAGTTTTTCGCCCGCCGTTCGTCCGATCACGTAGTTGGTGCTGTCGCCGAGGATCGCCGCGAGCATCAACAGACCGCCCAACAGGACTGGGTCCATGCCACCGCCCGCCGCCACCGCTCCGGCGATGAACAACAGCGAATCACCCGGCAGGAACGGCATCACCACCAGACCGGTTTCACAGAAGATGACAGCGAACAGAATCGCGTAGATCCACGGCCCGTAGTTGGTGACCAGCAAATCGAGGTACACATCGAGATGCAGGATAAGGTCAAGCGGGTTGAAATCCATGGGGGCACCTGTGGTGACGGCCCGACTCGGCAGGCCTGTGCGGATGATTCGGGTGTAAGCCTACAGCGGGGTGTAGTTTTTCTTACAAGCCGGAAAGCTCGGGATTATACGGTCTGAGAGGTGAAAAGCGCGTTGGTTTTGTAGCGAGGGATGTCGGGGTGTGAACAAATGTCAGGCAGGCATTGAGGGTGGCGGCAAGCTTGGTGTGGCGAGGGAGCTTGCTCCCGCTGGAGGGCGGAGCACTCCCAAGCCTTGATTTGCCTGACCTGTTGAGATGACTGAGGTGGGGCTGCTTCGCAGCCCGGCGGGAGCAAGCTCCCTCGCCACAACAGGCCCTTGATGAGCGCTAGAGCTCGTCGCTGATCGGCAACACGTAGTTCTTGAACTCGGTGTCTTCCTTGAACCCGATGGACTCATAGGTTTTCTGCGCCACCTCATTGTCCGCACTGGTGGACACGCGCATGCGCACGGCCTGGGTTTCCTTGGCCATTTTCTTCGCGGTGCGGATCAGGTTGTCGGCCACCAGTTGGCGGCGGGCGTCTTCGGCGACGTAGATATCGTTGAGAATCCACACGCGCTTGAGCGACAGCGAGGAAAAGCTCGGATACAGCTGGCAGAAACCCATCAACTTCTTGTCGTCATCATCGGCCAGGGCCAGATAAATCACCGATTCCTTGCGTCGCAGGCGTTTTTCGAGAAACGCGCGGGAGGAGTCCGGGTAAGGCAGGGAACCGTAGAACTCGCGATATTTGACGAACAACGGGGTCAGCAAATCCAGGTGTTCGAGGGTCGCTTGAATAATCCGCATGATAGGTCTCGTCTTCAAGTGGCTGTCTTCAACTGCTCTGACGGCGATGGGAAACCCTGCGGCCGTGCTTCGATCCTGCCTTAAAGCAGCGCAGAAACGCAATGCGGAAACGGTTCAGGTTGTGGGTGGGGCAAGCAGGAAGTTTCCCTTCATGTCCGCACCGGTATCCGACTCCAGCGTCTGCACTTGCGCTTCGTCCTTCAGATTGACCCCCGACAGCTGCCGCCGACAGGCTTCGCGCATCAGGTACAACAAGCGATGCGCCGCCATGCCATAGCTCAAGCCCTCAAGCCGCACGTTGGAGATGCAATTGCGATAGGCATCGGTCAGCCCGACTTTTGGATTGTAGGTGAAATACACACCGAGGCTGTCGGGCGAGCTGAGGCCCGGACGCTCGCCGATCAGCATCACGACCATTTTTGCGCCCAGCAACTGACCGATCTCGTCACCGATGGCCACTCGACCCTGTTCCACCAGCACCACGGGGGCAAGTGACCAGCCGTCGGTACTCATCTGCTCCTCCAGACGGGTCAGAAACGGCAAGGTATGGCGATGCACCGCCAGCGCCGACAAACCGTCCGCCACCACAATCGCCACGTCGACCCCGACGGGATTGGCCTGCGCGTGCTCACGCAGGGCCTGCGTCGAGGTGTCGCTGAGCTTGCGCCCCAGGTCCGGACGTTGCAGGTAGCTGTTGCGATCGGTCGCCGCGCTGTGCAGCAACAAACTGTCGCGCCCGCGTTCGCGCAGTTGCGCGCTGAGCCCGGCATAATCGAACGGCAGATGCACCGCATCTCGCGCCTGAGCGTGGGCGAACTGGAAATCCAGCTGGGCACGGGTTGGCAGGCTGGTACCGGTGCGGCCCAGAGCGATGCGCGCCGGGGTCAGGCGACGCAGCTCCAGCCACGGGTTTTGCGGGTCCACAGGCGGTTTTTCCATCACACTCATCCCAGTTGCGCCAGCGCCTGGCGGAAGGCCGGCGGCAGGTTGTTGCCAAAGCGAACCTTGCCGTCCGCCTGGGTGAAAATACCCATGTTCGCCAGCCATTGCTCGAACTCCGGCGCCGGTTTCAGGCCCAAAGTCTGACGGGCGTAGAGCGCATCGTGGAACGAGGTGGTCTGGTAGTTGAGCATGATGTCGTCGGAACCGGGAATGCCCATGATGAAGTTGATCCCGGCGACACCGAGCAACGTCAGCAAGGTGTCCATATCATCCTGATCGGCTTCGGCGTGGTTGGTGTAGCAGATGTCGCAACCCATCGGCACGCCGAGCAACTTGCCGCAGAAATGATCTTCGAGGCCGGCGCGGATGATCTGCTTGCCGTTGTACAGATATTCCGGGCCGATAAAGCCGACCACGGTGTTCACCAGAAACGGCTTGAAGTGCCGCGCGACGGCGTAGGCCCGGGTTTCGCAGGTCTGCTGGTCGACACCGTGGTGGGCGTTGGCCGACAGCGCGCTGCCCTGACCGGTCTCGAAATACATCAGGTTCTGCCCGAGGGTGCCGCGCTTCAGGCTCAGCCCCGCGTCATAGCCTTCCTGCAATACATTCAGGTTGATGCCGAAACTGGCGTTCGCCGCTTCGGTGCCGGCGATCGACTGGAACACCAGATCCAGCGGCACACCACGATTGATCGCTTCGATCGAGGTGGTGACGTGGGTCAGCACACAGGCCTGAGTGGGAATGTCGTAACGCTGGATGATCGCGTCGAGCATCTCCAGCATCGCGCAGATCGAGGCGATGCTGTCGGTGGCCGGGTTGATGCCGATCATCGCGTCGCCGTTGCCGTACAGCAGGCCGTCGAGAATGCTCGCGGCGATGCCGGACGGCTCGTCGGTGGGATGGTTCGGTTGCAGGCGGGTCGACAGGCGTCCGCGTAAGCCCAGGGTGCCGCGAAACTTCGTCACCACGCGAATCTTCTGCGCCACCAGCACCAGATCCTGCACGCGCATGATTTTCGACACGGCGGCGACCATTTCCGGGGTCAGACCGGGGGCGAGGGCGCGCAGGCTGGTTTCGTCAGCGGCGTCGCTGAGCAGCCAGTCGCGGAAGCCGCCTACGGTGAGGTGGCTGACCACGGCGAAGGCTTGTTTGTCGTGGGTGTCGATGATCAGTCGGGTGACCTCATCGGTTTCGTAGGGAATCAGCGCTTCCTGCAGAAAATGCGTGAGCGGGATGTCGGCCAGCGCCATTTGCGCGGCCACGCGTTCGCCGTCGTTGAGCGCGGCAACGCCAGCCAGGAAGTCCCCCGAGCGCGCCGGGCTGGCTTTGGCCATGACGTCCTTGAGGCTGTCGAAGCGGTAGGTCTGGGCGCCGACGGAATGGGCAAATGCGGCCACAATATCCTCCTGTAAACGATAAACCCCTGTAGGAGCTGCCGCAGGCTGCGATCTTTTGACTTTGATTGTCTAAAAACAAGATTAAAAGATCGCAGCCTTCGGCAGCTCCTACAGGGTTCCAGCACAGTGCCTGGATGGGCGCTGTGCACTTTTATAAGGCAGTCAGATACCTTCGAGCATAGCGTCTGCCGGGGCGTCGGCGCGTTGTTTGGCGGTCAGCTGGAAGTACAGGTAGCCAGCGGCCATGAAGCCGAGGAACACGCAGCCGATCAGCGTGTTGAACCACGCCATCGCCACCAGGCACACCACCGCCAGAAACAACGCAATCGCCGGCACCACCGGGTAGCCCGGGGCGCGGAAGGTGCGTTCCAGGTTCGGTTCGGTTTTGCGCAGTTTGAACAGGCTGAGCATGCTGATGATGTACATCACGATTGCGCCGAACACCGACATGGTGATCATCGCGGCGGTCAGGGTCATGCCTTGCAGGTTGACCAGGCCGTCGCTGTAGATCGCCGCGATGCCAACCACACCACCGGCCAGAATCGCCCGGTGCGGGGTCTGGAAGCGCGACAGCTTGGCCAGGCTTTTCGGTAGGTAACCGGCGCGGGCGAGGGCAAAGAACTGTCGCGAGTAGCCGAGGATGATCCCGTGGAAACTCGCCACCAAGCCAAACAGGCCGATCCACACCAGCATGTGCATCCACGAGGAGTTGTTGCCGACCACGGCTTTCATCGCCTGCGGCAGTGGATCGTTGATGTTCGACAGCTGGCGCCAGTCGCCGACACCGCCGGCCATCACCATCACGCCGATGGCGAGGAACACCAGAGTCAGAATGCCGCTGACGTAAGCCCTGGGAATCGTGCGTTTCGGATCCTTGGCTTCTTCGGCGGCCATGGCCGCGCCTTCGATGGCGAGGAAGAACCAGATGGCGAACGGGATCGCTGCGAAGATCCCGGGGATCGAACCCAGTGTGAACTCGTTGGCGCCCGACCAGCCGTTGAGTACGAAGTTACTGAAGCTGAAGCCCGGCGCAACCACGCCCATGAACACCAGCAATTCAGCGACCGCCAGCACCGTGACCACCAGTTCAAAGGTGGCGGCGATGCTGACACCGAGGATGTTCAGGGTCATGAATACGAAATACGCGCCGACCGCCGCGATTTTCGGGTCGAGTCCCGGATACTGCACGTTGAGGTAGGCGCCGATGGCCATGGCAATCGCCGGTGGGGCAAAGACGAATTCGATCAGCGTGGCGATGCCGGCGATCAACCCGCCTTTTTCGCCGAACGCTCGGCGGCTGTAGGCAAACGGCCCTCCCGCGTGGGGAATCGCGGTGGTCAGTTCGGTAAAACTGAAGATGAAGCAGGTGTACATGGTCGCGACCATCAGCGCCGTGACCAGAAATCCGAGGGTGCCGGCCGTGCCCCAGCCGTAACTCCAGCCGAAGTATTCGCCGGAAATCACCAGGCCGACGGCAATGCCCCAGAGGTGCAGGGTGCCGAGTGTGGGTTTAAGCTGAGTGGTGGAAGTCATAAGTCCTCTCTGTTTTTTATTGTTCGATCTGTTGGACTTTCGGGTGCAGCGGTTGAGGTGGATGGAAGCTGTTCACGCAGCGGCAGTTTTTTTGCAAAACCTGAATGACGGGTACGCAAGTGCCGTGCCAGAGCGGCCAGGCCTTGGGGTTGTGTCATTGAGGACGCCATCGCTGGCAAGCCAGCTCCCACAGGTATCTGTGGTGTTCCCGTTATCGAGATCTGCAAAGATCCCTGTGGGAGCTGGCTTGCCAGCGATAGCTATTTGGAGGGCAACACGGAAATACCTGTGTCGCCCCGGGTTTTAGAAGAAGCCCAACGGATTGATGTCGTAGCTCACCAGCAGGTTTTTCGTCTGCTGGTAGTGATCGAGCATCATCTTGTGGGTTTCACGGCCGACGCCGGACTTCTTGTACCCGCCAAACGCGGCGTGCGCCGGGTACAGGTGATAGCAGTTGGTCCACACGCGACCGGCCTTGATCGCGCGGCCCATGCGGTAAGCGCGGTTGATGTCGCGGGTCCACAGGCCGGCACCGAGGCCGAACTCGGTGTCGTTGGCGATCGCCAGGGCTTCGGCTTCGTCCTTGAACGTGGTGATGCTCACCACCGGGCCGAAGATTTCTTCCTGGAACACGCGCATTTTGTTGGTGCCCTTGAGCAGGGTCGGCTGGATGTAATAGCCGGTCGCCAGATTGCCCTCGAGTTTTTCCACCTGGCCGCCGGTCAGCAGTTCGGCACCTTCGCCCTTGGCGATTTCCAGATACGACAGGATCTTGTCGAATTGCTGCTCGGACGCCTGAGCGCCGACCATGGTGTCGGTGTCCAGCGGGTCGCCGCGTTTGATCTGGCTGACTTTCTTCATCACCGCTTGCATGAATTCGTCATAGATCGATTCCTGAACCAGGGCACGGGACGGGCAGGTGCAGACTTCGCCCTGGTTGAAGAACGCCAGCACCAGACCTTCGGCAGCCTTCTCGATGAAGCTCGGCTCGGCCTGCATGATGTCTTCGAAGAAGATGTTCGGCGACTTGCCGCCCAGTTCCACGGTGGAAGGAATGATGTTCTCGGCGGCGCATTTCATGATGTGCGAGCCGACCGGGGTCGAGCCGGTGAAGGCGATCTTGGCGATGCGTTTGCTGGTGGCCAGTGCTTCGCCGGCTTCTTTGCCGAAGCCTTGCACCACGTTGAGCACGCCCGGTGGCAGCAGATCACCGATCAGCTCCATCAGCACGCAGATGCCCAACGGCGTCTGCTCGGCAGGTTTGAGCACCACGCAGTTGCCGGCGGCCAGTGCCGGGGCGAGTTTCCACGCGGCCATCAGCAGCGGGAAGTTCCACGGGATGATCTGGCCGACCACGCCCAGCGGTTCGTGGATGTGGTAGGCCACGGTGTTGCCGTCGATTTCGGCCGCGCTGCCTTCCTGGGCGCGCAGGCAACCGGCGAAGTAGCGGAAGTGGTCGGCCGCCAGCGGGATGTCGGCGTTGAGGGTTTCGCGGATGGCTTTGCCGTTGTCCCAGGTTTCGGTGATCGCCAGCAGTTCGAGGTTCTGTTCGATGCGGTCGGCGATTTTCAGCAGGATCAGCGAGCGCGCCTGCACCGAGGTTGCGCCCCACGCGTCGGCAGCGGCGTGGGCGGCGTCCAGTGCCTTGTCGATGTCTTCGGCAGTGGAACGGGGGAATTCGGCAATCGGTTGGCCATTCACTGGCGAGGTATTGGTGAAGTACTGACCTTTGACAGGCGCGACGAACTCGCCGCCGATGTAGTTACCGTACTTGCTCTTGAACGAGACTTTGGCGCCTTCAGTACCGGGGTGAGCGTAACGCATGATGTTGTTCTCCTTGGCTTTGTACTTATTAGAGAAACGCGCAAGTGCGCTTGCTATAAGCGTAGAGCAAAGGTCGGGCCACTGCCGTGCAGGGCAGGCAAATCAAGGCTTTGCGTATTTTTTGTCGGACGGGCGGGCGGCGCCTGTGATGGTTTCGGTACAGAGGGGGTGACAGTTTGTACCGCTTTTGGCACAGCCAGTGACCGGCTGGTCTTGCCAGCATTGCAATGCGCCGATGGCTGGAGGATGCTGACTGCCAATCGCCCAGTGGTTGATTTTTGTGGCGAGGGAGCTTGCTCCCGCTGGGCTGCGCAGCAGTCCTGAAATGTTTACCGCTCCTATACTTTGGCGAGCGCTTCGCACTCGAGCGGGAGCAAGCTCCCTCGCCACAGGTCAGTGTTGGTAGTCTGAAAGGGTCGACCTTTCGGGGAGAATAATAAGAAATGCACGACAACCATTTGAGTCGCCATGCCCAGCAGGTTCTCACCGTCAGTCAGGGCAAGCCGCACCTGCACGGGCCGGGTGCCGATCCGTCGATTGCCCGCTCGTGGCTGCGCTGTCTTGAGGACTACCACCTCGATCCGGCCCTGACCATGGCGCCTACGGTGCTCGAACACGGACGCGTCCTCGAAAGCCGCGAGCGTCTGCAACAGGTGTTGCAAATCGCCGGCAATGAAATGAGCAGCCTGCATCAACAACTGTCCGGCGCCGGTCATGCGGTGCTGTTGACCGATGCGCGAGGAGTGATCCTCAACTGCGTCACCGCACCCGCCGAGCGCAAGATATTCGAACGTGCCGGCCTGTGGCTCGGCGCCGACTGGAGCGAAGCCTGCGAAGGCACCAACGGCATCGGCACTTGCCTGGTCGAGCGCCAGGCGCTGACCATCCACCAGGACGAACACTTTCGCGGTCGCCACACCGGCCTGACCTGCTCGGCGAGCCCGGTGTTCGACCCGCACGGCGAATTGCTGGCGGTGCTCGACGTGTCCTCGGCGCGCCACGACGTTTCGCGCCAGAGCCAGTTCCACACCATGGCGCTGGTCAATCTGTCGGCGAAGATGATCGAGAGCTGCTATTTCCTGCGTTGCTTCGATAACCAGTGGTTGCTGCGTTTTCATCTGCAGGCCGAATCCGTCGGCTTGTTCAGCGAAGGGCTGCTGGCGTTTGACGGCGAAGGGCGGATCAGCGCGGTCAACCAGAGTGCGCTGAACCTGTTGGGGCATATTCGCGGTGGTTTGCTCGGCAAGCCGGTGGAAGCGTTTTTCGATTGCTCGCTGGATGAACTGCTCGGTCGTGCCAGCGCCAATGCCAGCGCCAGTTGGCCGCTGCGCACCCGCGATGGGCGGCATCTGTTTGCCTTGCTGCGTGGCGAGTCGCGCAAACCGGCGAAGATCATGCCGGCCCCGGTCGTGGCCAAAGCTCAGCCACTGGCGGGCATCTGCCTCGGTGACGCCGCGCTGCAAGCGGATTTTCGCAAGGCGCTGCGGGTATTCGAGCGCGACGTGCCGCTGCTGATCAATGGCGAAACCGGCTCAGGCAAGGAAGCCTTCGCCAAAGCTGTGCATCATGCCAGCCAGCGTGCCAACAAAGCCTTCGTCGCCCTCAACTGTGCGGCGATCCCCGAGAGCCTGATCGAGAGCGAGCTGTTCGGTTATCGCGGTGGCAGTTTCACTGGCGCGCGCAAGGACGGCATGCGCGGCAAGCTGCAGCAGGCCGATGGCGGCACCTTGTTTCTCGATGAAATCGGTGACATGCCGCTGGCGCTGCAAACCCGTTTGCTGCGTGTGCTGGAAGACCGGCAGGTGGTGCCGATCGGCGGCGAGCCGGAGGCGGTCAACGTGCGGATCATCAGCGCCACGCATCGCCATCTGCTGGAGCGGGTCGAAGACGGCAGCTTCCGTGAAGACCTGTATTACCGGCTCAATGGCCTCGAAGTTGCGCTGCCGGCGCTGCGCGAACGCAGTGATAAATCGCAGTTGCTGGATTTCCTGCTGGCCGAGGAGGCTGGCGGCGAGACAATCGTGATTGACGAGGAGGCCCGTCAGGCGTTGCTGGCGTTCAACTGGCCGGGCAACGTGCGGCAGTTGCGCAATGTTCTGCGCACGCTGGCGGCGTTGTGCGATGAAGGGCGGATCGGGCTGGACGATTTGCCGGCGATGATTCGCCAGGCGCGGCCGCCGTTGGAGCTGAGGGCTGCTGAGTCCGAGTATCCACTAGAGGACGCCGAGCGTTTGGCGTTGCTCACTGCGCTGGAGCAGACCCGTTGGCACATGACCCAGACTGCGCAGCAGCTCGGCGTCAGCCGCAATACCCTCTACAGAAAGCTGCGTAAACACGGTATCGCCCGAACCGCATAAATCCCCCTGTAGGAGCTGCTGGAGGCTGCGATCTTTTGATCTTGTTCTTTACAGGATCAAAAGATCGCAGCCTCGTTGCACTCGTCAGCTCCTACAGGTGGGGTGATGGTGATCAGCTAAAGAGTGCGATTTCCCCCTCCCTGCGCTAACCTGCGGCCATGTTTTACGAGGTCGACTATGCACATTCATATTCTGGGTATCTGCGGGACTTTCATGGGCTCGATGGCGGTTCTGGCCAAAGAGCTGGGCCATCACGTGACCGGCTCCGATGCCAACGTCTATCCGCCGATGAGCACGCAGCTTGAGGCCCAGGGCATTCAACTGACCCAGGGCTATGACCCAGCGCAGCTCGATCCGGCGCCGGATCTGGTGGTGATCGGCAACGCCATGTCGCGCGGCAACCCGGCGGTGGAATATGTGCTGAACAAAGGCTTGCCGTACGTCTCCGGCCCGCAATGGCTGGCCGATCATGTGCTGCAAGGGCGCTGGGTGCTGGCGGTGGCCGGTACGCACGGCAAAACCACCACCAGCAGCATGCTCGCCTGGGTGCTGGAACACGCCGGCATGAGCCCGGGGTTCCTGATTGGCGGCGTGCCGCAGAATTTCTCGGTGTCGGCCCGTCTGGGCGGTACGCCGTTTTTCGTGATTGAGGCTGACGAGTACGACAGCGCCTTCTTCGACAAGCGTTCGAAGTTTGTCCACTACCGTCCGCGCACTGCGATCCTCAACAACCTTGAGTTCGATCACGCCGACATCTTCCCCGATCTGCCGGCCATCGAGCGGCAGTTCCACCACTTGGTGCGCACTATTCCGAGTGAAGGTCTGGTGATTCACCCGACCACCGAACCGGCCTTGCAGCGCGTGATCGAAATGGGCTGCTGGACTCCAGTGCAAACCACCGGTGCCGGCGGTCAGTGGCAGGTCAAGTTGCTCAAGGACGACGGCTCGGCGTTCGAAGTGCTGTTCGAAGGTGAGTCCCAAGGCACCGTTGAATGGGAATTGACCGGTCAGCACAACGTCGCCAACGCCTTGGCTGCTCTTGCAGCGGCGCGGCATGTCGGTGTGGTGCCTGCGATGGGCATCGCCGGCTTGAGCGCGTTCAAGAACGTCAAGCGCCGAATGGAGAAGGTCGCCGAAGTGCGCGGCATCACCATCTACGACGACTTCGCCCACCACCCGACGGCCATCGCCACCACCCTCGATGGCTTGCGCAAGCGCATCGGCGACGCACCGCTGATCGCGATCATCGAACCGCGCTCCAACTCGATGAAGCTCGGCGCGCACCGTGACGGTCTGCCGGACAGCGTGGTCGATGCCGATCAGGTGATCTGGTATGCCCCGGCCAACCTCGGTTGGGATCTGGCAGCCACCGCGGCACTGTGCAGCGTGCCGTCGATTGTCAGCGACTCGCTGGAAGGCATCATCGAACGGGTGAAGAGCCAGGCGCAACCCGGCACCCACGTGGTGATCATGAGCAACGGCGGCTTCGGCGGCCTGCACGGCAAGCTCGCCGAGGCACTGCAATGAACACGTTCGCCCAGAGCGGCGGTCCGGAGCGCATCACGCTGGCGATGACCGGCGCGTCCGGCGCGCAGTACGGTTTGCGCCTGCTCGATTGCCTGGTGCGCGAAGATCGTGAAGTGCACTTCCTGATCTCCAAGGCCGCGCAACTGGTGATGGCCACCGAGACCGATGTCACGCTGCCGCCCAAGCCGCAAATGATGCAGGCGTTTCTCACCGAGTACACCGGGGCCGCCGCCGGGCAGATCCGTGTGTACGGCAAGGAAGACTGGATGTCGCCGGTGGCCTCGGGCTCCGGCGCGCCAGCGGCGATGGTTGTGGTGCCGTGTTCCACCGGTACCCTGTCGGCGATTGCCACCGGTGCCTGCAACAATCTGATCGAACGCGCAGCGGACGTCACCTTGAAGGAGCGTCGCCAGTTGATTCTGGTGCCGCGGGAGGCGCCGTATTCGAGCATTCATCTGGAACACATGCTCAAGCTGTCGAACATGGGCGTGACCATCCTGCCGGCCTCGCCGGGTTTCTATCACCAGCCGCAGACCATCGACGACCTGATCGATTTCGTCGTCGCGCGGATTCTCAATCTGTTGGGCATTCCGCAGGACATGCTGCCGCGTTGGGGCGAGCATCATCTGAGCAGCGATGAATAAGCTGTTGGTGATTGCGCTGGCGCTGCAACTGGCCGGCTGCGCCACCGCGCGCACGCTGGATGCCGCCAAGCCGGGGGCGCCGGTGGTGTATTCCGGGACACGCCTGGATTTGTACGCGATGAATGGCGGGTGCTGTGCGATGGATCGCTTCGGTGCTGAGGCGCCGAGTTATCCGGGGGTGGACCTGCCGGCGAGTGCGTTGCTCGATACGCTGCTGTTGCCGCTGTCGTTGCTGACCGTGATCGGCGTTGGGTTTCAGGCGACGGGTGGATTGTAGGGGAGTGCTGCGCACTCCTGTGGCGAGGGAGCTTGCTCCCGCTGGGCTGCGACGCGGCCCCAAACCCCACGACTAAATCCTTCAGATACACCGCATTATTCAGGGCTGGCGACTGCTGCGCAGTCGAGCGGGAGCAAGCTCCCTCTCCACAAAGTCCTGCTGTTATTTGCCGAGCTTGCGCAGCTCATCCGACTCGACGATCCGCACCCCATCCTGTTCTTCCAGCGCCAGACGCCACATCGCCCGGGCCAGTTGGCAGGCTTCGATGCCGCGGTATTTGCCGGGAATCAATTTGGAAAACGGCGCGGCCAGTTGTTCGCCCAGGCGCGGCTCGGTGCGATCGCCCAGCAACAGCGATGGTCGGCAGATGGTCAGTTGCGGCCAGTCCTGCGCGCGCAACGCCTGCTCCATCTCACCTTTGACCCGGTTGTAGAAAATCGACGATTTCGGATCGGCGCCCAGTGCGCTGATCACGATCAGGTGCCGCGCGCCCATCTCCCGCGCACGTTTGGCGAACGCCACGACCATGTCCAGATCCACCGCGCGGAACGCGGCTTCGGAACCCGCCTGTTTGATCGTGGTGCCGAGGCAGCAATAGGCGATATCGACGCGACCACTGAGTTGCGGCAGAAACGCCTGCGGGTCGCCCACCGGGTTTTCCAGGTGCGGATGTTCCGCCAGTGGCCGGCGGGACGGGGCGAGCACGCGGGTGATCGTCGGCTCGTTGAGCAAACGGTCGAGCAGGTGCTCACCGGTCAGTCCGGTGGCTCCGGCAAGCAATACGTGCTGAGGCGTCAAGTACATAGTGTTTCTCCCTTGATACTGTTCAGCTTAGTTGCTGTTTGTGGCTCCGTCGTTCAACGCAGCACTCTGCAACGCTTTTCTGGCCTGCTGCTTACGCAGCAGTTGCCAGTGCGCCAGCACGGTTTTCGGTGCCCAGATCTGCGGCTCCGAGGCTTCGAAGTTGTCCGCCAGTTCGCGCTCTGCGACGGTGGCCTTGGCCAGTTTGAAGGCTTGCTCGAGGTCGTCGGTCTGGTTCAGCGCCTGAGCGAACAAGGCGTCGCCGAAGTAGGTGAAGTTGGCTTCTTCCGAGCAACCGAACGACACGCGGTCGGCGCGCGAGGCGGTCATGATCAGGGTGCGCTCATCTTTCAGCGCGGGGATGAAACCACCGGAATAGCACGATGAAATCACGATCACCTTGTCGCGATTTTTCAGCGGCGCCAGCACCGTGGCGAGTTCGTCGGCGGGCAGGTCGGCCAGCTCCATGCGCGGCTGATCGAGCACCAGCTCGTGTTCGGCGGTGCCGTGGCTGGTCAGGTAGATGAACACCAGGTCTTCCGGGCCGCTGCGCTCTGCCAGGGTCTGCGCGGCGCGGCGCAGGTTTTCGCGGGTGGCCATTGGCCGGTCGGTGAGGTGGTCACGGTGGTTGACCAGGCGAATCTGGCCGAAAGCGCCGAAACGTGTGGTGAGCATGTTGGCGACGTAGTCGGACTCGCGCAGGAACACGCTTTGCTTGCCGTCGCCACCGAGGGTCAGGGTGTACAGCTCCACCGCCGGGGTCGAGGCGGGCACGGCGGCCAGCGCGTTATCGAGCAGGCGGCCCTGGGCCAGCAGACCGAGTTCGAGGGTGTCGGGCAGCAGCTTGCCGTCGGCGTCACGCACGCGCTGGCCGTTGATCCAGGTGCCGCTGAGTACGGTGCCGTCGGTCAGCACCAGGGTGCCGCGCCCGGCGTAGCTGTCGCTGTCGAACTCGCCGATGTAGAAGCTGCCGTCAGACAGGTTCAAGCGGCCCTGGCCGCTGAAGCGCCAGTCATTGAAATAGCCGATGTAGTGGCTGCCGTCGGCGCCGATCAATTCGCCCTTGCCGGTCAGCGCGCCTTCCTTGAACTGGCCGAGCCAAACGTCGCCGTCGGCGTTTTCATAGCGGCCCTTGCCGTGCAGCTGGCTGTTCTTGAAGCCGCCGACATAGATGTCGCCATCGGCGCTGTTGAAGGTGCCATTGCCTTCGAGCTGGCCGTTGACGAAATGGCCGCTGAAGGTATTGCCGCTAGAGTCGCCGCGCTGGCCTTCGCCGTTGGGTTTGCCGTGGGCGAATTGGCCCTGATAGGCGCTGCCGTCGTCCATTTCCAGACGCCCCAGCCCGGAATACTGGTCAGCCTTGAACTCGCCACGGTAGGTCATGCCGTTTTCTTTCAGCGTGCCTTCGCCATCGCGTCGGCCCTGCTTGAAACCGCCGGTGTAACTGCTGGCGTTGGTGGTCAGACTGCCTTGGCCGTCGAACAGGCCCTGCTGGAACTGGCCGCGATAAACCTCGCCGTTGCTGCCGTGCCATTCGCCCTGGCCATGCCATTGGCCCTTGTCGAACTGCCCGGCGTACCAACTGCCGTTGGGATAGTCGACGCGGCCCTGGCCTTGCAGCAAGCCGTTCACCAGTTCACCGCGATAGCGTCCGCCGTCCGGCAGGCGTGCATCCGGGGGCAGCAGCGATTCGCCGTCGCCGCACGCGGTGAGCATCAGGGTCAGGGCAAGGGGTGCAAGAGAAGCGAGTGGGCGCATAGCGGGATCCGGGCAATTAGGCGACCGAGTATGCCGCAGCCATGTGACCTTATACAGCCGGGAAAACAGCGCGGATGCGAAACAGCGTGCGCTGTTTCGCATCCGGTGACTCAAACGAAGCAGAGCGACAGCGGTTCGGCGATATAGGCCGGTTTGTCCGAGCCTTCTATCTCAAGCGTCGCGGTGGCCTTGAGCAGCCATTGACCGGGTTTTTTCTCGGTCACTTCGGCCAGGTCGACTTTCAGGCGCACTTTTGAATTGACCTTCACCGGCTGGATGAAACGCACGCTGTCCAGACCGTAATTGACCACCATCTTCAGGCCTTGCGGCAGCACGAGGATGTCTTCCATCAGTTTCGGGATCAGCGACAACGACAGGAAACCGTGTGCAATGGTGCTGCCAAATGGCGTTTGCGCGGCTTTGACCGGGTCGACATGGATGAACTGATAATCCCCGGTGGCTTCGGCGAACAGGTTGATGCGCTCCTGATCGATGGTGAGCCATTCGGAACGTCCGAGTTCCTTGCCGACATAATCTTTGAGCTCTGCAACGGGAACATAGGGCATTGAGACTCTCCTTGGGTTCATCGGTTTTATAGTTTTTCAGGTGGGGGATTTGACCGCCCTGCGAACCACTGTAGATCATCATGGCGTTTTGCTCCGGTCAACCGACCATGCTTTTGGCGAATGCCGATCCATAGCGCCGCCGTGCTTATAATGCCGAGGACTTGCGGGGGGAGATGTCTGATGTTGTTACGTGGCCTGACCATGCTGGTGCTGTTTCAACTGCTCGGCACGGCACTCAACCATTTGCTGTTGCCGGTGCTGCCGGGGCCGATCATCGGTCTGCTGCTGTTGCTGGTGTTCCTGATCATTCGCGGTGAAGTCGGCGAGCCGCTGAACCTCGCCGCCGGCAGCCTGTTGCGTTATCTGCCGTTGCTGCTGGTGCCGCCGGCGGTGGGCGTGATGGTTTATGCGAGCGACATTGCTGCTGATTTCTGGGCGATTGTCGGCGCGCTGGTGCTGTCGTTGATCCTGTCGATGGCCTTCGCCGGGGTGCTGATGCAACGGCTGGTCAAGCGTCACGCACCGAACTCGGAGGACGCTTGATGCTTTTCGATTGGCAAGGTGCCTGGGCTTCGGTGATTCATCATCCGCTGTTCGGCATCGGCATCACCCTCGGTGCCTATCAACTGGTGCTGGCGGCGTTCGAGAAAACCCGCTGGATCTTTCTGCAGCCGGTGCTGGTCTCCATGCTGTTGGTGATCGGCGTGCTGGTCGGCTGCGGCCTGACGTATGCCGAGTACCGCAAGAGCACCGAGATCCTCAGAATTCTATTGGGCCCGGCGACGGTGGCGTTGGCGGTGCCGTTGTATCTGAACCTCAAGCGCATCCGCCAATTGTTCTGGCCGATTTTTACTACGCTGGTGATAGGCGGTGTAGTCGCCACGGGCATGGGCGTGTTGCTCGGCTGGTGGTTCGGCGCCGAGCACATGATTTTGATGACCATGGCGCCAAAGTCGGTGACTTCGCCGATTGCGATGCTGGTGGCCGAGCAGATCGGTGGCGTGGCGGCGCTGGCGGCGGTGTTCGTGTTGATCACCGGGGTGATTGGCGCGATCTTCGGCCCGGCGTTGCTGACCCGGCTCGGCGTGCACAGTCCTGAAGCGCGGGGCATGGCGCTGGGCATGACCGCACACGCGGTCGGCACCTCGGTGGCGCTGCAGGAAAGCGATGAGTGCGGCGCCTTCGCGGCGCTGGCGATGAGTCTGATGGGCGTGGCCACGGCAGTGTTCCTGCCGTTGGCGGTGTCGATGGTGGTCTAAGGAAATGTCTATGAGTCTGCCGCTTTTCCCGCTGAACACAGTGCTGTTTCCCGGCTGCAACCTCGACTTGCAGATCTTCGAGGCGCGCTACCTGGACATGATCGGCCGCTGCATGAAACAGGGTGGCGGCTTTGGCGTAGTGTGCATCCTCGACGGCCACGAAGTCGGCGTCGCGCCCGAAGGCTTTGCCCTGGTCGGCTGCGAGGCGCGGATCACCGATTTTCAGCAACAGGACAACGGCCTGCTGGGGATCCGGGTGCAGGGCGGGCGGCGTTTTCAGGTGTTGCGCACAGAGGTGCAGCGCGATCAGTTGATCCTCGCCGACGTCGAATGGCTGGACGATGAGCCGGAGCAACCGCTGCAGGACGAAGACGCCGATCTGGTGGCGCTGCTCAAGGCTTTGGCCGAGCACCCGATGGTCGAGGCGCTGAACATGGGCACCGAAGCGCTGGGGCAGCAGTCGCTGGCCAATCAACTGGCGTATCTGCTGCCGTTCGCCGAAGAAGACAAGATCGACCTGCTGCAACTCGACGATCCGCAGCAGCGACTGGATGCGATCCAGGCGCTGCTCGATGAGCTGCAGGGCGAGCTGTTCGCCTGAGTATCAGTAGGCGTAACGCAACATCGTGTCCGGTAGATGCCGCAGAACGAACAGGCTGAACAGCACCAGCAGTGCCGGCAGAATCAGCCACCAGACCTTGAACGGCATGGCATTGAGCGGCGCCTTGCGCTGACTCAGCCACAAGCCCGCCGCACACACGCATGCCGCCAGCATCGCACCCGCCAGAATATCTGTCGGCCAATGCGCGCCCAGATAGACTCGCGACAAAGCAATCGACAGCGCCGGAATGCAGCCGAGCAGCAGCCAGGTCAGGCGCATGCGCGGCGGTTGGCCGCGACCGGCGAGGACCGCGAGCACCAGAAACAGCGCGAACGAACCGGAGGCATGGCCGCTGGGCATGCTGTAGCTGGTCAGTGGATCGGTCAGCACCTCCGGGCGGACCCGGGCGAAAAACTGTTTGGTGACGGTGTTCAGTAGCGCGGTGCACAGCAGCGTGCCGCCGGCAAAGATTGCCTGACGCCATTGCCGACACAGCAGCAACAGGCCGGTGAGCAGGGCGCTGAACATCAGCATGTTGCGGAATTCACCGATCAGGGTGAACGTCACCGCAATCTCGTCCAGCATCGGTTGGCGATGTTCCTGCACCAGGGTCATCACGCCCTGGTCGAGGGCGTGCAGATACGGATAGCCAATAAACAGGCCAATCAGAATCAACAGGCTCATGCTGCTGATCCAGATCGTCGCCCGGCGATGCTGGCGCAAGCTGCTGTTGACGCTCAGGCCGACCATCACCGCAATACTGGCGGCGACGATGCCGGCCTGCAGCCAGAAACCTTCCGGCAGCGGCAAGCGGAT
The DNA here is from genome assembly GCF_002156405.1 of Pseudomonas sp. SCPG-7. NCBI lineage: Bacteria > Pseudomonadati > Pseudomonadota > Gammaproteobacteria > Pseudomonadales > Pseudomonadaceae > Pseudomonas > Pseudomonas sp. SCPG-7. Next base: position 278,566 of record NZ_MVOO01000006.1, on the reverse strand, counting down.
CGCCGCGCCGGTGGCCCAGCCCGGCAGCAGGTAGGCGACGCTCCAGCCGGCCGCCGCCAGCAGGCTGACGGCGGCGAAGCGCGGGAAGGGCATGTCGCACATCCCGGCGACCATCGGCAGCATCGGCCGCAGCGGACCGATGAAGCGCCCGACCAGCAGACTGGCGATGCCGTAACGCTGGAAGTAGGTTTCAGCCCCGGCCATCCATTCCGGATGGTGGCGCAAACCCGGCAGGCGGCGGATGTTCTGGTGGAAGTGGCGGCCCAGGTAATACGACACCGCATCGCCCAGAATCCCGCCGAGGAAGCCCAGCAGCAGGGTTTCACTCAACGACAGTGCACCGCTGCCGGCCAGTACGGCCACGGCAAACAACAGCACGGTGCCGGGCACGATTATTCCGGCAATGGCCAGACACTCCACGAATGCGACGATAAACACCGCAGCGGCCAGCCACTGCGGATTGGCCGCCAGCCATCCGGTTACGCTATCGAGCCATGGGCCCATACCAAAAAACTCCAAACCATTGATGATCCCTGTAGGAACTGCCGCAGGCTGCGATCTTTTGATCTTTTAACAGCAAAGATCGCAGCCTGCGGCAGCTCCTACAGGGTTACGTGTTTACAACAGGAAATAATCGCGCCCTTCGACCTGACCCCGGCGCAACGGGTTCCGCGTGCACCACTGGGCATACGTGGCGTCGACGAAGCGGTACATCAGGTGTTCGTCGCGGCCCTGGGGGATGCCCAGGCGTGTGGTCTGAATGATCTGCGTCGGCGCCGGGCCGGTGTCTTCCACCAGCAGCAGTTCATGGTCGAAACGCTTGGCGTCCCACATCGGCACTTTCAGCCCAAGCGCCTTGCACAGCAGTGTCTGCCCGGCGCACAGCTTTTGCGAAGGACGCGGGCGGCCTTGGGCATCGGGATTGTTCAGCAGCATCTGCGCCAGGCTCGCCGGCCCGCTGACCTCATCGACCCACGGGTAGGCGGATTTGATCAGCACCGCATTGCCCGGCCCCTGAGCGCTGAAGTTCAGTGAATCGCCGCCACGGGCGTAATACATATAGATGTGTCCGCCATCCAGAAACAAAGCCTTACGCTTTTCCGTGTAACCGAGCGATGCATGACTGCCTTTTTCCGCGCAGTAATAGGCTTCGGTTTCGATGATCCGGGCACTGAGCCATAGATCGCCGACCCGGTGGCGGATGACTTTGCCGAGCAGATCGCGGGCCAGTACTTGCGCGTCACGGTCGAAAAAATTGTCCGGAAGGCCCAGTGGCAGGCGCTCGGCGGTGGCGCGAACGGTCAGGTTGGACATGGCAAACGGTGTTTATCCAGACGAAGGAGGTCGTGATGATAACAATCCGCGACTTAATTACGGCTGAACGTCGGCAAATTGCAGTCCATTTCGACCATCCGCCTGTCACCGCTGTTAGTCCCGGGACGCGACAGCTATAATCTGCCGCTTTCCTCTTTGCCAAGACCCCAGCAGACCATGACTGAGTCCGTTCTTGACTACATGACCCGATTGGGTCGCGCCGCCCGCGAAGCTTCCCGGGTCATCGGCCGTGCCAGCACCGCGCAGAAAAACCGCGCCCTGCAGGCTGCTGCCAATGCGCTGGACGCTGCGCGCGCCGAGCTGGCCGCAGCCAACGAACAGGATCTGGCCGCCGGTCGCGCCAATGGTCTGGAGCCAGCCTTGCTGGAACGTCTGGAACTGACTCCCGCGCGCATCGACGGGATGATCGTCGGCCTGCGCCAGGTGGCAGCACTGCCGGATCCGGTCGGTGCGATCCGTGACATGAGCTTCCGCCCGTCCGGCATTCAAGTCGGCAAGATGCGCGTGCCGCTGGGTGTGATCGGGATCATCTACGAATCCCGGCCCAACGTGACCATCGATGCCGCCAGCCTGTGCCTGAAGTCCGGTAACGCGACCATCCTGCGCGGTGGTTCCGAGGCGATTCATTCCAACCGGGCGATTGCCGCGTGCATCCAGCGCGGTCTGGCCGAGGCCGAATTGCCGGCAGCGGTGGTGCAAGTGGTCGAAACCACCGACCGCGCTGCCGTCGGCGCGATGATCACCATGCCCGAGTACGTCGACGTGATCGTGCCGCGCGGTGGCCGTGGCCTGATCGAGCGCATCAGCCGTGACGCCCGCGTGCCGGTGATCAAGCACCTGGACGGCATCTGCCACGTGTATGTCAGTGCCCATGCCAATCTGGCGAAAGCCCAGCGCATCGCCTTCAATGCCAAGACTTACCGTTATGGCATCTGTGGCGCGATGGAGACCCTGCTCGTCGATCAAAGTGTTGCCAAGGATTTCCTGCCGTCGATGGCAGCCCAGTTCCGCGAAAAAGGCGTCGAGCTGCGTGGCTGCGAGCGCACCCGGGCGATCATTGACGCGAATGCGGCCAGCGAGGACGACTGGAGTACCGAGTATCTGGCGCCGATCCTGTCGATCCGCGTGGTCGACGGACTGGACCAGGCCATTGAACACATCAACCATTACGGCTCGCACCACACCGACTCGATCGTCAGCGAAAACCTCGCCGACACCCGGCGTTTCGTCGCGGAAGTCGACTCGGCGTCGGTGATGATCAACACCCCGACGTGCTTCGCCGATGGATTCGAATACGGATTGGGTGCCGAGATCGGCATTTCTACTGATAAGCTGCACGCCCGCGGCCCGGTGGGTCTCGAAGGGCTGACCTGCGAGAAGTACATCGTGGTCGGTGATGGCCAGTTGCGCGGCCAGGCGACGGTCTGACTTGACCGACCTCGACCTGACAGCGCCGCAAACCGGCAGCGAGTCTCGCCCGCAACGCATTGGCGTACTGGGCGGCACGTTCGACCCCGTGCACATCGGCCATTTGCGCGGTGCGCTGGAAGTCGCCGAAGCACTGGCGCTTGACGAGTTGCGCATGATGCCCAGCGCCCGGCCGCCGCATCGCGATACGCCGCAAGTGTCGGCGCAGGATCGGCTGGCCATGGTTGAGTGCGCGGTGGCCGGAGTGCCGCCGCTGGTGGTGGACGCCCGCGAATTGCAGCGGGACAAACCGTCCTGGACCATCGATACCCTGGAGTTGATGCGTGCCGAAATGGCCGCCGAGACCCAGGTTTTTCTGCTTTTGGGCTGGGACGCATTTTGCGGCCTGCCCACTTGGCACCGCTGGGAGGAGTTGCTCCAGCATTGCCATATCCTGGTGCTACAGCGCCCGGACGCCGACAGCGAACCGCCGGATGCCTTGCGCAACCTGCTGGCAGCGCGTTCGGTGAGCGACCCGCTGGCCCTCAAAGGGCCGAGCGGACAGATTGCATTCGTCTGGCAGACACCGCTCGCGGTTTCCGCCACCCAGATCCGTCAACTGCTGGCCAGCGGTAAGTCGGTACGTTTCCTGGTGCCCGACGCGGTCCTGGCCTACATCGATGCGCACGGTCTGTACCGTGCGTCGAACTGAACAAGGCGTGCTTCACTGATACGAATCCACGTATCGCCAAGCCGCCGAATACATGAGCAAAACGAGTTTTATATGACCGACAAAGATGTAAGCAAAGTCAAGCGCAAAGGCACGTTCAAGAGCGCACCGCTGCCGGAAGTCGCCAATACCAACGAGCCGCTCAAGGGCGACGAGCTGGTCAAGGTTGCCGTGGCTGCCCTGGAAGACGTCAAGGCACAAGACATCCAGATCATCGATGTTCGCGACAAGCAGAGCATCACCGACTACATGATCATCGCCACTGGTACGTCCAATCGCCAGATCAACGCGATGCTGGACAAGGTCCGTGAAGAAGTCAAAAAGCAAGGCGCCAAGCCGCTGGGCGAAGAAGGCAAGGGCGACAGCGACTGGGTGCTGCTCGACCTCGACCTGGTGATCGTGCACATGATGACTGCCTCGGCACGTCAGTTCTACGACCTGGAGCGCCTGTGGGCCGGTGCCGAGCAAAGCCGTGCGGCAGACGCCAAGCACCACAGCCCGGAAAACACCCACGAGCATTTCACCAAGCTCAACAAAGACCAGTTGTAAGGGATTGCTGTGCGACTGCGACTGATCGCCGTCGGTTCACGCATGCCCAAGTGGGTGGAAGAAGGCTGGCATGAGTATGCCAAGCGTCTTCCATCCGAGCTGGCGCTGGAACTGGTGGAAATTCCGCTCAATACCCGTGGCAAGAACGCCGACGTGGCCCGTTTCATCCGCCAGGAAGGCGAAGCCATGCTGGCCAAGGTCGGGCCGAACGAGCGGATCGTCACGCTGGAAGTGCACGGCAAGCCCTGGAGCACCGAGCAACTGGCGGTCGAACTCGACCGTTGGCGGCTGGATTCGCGCACGGTCAACTTCATGGTCGGTGGCCCCGAAGGGCTGGCGCCGGAAGTCTGCGCCCGTGCTGACCAGCGCTGGTCGTTGTCGCCGCTGACCTTGCCGCACCCGCTGGTGCGGATCCTGATCGGCGAACAGCTGTACCGTGCCTGGACCGTGCTGTCCGGTCACCCTTACCACAAGTAGTCCTGCCCTCATGTCTCAGCCGATCCGCATCAAGGACCACGAAAAGGACGCCCGCCTGGTGCGTAGCCGCGTCGTGTTCGGGGCTGTTGCGGTCATGCTGTTGATCGGCGTATTGATTGCGCGGCTGTACTACTTGCAGGTGATCCAGTACGAGTACCACTCGACACTCTCGGAAAACAACCGCGTCCATGTGCAGCCGATTCCGCCGACCCGTGGGTTGATCTTCGACCGCAACGGCGTGGTGGTGGCGGACAACCGTCCGAGCTTCAGCCTGAGCATGACCCGTGAGCGCTCCGGCGACTGGCAGCAAGTGCTCGACGTGATCGTCGAAGTGCTGCAGCTGACGCCCGAGGACCGGGTGATCTTCGAAAAACGCATGCGCCAGGGGCGCCGGCCGTTCGAGCCGGTGCCGATTCTGTTCGAGCTGACCGAAGAGCAGATCGCCCGGATCGCGGTGAACCAGTTCCGCCTGCCCGGGGTGGAAGTGGTCGCGCAGTTGGTGCGTCATTACCCGCAGGGCGCGCATTTTGCGCACTCGGTGGGTTACATGGGGCGGATCAACGAGAAAGAGCTGAAGACCCTCGACCCGGTCAACTACAGCGGCACCCACCACATCGGCAAGACCGGCATCGAGCGTTTCTACGAGCCGGAACTACACGGGCAGGTGGGTTACGAGGAAGTCGAGACCAACGCCCGCGGCCGCGTGCTGCGCGTGCTCAAGCGGACCGATCCGATTCCCGGCAAGGACATCGTCCTGAGTCTGGACATCAAACTGCAGGAAGCGGCGGAAGCTGCACTGGGCGGGCGGCGCGGCGCGGTGGTGGCGCTCGATCCGAACACGGGCGAAGTATTGGCAATGGTCAGTCAGCCGAGTTTCGACCCGAACCTGTTCGTCACCGGCATCAGCTTCAAGGCTTATGCCGAGCTGCGCGACTCCATCGACCGGCCGCTGTTCAACCGGGTGCTGCGCGGTCTGTACCCGCCGGGTTCGACGATCAAGCCGGCGGTGGCGATTGCCGGTCTCGATGCCGGTGTGGTGACGGCGTCGAGCCGGGTGTTCGACCCCGGTTACTACATGCTGCCCAACTACGATCACAAGTACCGCAACTGGAACCGCACCGGTGACGGCTTCGTTGACCTCGACACGGCAATCATGCGTTCCAACGACACCTACTTCTATGACCTGGCGCACAAGCTGGGCATTGATCGGTTGTCGGCCTACATGAACAAGTTCGGCATCGGCCAGAAGGTCTCGCTGGACATGTTCGAAGAATCTCCCGGCCTGATGCCGTCACGCGAGTGGAAGCGTGCGACGCGCAAACAGGCGTGGTTCCCGGGCGAAACCCTGATTCTGGGGATCGGCCAGGGCTACATGCAGTCCACGCCCTTGCAACTGGCGCAGGCCACGGCGCTGGTGGCCAACAAAGGCATCTGGAACCGGCCGCACCTGGCCAAGACCATCGAAGGTGCCAAACCGGTAGATGAAAACCCGATGCCGGATATCGTTCTGCGCGATCCGTCGGACTGGACCAAGGTCAACCACGGCATGCAGCAGGTGATGCACGGCGCCCGGGGTACTGCGCGCAAGGCGGCAATCGGTGCGCAATACCGCATCGCCGGCAAGTCCGGTACCGCTCAGGTCGTCGCGATCAAACAAGGTGAAAAGTACGACCGTTCCAAGGTTCAGGAACGCCACCGCGACCACGCCTTGTTCGTCGGTTTCGCCCCGGCCGACAACCCGAAAATCGTGGTCTCGGTGATGGTCGAGAACGGTGAGTCCGGCTCCGGGGTCGCCGCGCCGGTCGTGCGTCAGGTCATGGATGCCTGGCTTCTGGATCAGGAGGGTCGATTGAAGGCCGAATACGCCGGTCCTATCAGTGCGGAGGCTACGGCCCGTGATGAATAATTTTGATCGCATGCTCTCCAGTGAGGATGTGATGCGTCGTCGTGCGACGCTGCTGCAACGTCTGCATATCGATGGCCCGCTGTTGATCCTGCTGCTGATCCTCGCCGCAGGCAGTCTGTTCGTGCTGTATTCGGCCAGTGGCAAGAGCTGGGATCTGCTGGGCAAACAAGCCACTTCGTTCGGCATCGGCCTGGTGTCGATGATCGTCATCGCCCAGTTCGAACCGCGGTTCATGGCGCGCTGGGTGCCGCTCGGTTATGTGGTCGGCGTGGTGCTGCTGATGGTGGTGGACATCATGGGCCACAACGCCATGGGCGCGACGCGCTGGATCAACATTCCCGGGGTGATCCGCTTCCAGCCCTCGGAGTTCATGAAGATCCTGATGCCGGCGACGATTGCCTGGTATCTGTCCAAGCGCACGCTGCCGCCGCAGCTCAAGCACGTCGGCATCAGCCTGATGCTGATCGGTGTGCCGTTCATTCTGATCGTGCGCCAGCCTGACCTCGGGACGTCGCTGCTGATTCTGGCCGGCGGCGCGTTCGTGCTGTTCATGGGCGGGCTGCGCTGGCGCTGGATCCTCAGCGTGCTGGCTGCGGCGGTGCCGGTGGCGATCGCCATGTGGTTCTTCATCATGCACGACTACCAGAAGCAGCGGATCCTCACGTTCCTCGACCCGGAAAGCGATCCGCTGGGCACTGGCTGGAACATCATCCAGTCGAAAGCCGCGATCGGTTCCGGCGGCGTGTTCGGCAAGGGTTGGCTGCTGGGTACCCAGTCGCATCTCGACTTTCTGCCGGAGAGCCACACCGACTTCATCATCGCGGTACTCGGCGAAGAGTTCGGTCTGGTCGGCATCTGCGCGCTGCTGCTGATCTATCTGTTGCTGATCGGTCGCGGCCTGGTGATTACCGCCCAGGCGCAGACGCTGTTCGGCAAATTGCTCGCCGGTGCGTTGACCATGACGTTTTTTGTTTATGTTTTCGTCAACATCGGTATGGTCAGTGGCCTGTTGCCGGTGGTGGGGGTGCCGTTGCCCTTCATTAGCTACGGAGGAACTTCGCTGGTGACACTGCTGTCAGCGTTTGGGGTTTTGATGTCGATTCATACGCATCGCAAGTGGATCGCACAGGTTTGAATAAGGTGAAGAGTTCAATGCAAGTCATGCGCAGCTGGGCGACTCGTTACGCGCCGTGGGTCGGCCTGGTCGGCATCCTTGGCGGCGTGCAGCAAGCGCTGGCCGGCGATTACGAAGGCTCGCCACAGGTGGCCGAATTCGTCGGCGAAATGACCCGCGACTACGGTTTTGCCGGCGAGCAACTGATGGCCGTGTTTCGCGAGGCTCAGCGCAAACAGGCGATTCTCGACGCCATCTCCAAGCCCGCCGAGCGGGTCAAGCAGTGGAAAGAATATCGCCCGATGTTCATCACCGACGCGCGCATCGCCCGTGGTGTGGACTTCTGGCGCCAGCACGAGGCCGTGCTGGCCCGTGCCGAGCAGGAATACGGCGTACCGGCACAAGTCATCGTGTCGATCATCGGCGTCGAGACCTTTTTCGGACGTAATACCGGCAATTACCGGGTGATTGATGCGTTGTCCACGCTCGGATTCGACTATCCTCCCCGTGCCGAATTTTTCCGCAAGGAATTGCGTGAGTTCCTGCTGCTGGCCCGTGAAGAGCAGGTCGATCCATTGACCCTCAAGGGCTCGTACGCCGGAGCGATGGGCTTGCCGCAATTCATGCCGAGCAGCTTTCGCGCCTACGCGGTGGATTTTGACGGTGACGGTCACATCAATATCTGGACCAATCCGGACGATGCGATCGGCAGTGTGGCCAGCTATTTCAAGCGTCACGGCTGGGTCGCCGGGGAACCGGTGGTGAGCCGCGCTGACGTGCGCGGCGAGCAGGTCGACGAAGGTCTGACCACCGGCATCGAGCCGACGAAAACGGTCGGAGAGTTGCGGGCGCTGGGCTGGTCAAGTCATGATGCGCTGCGCGATGATATGCCGGTTACTGCATTTCGCCTCGAAGGCGACAACGGCCCTGAATACTGGATGGGCCTGAAGAATTTCTACGCGATCACGCGTTATAACCGCAGCGTGATGTACGCCATGGCCGTACATCAACTGTCTGAAGAGCTGGTAAAAGCACGGGGCGTCAAGTAATGCGGGCATTGCCTATCAATAAACCCCTGAAGCTGGTGGCATTCGCCGCGTTGGCGGTGCTGGTCGCCAGCTGTTCGACCAGCCGCGCGCCAACCCAGAAGACCTCGTCCACCGCCGTGCGTGCACAGCCGGGGCTGGACATCAACCGCGCGCACAAAGACGGCGCGCCGTGGTGGGATGTCGATGTTTCGCGCATCCCGGACGCCACGCCGACCCTGCACACCGGTCCGTACAAGGCCAACCCGTACACCGTGCTGGGCAAGACCTATTTCCCGTTGCAGGAATCCAAGACCTACGTCGCCTCGGGTACCGCTTCCTGGTACGGCACCAAGTTTCACGGGCAGAACACCGCCAACGGCGAAGTGTATGACCTGTACGGCATGAGTGCCGCCCACAAGACTCTGCCACTGCCCAGTTACGTGCGGGTGACCAACCTGGACAACAACCGGAGCGTGATCCTGCGGGTCAACGATCGCGGGCCGTTCTATTCGGACCGGATCATCGACTTGTCCTACGCAGCCGCGAAGAAGCTCGGTTATGCCGAAATCGGCACCGCGCGGGTCAAGGTCGAGGGTATCGATCCGCAGCAATGGTGGGCCGCGAAGGGCCGTCCGGCGCCGCTGATGCTTAACGAGCCGCAAGTCGCGCAGAATAGCGCCCCGGTCATTACGGCTTCAGCCGGTACCATCGAGCAGTGGACGCCGCCGCCGCAGCAACATGCCTCTGATACTGTCCCTGTACAGATCAGCGCAAAAAAAAACGCTTCTGCACCAGCGTCTGGCCAGTATCTGCAGGTGGGCGCGTTCGCCAACCCGGACGCTGCAGAACTCCTGAGGTCGAAGCTCAGCGGGATGGTGAGCGCTCCGGTGTTCATCAGCTCGATCGTGCGCAATCAGCAGACCCTGCACCGGGTACGCCTGGGGCCGATCGGTTCGCCGGGTGAGATCGCCCAGGTGCAGAACAGTGTGCGCCTGGCCAATCTCGGCTCGCCGAGCGTGGTCACCGAGTAAGAAACGTAGCACTTGATTGACGGTTCACTTGCGGTTTTGGGGGGTGGACCAGGTTGTTGGCTCGTCGAAGAACAAAAGCCCGGCAAGGGTGACTGGAGTGAGCAACTGAACACGCGATGGCCCGTTAGAAGGCTGTCTGAATAGTTTTGCCTTCGGGCAAGTTTCCATTAGCGATTTCGAGAGACGGATGAACATCACCACCTTTGCCAAACGCCTGTGTCTGCTAGTCCCGCTGCTCCTCTCGCCAGCCGCCTTCGCGGCCGAGATGATGCCGTCGCCACCTCAACTGGCTGCAAAAGCCTACGTGCTCATGGACGCCAGCAGCGGCAACGTGCTGGTGGAAAACAACGGTGACCAGCGTCTGCCGCCAGCCAGCCTGACCAAACTGATGACCGCGTACATCGCTACGCTGGAAATCCGCCGTGGCCAGATCGGTGAGAACGACCCGGTGACCGTCAGCGAAAACGCCTGGCGTACCGGCGGTTCGCGGATGTTCATCAAAGTCGGCTCGCAAGTGACCGTCAGCGACCTGCTGCACGGCATCATCATTCAGTCCGGCAACGACGCCAGCGTGGCGCTGTCCGAGCACATCGCCGGCAGCGAAGACGCGTTCGCCGATCTGATGAACAAGACGGTCGCCGATCTGGGCATGACCAACTCGCACTTCATGAACCCGACCGGCCTGCCGAACCCAGAGCACTACTCGTCGGCTCACGACATGGCGATCCTGGCGCGCGCGATTATCCACGAAGACCCGGCTCACTACGCGATCTACTCGCAGAAAGAGTTCTTCTGGAACGGCATCAAGCAGCCTAACCGCAACCTGCTGCTGTGGCGCGACAAGACCGTTGACGGTCTGAAAACCGGTCACACCGACGAAGCCGGCTACTGCATGGTGTCCTCGGCTGTACGTGACGGCCAGCGTCTGATTGCTGTGGTGTTCGGCACTAACAGCGAAGTGGCCCGTGCTGCTGAAACCCAGAAGCTGCTGACCTACGGCTTCCGCTTCTTCGAAACCCAGACCTTCTATCAGAAGGGCACCGAACTGGCTCAGGCCCCGGTGTGGAAAGGCACCACCAGCCAGGTCAAGGCCGGCCTGGCTGAAGACCTGACCATGACCCTGCCAAAAGGCCAGCTGAAAAAGCTCGCTGCCAGCATGACCATGAACCCGCAACTGACCGCGCCAATCGCCAAGGGCGACGTGATCGGTAAAGTCGAAGTGAAACTGGACGACAAGGTGGTGCACAGCGCCGACCTGATCGCTCTGGACGCTGTCGAGGAGGGTGGTATCTTCCGCCGCATGTGGGATAGCATCCGTCTATTCTTCTACGGCTTGTTCAACTGATTTGTGTTGACCTGCATGGCCCCGCCCCGATCCGGTGCGGGGCCATGTGCGTTACCACGGCTTGCGCTCTAGAGGCCGTTACGCCATGACCGATACCGAAGTAAAGGCGCCAAAGATCGAATTTCCGCAAACTGATTATCCGATTAAGGTGATCAGCGATACGGGCGTCGGCAACAAAGACAAGATCATCGACATCGTCAAGAAACACGCGACCATCAATGATGAGCGCATCGACGAGCGTCAAAGCAGCAACGGCAAGTACACCACCATCCAGTTGCACATCGTCGCGACAGACCAGGATCAGCTGTACAACATCAACAGCGAGCTGCGGGCTTCCGGTTTCGTGCACATGGTGTTGTGATGCCGGGCACGCTGGGCTTTCGCGAACTTGGCCAGATGGCTTACGAGCCGGTCTGGCATGCCATGCAACGCTTCACCAACGAACGCGGCAGCAATGCCGCCGACGAAATCTGGCTGGTCGAGCACCCACCGGTGTTCACCCAGGGCCAGGCCGGCAAGGCCGAACACCTGCTGCTGCCGGGTGATATCCCGGTAGTACAGGTCGATCGCGGCGGGCAGGTGACTTATCATGGCCCGGGCCAGTTGGTCGCCTACCTGTTGCTGGATGTGCGCAAGCTGGGTTTCGGCGTACGTGATCTGGTCACGCGCATGGAACAGTGCCTGATCGAACTGCTGGCCAGCTACGGCGTCACCGCCGCCGCCAAGCCAGATGCTCCCGGCGTCTACGTCGACGGAGCGAAAATCGCTTCTCTGGGTTTGCGGATTCGCCACGGTTGCTCCTTTCATGGCCTGGCCTTGAACGTGGATATGAACCTGGAACCGTTTCGACGGATTAATCCCTGCGGCTATGCCGGGCTGGCGATGACCCAGCTGAGCGATCACGCAGGATCGATTGAATTTGCCGAGGTAAGTGCCCGGCTGCGCGCGCAGCTCGTCAAACACCTCGACTATGCTGAGCAGACGACCCTGACGGGCGGAATCGACTGATATGACTACTGATGCAGTGCAAACCATGATCCCGACGCTCGACGTGACCGAGCGCCCGGCCCCGCGTCCCAAGGTTGAAGCCGGCGTCAAGCTGCGCGGCGCCGAGAAGGTTGCACGCATCCCGGTAAAGATCATTCCGACCACCGAACTGCCGAAGAAGCCCGACTGGATTCGCGTACGTATCCCGGTTTCGCCGGAAGTCGACCGGATCAAGAGCCTGCTGCGCAAACACAAATTGCACAGCGTCTGTGAAGAAGCGTCCTGCCCGAACCTGGGCGAGTGCTTCTCCGGCGGCACTGCGACCTTCATGATCATGGGTGACATCTGCACCCGTCGCTGCCCGTTCTGCGACGTGGGTCACGGTCGTCCGAAGCCACTGGACGTCAACGAGCCGGAAAGCCTGGCCATCGCCATCGCCGACCTGAAACTCAAGTACGTGGTGATCACCTCGGTTGACCGCGACGACCTGCGTGACGGCGGTGCCCAGCACTTTGCCGACTGCATCCGCGAAATCCGCAAGCTGTCGCCGAACGTGCAGCTGGAAACCCTGGTCCCGGACTACCGTGGCCGCATGGACATCGCCCTGGAAATCACTGCCGCCGAGCCGCCGGATGTGTTCAACCACAACCTGGAAACCGTGCCGCGCCTGTACAAGGCTGCGCGTCCGGGTTCGGACTACCAGTGGTCGTTGACCCTGCTGCAGCGTTTCAAGCAGATGATGCCGCACATTCCGACCAAATCCGGCCTGATGCTGGGTCTGGGCGAGACCGACGAAGAAGTCATCGAAGTCATGAAGCGCATGCGCGAACACGACATCGACATGCTGACCCTCGGGCAGTACCTGCAACCGTCGCGCAGCCACTTGCCGGTGCAGCGTTTCGTGCACCCGGACACCTTCGCCTGGTTCGCCGAAGAAGGCTACAAGATGGGCTTCAAGAACGTCGCTTCCGGTCCGCTGGTACGTTCCTCGTATCACGCCGACGAGCAGGCGAAACTGGTCAAGGCCGAGCTGCTCGGTTCCTGATCCGGCGCTGAAGGCTTCACAAAATACCCGCTTCGGCGGGTATTTCTGTTTGGGTCTGCCGCGCACTCTTTTGTTTGTCTCTGGACCTGACTACTGTGTCTGCAAGACTTCACACAGGGAGACCCATGGATGACCGTTCGACCGACCCACAGCCTTTTTCCGCATAAACCCGTACCGGCGCTGCCGTCCGAAGGGCTGATCGGCCTGATCGCGCCCGCCGGCCCCGGTGCGCTGGACACGGAAAAGGCTGTGCAGTGGATGCGCGCCCGCGGATATGCGCTGAAAGTGTTCCCCGGTGTCTACGAGAAGGACGGCTATCTGGCCGGCAGCGATGATGTACGCCTCAACGACCTGCATGCCGCTTTCGCCGATCCCGAAGTCGACGCGATCATCTGCCTGCGCGGCGGCTACGGTACGCCGCGCCTGCTGGACCGGATCGATTACGATCTGCTGAGTCGTCACGCCAAGCCGTTTGTCGGCTACAGCGACATCACCGCGCTGCATCTGGCAATCAGTCGCTACGCCGGGTTCGTGACCTTCCACGGCCCGCTGCTCAACGCCGATTTGCTGGGCGACAAGGAGCCGCCGACTGTCACTTCATTCTTTGCGATGCTGCGCGGTCAGTTGAAGGCGGGGAGTGTGTTGAGCCATCCGGTGGCTTATCCCTTGACCACCGTCGAACCGGGCATCGCGCACGGGCGTTTGCTCGGCGGTAATCTGGCGATGATCGCCGCAACGCTGGGCACACCGTATGAGATTGATGTCGAGGGCGTGATTCTGCTGATCGAGGACGTCAACGAGCCGCTGTACCGCATCGACCGTCTGCTCACGCAGATGCGTCTGGCCGGCAAACTGGCCCGATTGCGCGGGGTGCTGGTCGGTGATGTGGCCGGGGTCGATATCGATGCGTTGAACCGCCTGCTCAAGCAAACGTTTGAGCCGTTGCGGATTCCGGTGCTGTCGGGGTGGCGCAGCGGGCATTGTGATCCGAACCTGACGCTGCCGATGGGGGCGCTGGTTCGTTTGGACGCAGGGAAGAAGGAATTGATGCTGGAGCAGGATGTGGTCACCCGATAATGCTCGGGTGACGCAAAAAGATCGCAGCCTTCGGCAGCTCCTACATTGGATTAGTGTTTACCCTGTAGGAGCTGCCGAAGGCTGCGATCTTTTGATTTTGCTTTATTGAGTACGCAGGCTCTCAAGCAACTTATGCGTCGGATACCCGTCCGCCGGCCAGCCAAACGCCTGCTGGGCACTGCGGATCGCCTTGCGCGTATTGGCGCCGATAATCCCGTCAGCCGTGCCTGCATCGTAATTACGCGCGCTCAGCAGGGTCTGCAATTCGATACGCTCGGTGCGGCTCAGTGGCAGGTCATCTTTCGGCCACGTGCCGTTGATCAGGCCAGCGCCATTGAAGCGCTCGGACAACAGGCTCACCGCCAGTGCATAAGATGACGAGTTGTTGTACTTGAGGATCGCCCGGAAGTTGTCGAGGATCAGAAACGCCGGGCCACGATAACCGGCGGGTAGCAGCAGGGCGGCGGACAACTGTTCCGAGCCGGCCGGCGCCTGACTGCCATTGGGCAGGCTCACGCCCAGTTGACGCCATTCGGCGACAGTTTTGCGAATCGCGCCATCGGCCAGGTTGTAGTTGAAGTTGTTCGGCAATTGCACTTCGAAGCCCCACGGCTGACCACGCTGCCAGCCTGAGCTTTGCAGGTAGTGCGCGGTGGAGGCCAGCGCATCGGCCGGGCTGCCCCAGATGTCGCGGCGACCGTCACCGTCGAAATCCACGGCGTGGGTGTTGTAGGTCGTCGGAATGAACTGGGTCTGGCCCATCGCACCGGCCCACGAGCCCAACATCTTGTCTGGCGTGATATCGCCCTGTTGCAGGATCTGCAGCGCCGCAATCAGTTGCGCATGGGCAAAGCCCGGACGACGACCTTCGTAGGCCAGGGTCGCCAGCGAGTTGATCACTGACTTGGTGCCCTGGAACTGGCCGAAATTGCTTTCCATGCCCCACACCGACACCAGTGCCTGACGATCGACGCCATATCGCTGTTCGATGCTTTGCAGGATGTCGGCGTACTGACTGATCAGCGCTTGGCCCTTGCGCACTCGCAGTGGCGAGAGGGCGCCGTCGAGGTATTCCCACACCGGACGTGAGAATTCCGGCTGGCTACGGTCGGCCTTGATCACGCTGGCATCGAAGCTGACATTGGCAAATGCGCGATCGAACAGCTCGGCGCGGATCCCGGCCGCCAAGGCATCCTTGCGGAAACCGGCCTGCCATTCGGCAAAGGTCTGGGTGGGCTGAAGATCAAGAGGGTCAGCGGACGGCACTACCGGCGGGATGATTGCCGGGGCTGTTGCGACAGGGGCGGCTTGAAGGGGTTGCGCATCGGCGGCGGTAGGTTTTTCCGCGCAGGCGACAAGCAGAATGAAGCTGGAGGCAGCGATCAGTTGGCGAACGGGCCAACGACGGGAAAGACGAAAGGGCATGCACGGTTCCAGGGGATACGATTCAGGCACAGACCTTAACATGAGCGGGGGGTACTGCGCTTCAGGCAGCCAGAAAGTAAGAAGCCTCCCAGCTGTCAGACTGGAAGGCTTCGCGGCGGTAGCTGCCTTTGCCCTTGGTCGGTCGTTCCTGGCGGCTGCGGAACAGGGGTTGGGCAACAATGGATTTGGCCTTGTTCGGGCCATGTTTTGATGGCTTTTTGCTCATGAGGGTTCTCTCGGTATGTGGGTGCTGCGGGGCGAATAATCTGCCGAAGCCGCGCGTCTGTCCAGCCTCTATTGCGTAGGAATATTCTGACGCCTTCGCGAGCAAGCCCGCTCCCACAGTCGACCGAGTTCTATCATGTGAATGCGATCGACTGTGGGAGCGGGCTTGCTCGCGAAAGGGCGTTATGCGGTTGAACGTCTTACTCGGCGGGCAGTGAAAGACGCTGGCCGGACATCAACAACGCCAACCGGCTCAGGCTCATCCACGGCGAACCGGCGGCCTGACCCTTGATCTGCGCATCGATGCGCTGGGCTTCGAGCAACAACTGCGCCCAGCGTGGCGCCGAGTAGCGTTGCAGGGCTTTGCTCATCAGCGGTTTGCGTTTGTCCCAGACCGGCGGTTTCGCCTGACTGAAACACTTGTCCAGCGGCGTGCCCTGGCTGTACTGCAGCGAGATATTGGCCAGCAGGCGCAACTCTCGCGCCAGCGCCCAGAGAATCACCGGTGGCTCGACGCCTTCACCGCGCAGGCCCTCGAGCATGCGCAAGGCGTGGGCCGGTTCGCCGTTGAGTACGGCGTCGGTCAGGCCGAACACGTCGAAGCGCGCACTGTCGGCCACCGCGGCCTGCACGGTTTCGACGGTGATCTGCCCACCTTCGGCCATCAGCTTGAGCTTTTCGATTTCCTGCGCGGCGGCGAGCAGGTTGCCCTCCACGCGTGCGGCAATCAGTTCGACCGCATCCTGACTGGCCGATAACCCGGCCTGGGAGAGGCGCTGACGAATCCAGCTCGGCAGCTGATTGGCATCCACCGGCCAGATCTGAATGAACTGGGTCTGCTGACCTTCGACCAGCGCCTTGCCCCACTTGGTCTTCTGCGCACTGCCATCGAGCTTGGGCAAGCTGATCAGCAGCACGGTGTCTTCAGCGGGGCGTGAGCAGTATTCGATCAGTGCGGCAGCGCCCTTGTCACCGGGCTTGCCCGAAGGCAGGCGCAGTTCCAGCAGACGTTTTTCGGCGAACAGCGACATGCTGGCGCCGGCCTGCAACAAGGTCCCCCAATCGAAATTGGCGTCGGCGGCGAACACCTGGCGTTCGTCGAAACCTTGCTGGCGGGCAGCACTGCGGATGGCGTCGGCGGCTTCCTGACACAACAGTGGGTCATCGCCGCTGATGATATAGACGGGCGCGAGCGCGCCTTGCAGGTGTTTGCCGAGTTGAGCGGGAGCGAGCTTCATAAGAGAGGGCGAACGGGGCGCCTCAGCGCCCCGTACGTCTTACTGCTGCGGCAGTTCGAGCGGCGACTGACGCGGGGTTTCCGCTTCAGCCTTCTGTGCCGCCTTCAGTGCATCGGCTTCAGCCCGGGCACGGTCGTTGGCCGCTTGCTGCAATTGCTGCAGTTGGCCCGGCGTCAGCTGTTGCAGGCGCAGCATCATGCGCTGAACCAGTTCGCGACGGGTTTCGCGACGGGCGTCGTTGGCTTCCTGATCGGAGCCGACGAGGTTGTTGCCGTCGTGAATGAACACTTTCTGCACTTCGAGCTTGTCGCTCAGCAGGTTCAGGTTATGTTCGCCAACGATGTCGTAGTTCAGCACGGTGCTGACCTGGTATTCGCCCGTACGGCCGGCCCCGGCGTAGCTGAGGATACGCTGGCTCTCCTGCTCGTCAGCCAGGTACAGCTTGTACGGTGCACCGTTGTAAACCTTGACGCCGCTGGACTCCAGCACCTGACGCAGTTGGGTGACGGTCTCGCCATAAGCGTTGCGGGCGCTCAGGTCGAGCTCCTTGATCGTCAGTTCATTGGTGCCGGTACCACGCAGCTGGAAACCGCAGGCGCTCAGCAGAACGGCGAGGCCCATCACCAGCAGATTGCGTTTGATCATTGTGTTGCTCCCCTTGAAACCATGTGGGCCGACCCTGCGGCCCGAAAGGTTTTACAGGGCGCCAGGCGAACCTGGCGCCCAATCCAATTTAGCTGGCGACGATGTTGACCAGTTTCCCTGGTACAACAATCACTTTGCGAATGGTCAGACCGTCGACGAAACGCAGCACGTTTTCGTTGGCACGGGCAGCCGCTTCGACTTCTTCGCGGGTGGCGCTGGCCGGCATTTCGATCTGGCCACGCAGCTTGCCGTTCACTTGAATGACCAGTTGCAGGCTGTCCTGTACCAGTGCGTTTTCATCGACCGCAGGCCAGCCTGCATCGATCACCGGGTCAGCATGGCCCAGTTGCTTCCACAGCTCATGGCTGATGTGCGGCGTGATCGGAGCCAGCAGCAGCGTCACGGCTTCCAGGCCTTCGTGAATCAGCGCGCGGTCCTGTTCGGTGCCTTGCGCGGCTTTTTCCAGCACGTTCATCAGCGTCATCACCTGAGCGATGGCGGTGTTGAATTTGTGGTTTTGGCCGACGTCGTGGCTGGCCTGCTTGATGGCCAGGTGGATGGCGCGGCGCACGGCTTTCTGTTCGTCGTTGAGAGCGGCGACATCCAGTTTCCCCGGCAGACCCTGGGTGATGTGGGTCTGCGCCAGACGCCAGACGCGCTTGAGGAAACGGTGCGAGCCTTCAACGCCGGAGTCCGACCATTCGGCGCTCATGTCGGGCGGCGAGGCGAACATCATGAACAGGCGGCAGGTGTCGGCGCCGAACTGGTCGATCATCGACTGGGGGTCGACGCCGTTGTTCTTCGACTTGGCCATTTTCTCGGTGCCACCGATTTCCACCGGCAAGCCGTCGGATTTCAGTTTGGCGCTGATGACCTTGGCTTTGCTGTCGCGCTCCAGTTCCACGTCCGCCGGGTTGAACCAGGTGTAGGCACCGTTGGCTTCGCGACGATAGTAAGTCTCGGCGATCACCATGCCCTGGGTCAGCAGGTTCTTGAACGGCTCGTTGGAGCTGACCAGACCTTCGTCACGCATCAGCTTGTGGAAGAAGCGTGCGTACAGCAGGTGGAGAATGGCGTGTTCGATACCGCCGATGTACTGATCCACCGGCAACCAGTGGTCGGCCGCGGATTTTTCTACCAGGCCACCTTCAAAGTGCGGCGAGGCGTAACGGGCGTAGTACCACGAGGACTCGACGAAGGTGTCCATGGTGTCGGTTTCACGCTTGGCAGGCTGGCCGCATTTCGGGCAGCTGCACTCGTAGAATTCCGGCATGCGCGCCAGTGGCGAACCGGCGCCGTCCGGTACCACGTCTTCTGGCAGGACCACCGGCAACTGGTCTTCCGGCACTGGCACGTCGCCACAGGTGGCGCAGTGGATGATCGGGATCGGGCAGCCCCAATAGCGCTGACGGCTGATGCCCCAGTCGCGCAGGCGGAACTGGGTGCGCGAGGCGCCGAGGTTTTTCTTGATCAGGGCGACTTCCATGGCGTCGAAGGCGCCGGTGAAGTCCAGGCCGTCGAACTCGCCGGAGTTGATCAGCGTGCCGTGCTCGCCGTAGGCGTCTTGCCACGGAGCCGGGTTGGTGTCGCCGGAGCTGGTGCGCACCACCGATTTCACCGGCAGGTTGTACTTGTGGGCGAATTCGAAATCGCGCTCGTCGTGCGCCGGGACCGCCATCACGGCGCCGTCGCCGTAATGCATCAACACGTAGTTGGCGACCCATACCGGGAGTTTTTCACCGGTCAGCGGGTGCTCGACGAACAGGCCGGTCGGCAGGCCTTTCTTCTCTTGAGTGGCGACGTCGGCTTCAGCGACGCTGCCGCCCTTGCATTCGGCGATGAACGCTTGCAGCTCAGGATTGTTCTGCGCGGCCTGGGTGGCCAGCGGGTGCTCGGCAGCCACGGCAACGTAGGTCGCGCCCATCAGGGTGTCCGGACGGGTGGTGAAGACCTTGAGGGTGCCTGCTTCGCCGATCGAGTCGACGTTGTACGGGAACTGCACTTCCATGCCGCGGGATTTGCCGATCCAGTTGCGCTGCATGGTCTTGACCTGTTCCGGCCAGCCCGTCAGTTCGTCGAGGCTCTCCAGCAGCTCATCCGCGTAAGCGGTGATCTTGAAGTAGTACATCGGGATTTCGCGCTTCTCGATCAGCGCGCCGGAGCGCCAGCCGCGACCGTCGATCACCTGTTCGTTGGCCAGCACGGTCTGGTCGACCGGGTCCCAGTTCACGGTGCCGTTCTTGCGGTAGATCAAGCCTTTTTCGAACAGGCGGGTGAACAGCCATTGTTCCCAGCGGTAGTAGTCCGGCTTGCAGGTGGTCACTTCACGGGACCAGTCCACCGCCAGGCCCAGGCTGCGCAGCTGGGACTTCATGTAGGCGATGTTTTCGTAGGTCCACTTGGCGGGTGCCACGTTGTTCTTCATCGCGGCGTTTTCCGCCGGCATGCCGAAGGCGTCCCAACCCATCGGTTGCAGAACGTTCTTGCCTTGCATGCGCTGGTAGCGGGAGATCACGTCGCCGATGGTGTAGTTACGCACGTGCCCCATGTGTAGCTTGCCGCTGGGGTAAGGGAACATCGACAGGCAGTAGTAGGTTTCCTTGCCTGGCTGTTCACTGACTTCAAAGGACTTTTGCTCGTCCCAGAACGACTGGGCGGCGGCTTCGATTTCACGGGGCTGATATTGTTCGTGCATGGCTACTTTTGTACTGGATAGGGGTGGCCTAATCCTCTTCAACGCGCCCTCCGGGGGATGCTCCGGACAGGCTGGAAGTGGAATGACAGGAAGCGCCGTAGCATACATGACCGCGCTTGGCCTAGGGAAACCCTGATTACAGCTGTCTGGCCCCCGAAAACCGTGGCGAGGGCCGTTGGTCGCGGCGTTCAGCCGGTTTGTGCAGCGAAGCTAAGCTCTTATTGGGGAGTGAGTCTTATCTTCAATGAGGTGAGGGATGGTGGAGCAACGGCAAAAAAACGTGACGAAACCCGAGTTGTACGAACGGTTGATGGATCGTCTGGGCATGGCGCTCGACGCTGCCAAAACCGCTGGCCGGCTGCGCGACGAGCGCCCCGTGGAACTGGAATTGCGTGGCTTGAGCCCCGCCGAGTTCAAACTGGTCAAGGCCTATCTGGATCGCAGTGAGCGTGAAGCGCATGGATACCTGTCGCAGGCAGTGAAACAGCTCGATGCAGCACATTCAGCCAAGGTCATCTGGCTTAAGGACAAGGCGCCCGGCAGAGACACCGTCAAGGTTCGTTCTGTACAGGCCAAGTAAACGCATGGCAGGTCAAATAACGGATCTTTTCCAACAGGATCCTACCTATCGGTTGTAACGCATCATTAACACTCTTAGGCTTCGGGCATCTCTGGAGATGCCCCGATGCCTTTTCGTTACTTCATCAAACAACTTCTGTTGCCGCCCGGCATTCTCTTGCTGCTGTTGCTGATCGCCTGGTGGCTGCGCCGTTCCCGGCCGCGACTGGCAGGCCTGTGTTTTGCCATTGGGCTGGGTGGTTTCTGGCTGATGAGCCTGCCGGTGGTCGTGCAGTGGGGCGCCAAGGCACTGGAACGTGAGCCGCCGCTGCCCCGTGATGCCTGGTCAATCCTGGCGCAGCGGGCCGATGCCATTGTAGTGCTGGGCTCCGGGCGCGAGCGCGGCGATCTGGCCTGGGGCGAGGACCAGCCAACCGGCGTGGGGCTGGAGCGTCAGCGCTATGCTGCGCGACTGGCCAAGGCCTCCGGGCTGCCGATTCTGACCAGCGGTGGCCTGCATTACGGCACGCCGCCGACCGAGGCGAAGCTGATGGCCGATTCGTTGCGCGATGATTTCGGCGTGACCACGCGCTGGCAGGAAGGCGAGAGCCGTACCACCTGGGAAAACGCCAAATTCAGCGCCGACATCTTGTTGCCCCAAGGCATCAAGCGCGTCGTGGTGGTCACGCAGGCCTGGCACATGCCGCGCGCCGTGTGGTGTTTCCAGCAGGCAGGATTCGAAGTGGTGCCGGCGCCCGTAGGGTTTCTCGGGACCGATAATGCGCGACCGTTTGGTGGCTGGCTGCCGGAGTTCAAGTCGATCTGGCAGAGCGGGCAATTGCTGAATGAGGCGGTAGGGCAGGTGGGGTATTCGTTGTTTTACCGCTGAATCACTCAGTGGCAGTGAGGCCTTTTGTGGCGAGGGAGCTTGCTCCCGCTGGCCTGCGCAGCAGGCCTGATCCAGGTAAACGCACTGTCTTAGACAGATCGCGGGCGCTGGATTTACGACTGCTTCGCAGCCGAGCGGAAGCAAGCTCCCTCGCCACAGGTCAGTGACCTGCTTTTAAAGGGTTTTCGACATCCGGCTTGCCATCAGCGCCCAGCCAAACAGCAGCACACAGACGACGATCAGCGGCCACGAGCGCCATTGCAGGTACGGCGTCAGGTTGTGCATCGGCACCACTTCGCCATACAAAATGCCCTGCTCGAACTGCGGGATCTGCTCGGTGATATGACCGAACGGGTTGATCAGTCCGGTCACGCCATTGTTCGTGGCACGGATCATCCAGCGGCCCGCTTCAAGTGCGCGCATCTGCGCCATTTGCAGGTGCTGCAACGGGCCAATCGAGGTGCCGAACCAGGTATCGTTGCTGATCGTCAGCAGCAAGTCGCTGCGTGCCGACAGACCTGCAGCGAACTCCGGGTACACCACTTCGTAGCAGATGAATGGCGCAATCTGATAACCCTTGGCTTGCAGCAGCGGCTGATCCGCCGGACCGCGAGCGAAGTCGGACATCGGCAAGTCAAAGAACGCGATCAAGCCGCGCAGCAGATCCTGCAACGGCACGTATTCGCCGAACGGCACCAATTTCTGCTTGAGGTAGGTACCATCGCCTTCGCCGACCACGGTAATGCCGTTGAAGAAGCGTTTTTCGTGACGAACCGTCTCGCGGATCGGTACGCCGGTGATCAACGCCGATTTACGCTCGGCGGCGAAGTTACCCATCATGTTCAGGTAGCCCTCGGCGGACTCCTTGAGCACCGGCACCGCGGTTTCCGGCCAGATCAGCAGGTCCACCGGTTTGGAGCGGAAACTCAGGTCGCGGTACAGCGCCAGTTGCGCATTGAGCTGCGCCGGGTCCCACTTCATGCTTTGTTCGACGTTGCCCTGAATCGCGGCAACGCTCAGTGCCGGACCGGACGGACTGGTCCAGGCGTGGCCCTTGAGCGCAATGCCCGCCACCCATGGCCCGACCAGCAACACCAGGCCTGCCGCGATAAAGCCCTTGCGACCGGATTGCAACAAACGGGGCGCGTTGTAGATCAGCGCTGCAGTCAGCGCCAGAACGAACGATACCAGCCACATGCCGCCGACCGGCGCGAGCCCGGCCAACGGGCCATCGAGCTGGCTGTAGCCGGAGTAGAGCCACGGGAAACCGGTGAGGAACCAGCCACGAAAGGCTTCCTGGCCGACCCACAGCGCGGCAAACGCCAGTGCATCGGCCAGCGGTGCTTCATTGCGGCGCAACCAGCGCGCCCAGACCCAGGCGGGCAGGGCGAAGAAGAACGCGATCGCTGCGGTGAACAGCAGCATCAGGAACCCGGCCAGCAGCACCGATGCGCCACCGAAATGGTGGATGCTGTAGTAGATCCAGCTGGTGCCGGCACCGAACAGTCCGAAACCGAAGCACCAGCCACGGCCCAGCGCCTGACGCGGTTTCAGCTCACGCAGGCCGGCGTAGAACAGGCCGACCGCGAGCAAAGCCAGCGGCCAGATGTTGAACGGGGCCAGGGCGAGGGTAGTGATTGCACCGGCCGCCACGGCCAGCAGGTTACCGGGCCAGCCGGGGCGGGTTGTCCAGCGCAGGGGGTATGTCATCAGCTATTTCCTGTATCGCGCCGGGTCTGCTGTTACGCAGGGCAAGGCGCGAGGAGTGAAGTTTGGTTTTTCAAATGAACGACGAGCAACGCAGCCCTGCGTAACAGCAGGCCCGGCCCTCCGGGTTACGCCTGAAAGCGGGCCATGCTGCGTTGCAGTCCTTGGAAAGGGAATGCCATTCCCTGCGGACTGCGCCTTGCCTGGCCCGCTTTCAGGCGCAACGCGATACAGGAAATAGCTGATGACATACCCCAATCCTTAGATTTAACGAGCGATTGGCGTCAGTCGCAGCAAATGAATCCGACGGCTGTCGGCGTTCAGGATGCGGAAACGATAGGCGCCGATTTCAGTGATTTCGTTACGTTTTGGCAAGTGCCCGAACGCGCTCATCACCAGACCGCCGACGGTGTCGAACTCGTCGTCGGAGAATTCGCTGTCGAAGAACTCGTTGAAGTTTTCGATCGGCGTCAGGGCCTTGATCAGGAAATCACCGCTGGGCAGCGGCTTGATGTAGCTGTCTTCTTCGACGTCGTGCTCGTCTTCGATGTCGCCGACGATCTGTTCCAGCACGTCTTCGATCGTGACCAGACCAGCCACGCCGCCGTATTCGTCAATGACGATAGCCATGTGGTTGTGATTGGCGCGGAATTCACGCAGTAACACGTTCAGACGCTTGGACTCCGGCACGAAGGTGGCCGGGCGCAGCAGGTCCTTGATGTTGAAGCTGTCGCCGTTCTCCTTGAGGATCAGCGGCAGCAGGTCCTTGGCCAGCAACACACCCATCACGTCGTCGTGGCTTTCGCCAATGACCGGGTAGCGAGAGTGCGCCGAGTCGAGCACGGCCGGAAGGAATTCACGAGGGGTCTGGGTCGCCTTGATGCTGATCATCTGCGAGCGCGGGACCATGATGTCGCGTACTTGCAGGTCAGCCACCTGAATGGCGCCTTCGACAATGGCCAGCGCTTCGCTGTCCAGCAGTTTGTTCTGATGTGCATCACGCAGCAGCTCAAGCAGCTCCTGACGGTTCTTCGGCTCGTGGGCAAAAGCCTGGGTCAGTTTACCCAGCCATGACTTCTGCCCGTTGCTCGATCGATCTTCGCTCATAGCGATTACTCTGAATCCTTTGTTGTAACGATAGGGGATGTTTCGGTTTCGTCGTCCGCGTACGGATCGGGGTAGCCCAGTTCGGCAAGCAACTCGCGTTCCAGTGCTTCCATTTCTTCAGCTTCGTCGTCATCTATATGGTCGTAACCGAGCAGATGCAAGCAGCCGTGAATGACTAGATGTGCCCAATGGGCCTTGAGTTCCTTGCCTTGTTCGGCAGCTTCGCGTTCGACCACCGCCACGCAGATCACCAGATCGCCGAGCAGCGGGATGTCGAGGAATTCGTCCGGGACTTCCGCCGGGAAAGACAGGACGTTGGTCGCGTAATCCTTGTGGCGCCAGGTGTGATTGAGTTTGCGGCCTTCTTCCTCGTCGACCAGGCGAATGGTCATTTCCGAGTCGGCGCTGCGCTGGCGCAGGGCCAGTTCGCACCATTGGCGGAAGTCGGCTTCACTCGGGGCGTTCGCTTCGGTAGCGATTTGCAGATCCAGCTCAAGCATCGCGCGAGGTTTCCCTGGCGGCTTCGGCACGGGTCTCGAAGCGCTCGTAGGCCTCGACGATCCGCTGCACCAACGGATGGCGCACGACGTCTTTGGGCTGGAAGTGGGTGAAGCTGATGCCCGGAACATCCTTGAGCACTTCGATCACATGATGCAGCCCGGACTTGGTGCCGCGCGGCAGGTCGACCTGGGTGATGTCGCCGGTGATGACCGCGGTGGAGCCAAAGCCGATCCGGGTCAGGAACATTTTCATCTGCTCGACGGTGGTGTTCTGGCTTTCGTCGAGAATGATGAAGCTGTTGTTCAGCGTCCGACCGCGCATGTAGGCCAGCGGCGCGACTTCGATCACCTGACGTTCGATCAGCTTGGCCACGTATTCGAAGCCGAGCATCTCGTAGAGCGCGTCATAGAGCGGGCGCAGGTACGGGTCGATCTTCTGCGCCAGGTCACCGGGCAGGAAGCCGAGCTTCTCACCGGCTTCAACCGCCGGACGCACCAGCAGGATGCGGCGGATCTGCTCGCGCTCCAGGGCATCAACGGCGCAAGCCACCGCCAGATAAGTCTTGCCGGTACCGGCCGGACCAATGCCGAAGTTGATGTCGTTGCCGAGGATTTCCTTCACGTAGCGCAACTGATTCAAGCCACGGGGGCGAATCATGCCTTTCTTGGTGCGCAGGGCGACGGAGGCTTCAGCGGGAGCGTGATTGTCCAGTTCGACGACGGCCGATTCCTGGAGGAACAGGTGCACCAGGTCCGGCGACAGCTCGGTACCCTTGGTTTCGCGGTACAGGCGGCGCAGCAGGTTTTCCGCAGACGTGGTGTGCTTGGGTTCGCCGATCAGTTCGAACTGGTTTCCGCGGTTGCGGATCTCGATGGCCAGGCGCTGTTCGATCAAGCGCAGATGCTCGTCGAACTGCCCGCACAGATTGGCGAAGCGGCGAGCCTCAAAGGGCTCGAGGATAAAACGATGTGGTTCTATGGGTGCGTTCAAGGTCGTATTTAGCCGCCCTGGGGCAATTAAGATGAAATCAAGGATAACGCCAGTGGCGTGGGTGCGAAAGCTCTTAAAACGGTCTCACTGGATAACTGTGGCGAGGGAGCTTGCTCCCGCTGGAGTGCGAAGCGCTCCCAAATCCTCCAGCCTCGATCTTTCAAGATGGTCGAGGTGTCTGGTTTGCGGCTGCTTCGCAACCGAGCGGGAGCAAGCTCCCTCGCCACAGAGGCACTCTGACGCCTTGCGTTTACTGGACCAGCGAGCCGCGCAGCGAATGCGGTTGCGCCGCGTCGATGTGCACGTCGGCGAACTGGCCGATCAGGGTCGGATTATCGCAGCGGAAGTTGACGATACGATTATTCTCGGTACGCCCTTGCAGCTCGCCCGGGTCTTTCTTCGAGTAGTCGGTGACCAGAATGCGCTGGATCGAACCGACCATTTGTCGGCTGATCTCGAACCCTTGCTGATTCAAGCGATGCTGCAAGGCGTTCAGGCGTTCTTTCTTCAGCTCTTCCGGGGTGTCATCGGCCAGATCGGCCGCCGGCGTGCCCGGACGCTGGCTGTAGACGAACGAATAGGAGAAGTCGAAGCCGACATCGGCAATCAGCTTCATGGTTTGTTCGAAGTCTTTTTCGGTCTCGCCCGGGAAGCCAACGATGAAATCCGAACTGATGCAGATGCCCGGCACGGCAGCGCGCAGTTTGCGCAGCTTGGACTTGTACTCCAGCGCGGTGTGGTTGCGCTTCATCGCCGCGAGGATCCGGTCGGAACCCGACTGCACCGGCAAGTGCAGGTGTTTGACCAGCTCCGGCACTTCGGCGTGGGCCTGGATCAGGCTGTCGGAGAACTCCAGCGGGTGCGAGGTGGTGTAGCGGATACGGTCGATACCGTCGACGGCGGCGACCACGCGGATCAGCTCGGCCAGATCGGCCAGACGCCCATCGTGGGTCAGGCCGCGATAGCCGTTGACGTTCTGCCCCAACAGGGTCACTTCACGCACGCCGTTTTCGGCGAGGTGGATGATCTCGGCGATCACGTCATCGAACGGCCGGCTGACTTCTTCACCACGGGTGTAAGGCACCACGCAGAACGTGCAGTATTTGCTGCAGCCTTCCATCACCGACACGTAAGCGCTCGGGCCGTCGATGCGCGGCTCGGGCAAATGGTCGAATTTCTCGATTTCCGGGAACGAGACGTCGACCTGCGGCAGCTTGCTGCTGCGTGCGGCGTCGATCATTTCCGGCAGACGGTGCAGGGTTTGCGGGCCGAAGACCACGTCGACATACGGGGCGCGATCACGGATCGCCGCGCCTTCCTGGCTGGCGACGCAACCGCCGACGGCGATCACCATGTCCGGGTTGGCCAGTTTCAGTTCGCGCCAGCGGCCGAGCTGCGAGTACACCCGATCCTGAGCACGTTCGCGGATCGAGCAGGTGTTGAGCAGAATCACGTCGGCGTCTTCGGCACGGGCGGTGACTTCCAGGGCCTGATGTTCGCCCAGCAGATCGACCATGCGCGAGCTGTCGTACTCGTTCATCTGGCAACCGTGGGTTTCGATGTAAAGCTTCTTGGCCATGGATTTTGGTCGTCACGTGATTCAAAGAACCGCGCATTATAGGGAACAAGCCCTCAGGTTCCTACCGCTGCGCGTCCGGTGGCTATGCTATAGTTTGCGCCCTCATTTTTATCCCCGATGTTATCCCCCCGCCATGACCAAACGCGAAGCTCCAATCTATAAGGTGATTTTCCTCAACCAGGGCCAGGTGTTCGAAATGTACGCCAAGCAGATCTATCAAAGTGATCTGTGGGGTTTTCTGGAAGTGGAAGAGTTCGTCTTTGGCGAGCGCACGCAAGTGGTGGTCGATCCGAGCGAAGAGAAGCTCAAGGCGCAGTTCGAAGGCGTGGTGCGCAGCTTTGTGCCGATGCATTCGATCGTGCGCATCGACGAGGTGGAACGTCTGGGCACCCCGAAAATCAGCGAAGCCCGCGGTGCGGTCGGCAATGTGATGCCGTTTCCGATGCCGATGCCTGAGAAGTAAGCCCGGATCTGGATTTGAAATGATTTGTGGCGAGGGGATTTATCCCCGATCGACTGCGAAGCAGTCGCAAGTCCATTCAGCAAGGTATGTCAGAAGGAACTTGATTGCAGGGTTTTGGGGCTGCTACGCAACCCATCGGGGATAAATCCCCTCGCCACAAAAGCTCTTATGGCAATGGCGAAAACGGCGTACGCCCATCGGCGTTCTGCAGTTCCATCAGGTATTTACGGAAAATTTGCCCCAGCACCTGGGTCGCGGTTTCGAGGTCTTCGCGGGACATTTTTTCGGAGACTTCGTCGGCGGTGTCCAGCGCATCTTCGGCGCCGTTGACCGCGGCCATCTTCAGCACGATGTACGCCTGAATGTTGTTGGCCTGCACGCCTTCGCCGTGGAAGAACATGGTGCCGAGCTTGAACTGCGCCTGAGCGTGGCCTTGCAACGAGGCCTTTTCGAAATAGCTCAGGGCTTGATTGAGATCGCGTGGCGCATTCTTGCCGTCGTAGTAGAACTCACCCAACTCGTATTGCGCTTGTGCATCCCCTTCGTCCGCCGCTTTCTGGCAGGCGGCCAGTGCCTGCGTGACGTCTTGCGGCTGGGTATTGAGGGTGCAACGACCCATCGCCGGGATCAACAACGAGTTGCCGCCTGCTTGTGCATGCGCGAGCAGGGGCTGAAGGAGCAACAGGCAGCCCAAGGC
The DNA here is from genome assembly GCF_002156405.1 of Pseudomonas sp. SCPG-7. Classification (NCBI taxonomy): domain Bacteria; kingdom Pseudomonadati; phylum Pseudomonadota; class Gammaproteobacteria; order Pseudomonadales; family Pseudomonadaceae; genus Pseudomonas; species Pseudomonas sp. SCPG-7. Next base: position 249,816 of record NZ_MVOO01000006.1, on the reverse strand, counting down.
AAGGGTGCGGCCGGTGCGGTTCATGGGAATCGACTTACCTCTGAAGGGCACGCGGACCCATCGAGGGATCCAATAAGCGCGCATTATGAAATAAGCAGGGCCAACCTTACAAAGTCTTTACTCGTTTTTCTGCTGCGCGGGGAATATATCGCCCACTTTCTTGCCGATTTTTAGCAGAGGCGTGGGAAAAACGGCTTGGGTGTAGGTAAAAGCTGACGCTGGCGATGGCCAACGTCAGCGGCACGGCGATTACTTCAGTGCGGCGAAGGCGCGCTCGGCAGCGTCCAGAGTGATTTTCAGCTCGGCTTCGCCGTGGGCGATCGAGGTGAAACCGGCTTCGAATGCGCTCGGCGCCAAGTACACGCCGCCTTCCAGCATCAGGTGGAAGAAGCGACCGAACAGCGCAGCGTCGCTGGCCATCACGTCTTCAAAGGTGACGATGTCGTCGGCACCGCTGAAGTACAGGCCGAACATGCCACCCGCTTGCGTGGTGACGAACGGAATGCCCGCCGCATCGGCGCGTTGTTGCAGGCCATCGAGCAGGCGCGTGGTGTAATCGGTCAGCTCGGCGTGGAAACCGGGACGGCTGATCAGGCGCAGGGTGGTCAAACCGGCAGCCATTGCCAGCGGGTTGCCCGACAGGGTCCCGGCCTGATACACCGGGCCCAGCGGCGCAATGCGCTGCATGATTTCGCGCTTGCCGCCGAAGCAGCCGACCGGCATGCCGCCGCCGATGATCTTGCCGAAGGTGGTCAGATCCGGGGTTACGCCGTAGTACGCCTGGGCACCACCGAGGGCAACACGGAAACCGGTCATCACTTCGTCGAAAATCAGCACCACGCCATGCTTGTCGCACAGCGAACGCAGGCCTTCGAGAAAGCCCGGTGCCGGCGGCACGCAGTTCATGTTGCCCGCCACTGGCTCGACGATGATGCAGGCGACATCCTGACCGACTTCGGCGAGCATCTTCTCAACCGCGTCGATGTCGTTGAACGGCAGGGTCAAGGTGTGTTTGGCAAATGCTGCCGGTACACCGGCGGAGCTCGGCACGCCTTGAGTCAGTGCGCCGGAACCGGCCTTGACCAGCAGGCTGTCGGAGTGACCGTGGTAGCAACCTTCGAACTTGATGATGCTGTCACGACCGGTGTAGCCACGGGCCAGACGAATCGCACTCATGGTCGCTTCGGTGCCGGAGCTGACCATGCGCACCATGTCCATCGACGGCACCAGTGAGCAGACCAGATCGGCCATCTCGGTTTCCATCGCGGTCGGCGCACCGTAGGACAGGCCGTGTTGCAGTTGATTGCGCACCGCGTCGAGCACATCCGGGTGACTGTGGCCGAGGATCATCGGCCCCCACGAACCGACGTAATCCACATAACGCTTGTCGTCTTCGTCAGTGACGTAGGCGCCTTCGGCATGCTTGAAGAACAGCGGTGTGCCGCCCACGCTCTTGAACGCGCGAACCGGCGAGTTCACGCCACCGGGTATGTGTTTCTGGGCATTGGCAAACAGGGTTTCAGAACGAGACATGTTCGGGCTCTCAAATCAGATTTTCAGAAGTTCGTTGAAGGCGCGGGCGCGGCGGGTCACTTCGGTGGTGCTCTGGGCACCGAACAAGCCGTGGACCACCGCCAGCAGGTCGACACCGTGGGCCACCAGCGGCGCGGCGTTGTCGAGGGTGATGCCGCCAATCGCGCAGACCGGCAGATGCAGCTTGCGTTTGGCCTCGTCGAGCAGATCGAGGCTGCAGCTTGGCGCGCCGGGTTTGGTGCTGGAATTGAAGAAGCGACCGAAGGCGACATAACTCGCGCCTTCTTTGGCGGCTTGCTCGGCCAGTTCGAGTTGCGCGTGGCAGGTCGACCCGATGATGGCTTTGGAGCCGAGCAAGGCGCGGGTCGGCGACAGCGGGCCGTCGGTCTGTCCCAGGTGCACGCCGACGTTCAGGCGCGCGGCCAGTTCGGCGTCATCGTTGATGATCAACTGCGTCTTGTAGCGTTCGCACAGGTCACGCAGGGCTTCGGCCTCGCGCAGGCGTCGGGCCTCGTCGCTGCTTTTGTCGCGGTATTGCAACAGGGTGACGCCGCCTTCCAGCGCCGCCTCCACGTACGACAGAAACTTGCCCGCCAGCAACTGGCTGTCGGTGATGGCGTACAGGCCACGTAGTTTCATCAGGCAGACCTCACGACGTTACGAGCAAAAATCCAGCGGCAGACGACGCGGCACGAACTGGCCTTTGCCCAGTTGTTCGGCATCGCGCAGGGTGCGCCAGGTGTAATCCAGCGCCGTGCGTACGGCGCTGGCGAGGTGTTCGCCCTGGGCCAGACGACCGGCGATAGCGCTGGCCAGGGTACAACCGGAACCGTGATAACTGCCTGGCAGACGCTGGCAATAGAAGGTGTCACGCAGGCCGTCACGGCCGTACAGGCGATTGTGGATTTCAGTTTCGTCGCCGTGGCCGCCGGTGATCAGCAGGTTTTTGACGAACGGCAGGAGTTTTTCCGCGCATTCGTCCGCGGTGCCTTCGGGCAGTTCAGCGAGGATCCGCGCTTCGGGCAGGTTGGGGGTGGCAATGATCGACAGTGGCAGCAGACGCTCGCGCATCGCGTAACCGACTTCATCCTTGCCCAGTCGTCCGCCGCCGCCGGCACGCAGCACCGGGTCGCAGACCACCGGCAGGTGCGGGTGCGCAGAAAGCAGTTCGACCACAGTGTCGACCATTTCCAGCGAACCGAGCATGCCCAGTTTGACCGCTGCGACTTCGGAGTCGTTGAGCACGGCATTGGCCTGGGCCAGTACCCACTCACGGTCGAGGACGCGGAAGTCAGTGACGTTGACGGTGTCTTGCACGGTCAGGGCGGTGACGGCCGGAGCCGCATGGCAACCCTGCGCAAGCAAGGCTTCGATATCTGCCTGCAAGCCGGCGCCACCACTGGGGTCGTGGCCGGAGAGACAGAGGACAACGGGGCGGGAGCTGTAGATATTCATGGTGCGCGAGCTTACCACCAAACCTGATTTTGGGGTTCAGTCCTGACGGTGTTTGCGAGCAGATTGTCGGACAACACTGCAGCTACCATTGTGGCGAGGGAGCTTGCTCCCGCTGGGTTGCGAAGCAGCCCCCTGCATTTATTCAGCTACAGCGTATTTACAGGTTTTACGACTGCTGCGCAGCCGAGCGGGAGCAAGCTCCCTCGCCACAAAAGCGGATCGCAATGATTGAGTTGACCAACTCAACAGCTCTAGTCCGCAGCTTTGCTCTGAAACGCCCGTTCTAGAGCCTTTGCAGGAAAAATTTCGATGGTGCTCAATGGCCATCAACGGCTATGCTAGTCTGGATCCAAACCAATAACAGGTAATACCGGTTTTACGTCTACTCAAAGGGAATGGGGGGCTTCCTGACACAACCGGACGAGCCACGCTGGGGCTTCAATGCGCTATTTGCTGATGTTGCTGTTCTGCTTGCCCCTCCTCGCAAGCGCCGTCGAGTTCGACGAAAATACCCAGAGCCTCCCGCTGGGCCGCTCCTTGCAGGTGTTCGAAGACCCGAGCGGTCAGGCGAACATCGCCGACGTTCGCGCTCAAGCGGCGGCGGGCAATTTCAAACCCCACGACAAAGCCACGCTCAATGCCGGTTACTCGCGCTCGGCGTTCTGGCTGAAGATCGATCTGCATTACCGTCCGAACAATCCGGCCGCGCAGCGCACCTGGCTGCTGGAGCTGGCGTATCCGCCGCTCGATCACCTCGACCTTTATATGGCCGATGCCAATGGCGACTACCGCCTGATCCGGCAAACCGGCGACGCTTTGCCGTTCGCCAGTCGCGAAATCCGGCAGAACAATTACCTGTTCGACCTGACCTTCGCCCCTGATCAGCAAAAAACCGTGTACCTGCGTCTGGCCAGTGAAGGTTCGATTCAGGCACCAGTGACGTTATGGTCGAGCACGGCTTACCTCGAAGACCAGCCGGTGCGCCTGTATGTGCTGGGGATTATTTATGGTGTGCTGCTGGGGATGCTGGTCTACAACCTGTTCATCTACTTGAGCGTGCGCGACACCAGCTACCTTTATTACATCTTCTACATCGCCTCGTTCGGCCTTTATCAACTGTCGGTGAACGGCGCGGCGGTCGAGTATTTCTGGCCGGACAATCCGTGGTGGGCCAACGCCGCCACGCCGTTCTTCATCGGTTGCGCCGGGCTGTTCGGCAGCCAGTTCGCCCGCAGTTTCCTGCAGACCAGAACCCACAGCCGCTGGCTCGACTATCTGCTGATTGCCCTGATCGCATTCGGCGCGCTGGTGGTCGGGCTGTCGCTGATGACCAGTTACGCATTGTCGCTGCGCCTGGCGACCCTGTTGGCGCTGGTGTTCACCGTGGTGATCTTCGCCGCCGGGATTCTCGCCTGGTGGCGCGGCTTGCGGGTGGCGCGTTATTTCATCATTGCCTGGTCGGCATTCCTGCTCGGCGGCATCGTCAATACGCTGATGGTGCTGGGCCTGCTGCCGAACGTGTTCCTGACCATGTACGCCAGTCAGATCGGTTCGGCGATCGAAGTCGCGCTACTGTCGCTGGCGCTGGCCGACCGCATCAACGCGATGCGCGAGCAACAGGCGCAGACCCTGTTCGACGCCGGGCAGAAACTCGAAGTGCTCAACCAGCAACTGGCACACAGCAACAAGCTCAAGGATGAATTCCTCGCGACCCTGACCCACGAATTGCGCACGCCGATGAACGGCGTGATCGGTTCGCTGGAACTGATGCAGACCGTCGAGCTGGAGCCTGAACTGGAGCAATACCAGCAAACCGCCGCCGGTTCTGCGCGGGACATGATGCGCATGGTCAACGGCATCCTCACCCTCACCGAATTGCAGGCCGGCAAGCTCAAGGCGACGCCGGGCAGCTTCAGCCTGCGCGCGGTGGTCGAGGCCTTGCGCATGCAGTTCGACGGCAACGCGGCGAGCAAGTCGCTGGACTTCAAAGTCGAGGTGCTGCCGACCCTGCCGGATCGCTTGCACGGCGACAGTGCAAAACTGGCGCAGTGCCTGGAGTGCCTGCTGGACAATGCGATCAAGTTCACCCGGGTCGGTGGCCTGGCTCTGCGCGTCACCGGAAAGCCGGCGGCGGAAAACCGCTTGGCGCTGTCGTTTGCGGTGATCGACACCGGCATCGGTTTCACCGATCTGGGCGAGGCGACGCTGTATCAGCGCTTCTTCCAGCTCGACGGCTCGATGACCCGCGAATACGGTGGCCTGGGCGTGGGGCTGGCGATCTGTCGGCAACTGGTGGAACTGCTCGGCGGCAAGCTCACCCATCGTTCCGAACCCGGGCGTGGCAGCCGTTTTCAGCTGGACGTCGAGTTCGAACTGCCGGCGGTCGAAGCGGCGCCGAGCCCGGCCCCGCTGCAGGAGCGGATCCGTGCGCCGCAGGACTGCACGGTATTGCTGGTCGACGACAACAGCGTCAACCAACTGGTGATGCGCGGCATGCTGCTCAAACTGGGGTTCCGCGTACGCACGGCGGACAACGGCGCGGCGGCGCTGGATTATCTGCAGCGCGAGGCCTTCGATGCGGTGCTGATCGATTGCCAGTTGCCCTCCCACGAAGGGGCGTCGCTGTGCTGCCAGATTCATGCGTTGCCCGGCTGCGCCAGTCTGCCGGTGTTCATGCTGGCGCAGGGCACGGATCGCGAGCATTGCGCGCCGGGTACGCGCATCGATTACCTGAACAAACCGGTGAAATTCGAAGACCTGCAGACGGCGCTGGAGCGTCGGGTGCTCAGCGCGTAACAGGGTGAAAGCGCCGACAGTTCGGCGCATATGACACTTTGATCAGTCACGGGCCGGTGCTTAACTGAATCCCTTGGCTGACCAAAGGAGCCCCGTCATGAACCTGCATCAGTTCGCCGAAACCCACGAAGTCACCAACCAGCCGCCATCGCTGGACGGTGCCAACCTGTACCGCATCGACCTGCCATTGCAGGAGTGGTCGCGCCGCTTTGGCGCCGGTTGGGCCGAGTCGCGGATCGATGCCTACGGTGCGCTGGCCGGCGGACCGCTGATGGCAGCCGGGTTCCTCGCCAATCAGAACAAACCGGTGTTCGTCAGCCATGACCGTTACGGCCATCGCATTGATCTGGTGGAGTTTCATCCGGCCTATCATGAGCTGATGCGCACTGCGATCGAACATGGCCTGACCTCGTCACCCTGGACTCATCCGCAGGACGGCGCGCATGTTGCCCGCGCCTCGATGAGCTATCTGCACAGCCAGGCCGAGGCGGGTAGCGGTTGCCCGTTGACCATGACGTTCGCCAGCGTCCCGGCCCTGCGTTTGCAGCCGGATCTGGCCGAACAGTGGCTGCCGAAAATCCTTGCCACCGAGTACGACCCGCGCAATGTCGGTATGGCGCACAAGGCCGGCGTGACCATCGGTATGGCGATGACCGAGAAACAGGGCGGCACCGACGTGCGGGCCAATACCACCAAGGCTTACCCGGTGGGTGCCAGTGGCCCGGGCCAGGCCTATGAACTGGTCGGGCACAAGTGGTTCTGCTCGGCGCCGATGTGCGATGCGTTCCTGACGCTGGCGCAGACCGACAAGGGCCTGACCTGCTTCCTGCTGCCGCGCCATCGCCCCGACGACACGCGCAATCAGTTCTACATCCAGCGCCTGAAAAACAAACTCGGCAACCAGTCCAACGCCTCCAGTGAAGTGGAGTTTCGCGGCGCGCTGGCATGGATGGTCGGCGAGGAGGGGCGCGGCGTACCAACCATCATCGAGATGGTGGCGATGACCCGTTTCGATTGCATGGTCGGCTCCAGCTCGCTGATGCGTCAGGCGCTGACTCAGGCCAGCCATCACTGCGCGCACCGTTCGGTCGGCGGCAAACTGCTCAGCGAGCAACCGTTGATGCAGAACGTGTTGGCCGATCTGGCGCTGGAAAGCGAGGCCGCACTGGCGCTGAGCCTGCGCATGGGCAAGGCGCTGGATCATCTGGATGACCGCCACGAAGCACAATTCGCCCGGCTGGTGACGGCGGTGGGCAAGTACTGGATCTGCAAACGCGCCCCCGCAATGATCAACGAAGCCGCCGAGTGCATGGGTGGTGCCGGGTATGTCGAGGAGAGCATCCTGCCACGGCTGTATCGCGAAGCGCCGGTCAACTCGACGTGGGAAGGCTCGGGGAATGTGCAGTGCCTCGACGTGTTGCGCGCACTGTCGAAAGAGCCGGGTGTGCTCGATGTGCTGTTCAGCGAGTTGGGTGACGGGCACGGCGACAAGCGCCTGGCCGCGCATATTCAGCAGTTGCAGGCGCAGTTCAAGGACACCAGCGATATTCAATACCGCGCGCGGCAACTGACTGAAGATATAGCGCTGGGGTTGCAAGCCAAGTTGTTGCTGGAGGCGGGGAATGCGGCGGTCAGTGATGCGTTTATTGCCAGTCGGCTGAACGGTGGCGGCCGGGTCTATGGCGCATTGCCGCGGGGCCTGGACATCGAAGCCATCGTCACCCGCTCAACCCCGCAGGGTTTCTGACCCCGGTCCCTCGAACACTGCAAAACCCTGTGGGAGCTGGCTTGCCAGCGATGGCGACCTGCCAGTCAACATTGATATCGAATGTGCCGGCCTCATCGCTGGCAAGCCAGCTCCCACTGGGATTCGCGTTGTTTGAAAGATTTGGGTACAGCCACAACGCCACTGTTCCCGTGAGACCACGATGCAGGCAAGATGAAGCTCTGCAAGTCAGAACACAGGAAGCTGATCGTGACCGAAGCGTTTATTGTCGTTCAAACCGCCGAGCAAGCCGTGGATCGTCTGGCCGAGCTGCATGAGCGGGCCACCACTGCGCTGAACTCGGCGCTCAAGCGTTACCTCAAGGATCGCGTCGAGCCCGACGCCGAACAGCGCGCTCTGTTTCGTTATCCCGAACTGCGTCTGACCTACCTGTGTCAGGGCGAAGTCCCGCAGACCACCCGCGCCTATGCCAAGGTGCAACTGCCGGGCACTTACAGCGTCACCGTCACCCACCCCAAGGCGTTCCGCAAATACCTGCTGGAACAACTGGTGCCGTTGATGCACGACTTCACCGTGACCGTGGAAGTCGGCGTCAGCCAGCAGAACATTCCGTACCCGTACGTGGTCGAGCAGGGCGATGAGCTGGCCGGCTCCGGCGTCACCGCTGCGGTGCTGGCGCGAGTGTTCCCGAGTACCGACCTGTCCGCCGCCACCGATGGCATCGCCGATGGTCTCTACGATTGGGAAAACACCGATCCGCTGCCACTGGCGCTGTTTGACGCCGCGCGGGTCGACTTCTCGCTGCGTCGTCTGGTGCACTACACCGGCAGCGACTGGCGCCATGTGCAGCCGTGGATTCTGCTGACCAACTACCATCGCTACGTCGACCAGTTCATCGTCCATGGCCTGGAGCAACTGCGCAAAGACCCGCGTTTCGTGCGTATGGTCCTGCCGGGCAATGTGATCATCGAGAAGGGCATGGATCACGGCGAAGCTTCGGCGATTGCCGCTGGCGTGGTCTGGCACCGCTACCAGATGCCGGCCTATCACCTGATCGCCAACGACGGCCATGGCGTGACCCTGGTCAACATCGGTGTCGGCCCGTCCAACGCCAAGAACATCACCGACCACTTGGCGGTGCTGCGTCCGCATTGCTGGCTGATGATTGGCCACTGCGGCGGCCTGCGCCAGTCGCAGACCATCGGCGACTACGTGCTGGCGCACGCCTACATGCGTCGCGACGGGATTCTCGACCGTGTGGTGCCGCCGAATATTCCGATCCCGGCGCTGGCCGAAGTGCAACTGGCGCTGCAACAAGCCGCGGCCAATATCACCGGCGAGAAGGGCGAGGAGCTGAAAAAGCGTCTGCGCACCGGCACCGTGCTGACCTACGATGACCGTAACTGGGAATTGCGCTGGGCCCAGGAACGTCCGTTGATCAACCTGTCCCGCGCTGTGGCGGTGGACATGGAAAGCGGCACCATCGCCGCCCAGGGTTATCGCCTGCGAGTGCCTTACGGCACGTTGCTGTGCGTCTCGGATAAACCGCTGCACAGCGAAATCAAGCTGCCGGGTTCGGCCAACGCGTTCTACGAGCGTGCGGTCAGTCAGCACTTGAAGATCGGCATCGAGGCGGTGGATCTGCTGCGCACCGAACTCAACTCGCTGCACTCGCGCAAACTGCGCAGCTTCGACGAGCCGCCGTTCCGTTAACGGTTAGTCGTGGTCATTTGGCGGTCGGGGCACTAGCATTAGCAGCCCTGACCGTCAGATGTTCTTTTCGCCATGTCCCGTCCCCCGCGTCCTCCTTCCCGCCGCCCTGGCGCGAAGCCTTCGCCCTCAGCTCCACGTCGTGTCGCCAAGGCGCCGCCGGCCGAGCCGAAGCTGATCCTGTTCAACAAACCGTTCGATGTCCTCACGCAATTCAGCGATGAAGGCGGGCGGGCGACGCTCAAGGATTTCATCGATGTGCCGGGCATTTATCCGGCGGGGCGCCTGGATCGCGACAGTGAAGGTTTGTTGTTGCTGACTAATGACGGTCAGTTGCAGGCGCGGATCGCCGACCCGAAACACAAGTTGCCGAAGACGTACTGGGTGCAGGTCGAAGGCGAGCCGACGGCAGAACAACTGCAGCGTCTGCGCGACGGTGTCGAGCTGAACGACGGCATGACTCTGCCCGCCGAGGCGCGGCAACTGGATGAGCCTGAACTGTGGCCACGCAATCCGCCGGTACGCTTTCGCAAAAGCGTGCCGACCCGTTGGCTGGAGTTGGTGATTCGAGAGGGACGCAACCGTCAGGTGCGACGGATGACTGCCGCGGTGGGGCTGCCGACGTTACGGCTGGTGCGGGTCAGGATTGGCGACTGGACGCTTGAAGGGCTCGATCAGGGCCAGTGGAAGGAAGTGCCGGCGCGGTTATAGAGCGCCGGATTCGATCAGGCCGATCACCACACTCTTGATGATGAACGCGGCCACGCCCAGACCCAGCACGAAGAACAGAATGAACGAGCCGAAACGCCCGGCCTTGGACTTCTTCGCCAGATCCCAGACGATGAAACCCATGAAAATGATCAGGATGCTGACCAGGCCAGTCATCATCCACTCTTCGAATACTGCAGGATCCATCGGGCATCTCCGGCGCTGCGCGGCTGAAAGGGCGGCCGGGAGTATACGCCAGCGGCGAACGACGCAGCATTGACCTGCGTCGGTGTGCCGCAGTCATTCGTCGCCTGCACCGGCCTCTTCGCGAGCAAGCTCGCTCCCACAGGGAAGTGCATTTCAAATGTGGGAGCGAGCTTGCTCGCGAAGACGGTTTCAGCTGCGCAGATGAGTCAGCGGCAACTCGGTGCTGTTGAGCACTTGATTGAGCACAAAGCTCGAACGCACGCTGGTCACCCCTTCAATCCGGGTCAGGTGTCCCAGCAGCAGCTTCTGATAGTGATCCATGTCCGGCACCACCACTTTCAACTGATAGTCGGCATCCACGCCCGTCACCAGGCTGCATTCCAGCACTTGCGGCAAGGTGCGGATCGCTGCTTCGAAGTTCTCGAAACGTTCCGGGGTGTGCCGGTCCATGCCGATCAGCACGTAGGCGGTCAGGCTCAGGCCGAGCATCTTGCGATCGAGCAGGGCGACCTGGCGCGAGATGTAGCCGTCATCCTCCAGTTGTTTGACCCGGCGCGAGCAGGGCGAGGGCGACAGACCGATGCGCTCGGCCAGTTCCTGGTTGGAGATGCGGGCGTCGCGCTGCAATTCCGCCAAAATACTCAGGTCGTAACGGTCGAGTTTGCTCATGAATCAGTCCTTGGTTGTAACTATTGCGGCGGATTATCTATCCAGGGTTAAAAATTGCGCAAGCGGTGTTTATTTGAGCAATCTTCGCAATCATCTGTCGCGCGTTGCGGCCTATTCTTATCACCAGAATCACTGCTCGGTAACACAGTCCACTGCGGCCCGCCCAATCAGGCCCGCCGCGGCCGCCACCCCCACCGGGGATGTGCCGGCCCCCGAGCTGCACACTGTCCAGAAGACGGCGTGAGGTGAGCCGACGTCAAAAGCGTCGAGCCAGGACGAAGTTCTCTAAAGGGAGGCCGACGGGTCTCCCTTTTTCTTGTCTGCGATTTTTGTGCCTCGATGTACGGCTTCCCTCAATAAATAAGTTTCGTGACTGATAACCTGTCGCAGAACCCGGTGTGCGTATTCCCGGTCTTAGCTACAAGCCCTCTTAATACCCGCAGTGAGGAAAAGCATGAAGTCGCGCATCTGGCGTCTGGCCGGTGTTGGTTTGCTGTGTGTGAGCGTCGGAGCCCTAGCGTTGGCCGACGAGCCACAGAATCGTGGCCCCGAGAATAACGGGCACGGCGGTGAGCATCAGGGCAATCAGGGGCATGGCGGTGAGCGTCAGCCCCATGGGCAAAACAATCCGTCGCCGCAAAATCCGCCGCGGCCGCAGAACAGCGAGATCATTCGCGGCGACAACAGCCGCCAATTCGAGCACAACGGCCAGCAGCACAATAACGGCCAATGGCAGAACCAGAACCGCGCACCCAATCAGCCTGCACCGGTTCATCAGGCGCCACCGCCACCGGCGAACAACCTGCCGATCCAGCCACGTCCCGACACCGTGCGCCAGATTCAGGAACCGCGTCAGGGCTACTACCGCGACGAGCGTCCGCAGAATGGTTACCACAACCAGCAGTGGCAAACCGGCAACCGGCCCGATGACAATCGCTGGCCGGGTCGCCCGGACGGGCATGGCAACGGTTGGGGCCCTGGCCCGCAATATCGCCCGGGGCATGTGATCGACCGCTTCCCGGATCGTGAATATCGCGTGCCGTATCGCGGTCAGGATTACTTCTATTCCGGCGGCTACTGGTATCGCCCGCAAGGCCCGCGCTACATCGTCGTGCAGCCGCCACGCGGGATTCGTATTCAGTACCTGCCGGACTACGCCCGTGAAGTGTGGATCGGCGGTGCGCTGCTGTTTCTTGCGGCCGGTTCCTACTATGCATATCAGGAAGCCACCCAGGATTACGTCGTGGTCGAGCCACCGGTGCAGCAGCCGCCGCAGCCGCAATCCCAGGGGTATGACGTCGAGGCTTATCCGGCCAACGGTCAGTCGCCGGAACAGGTGCAGCAGGACGGTTACCAGTGCTACCAGTACGCGGTGCAGCAAAGCGGTTTCGATCCGCGTACCGCGACGTACCAACCGGCGCCCGAAGTGGTGCAGGCCTACCGCCAGGCTCAGGGCAATTGCCTGAGCAGTCGCGGTTATCAGGTGTCTTACTGAAGCCGGGTCTGCGCCCGTTCAGCCCTGACCACTTCCTGCGGGTCGGCGTGCACCAGCACCTCGGCTCGCGGGTAGGCGGCGTGAATCGCATCCGCCGCCTGATCGCTGATGCCGTGGGCCACTGACAACGTCAGCTCTCCCGGCAACTCCAGATGCAACTGCACGAACCAGTGGTTGCCCGAAATCCGCGTGCGCAGATCATGTGCACCCAGTACGCCGGGTACGCCGCAGGCCAGTTCGAGCATGTGCTGACTGACATCGGTCGGCAGCTCCTCATCCATCAGCACCGAAAAACTTTCCCGGGCGATCTGGATCGCACTCCACAAAATGTACCCGGCAATCCCCAGACCGAACCAAGCATCGAGCTGATGAAAGCCCATGCCGGCGAGAACCAGCGCGATCAGAATGCTGCCGTTGAGCAGCATGTCCGAGCGGTAGTGCAGCGAGTCGGCGCGCACGGCGTTGGAGCCGGTCTGCTTGATCACCCGATGTTGCAGCGTCAGCAACGCGGCGGTCAGCAGCAGCGAGAACACGATCACGCCGATGCTCAGCCACGGCGCGCCCAGCGGCTCCGGTTGCTTGATGCGTTCATACGCCTGAAACGCAATCAGCACCGCACTGCCACCGATGAACAGCGCCTGCGCCATGCCCGCCAGCGATTCAGCCTTGCCGTGGCCGTAACGGTGATCGTCATCGGCCGGGCGCAGTGCGTAATGCACTGCCAGCAGATTGAGCAGCGAAGTGACGCCATCCAGCGCCGAGTCGGTGAGGCCGGCGAGCATGCTCACCGAACCGCTCAGCCACCAGGCGATGGCTTTGGCGATGATCAGCGTGCAGGCCACCGCCACCGAAGCGCGGGTTGCCAGTCGTAGCAGGCGGGCGTGTTCGGGGCTGGTGGTCATGAGTGCAGAAATTCCTTATGGATCAGGCGGCGGGTTGCAGGCCGAACATGGCCAGTTGCTGGGTGCTGCCCTTGTGCTGGATCAGGCGTGGATCGTCCAGCGGCAGATTGCGGCCCAGTTCAGTTTCGAGAATAGCCTGCAACTTGAGGTTATCGACCTGGCCGTCTGGGCCGATCGCTTGTTTGAGTTTCGCCGGATCGACCTGCGCCGTGTGGCCCGGTTCGAAATAGATCGCGCCCGTGGTGAAGTCGACCGCGAAAGCGATCAGCCCGGGAATGACGTAGAACAGCAGGCCGACGGCGTCGAGTACGGCAATCGCCGGGTCGATCTTGCCGTCGATCTGACCGCGACGGTCCGGATAGAAAATCGAACCGCAGGCCGTGAGTTGAGTGAGCAGGGTGGCGACCAGTACACCGCCGATCAGGCGAGAAGGTAAGCGCATGTGATGGATCTCCTGAGTCATCTAAAAACGAAGCAGCGTTGTGTGGAATTAAGACCCTGACAAACGCCTGGCAGTTCGCCGTTATACTCGCGCCTCTGTTTGGGAGCCAGCATGATTTCTTTGCCGATCGATGAAGTTTTACCCGCCCTGCGTGAAGCCCTGGCGACACGCCACGAAGCCGTGCTCGAAGCACCGCCCGGCGCCGGTAAAACCACCCGCGTGCCTTTGGCCTTGCTCAATGAAGTCTGGCTGGCCGGGCAGACCATTCTGATGCTTGAGCCGCGCCGTCTCGCCGCGCGTGCAGCCGCAGAACGTCTGGCCAGCGAACTGGGCGAGAAGGTGGGCGAAACCGTCGGCTATCGCATCCGTCTCGACAGCAAGGTCGGCCCCGACACCCGCATCGAAGTGGTCACCGAAGGTATTCTCACCCGGCGTCTGCAGGATGATCCGGCGCTGGAAGGCGTCGGTCTGCTGATCTTCGACGAATTTCACGTTTTGCTGAATGCACAGAAACCATCATTTTCTTGTCAAAAACTCTCAAACAACGCCGTCTCAGTCTGAGGGCTTAATCTCCTCGCTTGATCCCCCGTCGTATACTGCTTCCCTGATTTGGGAGCCTCGATGATTTCACTACCTATTGACCTCGTATTGCCAGACCTACGAGAGGCCCTGGCCAACCGCCACGAAGTAATCCTTGAAGCTCCTCCTGGTGCTGGCAAGACCACTCGAGTGCCCCTAGCACTACTGAACGAGCCTTGGCTCGGTGATCAGAAGATCTTGATGCTCGAGCCTCGTCGATTGGCTGCTCGGGCCGCCGCTGAACGTTTGGCGAGTGAGCTTGGTGAGAAGGTCGGTGAGACTGTCGGATACCGCATTCGTCTTGAAAGCAAGGTAGGCCCACGAACCCAGATTGAAGTGGTGACCGAAGGTATCCTGGCTCGCCGGCTTCAAGATGACCCCGCGCTGGATGGTGTGGGTGTGGTGATCTTTGACGAATACCACTTGCGAAACCTCGACTCCGACCTTGCACTGGCTCTGTGCGTGAGTGCTCGTGAGCTTCTGCGTGATGAGCCGCCACTGAAGTTGCTTCTGATGTCCGCAACGCTGGAAGGTGCTCGCCTTTCAAAAGTGCTGAATGATGCGCCTGTGGTCACCAGTGAGGGCCGGATGTATCCGGTCGTACCGGTTTGGGGCAGTCCATATCAGCCGGGCGAGCGTATGGATGCGCGAGTCACTGACACCTGTTTGGCTGCCATCAACGAACAGTCGGGAAGCGTTTTGGTTTTCCTTCCTGGGCAGGCAGAGATTCGGCGGGTGGCTGAGGCGCTCAAGGAGCAGTTGAGTGGTCGTCCAGAGGTGATCGTATGCCCGCTGTACGGCGACCTCGACCTGAACGCCCAGCGTGCTGCTATTGACCCAGCACCCAAGGGCTCCCGGAAGATCGTACTGGCCACGAACATCGCTGAAACCAGCTTGACCATCGAAGGCGTTAGGGTTGTGGTGGACAGTGGTCTCGAGCGAGTGCCGAAGTTCGATCCTCGCAGCGGCATGACGCGACTCGACACGCAGCGTATTTCCAAGGCCAGTGCTACCCAGCGTGCAGGACGGGCAGGGCGATTGGAACCAGGTATCTGCTATCGCCTTTGGTCTGAGTCGCAGCACGAGCAAATGGCTGGCTATAGTACCCCTGAGATCCTGCAGGCAGATCTCGCAGCCCTCTCACTCCAGTTGGCCCGGTGGGGAATGAAGCCGGAGGAGATGACCTGGCTCGACCAACCTCCAACAGCTCCCTTCGCTCAAGCCAGAGACCTGCTGAAGCGCCTAGGCGCACTCGACGATGCTGGACAGCTCACACCACACGGATCAGCCATGAGCGAGCTCCCAGCGCATCCACGGATCGCACACATGCTCATTAAAGGCAACGCGATGGGGCTGGATGACCTTGCTTGCAACATCGCTGCGCTGCTGGGCGAGAAGGATATTTTGCGCGGTGCAGGTGCCGATCTTCACACCAGATTGAGTGCATTATCCGGCGAGCAACATTCGCGCCGAGGCGGTGGTTCTTTTCAGCGAGTAAAGCAGTCTGCTCGGCAGTATCGATCCCTGCTACGTGGGAGAGCCGTTCACCTTGTCTGCGAGCCGGATCACCCAAGATGGGTAGGCTGCCTACTGGCATTCGCTTACCCTGACCGAGTAGCTCTCCAGAGGCGTGCGAGTGCGTCTGAGTACCGTCTCTCCAACGGGCGGGCTGCTGTGTTCTCAGAGCCTGATGCTCTCACTAAACATGAGTGGCTAGTAGTGGCCGATCTGGGTAGCCGGCAAGGGCAGCGCGAGGAGCGAATCTACCTAGCGAGCGATCTCGATCCTGCTTTGTTCGATGACGAGCTGGCTGACCTTGTAAGGTCAGTCAATGAGGTTGACTGGGACGAGAGGGGAGGGGTGCTCAAGGCTGAGCGGCAGCTAAAGGTGGGGCTGTTGGTACTGTCCACAACACCTTTGCCAAGCCTTGATGAACAAGCTCGTTCGCTAGCCTTGGTCAATCTGGTGAGGCGAAAGGGCATCGAACTCCTGCCTTGGAGTCCTGAGTTGCGACAGTGGCAAGCGCGGGTCGATCTGCTGCGTCAGCTGGATATCCACAATGGCCAAGCAGAAAGCAAGTGGCCTGACCTCAGCGATGCCAATCTTCTGGCCACGTTGGAGGAGTGGCTCACACCGTACCTGGGCAAAGTCACGAGGCTCAGCCACTTCAGCCAACTGGATCTGTCATCGATTGTCAGGAATCTTCTGCCTTGGCCGCTTCCACAGGAACTAGAGACACAGGCACCTCAAACCATCCAGGTGCCATCTGGGTCGAATATCCGAATCGACTATTCGCAGCATCCTCCGATATTGGCTGTGAGGCTGCAGGAGCTTTTTGGTCTGTCAGAAACACCTCGGATTGCCCAAGGTAGACAGCCCCTGACGTTGCATCTTTTGTCGCCGGCGCGGAGGCCTGTACAGGTTACCCAAGATCTAGCCAATTTCTGGCGTAGCACCTACGTGGAAGTGAAGAAGGATCTTAAAGGCAGATACCCGAAACACTACTGGCCCGAAGATCCATTAGTGGCTGAGGCGACTGCCAAAGCCAAGCCTAGGAGGCCCTGACTCTCGGGCCAACTCAGCCTCACGTTCTGCCCGCTTTTTCTCCTCACGTCGCAGGCGAAATAGCCTAAGGCCATTAGGCGTGGACGCCAAATGTCTTTTCCCATAGCCTTGAGCATCAAAAACCATGGAAGTAGGTGATGGACTCAAGCAATGCGGGGGGCGTAGCAGCCAAGCTTGGATTCTTGTATCAGGACTGTGCGGCGGCGCTTTTCGTAACCCAGATGCTACTCAACAAGAAGATCCAGGCTGTCAGATGCGAAGTTACAGACGACATCGATATCCTATACGATACGCATACTGAGTTCGTTCAAGTTAAGACTTCTGACAAGCCTCGCTGGTCTATTAGCACGGTTACAAGTCGTACTCGGGGAGCTGATAAAAAGCTTATTGCCAACAGTTCAATTGTGCACAAGTCAATGCAGTGTGCATTCACGCCTGTTGAGAAATGCAAGTTTCGGATTTTATCTCCTAGAGACTGCAAAGCGCCACTCGACTACTTAGAAATTGAGATCTCAAAGCGAGACGGTAAGCCTGGCCGACAAAACCTGATCGATGAGCTCGACGTAAAATTGCGAAAATATGTTGCGCCAGCAGGCAATTCTATATCCGACTGGGTTGACTCATGTTCGTGGGAGGTAATACCTAGCTTAAGGCAAGTAGAACTTACAGGTCTTAGTAATATCAGAAATGCTGCCCTTAACCTGTATGGCGTAATTCTAAGTTCGGATTCAATAGTTGAAAGTATCTGGATTAATATTTTAGTAGCTATGACTAAAAGAAGTGCACTCGATAGGCGTGTGTACATTGAGGATGACAAAACCTACCATAGAGATAATTTTCTTGCTTGGTTTAAGGCCGAGGTCTTATTTTATGATCGCGGAAATTCTCATTGCAAAGTTTATGTTCACCGCAAACTGCCAGATATTTTAATTCAACTTCAGGCGCCTTTTTTAAGTCCGATTCCAACCAGGAATGGGCTGGCCCTACATCAGCGTTATCAGATGGGGCAGTACCGCTATGAGCACATCGCCAAGAATATTTGTTGTTGGTTTGACGAGCTCCTGTTGAGACCAGGTGAAATTGCCGACTTCATCAGTTCGACTGCTACGGAAAAATACAAATTATTGAGGTCACGTCTCGCTGATAATGCCAGAGACCTTGAGCGGTTTCTTGGAAATGCATTGCTGCATTCGGTCATGAGGCTAAGACATAACAGTCAGCCTATTCCGGCTACCCTTTACCTTGATTCTAAAGATGAAATGCGGGTTTTTGAGAATGTTCACATCGTACAGCGTGCTAAGGGAGGTGATGAGTTATGGCTTGGGGTTAGCAAGTTAACAAAAGCCAAGACGTTATCACAGGTTTTAAATGATCTTAGAGACACACTTTATAATGATATTGTAAGTGGTCTGGACGGAGTTAGAGAAAAGGTTCTGGATGTCAAGGAGGACTCATATCTACTTAATCACGATATCGATGATATTCTAGATACCAGCAATTCGTTTGAAGATCATTTGGAACGCCTTCGATTTGTAATTTTTTTCGGCTATGAGTCAAGTTTTCTGACTATTCCTGAGACTAAAGGTCATGAGGCTAACCTGTATCATGAAGCTTATGATCTCTTCGTTGATTTTATTTCCGATATCACCAAGAGTCCGGAATATTCACAATTTAATTTTGAGCTTTATCTCTATCCTGCCCCAAGCTTTGACGACTTATGTGGATTGGTGGAAAAGAAAATGAGGGATGACATGTGAACAGGATTTACGACACTGCTCGGATTCTGCTCGAAACAGAAGGAACATCAGCATTTAGCTATCTTCATGCTGCTGACAAGCTGTTGTCGAATCCCGTTTCATTGCATATGGGTAGGGATTTAGTTATCAGAGCCTTGGACGCTAGGCTGAAGTTTACGAGCTATACGCCTTTGCTTCGCAACCTGGTACGCAAGTCTGGGCTGTATCCGTATTTGAAGAAAGAGTTCCAAGAGGTAACGGTCAGCGAAAAATCGGCTTTAGGGATCTATCAGACTCCTTTTTCGGATGAAATTGTTTTCCATTCGATGCAGTTTCAGGTTTTTGAACTGCTTCGATCTGGACGCAACGTTGTTCTAAGTGCACCAACCAGCATGGGGAAGAGCGCAATTGTAGATTCGATAATTGGCTTAGGAATAGTGAGTAGAGTGGTTCTAGTTGTTCCTACTATCGCGCTAGCCGACGAAACGCGCAGGCGCCTTCAGGAGCGGTTCGGCGAACTCTATCAAATCATCCATCACAGTTCTCAGGAAGCGAATGGTGATAAGGTGATTTACGTTCTCACGCAGGAAAGGGTTAATGAACGACAGGATATTGTTGGAATTGATTTCTTCGTAATTGATGAGTTCTACAAGCTTGCATTTCAGCAGCGGGCCAGTGGGAAGATAGACTATGAAAATGAGCGAGTTATCGAGCTTAATATCGCTTTGAGTAAGCTGTTGAAGGCATCTAAGCAGTTTTATATGACCGGGCCTTTTATTAACAGTGTGACAGGCTTAGCGAGTCTCGGCTTCGAGTATACCTTCATCTCCTCCGATTTTAATACCGTGGCTTTGGATGTTGAGTCCTTCGACCTGTCTCCTAATGATGAGGAGGGTAAAGAGGAAGCGGTTCTCTCTATTGCAGACCTGTGTCGTGGTGAGGCGACAATAATTTACTGTAAATCCTCTGCTGTTGCTGGAGGAGTTGCAAGGTCTTTAGCCAAGCATGGGTTTGGTACTGAGTTTCATAGCCCTCATCTCGACTGGGTCGCCCAAGAGTACGATTCTGATTGGGATTATTGTGTCGCTCTACGAAGCGGAATCGGTCTTCACTTTGGGGGGTTGCCGCGTGCTTTGCAGCAGTACACTATTGATCTTTTTAATCGGGGAAAAATTAACTACCTTATTTGTACTTCGACGATAATCGAGGGTGTGAATACTATTGCAAAAAATGTTGTGATACATGACAACAGGGATGGCAATTTTAGCATTGATAAATTCACACATGGCAACATAAAGGGGCGCGCTGGTCGCATGGGCGTCCATTTCGTAGGAAAAGTTTATTGCCTAGAGTCGATTCCCCAGGATTCATTCAACCAAGAGGTGGATATCCCTCTCGGAATTCAAGATGATACGACGCCAATGAATCTTCTGGTTGGCGTTCAGCCAGAGCACCTTAGTGATTACTCTCAGTCCAGATTCGAACGAGATGAAAATATCGATGAATTTGGTGTGGACTTGTTGAAGCGCCATAGCTCATTCACTCTGGAGGCATTCAGAGAGTTGTACTCTTATGTCGAGATGTTGTTTGAGGAATCCTTTCAGTCCACCATCTTCCATTGGATGCCTTCAGGTGAGTTTCTCAATGTTTTGGCTGAGGCACTAACGAGGTTCCAATCCGGCGCGCTTCGCCGAGTGCGGATCCCAACCAAGAATAGTTCGGTTATCCATGCAAAACTCACAAGTTATCTGTATACCCCTCAATACGCTGAATACTTTAAGTCACAGATTGTTCAGTCGAAGGCGCGCTTAGAGAAGGGCGAGGTCGATAATCTTTCCACATGTATTAATGATGACCTCAAGGTGGTGGTCAATATTTTGGGGCACACAGTTCCAAAACTACTCGGTATTCTTGAGGATGTTGTTAAGTTGCATGCTAAGAGGCGTAATATTAATGCGAAGATTGATTATTCAAAACTTCGTGGGGTTTTTGAACATTACCACCTCCCATCTGGCCTGGCTGGCTTGGAGGAAATGGGCGTGCCGGTACAGACGCTCCAGAGGCTCAACACTCTCATGGATGCCCCTCATGACCTAGATGTGGATGAGATGGCTCAATACCTAAGAAACAACGAAGACCGTTGGCGTGGCTTGGGCACTGTGGATCGTTCCTTTTTGACGAGGACGCTTTATCCAAGCTCGAGATGATAAACGTTCGGGGAATGTATAATTGAGATCGGCTCACCCTTGCTAGGAATGTCTTTGAAGCTCCTAAATAGCATTCGGAACCTAATCAGCCCCGACCGCCGCCCCGAGCGAGAGAAAACTCGAGAACGTGAGTTCATCCTGGCAGCGAACAGCCTGAAGACCCTTTCGGTCACCGACCGGGGTGGCATGTCTATCGACCCCGAAGAGCTCCGTGACCAGATAATCGCCGCACGTGAGCAGCTGAAGCATCTCGTTCACAAACCTGGCACACCTGGCATAACGTTAAATGTATCGGCAGACCTCAAGGTGGCTCAGGAAACGAATGACGCCGTAGAGGCTGCTGTGGAGCCACAGGACTGCATTGAGGTGGTGGCTTGGCGTAGGCTGCCAAGGGGCGCTGCCGGGCGCTACGTTTGCCTCCAGTCAACTACTACGGGGAGATTCGCGGTTGCGACAGCCAGGCTGTTCTCGATGAGCGAGCAGAGCCTGCCGTCGTGGATGGAGGCCAATACAGACAGGCAGGTCGCCAATGCCATTCAGAATGCTGAACTCCGGTGGTTTACGACCGTAAGTGACGCCATGGATGCTTGGGATGCAGAGCTCTGATGCCCCTGCACTTTCAGTTAGGGCATGTCCCTGCGGGTAATTTCAGCCTGTCTTACCTATCGACGTACGAGCTCGACTTTTTGAAGATCGACAGGGCATTTGTCAGCGAGATCGGCAGCAATCGCGTCAGTAAGCCTCTCTTGTTTAACATTATCGAAATTGGCCGCCCGCAGGGGTTACAGATGATCGCTGAAGGAGTGGAGAAAGAGGAGCAGCGTGACGTCCTGGTTGAAGCTGGTGTTCACTTGGCTCAGGGGTGGCTCTTTGGCAAGCCTATGCCTATCAACGATTTTCGAAATTTCATACGCGACAATAGTGCGGCATCTCAAGGCGATGCTCAGCTTTAGAGTCATCCCGAGCACTTTTAATGCGCCCCATCCTAGATGGAGCGTATTACTTCACAATTTGAAAGGTTGAGCACTTCATCTCAGACCTGGTGGTTAATCGAGGGCATGCTTTCAAGTCGCGCAAGGCGTTAAAAGCAATGAATGCAGGCTTCGCTGAAAGAGAGCTCAAGCAGGCATTGAAACGAATTTCAGATCTATCGAATTTACCGTGGGGATTAGACTTATGATTTACGACCGAACTTATAAAACCTTGACATCAGAAAAGATTGCTTTTTGTTCCGCAATGTATGCGTTGCTCTCGTTGATAATTTCCAATCTAGTAATGCGATTTCTTAATAATCAAGAAATAGTCGTGGCTGCCGTACTTTTTGTAATTGTTAGTGTGTTTTTTTCATTGTGGGCATTGCGTCAATCGCACCGCAGAATAAAACTCAATAAGCTACCATCCGACTATATAATCAAGATTTTATACCTTGTTAAAAAAGAAAGCAGATACGGCCAAGAGGACTACTCACAAGAGTGGCATACATATCAAGCCTCGTTTAATGCAAAAGCAACAGACGCAGTGTTTGAAGAGTTTGCAGGCCTCAAGATTGAGCCCCAAGAATATTTCACTTTTGTACTTGCTGAAAACCTCATAACGGCAACCGCAATCAACATCAATAATTCAATATCTATCAAGCTTTCAAAAAAAGGTTTGGAAAGGCTGGAAATATTTGAAAAGTCTGAGAAATGGTAGCATTGATCAAAGCTCTGCGGCGCAGAGCTTTGAATGGCGTTTCAACGGCAATAATTGACGATGCCTGTTGCGGCTGGACGTTGGAAATGAAGTGCTGAGTCGACCCTGTGGTCAATCGATAGCCTGTCGTCAGTCGGCATCAGGCCCCTCCGTCGTTACCAGTGGTTTCAGCAAAACTTAACTTGAACTGCTGATAGTCATGGGGCATCGCTGTAGATAGGATGAGTTGTCGGACGAGCAAAGCTTGTAGCATCACATAACGAAGGAATAAGGAATATGAACTCTGAATTGATGACCACCGCAGTGTGCTGGGAGGTGGGCGCCAACGTGTCGGCAGAGTACGCAAAAGACAACTCCACTTTCTATTATTTTTGTCCTGAGCAGAACTGCTTGGAAAAGGTCGTCCCAGCGCAAAGGAACAACAAATTTTTTAGGGCGCCAAACAGGCATGTCACGGGATGTAAGAATGAAAAGGAATCCATTGAGCAATCCAATGTACAGGGAGAGCAAAAAAAAGTTGCAATGGCAGTAGCACCCACGATCATCCCAAGCCACTTAGGCGCAGTTCCTGCTACGAAAAAAAAGGCCATGCCTACGCGAGCACAAATGCTTGCGCTTGCCCAACAAGTTAAGAGCTCTCCAGCAGTCCACCCTGGCACGCTACAGGAAGTTGTCGATGCTTGGAGAGTTTTGAGCATGAACGAACGAGTCGAGCATCAGCTCTATATAGAAAATGAGCCATTCAATTACTTTGATGCATTCGTTCCATTGAGTCACGCTGGGGAGGATATCAACTCAGTAAACTGGAATAATAACATTGTTTTTGGAACTGCATCGGTTAACTTATTTAACGGCTCGTTCTATATCAAAACGTTCAGCAAGTTTTCCAGTGGTGCTAGCAGAGCACAAATCCGGGTTAGAGTCAGGTCGAGCGAACCCTATTTTAACCTCCTGGTAGATGGCAATAAAGTGACGCTATTTCTGCGCACTTCCATGCCGACCCTAGACGCCAGAAATAAATTCTTTGAAATTCAGCCCTCGACGCTCTACAGCGGCTTCGCTATTGGCTAACAACACCGCGATAAGGGGCTCAACTGCACCAAGGGCCCCAAGTCGGTGGGTTTTCGACTATATCAATCGACGTGCTGAGGTCGTACTGCATTTGCTCAAAGACCCGTTCAGAGTTGGATGGGCATTTGACTATTTGAGTGTGCTCAACAACTGCAGCAGCTCCTTACCCTTCGCTAAGGGCATTTGAATGTCGCAATAGACTGTGTCGTCATCGTCTGTCATTCCCATCAAAAAAACCTCGCAGTATGGTGTTGGCCTCTGTTCCCGCCACCGGCATTAGGCCGTGCCCCTTCGGGGAGAGGCTGTCGTAAACCGAGCCTTGGCGCAAGCGCCGGCGTCTCGGCCCTTCGGGCTTCCATCCCACACGCCTGCGCGCTCTGCTTGCCCTATCCTGCTGCATAATTGCCTGGCTTCGGATCGGGCTGTCAGACAAGCTGAGCTACATCCAAAACTCACAGGAATCAGAGCTTTCGTAAGTTGAGGGGAGGTAGTTCAATCTTTGAAAAAAGCACGACAGGCGTTCATCAAAGCAGTTGCGTCATTCAAAGTTCGGTGTCGCTTGGTTGTCGGCAGTCGCCGGTATATTTCACTGGCAACCTCCCGGCCCACAAACACCTCCAAAGGCTTCAACTTGAAGGTAGGTATCAGATCTGCTGCCTCGTAGAGCACATCGAGCCAAAAACCGTCCTGAGGTGAATCACTGCAAAGAACCTGCCCTGAAAACAGCTGATTCATATTTCTCGCGACAGCGGCTGGGGTATCACCTTCCTGATGTAACTGATCTTGTGTGAGACCGTGCATGTCTTGTGCGTCAAACGACCAGTGCGTCCAGTAACGGGCCGGCTTTATCAACGAACTGAAGGAGGTCTTACTCGACACGACGGCGACCTCAATGGGATAGCTCTCAGGAGCGATTCCAGAGGCTTCAAAATCAATAAAAAACGAGGGCCGTTCCACCTTGCTGCTCCTGTTTTGAAGGCTGCGATTTTCAGCGGCTCCACCGACTGCTTGTGTGCTTGCGCCGCCATCGCTCGAATCAGCCGCTCTAGCTGGTAGCAGCCTGTGCAGCACGGTGATTTTGCAGATGCTCCATCTCACGCTTCCATTCAGTCACAAATTTATCCCAGTCTGTGGCGTAGGGCCCATCAGGAACTCTTGTCGACCCGATGCTTGCCTGATGGAACCGCTCCCTCCAGGGTTGCGGAATAGTCTGCTCCAAAATGATGTCGATTCCGGAGTTATGACGCATTACCGAGACAGAGTTACGAACCTCAACGAGTTCAAGCGGCTTATCGCTACAGGGGGTGTCACTTCGCTCTTGATCATCGAGATCATTGAGAATGGCAAGGAGGTCTGATGCGTTGGGATCACCAGGGTGGAAGGTGGCAAGCGCCCACAGAACCCTTCGCCTAGTTCTCTCACGCTCCCGGAGTAAATTGCAGGTCATTTGAGCCTCCTTCTCACAAAAGCAGGGTGGTGGTTATGGCGTGCCGCCTTCGGCGGATGGCTGGCGTGAACCGAGCCGTGGCGAGCCATGTCTCGTCCCTACGGACGTCCATCCCACACGCCTGCGCGCTCCGCTTGCCTGCTGAACTGCACGGTAAGGATAGTCCTGCGCAGCAAACCTGGATTCTGACTGCGCTCTCTAGCGAGGGGGCAAGCGTTGCGCATACCCCACCCAGTGCTATCCTTTTTACTTATAAAACTTACTGAAGCGGCTCGAAAGAGTTGCTGGCTCAATGGTTTTCCAGCTTTCTGGATCCGCCGTAACGCTGAACATTAGCCAGGCCCGCCACAGGAAAAAAGCAGCGACGATACTCGCTTCAATTGTCGCAAATACAGTAGTGTTATACATGTAATTCGGATCATCTTTGCCAAAGAGCATCAGAACTGGAAATATTGATGCAAACCAGCCTGCAACGAATGTCAGGCAAAAAGCTATAGCAGCCGTAAATGCCATAAAAATAGGCACTTGATATCTATAGTGAGTCGCGAACATTTTTTCGCCGCTCTCTTTCTGAAGTCCATATATAAAACCGTCGTTTTCTTCTTTTTTTCTTTTATTTTTAAAAACGCCGTACAACGTCACATTTTCGCCAGCCTCCATTTCTTCGTAAAGCTTATTCGTCAGCTGTAGTTTCGGTATCACGGCCCCATTAATACTGATGGTAGCCTTATACCCCCCACTTATACGATCCGTATGCCGAACGTAATCCACTTTCCCCGAAAACTTCACGCAATCAAATTTCATTACTACCTATCCCTGCCTTCGCTTAAAAAACGCATTCGGTTCATGCCAGGAAGCCTTCTATGATGGTTGCAGGTAGGCATGCGGAGGCTATTCAATGCACGCTCTATGGAGCGGCTCGCATCAAGGCCACCGAGCCATGTGCCACCAGCCCGCTCTCTTGATCAAACCATCGCTCCTGACGCCGTGACGCCTTGATCACCACTGCCTGACGAGCCTAATGCCACGATAATATCACTATGATCTGTTTATCGAAACATGCTCCCCGTGGCTCTATCCTCGCTTTTGGGGATCCGACTCATGAATCTGAAGGAAGCGCTGGCGGGGGCATTACGCGGAGCCCGTGCACACCAAGGGTTGAGTTACGAGGATCTGGCGGGAGCAACGCATAGAACGAATGTAGCGAAGCTTGAACAGGCCAGGACGACGCCGACGCTGGAGAAACTGGACGAGATCGCTGACTACTTGGGCCTCGACCTTTTGACTATGGTCACTCTTGCCATCGCTGCGCAGGGTGAAGAACTTCCATCTGAGGCTTTGCAACGTACTGCCCTGCGAATCAGGGAATTCGAGATGTCTGGAGGGTGGCAGTTGGTAGAGGAGCAATTCCGTGATGGAAAGCTCATCAAGCGCTCCCAGGGTAAGCCTAAGCAGCCGCTTAACGCGGATTACGTTCGAGCCCTGAAAGCGCAAGGTTTCGACAGAAAAATAATCGCTGAAAAGCTCGGCATCGCCAGAAGCACAGTCCAAAAATACTGGAATACATAAGCCCGCAGAACATCAGCAATCCTGCAATTTAAGCAAATCGCGGTTTATGGCGCGCCCTATCGGGTCGGCTGTCGTAAACCATGCCATGGCTGACGCCAAGTCATGGCCCTTTGGGCTTCCATCCTCGCGTCTCCGGCCTTACTGGCCTGCGCGCTCCGCTTGCTCTGGTTATTTCCGTCGGCGGAAGATACTCCAGGGATACCTCAGCAGTTCGCAATGGAGTGTAGTCATCCTGTCTGTCCATATTTCTGTTGGAAGGTGCAGTTGCTGGGTGGACAATACGGGTTTGGTCACCTGGTAGGTGGCCATTGAGGAAGGAACCCGCGCATGAGTCAAAAAGTCCTGAGGCTTCCCCGGAACGAGGTCGGTCGCGACTTCGTCGTCGGTGACATCCACTTCAAGACGATTGATCTTCATAAAGGATTGTTGAAGCTAGGTTTCGACAAAGTTATCGACCGAGTCATCGCAGTGGGTGACGTCATAGATCGCGGGCCTGGAGTCCTCGACGGGCTGAAGCTTCTTGGTGAGCCGTGGTTCTTCACTGTTCAAGGTAACCATGAGCAGATGCTTATCAATGCTTACAGGGAAAACCCCAGCGCTCGTTACGTAGCTCATGGTGCAGGCTGGTGGTCGACCATAGCCGACGAATCGAAAGAAATGATAATTGGAAAGCTTGAGAGCCTTCCATCCGTCATAGAAATCGAGTCGCCTCGCGGCTTAGTGGGCGTTGTTCACGCGGACATTCCTGCCGGGATGTCATGGGTCGAGTTCACTCGCGACATATCAATCCCTGCTGTCGAAGAAATCGCGCTGTGGGGGCGCGAGCGGATCAAAAAGCACCATCGAGAGGGTGTCAAAGGGGCTTGGCGCGTATGTACCGGGCACACTTGGATTCCAGCGCCTGTACGACTAGGAAACGTTCTGGCACTCGATTGCACGGGAGGGGGTGAAGGGCCACTCGCTATTTATTGTGTTCAGGAGGATACGATTTATGTGGAGGGGCGCCGCGTGTCTCTTGACCAGTCGGATGTCGTTACCGAGCTGCTGGACGAACTTGAACGGACGGCGGGCCGTCTGAACGCAGCCGCCCATTCCAATAAGCTAATTGAATCGCAAAGCTTGAGCCAAGAGGCCGACGAGTTGGCTCGTCGAGTGAACACTACCTGGCTGACTTTACGTTCGGAAATTGGCGAATCTCAGAAGTTGCTTAACGCGCTTCACGGACTTAGCCTGCTCACCGGGGAACGAAGGGTAGCCAAGCTCGAAGAGCTGAAATTCAAGCATGCAGGCACTCAGATAGAAGGGCTGCTTTCGAGACTTCTTGATTGAAGGTTCAGCACCAGTAATGTTGGGGATCTTATAGAAATGATGGCCGAACCTTTGCGAGTAATTGGTCAATGAAGCATGTGAGGCTAATCCGTCACGGAGAGAGCGCTGCGAATGCGGGCCAAGCCACTTTAGATCACTCGACCATTCCTCTCACTCCGAAGGGATTTGAGCAAGCGCACCTGGTGGCTCTGTCGTTCAACCATCCTCCGGCTCTGATCGTTGCCTCGCCTTTCACCCGAGCGCATTCAACCGCTATGGCGACCGCAGCGGTGTTTCCTCATATCCCTTTTGAAACTTGGCCCATCCAAGAATTCACTTACCTTGAACCCGCGCGGTGCACTAGCACAACCGTCGCTGATCGGCGCGAATGGGTGGAGGCGTATTGGGCCAAAGCAGATCCTGGTTTCACGGATGGTGAAGGCGCTGAGTCATTTCTAGATTTCATAGCTAGAGCTCAGTCTTTCCTGGAGCGTCTTGCTGAACATCCGGCCCGAGACATCGTAGCGTTTTCGCATGGTCAGGTTATCAACGCTGTAGCCTGGCTGATTGAGCGCAAGCCTCTCGGCATCGATGGCGGAGCTATGGTGGACTGGCGTGAGTACGAGATCGCGAACCACGTGCCCAATTGTGGTGAGTGCCTGCTTGCAAAAGCACACGACGAAGCCGGTTGGAGAGTGAGCCGGTCAGCCCCTAAGGAATCACGAATGGATGCAACTTGGCGAGTATCAGGCAGAGCATATCAAGTCGCTCGTGATCCTGAGCGCCTGCTCATTGAAGAGCGCGCTGAGGCTCTCTCAGCGGCAGGCTATCCAACGCCAGACGATGATCCGGCTATGTACGCCGAACAACGGTTGGAGGAGGCTAAAGCGGCTATAAGCCTATCGTCCCCACACCCTCCTGGTAGAAAAGTGTAGCGGGAGTGCGAGGGGAGTGACGTTAGCAAGAGGTGTCACCTGGCTGGAGACACCTCCTAAACGTTCAACGACGAAAAATGCGATTTATCAGGATCAACGCTGCAGCACCAATCGCGAGTGCGGCTACTGGTTTTTCTTTAACGAACGTGGATACGCTATCCAGTGTATCGCCGTAGGTTTTAGTCAGCTGACCAGCTGCTTGATGTCCCGCACCTTCAGCTTCCATCTTCGAATCACCAATCAGTTTTCCGACCGCGCTCTGCGCCTTGCCGGCCAGCTTTTCTGCTACACCTTCTACCTGCTCGCTCTTCATGATTCATCAGACCTTCGTGTGTAAATAGGACGCTCAGGTTCGACCTGAGCTAGCGGCTATCTGCACAGGATTAGGGGCATGGTCGTCATGATTAGTTCAAAGTTGCTGAGCACCGGGAGCTACCCGTAAGACACTTGCTGACTCATCTCTGAGCTATGCTGGGTCGTGATCAAGGAGTCCAAGTAGATGCCCGGTGAATACTCGCTGTCAGACGTTCTGGAAAGGATGTACCAGAATCAGCTCGCTCTCGAAGCTGCGCTCATGGAGCTAACCCTCCAGGTGGAAGCCCAAGGACATACGGAAGTTGGCGACAACGTTCGTGGCGCGCTTTACGCAATTGGTGAGAACGCTGGCCATATTAAACAGGGTCTAGCGCGCCTCCAAAAGCTCCCATGAGGAAGCCGCTCTTTGATTTTGATCTCAAACGCGTTTCGCTTGAGCATTACATTACTGGCAAGGCTGCTATCAATTTCCCGCACCCTGAAAGCACCACTGGCGGATGGCATTTCCTGTCCTACTTCGACCGGGATTCGGGTGTGGTAAAGGTCTCGTTGGCAGGCATTCATTACCCTGATACCACCGAATTTTTCGGTGGGGCTGGAGTCATCGACGTAACCGACAAGGTTGCAAAGCAAGGCTGGTCGGAAGACGGTAAAAGGCTGTTCATGGCGGATCACTGCAGAGCTGCAGCAGACATGATTGTGAGATGGGCTCTTAGCGACTCCGAGCACTGCAATGTCGAGATTGATGAGTGGTTCCCTGCTCGCGATGACAAACAGGGGCTTCTGAGGCTTCTCGCTTTAGCAAAACCTAAGCTTACCGATGCAGGCAGGCTGCAAAAAATAGAAGCCTGGCTCAGCTCGCAGTGGCGTGAGTGATGCGCTTAGAATTCTTCGCGCGAAATGGCCGAGTCCCTCAGCACGATCAACTCTATTTTTGAAGCACGAGGTGCACGCCTAACGCAGCTGATTCGATGGCGCCTGCGATGTAACCTGGAAATTGCGGTGACCACTCACTGCCGATGCCAATCAACCTCCCCGCCCAAGGAGAGGAATCGACTGATGCGTCCAAGCTGATTGGGTGTTGCGCACCATCGAGTAAATCTTGAGCAACAGAGGTGAGAGGATCTTGTGCCCAGTCTTTGAGAAATTCAGCCACAGGCATAGCCGCTCCAGGCCCGAATAGCAGCACCAACTGAGCCCTACACATTGCCTGCAACTGTTCTTTAGGCATTACATTTCGCGTAGCCGCCGGGATGCCTATAAATCCGAACAGCGCGGCATGCCCACCAGGTGATGAGGCGTCATGAATCTCCACCATAGGGCCTACTGCACTCCTCGCTTGTCCCGACAATCCCGTTTCACTCCAGAACGCGGATTCGAATACAGCAACGTATTTGGCGTGAGGAGCCATCCAAGTAGAGGTATTTCGCCATTGGCGAACAACCGATGTAGGGAGTGCTGGTAAGAACTGAATATCTTGAGCCAAGAGTCTGGGTGGGGCAGCTAGAAGAACTTTCTCGACTGCCCATGACTCTCGATTGCCATCTGGGCTTTCACACTCTACTTGCATGTGATGCTCCCTGGCGTGGATACGACGAACTGTCTGCCCTATGCGCACGTTATCGGGATGTACCCCGGTAGCAAGCGCATCGACTAATGCAGTCATGCCTCCAAGCAAGCGTATCGACGCCGGCGACGAAAAGTACCCTGTCGTGCGTGCAGGGATCACTGCGTCTCTCTCAATTAGCATGTCGCCCTGTGTAGGCTGCACGAAGCGCACCAAGCCAAGCTCGGTTATCAGTTTATCGAGCTGTGGTTGGTAATCGGGCCAGAACCAGGAGGGCCCTAGGTCGAATCGATTGGTCTGAACTGGCAGGGCTTCGTCTGTACTCGCGAGTCCTACAGATAGAACCCTCCCACCAAGCCTCTCACGGGCTTCAAACAGAACGTAGTCAGAAATGCCTTGGGATTGGAGTAGATACGCTGCGTATAGACCACTTATACCGCCGCCGATGATCGCTATGCGAGCTTGGTGCATGGTACTTCCTCGCTTGAGGTATCGATCAAATCCCCATCTCTGAAGTAAACCGTACATCCCTTGGTCGACGCATTTAGCTGCCGGTATTCTCCTGGCGGAAAACGCAACCAACTGCCAGCCTCGTAACTCTGCCCGTCCTCAACCAAACTTCCAGACAAGACCAGAATTTCGGCGTTCTCAACGATGTCACTGAACAGCTGAACACCTGCCGGGAGGCGCACCAGAGAAACAGTCTCGCAGGCACTGGTATGTAGCAGGCAAACCTCGCGGTCTGCTGCTTTTTGCCATGCATCTGGCCGTCGTGTATCGATCCGCACTTTAAGCTGCTCATCAGCAGACATCTGCCAAAGCTTCACGAAAATTACCGTGCCTTCAGGGCTGGAAGGAGCGTGACTGGAACCTGGAGGGTTGCGCAGATAAGAGCCTGTGGGATAGCTGTCTTCGTCGTCCGCAAACGTACCGGAGAGGACAAGTATTTCCTCTCCGCCGGGGTGTTGATGAGGAGAGAAGCTGGCGCCTGCTGAGTAGCGAACAATACTCGTTGCCCGAGCTCGCTCGCCGCCGACTCGATCAAGTCTGACGCGCTCTACGCCCGGCTGTGGCGACGCCACCCAGTCGTAGTCGTGGGCGCCGACAGTAGCGCGCTGGTTGAAGTCAGCATTGATGAGCACGAGAGGGGTGTCTCCTAGGAATTTTAAAAACTAGAAATCGAGCATGCCGGCCTAAGCAGGCAAGCCCGAACTCATATCAGTTGCGACCGGCCATGACGCCGCCGTCTACGTCCCAGATAGCACCGGTGACCCAACTGGCCTTGTCAGAGAGCAGGAAGACAACCACCTCGGCGACATCTTCAGGAGTACCTACTCGTCCGATTGGATGGAAGCTATTGAAGCCCTGCAGCGCTGCATGAACTTCAGCTTTAGGAATGAAACCTTCGTAGATCGGGGTCTTTACCACCGCAGGGGATACGGCATTGACGCGGATATGCTTGGGTGCAAGTTCCATTGCCAAGTGCTGAGTCAGCGAGTGCAGACCAGCTTTCGCCATCGAATAGGCAGAGGACGGAGTGGCAGCGATTGCCTGTTTGCCCCACATGGAGCCGATGTTAACGATAGCGCCGGGATTCTCCTTTGCGACGAGGTTGGCAGCGACTTTTTGTGTGATGAAGAAAGAGGCTTTGTTCAGTTGCATGTACTGATCGTAATCAGCGTCCTGGTGCTCCAGGAAAGGCTTGGGGAAGAATACGCCCGCCGCGTTCACAAGCAGATCGACGTCCGCGTGGCGCTGGTCAATTTCCTGCAACAACTTCGCGAGGCTTTCTGGATTGGTCAGGTCTGCTGTTAGTGCGGTTACAGCCCCTATTGCGGATAGCTCCCGGCGAGCTTGTTCGGTTTTTTCTGCGCGGCTGCCCACAATTACGACGTTGCCGCCTTGCTGTAAGACGAGGCGAGCGGTTTCAAACCCCATGCCACTGGTGCCGCCCACGACTAACAATTTCTTTCCGATAAATTGTTTGCTCATTTGAATGCTCCAAAAAGGGTGATTGAGGCCATGCAGGAAACCGAGAGCCGTTTGCCAGCCTAGAGGCTCACCCCTAAGGGGCTAGCCACCGATTTGCTGCTGAGGTACGAGTGAATTATTGGCTTCTACCGGGAATTGAACAAACGAGATAAAGTGTCAGAACGATAAAGAAAAGGTTTACCGCTATGGTTGCCCCCGTTCATCTCAACGCATTGAGGGCCTTTGAAGCCAGCGCTCGGCATCAAAGCTTTTCTGCTGCAGCGGAGGAATTAAATGTCACCCCCGCAGCCGTGGGGCAGCTAGTACGCACCCTTGAGCAATGGTTAGGTACGCCTCTGTTTCATCGAGGCACCAGCGGCAAGGCACGGTTGGTGGCTACGGAATCCGCTGAGCGAGCACTTCCCGACATTCAGGCCGGATTCGAGCGGCTTACGTTAGGGGTAGAACGGATGAGGGAGCATTCACCTAATGGGGTTCTAACCGTCACGGTCAGTCCTGCCTTCGCTGCCAAATGGTTGTTGCCGCGAATAGAGCGTTTCCATATGGCTTGGCCAGATACCGACGTTCGACTTGATACGCAACTCAAAGCGGTGGATTTCCTGGCTCAACGAATAGATATCGGCGTCCGATATGGTGCCGGCGAGTGGCCAAGCCTTATCGCAGAAAAGCTGATGGACGAGGACATCTTCCCTGTTTGCTCCCCAAAGCTGAAAAACACTCCGGATTGTTTGAGCACTCTGGCCGAATTGGCCAATCAAACGCTGATCCACGACCTATCGATGGACGAAAGCGCCGGATTCACTACCTGGGAAACCTGGCTGAGCTTGGCTGCGGCGAAAAATGTACCGACGCGCCGGGGTATGAAAATCAACAACAGTGCAGCCGTGCTTCAAGCTGTGATAGACGGTCAAGGTATCGCGCTCGCGCGCAGCGTTATGGCCAGAGATGATTTGGCTGCAGGCCGGCTAATTCGCTTGTTTCCAAATGTTCAGGTTGCCTCGCCGTTGGCCTACTACGTTGTATATCGTCCTGAATGTGCGAGCCTGCCGAGGTTGAAAGCGTTTCGAGATTGGCTATTTGAGGAAGTTCATTCGGCTTAGGGCGTGCACTCGAAGTCGGTATGAAGGATAGGTAGCTCAGCGCAGCGTTCGGTGAACGCTGTCTTATGAGGTGTGACTAATTTATGATGCCAGGATGATAAATTTGGATGCAGCATCATGAGTACACGTTCAGACCTTTTGACCAGCGCTGAGATTCTGCTGCGAACGAAAGGCTACGCGGCCTTCAGTTATGCCGACCTTGCGGACGACATCGGCATCAAGAAGGCCAGTATTCACCATCACTTTCCCACCAAGGAAGGCATGGCAATTGCCATCGTCGAGAGCTATCTGTTCCGATTCAGGAAGCAGTTGGAAGCTATCAATGATGAGAACGTTGGCATCGTTGACCGGTTGAAGGCGTTTGCGTTGATGTTCGCGCACAGCAGTGAAAACGGAATGCTTCCGCTCTGCGGGGCTTTGGCCGCTGAGCTTTTGGCGTTGCCTGAAAGCCTTAAAGCAATGACAAAGGATTTCTTCGAGATCCATCTAACTTGGCTGCAAGATAATATTAAGCAGGGCCAAGATCAGGGTGTGCTCAAGCCCGAACTGGATCCGGTAAAAGTTTCAAGGTTCATATTGAATGCCCTGGAAGGTGCAAGCTTTGTATCTTGGGCGATGAGCGATGACTACGAGAAATCTTCTGGAATTGATTTGATTCTGGCCGGACTTCTGCGTTCTGACGCTAAGAATTGATTTGACTTCATTGAAGGGGCGACGGTGTCTCGTCGCCTCATTCGCTCCATTATTGATACCGTATTTAAAACGACACGCGGACAACCTTTCACTTTAGTTGAATTACTACGCGCTTATCGCTAAGTATTAGCCCAATTCCTCCAAGTACAGCCAGTGATGTAAGCGCTAATCGAATAGTCAGGCTTTCATTCAAAATGAGCACACCTGCGAGCGATGCCAAAACTGGAACGCTTAGCTGTATGGTTGCCGCCTGAAACGACGAAAGCGAACGCAGCACTGCGTACCAGATAGCATAACCAACTCCTGAAGCAATCGTCCCCGACGCAATCGCGCAAAGGACACCTGAAATGTCTATTGAAAGCTGATTTGCGAAAGGAATTGTTGCCAAAAACATCATTGGGACGGCTCGCAGGAAATTCCAAGTAGTAGATGCGAGTGGATCATTCGATTGTTTGCCAATTAACGAGTAAACGGCCCACGCGATGCCAGATAACAACATAATCCCCGCGCTAGCCAGCGGAGGCGACGTGGCACCTGGTAGTAGAAGAGCAATCAAACCTCCAATAGCAAGGATGAGGCCTGTAATGGCTACAGCATGCATCCTTTCGCCTTTGTAAAAACCGTATCCAAGCATGGAGAGCTGGACGGCACCGAACAAAATGAGCGCGCCTGTTCCTGTGTCCAGGTTCAAATACGCATATGAAAAAGCAAAGGCGTAAGCGAACAGGGTGAATGCACCTAACCAGCTCCCAGCGGAGCGGGAAGAGTTGCCTCTGATTGTTAGGATTACCCAGAGCATAACGGCTCCGCTCAACAATCGAATAAGTGTAAAGGACGTAGGATCAATTTCGGTATGACGAAGCGCCAAGCGACATAGAACCGAGTTGGCTGCAAAAGCCAACATTGCTAGCGTGGTGAGGACGACTACCTGTCTCACCCCTTTGAATGAAAACATGTCAGTTATGCGCTGTGACACCATGGCTCCTTATTGAACAGATATGGTTTGCTCTCCGATAGCACAGCCCATCAAGAGCTGTGCCTAACAGGTCTAACTAGCGGCGTAATCTATTAAAATGTGCGAAGCCAACTTCGAGATCGGCGATTAAGTCATACGGGTCTTCAAGACCGATATGCAGTCGCACCAAATGGCCGTCAGTGTCCCATTGGGTCGCACTTCTGACTGGCTTAGGATTCGCAAGCATTGCCAAACTTTCGAAACCGCCCCATGAGTAACCGATTGCAAACAGCGATAGATTATCCAACAGAGCATCTGCTGCTGGCTGCGAGGAAGACTTTGTCGTAAACGAAAGCAAGCCAGATGCGCCTTTGAAATCCCGTTTCCATAAGTCGTGTTGTGGGTGGGATTCTAATGCCGGGTAATGAACTGCGATAACTTCCTCTCGGCTTTCCAGCCACTTGGCAACTATCGTCGCATTTTTGTAGTGACGCTCCAGGCGTACGTCCAGCGTTCTCATCCCTCGAAGGGCCAGCGTCACATCGTCTGGGCTAGCGAATAAGCCCATGTTGAAATGAAATCGCTTGAGGCTTTCCCATGCACGCTTGGAGGCTGATACGGTGCCAAGGACGGCATCCGAGTGGCCGACGATATATTTCGTCGCTGCCATGATGGAAAGGTCGACGCCAAGCTCCATCGATGGGCAGTAAAGCGGTGTGCCCCACGTATTGTCTGCAATAACCAGGATGTCATGGGCATGGGCAACATTTGCTATGGCCGGGATGTCCTGTATCTCCAACGTCAGGGAGCCAGGGGACTCTAGGTAAATGGCTTTAGTGTTAGGTCGGATCAAATCAACAATGGCGGAACCTATCGTCGGGTCGTAAAACGACACGCCGATCCCTAAGCGTTTTCCCACCTCTTCGCAGAAGACCCTCACTGGCGCATAGACATTGTCGGCAATCAAAATGTGATCACCTGTCCCCACTACGGAAAGTATCGCAGTCGTACAAGCTGACAACCCAGAAGGGCATAGAACAGTCCCTTCCGAACCTTCCAAATGCTGAAGGGCCTCAGTGAGTGCCTCTGTAGAAGGGTTGTTCCAACGTCCGTAAGCGTATTTTTGACGTCCTTCACGCATCGACTCGCATGTGGGAAAGGCTACGGTAGAGCCTCGGTAAACGGGCGTGTTAACGAATCCGTGGTGTTGACCAGGCTCGATAGACGCGTGGGCGAGTAAGGTCTGTACGTTTTTATATTTTTTCATACCGGATCCAATTCGTACCTTAGTGGGATGGAGGTGGGTTGCGTAGTCGCCGCAGATTCAAGATTAAAATACCATTATTGCTAAATGTCTACTACTAGGTTGGCGTTTAGAAAAATGCATATAAAAACAAGAAGTTAAAGATGTTTAAAAAATAGAGTTTGCACGGCTACCATGTGAATGGTAGGTTTTTTGTGCCTCGGGATTTAGCAACCTGGTCGACCTAAGGGTGATGATCTGAGCGTGCTACGGCATTGGGTGGGAGGGCTTTAGTGTCGTTGACGGCACTGTAGCTCGAGGCGTTTCCCGCACTTCCCATGGGACGGGAGAAAGAAGTTAAGTTTGCAAAAGACAAGAAAAAAACTGCAAATTAATCGTTCGGGTGCCACATGAAAACACAAAAAAATCAATCCCCCTTAGAAGTTCAATGCAGTAAAGAACTTAAAGATAGATCAAACTGGCTTGACTCTCATGAAAGCGGATACTCAAAACACTTAAAGAAACGTCACGTGCAGATGATGGCTTTAGGTGGAGCAATCGGAACCGGGTTGTTTTTGGGTGCGGGAGCTAGACTACAAATCGCAGGGCCAGCACTTGCAGTGGTTTATTTAGTCTGCGGAATCTTCGCTTTTTTTATCCTGAGAGCTCTTGGTGAGCTAGTAATGCACCGTCCAAGCAGTGGGAGTTTTGTCTCCTACACCAGGGAGTTTATGGGGGAGCGGGCTTCTTTCGTCGCTGGCTGGATGTATTTTCTGGTTTGGGCATTAACGGGGGTTGTTGATATAACCGCTATTGCTATTTATATGAAATATTGGAGTATTTTTTCAGATGTTCCTCAATGGGTTTTCGCATTAAGCGCCTTGGGCGTGGTTACATTAATGAATATGGTTGGTGTTAAGTGGTTTGGTGAAATGGAATTCTGGTTCGCCGTGATCAAGGTCGCTGCTATTAGCGTGTTCTTAGTGATTGGATCGTATTTCTTTGCCACGGGTCACGAGGTTGCCGGGCATATACCAGGTTTGCATTTGATTACAGATAATGGGGGAGTATTCCCGCATGGGCTTCTGCCTGCGATTATCATTGTACAAGGCGTTATCTTTGCTTATGCGAGCATAGAACTGGTAGGGACTGCCGCTGGCGAGACGGCGGATCCTAAAAATGTTATTCCCAAAGCAATCAATGGTGTTATCTGGAGAATAGGTCTGTTTTATGTAGGATCAGTTTTCTTGCTGGTGACTGTTCTGCCTTGGACAGCTTATAGCGCTAATGTCAGTCCTTTCGTTACATTTTTCGAGGCGCTGGGTATTCCTGGTATTGGCTCCGTTATGAACATAGTTGTTATGACTGCGGCGCTCTCAAGTCTTAATTCTGGTTTGTACGCAACTGGTCGTGTATTGAGATCACTTGCTATGGGTGGATCGGCACCAAAACTGTTCAAACGCATGAGTACACAGGGGGTTCCATACATGGGCATCTTGGTCACCATGGGGATCAACGTAATCGGTGTCTTACTTAACTTCCTGATTCCGTCGCAACTATTTGAGCTCTTACTGAATCTCGTATCACTTGGGATTCTTTCTACTTGGGCATTCATTGTTTTATCGCAAATAAAATACCGTCATGCTGTAAAAAGAGGTGAGGTCGAAATGGTCTCATTTAGAATGCCTGGAGCTCCGTTTACCTCTTGGTTAACTCTTGTTTTCTTGCTGGTGGTTTTGCTTCTCTTGGCGTTCGATTACCCCAATGGAACTTATACTGTTCTTTCTATACCGTTAGTCGCAGGAGCGCTGATGCTTGGTTGGTCGAAGTCCGTTCGATCCAGAGCCAAGAACTCGGAAGAAATTGAGGGCGCTCCTAGCCACGTCGGAGCCTAGGTCGTGCAGGTGGGAGGCCGTTTTATAACGTTCTCTCATCTGTAAAATTGCGTCATTATTCTAATTCTTACTTAAGCTTTTTATTTTTCATCCAGATTAAGTAGTTGGCTACAGGTTTATTTTGCCTCCCATTTGGAGGTAAGCATTCGGTAAATCCTGAATTTCAACTATTAGCACTCTTGGTTGGTTCATATCACATGATTTGACTAGCACTAGGCACATCAGGCTTGACGGTGGATGGTCTTTTTTGACTGTGCGCTCAAGGCAAAAAAAATGCCCTTGCATACCACCCTACCAGTTGGTAGAGTGATTAGGTAGAAACACAACCCACCCGCAAAACGTTATGCACAGAGGACTCAACAGATGACCACTAACCTGAACGGTATTGACGTAGCAGCCCTGCAACAATTTGCTCAAGGCGTTGCTGAGGATGCCAATAAGCGTCACGCGAGCTTCAACGTTAAGACCGAATGGAAAGGTCAGACCCGCACTGTGGCCAAGGCCAGCCGTTACAGCCTGGCCGGGGAGACCTACTCGCGTGATTTCGAGATCGTCGCCGATGAGCCGCATGAATTGCTGGGCGAAAACACCGCGCCGAACCCTCAGGAGCTGCTGATGGCTGCTCTCAACGCCTGCATGTCGGTCGGCTATGCCGCCAATGCCGCGATGATGGGCATCAAGATCCACAGTCTGGAAATTGAGACCGACGGCACTCTCGATCTTCGCGGTTTCTTGGGCATCGACGAAAGCGTCAACCCAGGCTACGACGAGGTGAGTGTCGTAATCCGCCTGCACACCGATGCTTCTCGTGAGCGTGTGGAGGAGCTGCACAACGCGGTGCTTAAAACTTCGGTCAACTACGCGAACTTCTCGAGAGCCATTCGCATGGTGCCAACCCTTGAAGTCCGCGAAGACTGAGATGCATTCGGCTTGCCTTTAAAGCACCAACCCGCCAGGGATTTGCTGATCCCTGGCGTCGGAATTTCGATAATTCCGTAGCTGGAGGATGAAATGAACAATTTCTTCAGCGGCAAAAAAATGCTTGGGCTAATGGCGGTACGTGATTAACACCACGCTAGCGCGCTACCTAGCGCTTCTTAACAAAGCTCTTTCGATACGCTGCGTCCGGTGGGCATTAGATGGTTGCATGCTGAAGGAGTTTTCTATGTCTATTACGACAAAAGCCGCGCTAATGAATTGCGCGGAGACCCAAATGCGCTCTAAGGGCTATTCGGCGTTCAGCTACGCAGATCTGGCGGTGGAAGTCGGCATTAGGAAGGCCAGTATTCACCATCATTTTCCGACCAAGGAGTATCTGGGCGCGGAGCTGATCAAAGACTATATCAACCGCTTCAATGAAACGCTGGCTTCAATAGAGGTCATGCATTCAGACCCACTGCAGCGTCTGCGAGCGTTTTCCCGCCTGTTCGTCATCAGCGCGAATGAGGGGCTGCTGCCGTTATGCGGCGCCTTGGCAGCGGAAATGGCTGCGTTGCCTTTATCGCTCCAAGGGCTTACCAGGGATTTCTTCAATTCGCAGCTCGCCTGGCTTCAAAGCACCCTCGAGGACGCCGTCCGGCAGCACAACTGGTCGCTGGGAACTTCAGCAGAGAGTTTCGCTTTCATGCTTCTGAGCATTTTGGAAGGAGCAAGCCTCATCGATTGGACACTAGGTCAATCAACCGACCCTTTGGCGGGCTTCAACCATCTGCTTGAAATGGCCGCAGTGCAATCTTCAACTCTTCCTGCAGGATAAATTATGCAAACCCCTCCGAAAAAATATGTAGTCGATATTTGGTCTGATTTTGTGTGCCCTTGGTGCTGGGTCGCCAAGCGCCGTTTTGAAAAAGCCTTGGATCGCTTTGACGAAAAGGACTCAGTGCAAATAAACGTGCGTGCCTATCGTCTGGCGGCGAATCATACGCCTGAGCCTATGATTGCTGCTCTTAAGCGCAAGCTCGGTAACGCAGACACCGCTGAGGCGATGATGAGCACCGTACTCAAATACGCCAAGGCAGACGGACTGGACTACCGTTTCGCCACCATGCAGTTCGGCGATACCACCGACGCTCATGTGCTGGTCAAGGCGGTTGAAGAGCCGGCAGTGAAAAAACGTCTCATGGAGGCGTTGTATGAACAAAGCACTACCCATGGCAGGTCACTGTTTGATCGCTCCAGCCTGGAGGCTATCGCGCGGGAAGCAGGCGTATCGGAAGAATCAATTCAACTCGCATGGTCATCTGTAGAACTTCGCGTTGAGATGCAAGAGGACGAGCATTTCGCTGCGCAGTTGGGGTCGGGTGTGCCGATGTTCGTATTCAACAACGAGTTCTCGTTGTCAGGCGCTCAGCCCGAGGCCGTTTTTCTCGAAGCGCTGAATAAGATGCAAGCGAAGGTACAGGTCAAGGAAGAGGAATTTGTGGGGCAAGTCTGCGGCATCGATGGTTGCAAAATTTGATTGGTAATGGATAGGCGGCACTCACAAGGTGACGCCTTTCTTTAATTCAAAACGTGAGATCCTGATGAGCCGTATCGTTGAATTAAACGCTCCCCAATTTGCCCGCTTTGTTGCCAAGGGCAGCAGTGTCGTGATGTTCTCAGCATCCTGGTGCAAACCCTGTAAAGAGATGAGACCGATCTTCCAGGCGCTGGAGGAGAAACTCCATGCTTTGGCAGAATTTGGAAAGATTGATATCGCTGTATCGCCGACAATTGCGCAGATGTATGGCATTCGCTCTGTGCCATCTTTGGCGGTGTTCCACGAGGGCCGATTGCTGAAGATTTTCGCTGGGTCTAAATCAGTTTCTGCTTTGAAAAAAGCGATCATCACTGAGCTGGAGGATGCCAGCTAAGCGGGTATCCTCCGCCACGACCTTGCCAAATCAGCTATCGATCTCGCAGAGTTGTAGGATCATTTTTCTTGGCTTCGCCATCGATAGGATGGGCGCGATCTTCATTAAAGAGTTCCGTTAATAAGGCGTTAGCCCGTTTGTACGCGTCATATCTGAATTCCTTATCTTCCACCGGCTGTGCGGCCATCTCCTCCAGCATCTCCAAGTTGAGCCTACGGAATGTGTCGGCACGCTCACGAGCCTCGTAGCGCCCAACGCCTAGATGTTCCAAGGCACGACGCCCAAGAGATAAAGCGCTTTCAAAGGTTTCCCTTTCTACGGCCTCAATGCCCATCTGACGCAAGGTAATGATGTGTCCCATATCACGGGCGCGCACCACGAGCTTCAGAGACGGAAAATGCTCCTGGGCCAGCTTGGTCAGTAGTAGGTTGTCGTCCTGATTGTCGATGGCGTTGATCAGCACCACGGCTTGTGCAGCACCCGCAGCGTGGAGCAAATCGAGGCGCGTTGCATCACCGTAAAACACCTTCACGCCGAATTTTCGCAGTGTCTCGATGTGGTCAGGGTCGTGATCCAATACCAC
The DNA here is from genome assembly GCF_002156405.1 of Pseudomonas sp. SCPG-7. Lineage (NCBI taxonomy): Bacteria > Pseudomonadati > Pseudomonadota > Gammaproteobacteria > Pseudomonadales > Pseudomonadaceae > Pseudomonas > Pseudomonas sp. SCPG-7. The sequence continues at coordinate 207,869 of NZ_MVOO01000006.1, read as the reverse complement.
GACTTCAAAGCCACAGGACATCAGTAGACGCCCAGCGATCTGACCAAATCGTCCGAAGCCAGCAATGATCACTCGAGGATTGCTCTGGTCGATGGTGTCCGCTTCCTTGCTGTCCTGTTTTTTCGACGACTCTAGATAATTGAGCAGCAGAATCAGCAGCGGTGTCACACACATCGACAGCGCCACTGCCAGAGTCAGGCTTTTACCCCAAGGCTCGATCAATATGCCGGCGATTGTCGCAGCACCAAAAACCACGAAAGCAAATTCGCTGCCCTGGCCGAGGAATACTGCCTGCCATGAACGCTGGTCAGTTGGTACGTTCAGGAAGCGGCCTAGGAGCCTAATTACGAGCAGCTTGATCACAATAAAACCCAAGGTCAGGGTGAGCACCCTCAGTGGATCATCAATCAGTGTGCCGAAGTCGATGGACATACCCACGCCGATGAAGAACAGGCCGAGCAACAGCCCCTTGAACGGTTCGATATCGCTCTCTAGGGCATGCCGATATTCCGAGCTTGCCAACAGGACGCCTGCTAGAAAAGCGCCCATGGCCATGGACAAGCCAGCCTCTTCGAGTAAGAGGCCGAACCCGAATACTAGGAAGAGCGCGACGGCACTGAAAATTTCGCGTAGGCCGGATCGCGCGACAAAGCGCAGGACGGGCCGAGAAACGTACCGACCTAAAAGCACCACCGCGACGACGGCTCCAACGATTTTTGCAATCGACAGTGCCAGCTCAGCACCGGAAGGCGTACCACCATTTGCGGCGAGCAGTGGAATCATCGCCACAAGCGGAATGGCTGCGATGTCTTGAAATAACAACACGGCAAAGCTGCTGCGACCCACGGCTGTTGACGTCATGTTTCGCTCGTTCATTGCCTGCATAGCAATCGCTGTGGAGGATAGGCTCAGCGTCAAGCCAACCAACAGCGCGGCTGTCCAGTTCAAGCCAAGGGCAGCGCAGAACACGGCGATGGCTGCTCCGCACGCAACCATCTGTAATGCGCCGCCACCGAATACCATTCGACGCATTGCCCAGAGGCGTTTGGGATCAAGCTCTAGCCCAATGATAAACAACATTAAAACTACGCCGATTTCAGCAAAGTGCAGGATGGACTCCACATTCGTTATTAGCTTCAGGCCCCACGGGCCGATCAGGCAGCCTGCCAACAGATAGCCCAGAACCGGGCCGAGCCCTAACCGAACGGCGATTGGGACTATCAAGGCAGCCGAGCCCAGGTAAATGAGCATTTCAATCAGGCTGTGAGTATCCATTCAAACTTCCCTCCAGCAGGCTAGGCGCTCGCCGTAACGGCGAATTTGCTTAATAAGTGACGATTGATTAGCTAGGTATGCACCGTGAACTGCGACTGGACTTAACCAATGCATGCCGCAGTAATGCGCCGTTGCTTTTAGAGGTTGCGCAAGAACCGGAAAGCCTGGGTACTCGCCGCCTTCAAATTGATCATGCTCTTCACCCATGGTTACAGCCCATAGTAGATGCTTATTCTTGAGGGCGGTCGCACCGATGCCGTATGCCCAACCACGAGTGAAAACCTTATCGATCCACAACTTCATAAGGGGCGGGTAGTTGTACCAGTACAGAGGGTGCTGCAGAACCAGCAGATCTGCTTTCTCCACCGCAATCTGCTCGGCTTCAACGTTGATATTGAAATCTGGGTATAGGTCGTACAAGGAGTGAATAATGACTTCGGGATTATTGGCGGCCACCCTGAGCATCAGTTTATTGACCCTGGATTTCTCAGGGTAGGGATGGGCATAAATGATCAGAATCACGTAGTAGACCCCACAGATCTGGCGTTCACTAAAAACGGAAAAAAGCCCCCTGATCGTTGAGCATAAAAATGCACTCAACCATCAGGGAGCTAAAAACTGAACGTTGAAGCCTTATTGACCGCTTTGTAGCTTCAACACATCTTGCGCAGTCACAGGATTGCCGGCAATGCCCCAGTCCCCGCTCTTGACCTCTTCGAAGATGACCCATGTGAGGGCCCGCATATTTTCACCTTCCACCGATACCATCGCGTCGGTCACCTTACGGATGACTTCAGCTTTTTGTTCGTTGGAAAAAACGCCTTCGATGCCTTTAATAGTGACAAGTGGCATTGTGCTCTCCGGAATGTGTGTGAAGAAATTAGGCTTTAGCCGCTGCGTATTCCGGGTAGTCGGTGTAACCCTTCTCAATCGAACCGCTCACGCCGTAATAGGTCGCGCGATCACTCTCGGCCAGAGGCCAATTGTTTTGCATACGCTCGACCAAATCTGGATTCGCAATGTAAGCAGTGCCGAAGGCAATTAGGTCTAGCTCACCTTTAGCAAGTTCAGACTCTGCGATCTCTTTGGTGAATCCGCCTGCAGCCATCAGGGTGCCTTTGTACGCCTCACGGAATGCAGCGCCGAAACCCGGCGGTGTTTGCGCGGCAAGGATGGTCGGTTGGTAGTTCAGGTGAACAAACGCCAGTTCCCTTTCATTGAGCGCCGCTGCCACGCTCATCCAGGTTTCTTCTTCGCCTTCGTACACACCGAAGTCGTACAGTCGACCAAACGGCGAAAAGCGCACACCAATCTTCGAACCACCAATTTCAGCAGCAATTGCGTCAATGGTTTCCAGAAGGAAACGCTGACGGTTGGCAACGGAACCACCGTACTGGTCGGTACGCGTGTTCAGCGCACTGCTCAGGAACTGATCGAACAGGAAGCCGTTGGCCGCCATGATTTCGATGCCATCAAAACCAGCGTCCATCGCCATTCGAGCAGACTTAACGAAATCTGCGATGACTCGTTTGACTTCTTCAGTTTCCAGAGCACGTGGAACACTGGGTTGAACAGGGCCTTCTTTGCCAGGTTCGACCCAGGCATACACGGTCGTATCTACCGCAGGTACTGTGCCCGAGGAGACCGGCACGATGCCATGCACGGAGACATGAGAGATGCGGCCTACGTGCCAGAGTTGCGCAAAAATCTTCCCGCCTTTGGCATGCACGGCTTTAGTGACATTGCGCCAGCCTGGCAGGTGCTCATCTTCGTAAATGCCGGGGGTATACAGATAGCCCCGGGACTCGTCGGAAATAGGCAAACCTTCAGTGATCAGCAAACCAGCAGAAGCACGTTGCGCGTAGTACAGCGCGTTGGCTTCATTTGGGATGTTGTTCAAGGTTCGGGTGCGCGTCATAGGGGCCATGACAACGCGATTCTTTAGCGAAGTACCGGCCAAATCGAAAGGTGTAAAAAGCTTAGTCATGATTGCTCCCGACATCGTTTAAGGAGAAAAGTCGTAGTTTTGGCTCAGGACTTATCGAACGCGTCGAGTACATGGGTGCTGTACACCAGTGCGGCACCGGCGTTCATGTTGATGGCTACACCCAGTGCCTCGGCCACTTCTTCGCTGGTGACGCCGAGCTTCTTTGCTTCAGCTGCGTGGAAGGCGATACAGCCATCGCAGCGAGTTGTTACAGCAACCGCCAGGGAGATCAGCTCGCGAGTCTTTGCATCCAAGTGATTGGTCTTGCTACCGGCGGCACCGAGTGCAGCCATGCCTTTCATGGTCTCCGGGGAGAGGCCATTGAGCTCTACCAAACGAGCGCTGATGTCTTTACGGGCTTGCTTCCAATCTTGCATGGGATTCTCACATGGGCGTTAACGCCCCGTAGGTGTGGGTTGATTTTGAATCTAGATATAAACTACCATCTAGTTGGTAGGCTTGCAATGGGGTCATGCCTAATTCATGTCATTACGGCATGGAGAGCATGACAATTTTGATGTGCCATCATTAATTAAAATTTGGTCGCGGGTGCTGAGCTATGGCTGCTTGCCTATCTAGAGGTAGGCTTTCACAAGGAGAATTATTATCAGGCAATCTAATGGCAAGACTCGAATGTAGCGCGCAGTATTTGCGAAGTCTGGTTTAGACTCAGACTGAGTCAATCCTTGTCATGCAGCGCTGCAGGTCTTGAATTGGCCTGAGCAGAGCGCTGCACGGGTAAATTGCTTTAAGTGGGTAAGCTGGCAATTGCGCTAGCGCCCAGCGTCTGCCGTTGCGACAGAGCCGGGCGCCCAGTGCCAAAAGATCGATTAGCTCCCGACGGGCGTGCGCATGGTTACAAACTCTTCAGCGGACGTCGGGTGCACGGCGATGGTTTCGTCGAAATCGCGCTTGGTCGCACCCGACTTCAGCGCAATCGCCAGCCCTTGCACGATCTCGCCTGCATCCGGGCCGACCATGTGGCAGCCCAACACCTTATCGGTCTTGGCATCCACCACAAGCTTCATCAAAGTGCGCTCCTGGCATTCAGTCAGGGAGAGTTTCATGGGCCGGAAGCGGGTTTCAAAGATCACTACATCATGCCCGGCTTCTCGCGCATCCTCTTCGGTCAACCCGACAGTACCGATGTTAGGTTGGCTGAACACTGCCGTCGGGATCATTCTGTAATCCACCGGACGATATTGCTCAGGCTTGAACAAGCGACGAGCAATTGCCATCCCTTCAGCCAGTGCGACAGGCGTTAGCTGTACGCGGCCAATTACGTCCCCCAAGGCCAGAACTGATGGCTCAGCCGTTTGATACAGCTCATCTACTTCGATAAAGCCTTTTTTGTTGAGCTTAACGCCAGTGTTTTCCAAGCCGAGATTGTCGAGCATCGGACGTCGACCGGTAGCGTAGAACACGCAGTCCGCGTCAAGCTGACGACCATCCTTGAGAGTAGCTTTCAGGCTGCCATCAGCTAGTTTGTCTATACGCTCGATGTCGGCATTGAACTGCAGATCCAGGCCACGTCTAGTCAGCTCTACCTGCAAATGCTCACGTACCGCACCGTCGAAACCACGCAGGAATAGATCACCGCGATACAGTAGTGTGGTCTTGGCACCTAAGCCATGGAAGATGCCGGCGAACTCCACCGCAATGTAACCACCGCCGACCACGAGAACGCGTTTGGGCAGCTCTTTGAGGAAGAATGCCTGGTTGGAGCTGATCGCATGTTCGTGCCCCGGAATCTCGGGAATCTGCGGCCAGCCACCGGTAGCGATCAGAATGTTCTGAGCTGTGTGACGCTCTCCGTTGACCTCAACGGTATGAGGATCAATGATCTTGGCGTGACCTTCATGGAGGGTCACACCGCTGTTGACCAACAAATTGCGGTAGATGTCATTCAGGCGATTGATCTCGCGATCCTTGTTGGTAATTAGCGTCGCCCAATCAAACTTCGCCTCACCCGGAGTCCAACCAAAACCCCGTGAATTCTCAAAGTCGTCGGCGAAGTGTGCTCCATAAACCAGGAGTTTTTTCGGCACGCATCCTACGTTTACACACGTTCCTCCCAGGTAGCGGCTTTCAGCCACAGCCACTTTAGCGCCAAAACCTGCGGAAAAGCGGGCAGCCCGAACACCTCCGGAGCCTGCACCAATTACATAAAGGTCAAAGTCGTACGGCATTTTAATCTCCGGATGAGCTGGAACCGGTACATGGTTGAACGTACGTACTGGTTTACTTTATTAAAGCTAGAAAAATCATGGGCTATTAAATTAATGCTATGGCGTTCCTGATAATGCTGACACTAAGAAAGCTACCATCATCACCAAGAAAACAATCGGAAGAGTTTTACTCGTACCGTTCCCCTTTTTCTGTCGGTGCGCTAATTCACTATCGCAAAAAAACGGCTTATCCTTTTCCCTTTCTCTGGCGGCCTTGAGAGCCAATATCGAGCAGTACCGCATATGATTTGAGCCTATAGTGAGCTTTAGGGTTACTTAAAACTTCTTATAAGTATCTGGAACTCCAAGCTGTAATGCATGAAGCGACATAGCTTGCGTCTTTGTTGTTGGTCAGGAGATGGTCTGCAGAGTCCAAGGAGATGAAGCTTTTCGGATGCTTGGCCTGGAGATAAATTTTCTGTGCTTGTTCAATCGACACGACGCTATCCACAGGAGAGTGAAAAATAAGCAATGCGCGTTGCAGATTGGCGATGTTTTCATCCTGTCGCTGAGCTTCGATGTCATCGAGGAATTGCTTTTTTATCGTGAATTCTCGGCCTGCAAGCATGACCTTGAATTCGCCAAAATCTCTTATCGAGTCAACGTCTCTTCTGAACTGTTTCATTACGTGGGCAGCTTCAGCGGGCGCGCCAATTGTTACGACGCCCTTCGCTTCTGGGATGTGCTTCGCTGCCGCTATCACTGCGGCTCCGCCCAAGCTATGACCAATCAAAATCGAGGGGGCTTGGTATGTATTACGCAGAAATTCTGCAGCTGCTACCAGGTCGGCGACGTTAGATGAAAAGTTGCTATTCGAGAAGTCGCCTTCACTACTACCCAGCCCTGTGAAGTCAAAACGAAGCACCGCTACATTATTGTCTACCAGCGCTTTCGAAATTCGCGCAGCAGCCTTGATATCCTTTCCACATGTAAAGCAATGCGCGAATAGTGCGTATGCGCTAGGAGCCTCGGGAGCTTCAAGGAGGCCAGATAGACTGATCCCTTGTGGATTTTGGAACGTGATCTTCTGTTTGTTCATGCGAAATCTTCCTAACTTGTTTAGCGGCCCCTAGCCTTGAGCGAGGTTAGCTCGGAAGGTGCAGGCGATTAAATTAAGGCTACCATCCAGTTGGTAGGCTATCAAGGCTTTTGCTTTCCCTTAGTCGCTTCAGATTGGGTCACTTATGATTTTCGATAGCCTGAAAAGGCCGCGCCGAAGATCAGGGCGAAGGCAAGCGTGCCTACCACTCATAGGGGGAGGGCAGATTTGATATGGAACTCGTTTGGTTGACGCAAAGATCACGTCCACACTGACCGCTCCCGATGATTTCGTCTGCTGCCTTCGGCAGCATTACTATCTCACCACGCGGGAACGGTCAGCGCCCCGTCGAAACAGAAGATTCGCTGCGGCAGGATGGTCGGCTTTGGCGTAAACACGACCTGACCAAGGGCGTACCGCGAGTCACGGTAGAGGTAGCGCGAAGACTGTCCTTTCCGCTGCAGCGGGTGATGCGTCGAATGGTATAGACCGCGAAGTTTGTACGGCCCATGTCATAGAGAGTCCGCATACGTTCTGATCAATCTTCAAGGTGCCAAAGTCGCCCAACAGTGCTTGTCGGCAATTTCAACTGTCGGGAAACTTCCTTTTGAGTAAGCCCCTTGCCTCTCAGTTTGCGTATCGCCTTGAGCTTTTCGTCCGCTGCAAGCTTTCTCGGCGGAATGAGCTGCTGAGGTTCGCCGGGGAGCTCATCGTCTAAAACTCCCAGGTGCTCCAATTCTGCGAGCGTTTCATTCAATGCTGCGCGCGCAGTTTTTCCTTCATGGGCGGCAGCCACCAGTGTGAAAAACGACAATGGGTTAACGCCCAGGGCCTGAGCGAGGTCGGCGCTGAGATCGACGCTGGCAGATCTACTCGATGCCTCCAATCTGCTGATGTGAGCTTGGTCGGTCTTCGTACGGAGCTCCGCTTGTGATAAGCCCCGCCTCATTCTTAGCCACTGCAATGTTGCTGCGTATGCCTTGCGCAAAGACATCCAGGCAGTCCTCTCCAAAAAGAAGACGGTATGCAGGGTTTGATCGATCCCATTCAAATGTATATAGTCATTGCTGTGGGATTCTTGGCTTTATCATCGAGCAATCAATGCGTTCGGCGCGCCCGAAACTTTAGTTAGCGCCATGTGAGGATCATCAATTTATGGGTAATTGTCCTGAGCATGAGTTGCTCCAGGAAGGCCGGATCTCCTCCGCAGGCACTTCGCTGTCTCCCACAGAGATAGAGGCTTTGGTGGCTGAGCGCTTCCCCCGCAAGGCGTATTGCTCGGTCGCGGACTGGCTGATCTTCCACGTTGATGAATCACCTGAGTCGCTCGCGAAAGTACGAGCTACGGGCCTGGAGCCGATGTTCATGTATGCACATTGTGTGATCCATGACGGGCATGGCCGGTTTCCGCCAGGAGGTTGGGTGCGCTCGACCCTATGCAAGTCATTCGATGGCGTTTGCTTGTTCGAGACGAGAAACACGGTCTACGTTTTGGTGGGGCAGGGACGCGAGCTGAAAGCCTCGCTGAAGACAATATTCGGCTTATGTTAATTGCAGGTGCCACCAAACGGGCCTGCCTCATACGAGATGCATGATGTTCCGTATTAGCATGCAAGACCAATCCGGCCCCGTAGGAATGTTCGGGGATGGCCTAGCTCACTTCCACGCAGTGTCGCGATCCCTAGCTACCCATTGGTATCACGTAAGTCTGAAACGCCGGCACGAAGGCCGGTATGTGGCTTACGAGGAGATGTTGAACGACGAGCCTCGTCTGGTTGAGTTGTTGATCTCTCAAAGTGAGAGCGTGATTGTTCAGGATGTCCAAGTCGTCACCCCGGGCTGGATGAACAAGGGGAGGAGTTGGAGGATGGAGATGCTGACTTCGCTCTCAATGGGATTCAACCAGGCCGAGGTGCCGATCTGCGTCTTGGAGGTCGAGAGTGGTGATGTGTATCTCAATACTCATCAGCGATACTTGGATGTTGAGTCTCTGACTGGATTGAAGGAGCTCTACCGCCGGACTGCTTCAGACACTGCAGTAACTCCGCTATCGAGAGGTTTCTAGCCATGGCGGAGATCAATACCGTTGCGGTCGATTTACACGTAAAGCGTTACTCGGACTTCGACCTCCTTCGCATCGCCAAAGCAGTGAATCAAGACTACGACGGGCTGGTCACGGCCTACCTGGTGAATGTCCATATTCATGCATGTAGTGCCGTTGGCGTTGTGTTCAGTCACATTTGCCCTGGGCCGTACCAACGATTTGCAGATGGTCGGCTGATTCGGACATCCGACATTCAGTCCGTTACGAAGGAAGGTAGGTTTTGGGTGATCAATACGGTCAACTCGAAGTACGTCATTGCGACGTTTAGGCGTGATGTCGGACGGCGTAGCCTGCGTGAGTTCATGCGCATAGCGGGCGACCGGTACTTTCCAACGCCTCGTCACCTCCAGTAGTCGTGGCACTGTTCTTCGGGCTTGCCCCGCTTCGGGGGGCCGCTGTCGTGAACCAAGCTCCGCTACGGCGGATGTTGGCCCTAGCGGGCTTCCATCCTCAAGCCTGCGGTCATCCATGACCTGCGCGCTCCGCTTGCCGTCTGTGCAGCGAGCCTGATGCCTTGGCTTTCTGACCCCTGACGAACTTGGGACACTATGAATCAGCACACTAAAGTCCTGCCTGAGATCGACATTGAAGAGTTTAGAGAACGCTACCCTCACATGTTCTCTGACCCGGCAGTTGACGAGATTTATTGCGATCCTGGCTGGAAGAATATCCTGATTGCCCTTTGCGACACACTTCAGGACTACCTGAGTCGACATCCAGAGATCACCCCTGTCGCCGTCGCCCAGATCAAATCCAAGTTTGGAGAGCTGCATTTTTTCTATGACGGGGGCGATGCGTACTGCAGGGTCGCAGTAGACGTAGCGATCCAACTTTCGACGAAAACCTGCTCGTACTGCGGAGCGCCTGGAAAGCAGGTCGGCGGTGCATGGGTAAGCACACTGTGCTCGGCCCATGATGGTAGTGGTGGTTCGAAGACTGCCGACTGACAGGCTTGCGTCCCGTAGATTCCACGCTCCAGGGAGGGCAGACACTCCAGCCTCCAGCCCAAGCCGTGAGCTCCGTGCATTGATTGCACTGGCTGGTCGCCCTCACGGATTGAGTATGTGGAATATTTATATTTAGGCGACATTTGTGTCGGTTTTGCGACCATATAAAATACGCCCCCTTGAAACGGTTTTTCAAAATCGGAGATGTATATTTTGAACTCAAAAGAAAAGCAGCAGTGCCTGCACCTTCATATTTTTCCTTGTAGGACTTAGGCAGGTTTGCCGGGTGCTTTTTCGATATGACTTCTTCGATCTGACAGCTTTTTTTAAGCTCACTCTCAAGCAGATACCATCGCTTAGGGTTGCCCCTCCGCACCTTGGAACCTACTCGTCAATTTGGGGCCGTAGGCCCCGGCTCGGTTTTGCTAACAAAAGCCGAGTATTTGAGTTTACTTTTTGTAGTTTGTACGAGATTTGGTGTGATCAGAGATCAAGAAAATCCAGCAATCAGCCAGAGGCAAAGCTCCGTCAATCCACCATGCGCGAACGAGGAGGGGATTCGCCGCAAGGCAGACTCCAGGTAGGTGAATATTCCCGACACTGCCTTGCTAATCTCCGTATTGAGTAAATGCGCAGGGTTCGGTTGAGAAGACTGTCGACCGCGTCGTAACCTGAATGGATATCCTGCCCGCATGATGGAAAATCCATGCTTCTAAAACGCTTTCAAATCCTTACTCCTATCGCGATATTCACCGCGATATCCATAACGTTCTGGATCATCCAGCTCCGCCTTTTCGATGTCATAGGCTGGAATTACAATGTCTGCCATGCGTTGTTCGGGTTCGCATTCCCACTCGCGCTCAGCTACTTCGGATTCCCCCTCACCAAGCTGCAGCGACCCAAGTTGTCTCAAGTCATTCGCAATGTGCTGAAAATTCCACTCCTGTTGTGGCCTTCTTCATTCGCCAGGCTTTTGTGCCGCTCGATTGTCAGAGACGTTAACGAGGGGATCCCTTGGACTCCTTGGATCGGCGTTGCGATCACGCTGTTTTTTTCCATCGGAAATGAAATGTTTGTTGATCCTGCTACCAACGGAATTCCGTTCATAAATGCGTATGATCATTTCGTGGCCGATGTGGTGGGTATGGCTCTATTTCTCCTCGTAGCTTCTTTCATCCTACGAAATAGGCTGCGTTCAATCGCCGTGTTTCCCATCGGGGCGGCGAGCGATTGATGTTACGTGCCCGAGTCAGCACCCTTCCGCGAGTCTGAATATCTAATAGCCTGCCGTTCAACGTAGAATTCGCGCCCCGTCCTCTGCGACTAACCCAGCTGTATGAGCGTCGCTTTCGCCGACAGCTGGGTAAAATTTGCAATCAGGAATGAGCTTGATGCTTTTAGGATTTCGCAATGAGTAGGTCACGCCTGGATATCGCCCAGGAGGGGAAGTTGTGGGAGATGGCCCTGGAGCATTTGGGCTCAGACGGCTTGCTCGAAGCGGTTATAGATGTGTGGAGCCGTTCCGCCCCTCCGCCCAGACCACTCGTTGAGCATCTGTCCACCAATGAGGTCAGTCAGGAAGTCTTGAATATTCTTAAAATTGCCCAGCAGAGGGTAGGTGCTGTCGTACCAGGTCGAACGCCGGATGTGGGCACAGTCACGCTGTATGCTCGTCACGCTAGCAACTTAGCTGATGGGCTCATTACCCTCCTGCCAAAGGTGCAGCTTTCGCGAGCCTTGCGCGGCTCTTGTATTGAAATCGAACTGGGGATTTGACGTCTAGGCAGGCTCCCCTACGATACCTGTCGGCAACAACCCTAGTGGAATTTGTCGAGATAATTAGCACCCTTTTGAGATCTTCCATGAGCTCTGATTTAACTGAAGAAGAAATGCGTCGTGCATTGTTTGGTGCGACTGAGCCCGAAGAGGCTCTCACGCCTCCAACGCCCCAGCCGGCGCCAGAGGTCGTTTTTACCAAGTCGGTATCAACTCCTTCGCTTAGGAAGAAAGCGGCGAAATCGTTCACGCCTAGGCTGAGGGTCACGCTTCGGGTTGGAAACGAATACGAGGGGGAGATGCGCGAACTCATCCACGACGCCGACACGTTGAGCTCGTTGCTGGCTGAGCAAGAGGCTGTGAAGTCTGCAAGGAAGAAGTACAAATATGTGGAGGTGGTCTCGGTTAAGTCGATGTAGAAAGGACTGCTGGCTTATGAGGTAGAACGTTGACGAGCGTCTGGCGAACGCACCTTCGCCATTGAGCATTAATGTCCACGTCGGTTGATCCCGCTATCATAGGATCACTTCACCAGAGCGGGCCGAGCTATGCCAAGGTTGTCATTCGCCATCCGAGCTTTGTTTGCCTTTTGCCTTTTGATCGCGACCGCCAATCACATCCGAGCTGACTTTCAGCATGGGTTGTTCTGGGACTACGGCTACGGTGACAGCGCCTACTGGGCTAGCCGCGTGTTCTGGGCGGCACTAACTATTTTTGACCCGCTGGCGGTACTGCTCCTTTTCAAAAAGCCACGGATGGGAATAGTCCTCACCGCAGCAATTATTTTGGCTGACGTAGCACATAACACCTATTACGTCGCACTGAAACAGCAGTGGCTGGAGTCCTTCTATCTGTCGCAGGTGGCGTTTCTTATTGCGGTGCTTCTACTCTCACCTATTGCTTGGAGACGCCCCATTCGCTGCGTATCAATAGCAAGTCCGGTTCGATGGTAAAGCACTCCAATGATGAAGCCCTCAATGAGCCAGACGATAGGGATGACGGCCTTCTATGGCCTGTTCCCATCCGGAACAGGTGGATCCTGCAGCGAGGCGTGGATGAGCCTAGGCCGAAAATAGCCGTTACACGAGCTCCATCGCGGCGGCTCAATCGGCTCCAACCGAGGCTCCTGTGCCGACATATCTCAACTATCCGCCAAGCGATATAGCGCTTGGACGTGAGATGTCGCAAGCCCCGCGCGCTGCAAGTTACGGCGACTTTGCGAACTGGGAAGCGCAGTTGCGGCAATCACCAAACTGCCGTATTTCTTTGCTTGCTCTATGCGGTGAGATATCAGGGCTCCATGATAGCCCAAGCCTCGTGCATCTTTTCGGGTGGCAGCCGTCCCGAGGTAGGCGACTCCATTATTGGCCAGATACATCAATGCTCCTGCAACTACATGTCCATTAGCTTTGAGGACGTAGATTTTCAGACGATCATTTGACAGTAACCCTGCAAAAGAGGCTTGGCTCAACTGACGATGCTCTGGCTTGGTATGGAATCCACTCGCATGAACAGCTGCGAATTCAGGAAGAGTGTGTGAGGTGGCCTCTTCGATCTCAAACGAGTTGTGGCTCAAGACCACGTCCTTGATGGCGCACGCAAGTTGCAGGTGCGTCCAACCTCTCAGGCGTTCTAGTCGCCTCTCGCCCACAAAAGCGAACTGCTCCAGGGACGAAGGTTTTCCGATAAGAGGCGTCACGGTCGAATATTCTGTTGAACTCTTAAGCAAGTTCAAAAGTGGCTGGGGGCTGCCAGTGGTGTCGCCGTAGATGCGATTGAACATCGGGCTAGGAGACGCCTTCACTTGAAAGCATGGAAAAGCTTCGTTTAAAAACACGCGAGCACCGAAAGGGTTTCCACTTATCCGCGACAAGCTCTCAACGCGGGAGCACAAATACTCGGCTTCTGCGGCCTCGATTGCGTGAGCCATTCCAACATCCATGCGCGTAATCCCTATCGTGTGAATCCATGGAAGGTAGCGATAAAACAGACAATACGCACCTGCAAAGAACCTGCGCGTAGGTAGTACGTTTCCATGCTCGCTTTAGATCTCAATAATCTGGGCTTTCTCTGCGGTCACCTTGGATAAGAGCATTATCTTTAGGCGTAGTGCTCTGCCGACGAGCACAAGCTCAGATGATCAAGATGGCGATGGCTTTTGGCCTTGATGCCAGCTAGATTTGGAGCTTTCTACGATCAAGGAAGGATATGAAAAAGCTCATCGCAGTAATGGGGATCTGTGTCGCACTTGGCGGCTGCGCTACGTCGCATTACACCGCAGGCCGAGACTTTCCTTCGGCAAGTGTAGCGAGCATCACCAAGGGTAAAACCACCACTTCAGAACTGAAGTCCCTATTTGGCGAGCCCTACGCCAAGAGCGCCGTCAGCGAGACTGATGAGAAGTGGATCTACACCTACACCAACGGCTCAGCCCATGCCCAGAGCTACGTGGTCACCATGAAGGTGACGACTACGGGCACTCAGAAAACTCTCGACGTCTTGATCCGAAATGATGTGGTCATTAACTACACATTCAGCGAGGGCCCTGCGCCTGGTACGACCACCGCGACGAACTGAGACTGCTGCCTGCAATAGGCCACCTAGTGATCTCGATCAGTTGGATGGAGCCAGCAAGTCAGAGGAAGTCATCGATAAACCAGGAGAAGCCTCATGTCCCGATGGACTCATGTATGAGTCGATCACACAGCGCGTTGAGACAGGTCACTCCCTTTCGCGAGTAACCTGCGATTCATCGCGGTTGACTATTTCTTCCTAGGCTTTCCAGCGTCATCACGCTTATCGCGGACTTGGCCATCTTGATTCCGAGAGCGAGGTTGGACGCCACCTCCCGGCTTCGGAACTGTTACGTTTGGATTCAAAGGTCGTCTATCGGTCATGCTGTCATCCTTGTTTACCTACACGGTGAAAGATGGCTCAACCATGAACATTTCTTGTGTCGCAGGCATCTCGAAAATCCACAGCGCCGTTGCTGAGCGTAGACCACGAGCACGGCGAGAGAAGAGGTTGTGTTCAAAATTGCTTGCCGTCGAATGAGCAATGCTAAATCTCTTCGCTTGGCGGGCAATGGAGCGCTCAGACCTTGGTTATCTGTGCCATCAAGACAAGGCTTAAGCTGAGTCGATTCTTGGTAAAAGTCTTGTAGCGTCCTTCATTTGGCGCGGTCGTAGGAGGCGTGGTTGAAGCCTTCCACATTCCCAGCACAACGATCTCATCGTCATGCTCTATCCCTTTGAACCATGCTGTCTGACGAGACCAAATACTGACCTCGAGGCCTACGCCGTTGTCGGGCTTTTCGGAGTCCGCACGGTACTTGTTCATCCTGAGATTCAAGACATTCTTGTTTTTATCGTCGCCCACACAGCGCCGAACACTTTTGACGTACCCATGGATGGCAATGGGATGCTGGGTGGTGTTTTGGTATACGGCATGGAACGCCTCCATGTGCCGTTCCGTTTCGAAATAGAACTGGCGCCAATTGACAACCGTATTGCCTTCAAATACGAGCTCTAAGTGCTGCTCAACGTCGCTATCACTGGTGCACAGTGCTCGTAGTTTGAGGGCTCGCTTGGCAGAGTTGATATACGCAGGCAGTTTGCCAGGAGTAGATACATAGGTTTTGCTGGATCTGGCGTTGGAGCCGTTGCCATTTTGGTTTGTAGGTGCTGCACCACCCTCCAGGGCCTCTTTGATCATTACCAGGCGCATACGGTACTGATTACCTTTGACACTCTCGAGAAGGCCTTGCGACTCTTTGGCAATTTCCGAGATTTCCTCCTGCACTCCGTATTTGCAGTTGGCTGCATGCTCGCCACCAGGCAGAAGCCTGAAGTACGCAGAGACAAACACCGACTTGTCGTGTAGCTCTCGTGTGTAAGACGGATTGTGGGTCACGCCGATACTGCAAAACCGGCATTTGAGCGGCTCTGCCCCCATACCTTTTTGATACGTATCGGCCTGCCATTCACTGCCTGTACGATCCAGAGCACTGCCCATCTTGATGCCCATACGAACTCCTTTCCTATAGATAAATCTAGTCTACGCAAACTCGTTTTCGCTGCAACCGCAGTCCTGAGGATTAAGGGCTTCGGTTCTTTTTCTGCCCATACTGTCGGGCACTTGAGTCCGGTGCATCCATGGTGTCTACTCGGAGCTTGCTCGATCTTTCCCTCTCGCTTCCGAGCGTCGTCGACACCACTGCCTAAAGGATGATGGCCTTGATAACCCAGATCAAGATTCGTGGTTACCGCATCTATCGAGACTTCACTCTAAGACCTAACGCTCGACTCAACATCCTCGTCGGTGGTAATGACGCGGGAAAATCAACCCTGATAGAAGCTATCGCCCTAGCACTCAACGGGCGGATCGGCGGACGAGGCGTGCTAGAAGAGTTGAACCCTTACTGGTTCAACACCGACATGGTCGAAGAATTCGTGGCTCTGAGGAGGGCAGGAAAGAAAATCGCCCTTCCTGAAATTTTGATCGAGCTCTATTTGGATAAGCGAGACGATCTGCAAGGGCTCTGCGGGGCAATCAACACCGATGTTCCGACTAACGCCTGTCCCGGAGTCTCCCTGAGAATCTTCCCAAACGAAGAGTATCGAGACATGCTCGACGAGTGGCTCAAGTCGCCGACTGCGCTGCTGCCCGTCGAATATTACACCTATGAGTGGCGGAGCTTCGCCGACCAGGAGCTTACCAAACGTCCCCGAGCCCTCTCGGTCGCTGTCATTGACTCCCGCACGGTGAGATCCACCAACGGAGTTGACTACCATCTTCGCCAGATCCTCAGTGATCATTTGGAACCAAGCGAGAAGGCGTCAATTTCGCTGAGCTACCGTGAGGTCAAAGCATCCATGACCGAAAGCGCTCTTTCAGACGTCAACACGCGCCTAGCATTGCTTGAAGCCTCTCTTGAGAATGAGCCTATGGCGCTGGCCATGGATCAAAGCTCCAGATCGTCGTGGGAAGGCTCCGTGACCCCCCATGTAGATGATGTCCCATTTTCGATGGCGGGGCAGGGTCAGCAAGCAGCAATCAAAATATCGCTTGCGATGAAACGCCACTCAGCGAAGGCAAGCATAGTAATGATTGAGGAACCGGAAAATCACCTCTCTCATACAAGCCTAGCTACGCTGTTGTCTCGCATTGAGGTATTGGCAACAGACCAGCAACAGCTTTTCATCTCAACTCACAGTACCTATGTGCTGAACAGGCTTGGGCTTAATTCGCTGCTTCTTTTGAACCGCAACACGGCCTCCAAAATAACTGAACTGACGCCTGACACCGTTAGGTACTTTCAGCGATTACCAGGTTACGACACGCTAAGGATGGTTCTAGCCAAGAAAGTTGTGTTGGTCGAGGGGCCGTCCGA
This sequence comes from Pseudomonas sp. SCPG-7, assembly GCF_002156405.1. Taxonomy (NCBI): domain Bacteria; kingdom Pseudomonadati; phylum Pseudomonadota; class Gammaproteobacteria; order Pseudomonadales; family Pseudomonadaceae; genus Pseudomonas; species Pseudomonas sp. SCPG-7. The sequence continues at coordinate 191,121 of NZ_MVOO01000006.1, read as the reverse complement.
CGAGATCATTTTCGAGCGAGTTTTTAAGGATAAATATCGGCTTACACCAATGGCGTCTGGCATTGACGTCATCAGCATGCGAGGACTCGCACTGGCTCGATGTTTGGAGCTTTGTGCCGCTATCAACAAACAGGTCGCTGTGATGCGCGACAACGACGGAGTAGAGCCAGTTAAGCTGAGAGAGCCAGTGGAGAAATGGCTCGATGGCGCTCGGCGAGAGTTATTTATCGGCGACGTTAGTGACGGTAAGACGCTCGAGCCTCAGCTGATTCATCATAATGGTGAAAAAGGGTTGCGAACGATTCTGGGTATTACTGTTGCAGCCGACCTTGAGACTTGGATGATACGAGAGAAGACCGAGGGGGCTTTGAGAATCGCTGAGTCCACTGATGCACTGATCCCTCCAGCGTATATGGAAGCCGCAGCGAAGTTTATCCATGGCTAACCATCTGACCTTAGCCGTTGCCGGAGGAAGGAAAACTCAGGGGCTGGTGGAACACTGCAAATCTCTGCCAATTGACCGTCGAGTGTTAGTCGTCACCTTCACGCAAACCAACCAGCTGGAGCTTCGCCACCGACTCGCCTCCCAAGCCGGCGACTTGCAAAACTTAGAGGTGATGGGATGGTACACATTCCTACTTCGCCATTTCGCCAAGCCTTTCCTGCCATTCATTTTACCTAGCGAAAGGGTTGGCGGTTTCGACTTTGAAGGAAGGCCCTACTTCAAAGCGGTCGGCAAGGCCAGGTATATGAATCGAAAAAACGAGGTCTATGCCTCAGAGTTGGGAAGGCTTGCTTTCGAAGTAATGCAGTCCAGTGGTGGTTTGCTCATGCACCGACTCGAGTGTCTCTATGACGAGATTCTCTTTGATGAGGTGCAGGATCTAAGTGGCTACGACTGGGAAATAGTTCACCAGCTACTTTTGTCCAAAATCGACGTTCGAATGGTGGGTGACGTCCGGCAGTCAGTTTTGTCCACCAACCCTCGCGGTCAAAAGAATAAAAAATATGCCTACGCAGCCGCAATTGAATGGTTCCGGGATCGCGAAACTAAAGGTTTATTGTGCATCAACTACTCGTCGGTCACGCACAGATGCAGAGCCGAAATCGCAGCGTTCTCAGACTCAATATTTGATGCCTCGTGGGGATTTCCGGAAACCACCTCTGAGAACACTGCCTGCACGGGACATGATGGTGTTTTCCTCGTCAGCAGGAAACATGTCGACGATTACGTTGCAAGGTTTCAACCCCAATCTCTGAGGCACTCCATCAGCTCCGGTAAGGAATACTCACTGGATTTCCTAAATTTTAAGGTGTCGAAAGGTGCGACCTATGAGCGTGTTCTCATCGTGCCTACGGTGAATATAGAAAGCTTCCTAAAAAAAGGAATTCATTTGGAAGCAACATCTGCGGCATCTTTCTACGTCGCAGTAACGAGGGCCAAGCAAAGTGTGGCAATTATCGTTGATCAGCCCGGTGACTCGACGCTGCCTTATTGGCATCCATAATTTCGGTGCAGAGCCTTAGCTGGCTGTATCAGAGTCCGCTTTGAATGGCCAGCGTGCAGGCTGGCCACCACCATGTCAGTGTTAGACGTCCGGCAGAATGTCGTCGAAGAAATTCGCGTGCAACTCGTACTCTAAAGAGCCGAATCGCGCGATCAGGTGTGCTCTTAACTCACCCTCGGCTACGGGTTCAAAATTGATCCAGTAACTGTATACGAGGCCCTCATCCGATTCGTTGGCCGTGACCTCCGAATCGGCCAGAAGCTCGGCGTCGTCGAGAGAAATGTCCAGCTCATTCGCCAGGGCCTGGGCCATAGTTTTGCGGTTGCCGCGTTCAGCTTCTTCGACTTGGGCCCAGTGCTCCCATTCAGATCTACGGTCGCGATCAGCATCAGACTCACTGCTGGAGATGACCACGCCTTCCTCAGCAAGCAGCCATATACCATCACGGCGTAGCAATTCGACCGTGGCTTTAAGATAGAACGCTGCACCGTGATACATCCTCTCTTGGTCTTGCTGCCCCTGATACGTAAGGGAGAGCCCCAACGTCAGCTTTCCGGTTGTATCGCTGTAGGCAGTGGTTTCCACTTCAAGAACATCAATGGCGAATCCGCTCGCATTGGTATCCGCAATCGCACCGGAGAGCTGATCATCCAATTCTAGATCTAGGTCGGCGTAGACATCATCCTCATGGATCGCTTGGGAAAAGTCTTTGATCCCAAAAACGGCCAACATCAGACGCGGATCCTTGGGGTTCCGTTGGGCGACGACAGAAAGCTCATGGTAATCAGCGAAGCCCGCTTTTTGCACAAGGGTTTCTTGAGCGACAGAAAGCTTCAGGCCCTGATCACGAGCAAGCTGTTTAGCTTGGGATTTAAAGATGTTTAGCGGGGAAAAATCAGACATGGCAATGGTTCCTAAATCTACGACGCTTAGGTGTCCGATTGCCTGTTCACCGGGCAGCGTCTGGTTAGGGACATGCCGATGTAAAACTGAAGGGTGTCACAGATGGGCTATTGCTTCGCGAAACAGGCGCCAGGCGACCATCACCGCCTGGGCCGATCATAGGTCAGGGAAATTAACTCTGCAATAGCCTGCGCGAGCGGCAGCCCTAGGCCGGTTACGCGGGCAGTATCTAGGAGGGGGGCTCGGGTATCTGCCACGAACGCAAGCGGAGCGCGCCGGCCCTCTGGGCCAAAGGCCTGAGGATGGAAGCCCGCAGGGCCAAAACCTGGCGAAGCCAGGGTTTGGTTTACGACAGCCGCCCCCGATAGGGGGCTGGCCCGAAGCAGGATACTTCAGATCGCCGTCAACCTATCAGAGCAGGGAAACCTCCAATGGCCTCGCGAATTTAGCTCTGTACCATTTCCGACTATGGCCCTAGTGAACAGTGCTACTGGTTGTCGGTAATCCGACTGCGTATGCCAATGACGTGTTTGCTGAGTGGTGCCCCATCCTCTCGCTCATTTGGCGCATCAAGTCAGCATAACCATCGGTGGTCTTGCGTACGCTATGAGGTGTGATCAGGGACGCATCAACATCCGCTTCACGAGCCCACGAGACGCAGATCTTTCTCAGCGCGTAAGGCGATAGTGGTCGCCCAGGAGCATTAGCCGCACGGAAAAGATACTCTCCGTCCGACAACTTCGAGGTCTTGATGTATTGCTCGAACATCGACCTGTGCTTATCTGGGATCGCATCAAGAACATTCTTGGTTTCACGGATTTTCACGCCATACACCGCGTCACCGTGCCGCATTCTTGCCGATAGGAACTCGTTTTGTCGCAAAGCACCAGCATGCATGCGAACAGAGCTCGATCTCTCAAGCTCCCAGATTCGGCAAGGATCTTTTCCAGCGTCTGAACTTGTTCCTTGGACAACCCCGGCTGAGCCCCGCGAGCCAGTTCAGGTGACAGGCTATGACTAGCACCTGGAGAAACCTGCACATGTTTGAAGGCTACGAGTTTTTTCAGGGATAGATCGTTCACAAGCCGTTCCAGATTCAGATCATCTCCGGTCTGCAGGGTAGCTTGGATCGCTGAACCAATTGCCTGCCTGACATCGGCTCCTGGCGGTACAGGTTCACCGGGTTGGCAGACTTTTGAGGTCTCGCTGAGATCGTGCAAACTCAGATAACCCAGTCCCCGCGCAAGCGCTTTTTGAGCATCTGCAAGTGAGATTGGGGCAGGGCCACACCATTGCTGCTGCAACTGCTTAGCCAGGCTTTTGAAGCCGCGATTACGGATCAAGTCGTTTGGATAGATTGGAACGCGCATAGCAATTCTCCGGTCGCCAGGGTGTCGGCTGCCCGCTGACTATCGTCGAAATGCGTGCGATAAAGAGGGTGTTGCAACCTGTGGCATTTGAGCCTTCACGAGCCGACCGTTTGATCCAGGAAGATCAGAGAGGTGGCAAAGTTAGCATGCAAATTCGCAGGGCGTCTACGATAGGCTACACAATGTGAGGGGGCGTTGCTCGTTGGGCTGCAGAGCCTCTTGGTAGCGCACCTTGGGCCATTTTGGTTAGTAGGCCTTCTGCGTAATCTGGATTTTGATTCATGATTTCAGCGAACTGAAAAATGAGGACAGGTGTGGCGAATTTCAAATCTACAGAGATGCGATTCCTCGACTCTATCTTTGAGATGTCGGAGGGGTACGTTTTGGACTTCTCTACACCAACGATGGATAGGTTTTTCATGGAAGAGCTTGAGATCGACATCTCTCACGAGATGTTCTCCAAAGATGGCACCTCCAAGGCTAGGCGCGTCCGATGTCTCCTCCAGAACGCCGACCATCCAACGGTAGTTCGAGTGCTCGTGGCCCTCTGGAAGCACCGGCAAACTATTCGAGCAGAGAACAAGGCCACGGAAGACGTGGTAAATGCCGAAGGCCGCTTTCTATCCCTCCTCGAATCTATCAGATCGCCAGGGCAGCACGCCCAGGTGGTACAAAATCCTTTCGCTGCGGCAACGGTCATCGATCAGGGCGCAGTCCTCGATGCTTTAAAGCAGCGGCTGTACGACCTGCGCGATCTGCCACCGCAGAAGCGTGGCTACGAATTCGAAGGATTTCTCAAAGAGCTTTTTGATTCCTCCAAGCTTCAGGCGCGTTCGCCGTTCAGCCTGGTTGGTGAGCAAATAGACGGAAGCTTTCAGCTTGGAAACGAAACGTATTTGATCGAAGCCAAATGGGTCAGAGATCCGATTGGGGCAGCCGAACTCCATACGTTTCAAGGCAAGCTCGATCAGAAAGCTGCTTGGGCGCGTGGCGTTTTCATCAGCTATGGCGGGTTTACACATGAAGGCCTTCACGCATTTGGCAGAGGCCGAAAGGTGATCTGCATGTCCGGCGAGGATATCTACAAAGCACTGGGACGGCGGATACCCATTGCGGAGGTAATTGACCGGAAGGTTAGAGCTGCCGCAGAAACTGGCGCTGCGTTCGTGCCGTTGGATGAGTTGTTCAAGCCGTGACCTGAGTGTGGCGCACGATCAATGGTTTGAAGTCATCTGCTTTTCTTTTTCACGAGGTGGTGAACGAACTACGGCTACGTTAGAGGAAGGAATGACTCCTAAAGATGAAGAGTACGAAAACTGGCTATCTGGACTCATTGAAAAAGATACTGAAAAAAACAGCAATTACAAAGCTATAAAAAAGAACTCGACGCTATTGAAAAGGCTTTTCATCGAGCAATAACGGTGGCTCTCCAGATTTAAAAAACAAAGAACGAAATTAACCAAGTTATGACTGACTTTCTAGATCCTCCCATTCTTTATACACTATTAGAATGGGTTTATAAGTGGTGGTCACAGGATTGAAATGTTTTTTCATATCCTCTTTCTCCACAAGCTGTCTGATCTCAGTCCTATATGACTTTTTAAATCGAATCTTATCTACTTTACCATCAATATATTTTGAACAGGCGAAATCGTAGTGGTTCACAAGAGACTGTACAGCAGAATCCATGATCTTTCTGAATAGCAAGAGGTTAGCGGCTTCCTCCGCTGAGAGACTACCGAGATCCTCCTTTACCACAAGAGGAACCATAACCAAAGATACTTCATTAATCTTTACCTTGGCCCCCTCAATTGACTGGCTGATACCTGTCTCAACCATAGCATTCTGCAAATTCAGATTTTCTTGAGCGATTAAATTTGCTTTTTTACTGGATGACTTCGCAAAATACATAGCACCGACAGAAACAACCATGCTAATGGCAGCAATTACGTCACTCAACTTAATATCCATCAACCTGCTCGCCTTTTCATTGCACTGATGACATCAAGAACATCGCTATTATTCGAGGCCGCAGTGCCACGAATGGACTCTGAAATTACATATTCATTACTATCTTCAAGGCTAGGCTCTTGCCTAACAAGCTGCTCAAGCTCGTCAAGAATATTGAGCTTAGTTACTCTTGAGATTTTCTGCCGACTTGAAGTATATATCAGCTGATCTAGGTCGCGTTCGATCCTTTCGAGCACACGAGCTGAGTTTTTTGCTTCAAGTAACCAGTCAAAATACTCTCTAGCTTTTTCACTTGGTGAGGCCATTGACAGCTCTCCTTGAGATTCCCTAAATACGCCGCTCTGAAGAAGATCGTCTAAGTGACCCTCGACGGCAGCAGGGAACTCCGATCTCCAAGCAGGGCATGCTTTATACAGATAGTCATGCTGGAATGCCAGCATCAGCGCACGCGTTGAAGGCACCATGGCGAGGGCAAGTACCCTGGGCAGGGTTGGGTGCGTGAGACTAGACTTCGGGCTCCCAACAGCTGAGCTTTGAAGGTGTGGTGGGCTTGAACGAATGCGTCTCTCAGGACAGGCCAATTGAGAGCCTGCCCTTGGTAGATTGGACGGCATGTGGTGAAGACTCTCAGTCCGTCACGGGTAAACACCGTTCAGATCCTCGTCGGGCCCTGTAATCACTCCTGTGCTCAATGTGTATCTTGCCTTCTTCTATCCAGATCACACCATCTGGGTGAGTCGATCCGTGATCTCTAAAGCCGTCCTTGCGATAAAGTCGGGACAAGCACAAAGCAGATGCCATGTTATCGCCATCGGACTACAGGGCGTGGGATCAGGGCACGCTCGATCAAAAGGCTATTTAGGCACAGGTACGAGCCGCCCGTGATGTCCATGGTAGCTAGATAGGCTATCGGGCATCCAACCTGGCCTGAAGCGCCCATGGATAGTTGATATCCCGTGATGGCAAGTGTTATTATCGAGTCATAGCACTACGCACCACGCCGTCCGGGTTGCTGAATCCAATATTTTGGACACCGACCGGGCTACCTTCACAGGTGAGTGCGTTGCCAATGGCCGGGAAAGCACCAGAAACCAAAGGTTTTAGAGCTGTAATTCTTGCCATTGACGCAGCGGGTGGAGCACGCGATAGGCTTGCAGATAGGGGATCAACATGTTGACTCCCCTTTTTTTTGTCTGAAATAAACCTTTTTTGATGTCTTCAGATCGGTCGGCCCTACTCATAGGCGGATGTGGCTGGGTTGCTGCACCTATATGTTTACAATGCCATTCGCCGTGAGCCCTATTGGGCGGACACTCCAAATCCCCCCAATACCCAGCAGCTTTACGTAGTGTTATCACTCGCTTTGATTCTTCCCGCGATTGTAGATCTCACGATTTCTCTCTCAACTTGCGTTTCTTCAGAAGTAGTCGTTCATAAACATGTTGAGATGACTCGTCTTGATCACTACCCTTGGCGCGCAGTGACAGTCATAGAAACTGCCTTTGACAGAAGGATTTTTGCCAGGCCCTCTGTTGACGTTGAAGTGGCGATGGATATCCTCAACTTTTGCACCGAACCTAAATGTCCCGTTGAGCTCGCACGTCTTAGTGTGAGGCTCACCTGTTGCAAATTTTGAGTGATGTTCAGGCCCATAGATGAAGTGTTTATCATCATCGTCGATATAAAAATATCTACCGGTTGGGTCTTTACGACGCTGCTTGCGCCGATTCCTGCGCATCAACACCAACAAAGCTGTCGCGTCGACTGCGAAAAGATCCTCTTGTGCTTGAGTCAATACCATCGTGATTAACTGACGCCACTCGTCAGCATCAAAATTCTTTGCCGGAAGGATGCACATTGTGAGGTTCTCCCCACGCATCACCTCCTGCCTGAACGTGGCGAAGCTAGTAAGGAGACGTGAAGAATGATGATTGAGGAATCTAGACGGCAACTCAACTCGGCGAGGGACGTCCAGCCAATGGATAAATAGAGCGGTTTCAGTGAAATTGAGCCTCCTTTCGCAACGTCGATCCGCTAGAACAACCATAGCCCCGCAGCTCGTTGCCTTGGTGTGAAAGTAAGGCTCTAGCGTAGGTGAGCGACTGAGATCCGGAGCATCCAATTCGAGCGTCATCGGTAGGCGACTGAGGTTGGCTGGCAAGCGAATAGTGCTTCGCAGCTTGACGAACTCCTTCCTCAGGAAATCGTTCTCCGTGACAAGTGCAACCAAGATCTTCATGGCAACTTGTGGAGTTTAACCAGCACCGTCGCTGGAATCGTCACCATCTCCAGATCACCTACGTCTAAATTACCGAGGATGTCCAATAGCCTTACGGCAGCGGTCTTGCCTGAGCGGGGCTGTGGAAGTGGTTTCGTTTTCGTACTGTTCGAGTCAAGAGGGTAAGCGTAGGTTTCGTCTTTAGGTACCAAAGCAACCTTCGCAAGGTGTATCGGATGGGTAGCGACCTTGAGAAGTCCTTTGTGCTCAAGTTCCTGGGCAAATCCCTTCAAGGTTTTGTCTCTCAAAATCGATTTGTAATCGCTAACGCCTCGATTACGGAGATCCGAAGGAAGATTGCTGAGGAGTAGAGGGCCGCCCGTCGTCGCCCAGTGTTCTTGAGTCGCTGTGATTAAGATACTTTCGAGATCGTCTATAGTCATCGTATCGCTCCATGAAGGATCGCAATGATGGCGGGATGACAGCCGGGAGGCAAGATGATTGCTGTTGCGTTGCTACAGCTTGCAAAGTCAGTCTGAGCTGGGACGTCTGACAAGCGGCTTTCATGGCTATCGGCTCAACCATTGCGGTGATCAGGTAAGTCTATTCTGAATCGGATGGCACGGAGTGCGTCTGAAGAGGCGAGGATGGAAGTCCGCTAGGCCCAGAAGCGGGCTTGGCTTACGACAGCTGCCCCTTGCAGGGCGCCCCTGCGAGGGCAAGCCAAGCCAGAAACCTGAGTAAAATCGTTCCTCTGTGACTCCAGTCTGCACTTTATCCCAATAAGGATCGTCATAAATTAGCATGGGCGTGCCCCGTGCGTGGCGAGGCAGCCTCTATTTACTAGCCCAGTAGACATCGGTTTGAAGGTTCGATTTTGTCAGTGTTACAGCCATGTGAACTCGAATGAGCCATGCTAGCGCTCAAGTGAGCTTCCATGTGGCTATAGGAAATTGATCAAAAAAACAGGCAGTTGGTATGTTCAGTTTGCGCTTCGAGGTTTGCTCAATTGCGGTTACCAGCTTTTAGCCGCATAGCCCGCTGACAGGTGGACTAATCTATTGTGATTGCCTGGCGTAGCGTCATGGAAACAGGTGTCGGGTTTCACCTCTTGGGTCGCCTACGCGAGGGCGTTCAGGTAGCCGCGCTCGGAGACATTCTTCGATCATGCGATTTTTATCGTGCAGGTAGATCGATTTCATTTTCTGAGAAATGGGCCGGTGCCCAGGTGTGTGATTATTACATTCGTTGCTGTCTCAGCTTGCCGTTCCTGATTTCTTGCACGATAAACTCGTGATGCAAGCGGAGCGCGCCGGCCCACCATGGGCCAAAACCTGGCGCAGCCAGGGTTTGGTTTACGACAGCCGTCCCCGAAGGGGCAAGCCCCGCAAGTCCGACAACCAGGGAGAGACTTAGTTGGAGCTTGCCCGCCTGCCAGCAATCTCAAAGTCCTCATCCCTAAGGCGCTGAAGCTCTAACACCTCGGCCTCATATTCTTCAACGGCGAGGCCGGCCTTGAGTCGATTGAGTAGCTCACGCTGTTTACGGTCGAATAGCTGCATGGCTGAAGCTAAGTGCACAGACGATACTGTTGCAGCGTAATTTGCGACCTTATTGAACGCCAGGTGGATATAGCGCTCAACTGCTTCAGCAGACTTATGTCCTGTCCACATCATCACTTCGATAATAAAGGTTTGGCTACTCAACAAGGACTGCCTGAATTGATCAGGATTTTCTAGCTCGTGCTGTTTAATTAGCTGGACGAATTTATTCGTAATGAAGGCATGCCGAAACATGTGCGGAGATATTTTTTCCTTAATCCCCGCTGTCTTTTTCAGAAGAGAAATTTCCGAGGTGATTGTGTCCGGAGATATTCCCTTTGCAAAAGTTTGTGATATAAACAGAAAACCGTCGTCTACCTTTCCCTTGACGACCTTTCTGCGCATGAAGTCAATGTGTTTTTTAATATCACTGAGAACCATTTTGTGAACAGGGATGAATCGTTGGTTAGACACCCCTTGCTTCCAAGTCTCTAGCCTAAGCATTGGTTCATCCATCTCCAGTGCATTAAGGATGTCTTTAACCAATATTCTCGAAATTTCTCCCCTGCGCGCACCGGTGTGCTCCAGCAGCAGGAGCATGATCTTTCTTCTGGAATCGATAAATCTCGATTTAGAATCCCTGTCCACAGCGTCCAGCAGACGCTTTATGTTTTCGTCTGAAATCGGAAATATCGACCGAACGCGTCCGCCCAAACTTAGAGAGTGATGATGTACAAACTCTTTTTTCAATGAGCGGCCATTACGATATTTAATCGTAAAGGCGTGCATGGTGATTCTGATCGTCCCGCCGACCGCGACAAAGGTCTCATTCTCGTGAAGCCTACCAACGAACTCCAGAAAGGCCAGGCAAACTCGACCTATGGCCAGAATTGTCGGCTCAGTCCGTTTATTCGAGGTTGGGTAAATTCGAGACTTTTCGTCTCTAAGGGAGTCGATAAATTGTGTAAAGCTAGAGTCAGTCAGGTGAATGAAGTCGATGTTGGAATGATAGCAGTAACGAACTAGATGGCTAATCTTCGAGGCGTACTCACCGAAGGTTCCGCCTTTAGATCCACGCGTCGATAGGTTGCGGTTGCCATTGCGACCAGGTCGTTCCATCAACGACAGAATGTACTGATTCACAGGTACACAGGGCGCACCATTCGGCCACGTGACGTATGGAACATTGTTGAATGTCCTTGTCTCAATCGAGCCAAGCGCCATATGGGAAAACAGCGTCATCTCTTCCAAGACCGAAAGCAGCTGGTTTTGGCTTTTCTTCGTCATCTTCTGTATTCATCAAGGTTTACAACAGAAGGGCCATTGGGCGCAGGAATCTTGTCGTAAGGTGGGGCGTTAAGCGATGCCATCGCTGTCAGCGCTTTGATGGCCTCCTGAGCCCGTAGTGACCTGACACCAGCGTTCGGCGCATCCCTGACACTTTTGATGTGATCGCGAGCATTGCCTAGAGCATGAAGCAGTGTGAGGTTCGTTTTTTGGTGCAAGGCCAGTTTCTGCTCCAGCTCCGCAACTCGCAGCGACAGACCAACCTTGGTTCGCTTATTGGAGCGCTCCTCGCGTCGCTCTGCGGCCTCTAGCGCTTCAAGGGCCGCGACACGAAGTTTATTCAGTCCGTCGAATCCCGTAGACAGGTTACTTTCCGCATAAGTCTTAAGAGTGTTCAGACTGACAGGGGTTGTTGTCTTCGTCTCTTCGCCTACGGTGAAACTGAAGTGCAGAGCTGCCGTTGAGCCCTGACTTTTCAGCGCTGCCACCAGCTCTTTGTTGCCTCTAAAGCTGTCGGGAGCCCTACGGATTTTTTCCAGGCACTCAACCAGGGTGCTAAGCGCCAACGTGTTGCGTTCTACACGAGCATCAGTCTTCTTCATGCTGCTTCCTTCATGACCCGAGCTACTACCCTGAAGCTCTGGCCTTCATCGTCCTGGATGAATTCCGGCTCAATCTCCACGGCGCCTTTTTCCATGAGATCCGAAAGGTAATCTTCGAGCTCATCGGTGTCGACTAAGGTGAAATCTTCTGTGCCATAGCGGGTTTTCAACAGGGCAGCCAAGCTTTCAAAGCTGGCTACATCGCCGCTGTGGAGTGCCTCGGCCACGAATTGTGCTTTAGCTCCTCGGAGGCTGGCACCATCCATGGACTCGGTGATGTAGTTCCAGATATGTTGCACATCGGTATGCCCGAGCATCCATTGCAAAGTCTCAAGTCCGCCAAAGCTGCTGGAGTAGAAGAACAGCATTGCGAAGAAGCGGCGAAGCTGATGCTGACGGATGTAGTACCGTTGGCCATCTTCGTTCGTATCAGTTTCAAAGTAATCACAAAAGAAGTCGAGGTTTTGGTTAAAACCGTAAACGGCAACCTGGGAGAAATCAGCATTTCCCTTTCCGGATGGGCTGGCAAACAGGCCCTTAAGTTCGCTTAGGAACCCAATGCGTTTAAGGATTTTCTGCATCCTGATAAGGCTTTTAATCATCTTCACGGCAATTGGTTCAATTGGCCGTGCTTCAACCTGGCGTGTGCCGAAAAGCTGATAGGTGCTTTTGCGATTCACAAAAACCAGCCATTTTTCCGTAACATCCAAACAGTCTGTGACGTGCAGATCCAATAGTTCGCCAATACGCCTTCCCATTAGTGCACCAACAACGACTTGAGTGCATCCAATAAGCACTTTCACCATTTCAATCAGCCCATGATTAGAGCGAAGTTTGGTAAAGTATTCGGATTTCATGCCCTTAGTGGTGCTGGCGTACTGTGTTCCTGCGCTACGTCGTGACAACCCAAGGCTCTCCACGCCTAATGAAGTTAAGCGATGACCAACCACCTTCTTCAGTTGTTTGTCGGTTAAATCGTTCAGGGATATCTGCTGATTTTTACAATACAGCGCCGCTCGACAATAGCCGTCTACGATATCTGAACCATGTTTTAAGTAAAACTCAATAGAGTTTCGCACTGCGCCAAACACGATATGAGACGGAAGCGTCCTGAATCTTCCTGCAGCCTCCGTTTCAATCGTGAAGTTTTTGGCGCTGATTAAGTCCTCCGTTGACGGGGCGGGTAAATCAAGGTCGTGCAAATTTCCAAGGCTATAAAGAGTCCTTCTGTACTCGCTGAAATTCGAATCTCCCATCTTTTCCCGACTACCTGTCGCCACAGGAATTGGAAGCAGTTCTCGTACAAAATCATCCCCGCTTTGTACGGACAGGATTCCGATAATGGGTTTGTCGTCGAACCTCGCTTTGAGCGTGTTTCGGTAGACTTCGTTTGATACCGTTACAGAGTTGGGGTTGTATCCCTTGTCACGAGATATTCGATACAACCCCTTCAGATACAGAGCTGCTCTGATTTTTGGTATCAAATTCAGTGAGACTTCCAGCACGTTCTCGTCTATTTGCTGCGGAGTAATGATCGCGAGATCAGGCCATTCTTTAAGCGCAAGATCAATCTCAACCTGGCTGGTTTCAAGTACGAGCTTCAGGCAGTAAAGGGACATCCGCTTTGACCAGGCATAAACAGATTCCGCTGTGTCACTGCTAGAACCAATTTCTGACAGGATCAACTTCAAATTGTCTCTGCCAAGACCGGCCAGGCCATGTTGGGCAAGTTTGAATTGCTCGCAATTGAGCAGCAAGAAGTCGACGATATGCAGTGCGCGTGCAAGCTCACTTGATCGCACGCCGCTCGAATTGGAAGCTGAATTAGCCTGGGTTGAGCCTGTCAGAAAATATTTCAAGCCATCCAGAAGATCTTTATTTTTTTTGTCGATCAAACGGCTGCCGTCGCTGAGCTCTACATCCCATTCGATCCTTTTTGGATTCTTGAAGCCAAAGCTGTACATCCATACGTTATCGTCGAAGTCGCTAAGCAGCCAGTCTGTAGACCTCAAAGATTGATAGGAGTCAACGAAGTACGGCTCAAGAAAATCTAATTCAGGCGGCAGCGACATAAATAATGTTCTCCATGCGAGACGGGTTGCAATGAGCTCTGGCTACGTTGAGGTGCTCTTTAAGCAGGGCATCGTTGCCCCGTACGATTTCGTCGCTGACGGCTTTAGATACATCTGCCCAATACTTAGCTTTGCCACATACCTCATGGGCTTTTTCAGAGCTAGCGACGGCGGCCTCCAAGGAAAGCAGGGCGGTCATGATTCCTACATCAATAGAAATGTAAACCTCACTACTGCGAGACTCGATTTGCTCAGCGCTAGGCTTGTTTTCCGGGTTTCTTAGGTGACTCGGAATATCCTTCAGCGCGTGGTTTTTAAGGAAACCGTGAAGTTCGTCCATGCTCGAAAAATCTGTTGCCTCGAGCAAGTAAGGGCTGTCTTTCATCGCCTCGCAGATAAAGCTGCGCTGGAAAATTCGGATCCAGCGTGTTTGGAAGAAAGACAGGATTGCCTCAGGGAGATACCGCCGAAGCAGTACCGCATCGTAACGGACGTGGCCCAAAGCTTTGGCCATTTCAGTAACGCTTTTTGTTCGCAGATAGACCATCACGCCACAGGATGAGCGGATCGAACTAAGCGTTACCCGTTCCAGAAACTGGCGGAGGTCACATTGCAGCATGTGCTGATAGGGGGCGAACTGGTTGAGAAGCACGTCGAGCGATTTGGGCATCGAATTGAATTTGGAGCGATTCCACGCGGGTTGAGTGACGCTACTCGGCGTCGAAAAACCGTATCCACAAGTGATAAACAGTTCCTTGAACGCAGGCTTTCCCGCTAGACGCAGCGCTTCTCTCAACGGCTCGGTAATCTCGAGAATTTCTTCGATCCACTGCTGGGATTGAGCGGTCAACTGGATAACCTGCTCGCTTAGTTTCTTGCCCCTACGATCCTTAAAGCCAATGAGCTTGGCCCCGCTGTCATCCTTGATGTAGCCAATCGAATCCCCGTTGTCATCAAGGAGCATGAGCTTATCAAGAAAGCCATGGGTAATTTCCGGGTGCTCGGTTACAAGCAGGCATTGATATGGATACAGCTTGTCCGCAGTCGGCAAGCCGAGTAAGCCAGAAACCCTCACTAGATTGCCGTTGCCGAAATGAGAGTTCAGATAGTTTCTCTCGGCTCGAAAACCATCAGCTTCAAAGGTCGCGCAGATGTTTTCAATACCGAGCTGCTCAATCGATTTCAAGGAACCACCCCTGACGATAGGCCGGCCCATTTTGGCCATTGCCTTGCGCTCCCTAACCTTGGAGAGAAGCTGTCGACATTGCTCAGTCGCCCACAGTTTAATCACCGACACATCTGTCTCGATGTTATGGAAGATGATCTCAATCGCCTCTTCATCTGTAACGTGAAGTGGTACAGGTGTGATCAGCTTTTCATGCACAACTACGCCGTCTTCACGAGTTTTTTTCCTCGTGCCCAAGCCTAGATCTGGCCTCTCCAGCGGCTTAGGAAGTCCACCTTGGTACGGCAAGGCCCAAACGCCGGTTTCGACGAAAATTTCCTCACAGTTGGCGATAAACCTCCTCCAGCTTTTGATCTGGCCGTTGATGTTCTTTTTTTCTTCATGGGCCTTGAGGAAAAAATCCTTCATGAAGGCTAGGAAGAACGCCTTGATCATTTGAGGGTGCTGGAAGGTTACAGCGGGCCAATCCTCGCGATGTTCAGCAAGGAATTTCGCCATTTTGTTCACCTCTGTGTAAGCAGGCCGGGCCTGCTTCTTAAAAAAAAGCACCCAATGGTTGTAGAAGTCCTCAGTGAAGTCTTTGCCGTGGCTCAACCACAGGCAGGGGAGGCTGAGAAAGTATTCTCGACCCTTCGGAGATGTGACTCCCCATCCATTCCAATACCGGAGGCTTTCTTCATTCAGCTTCGAGCGGTATTCGTTCCATAGGGCTACGTTATCCCGCATGCTTTCCGGATCAGCCCGCAGCTCTTCCATAGCCGGAACCTGCGCCCGGATAACGTTATGGATGCCAGTGAACAAGCGAACAACCGATTGACGTGAAGTCGGATCGTTGTCGATAAAGGAGGTACTCCTCATCGCTCCCAGGAAGCCCCTAGCCAGCTCAAAGTACGACGGGCTAGACAGCGTGAGATACGAGACCTTTGCCCCCATCAGATCGCAATAGCATTCGAATAACTTGAGCGGAATCACTGACGGGATGCTTGGAAAATCCTTCGCAGCGTTCTCCATCAGGGCAACTACCTCAGGCGACAGTGCTCTGAAAGGGTAGTTGGGCAGAGGGGCGGTTTTTCTGATGATTGTCAAAATGATTTTCTCGGCTTGGCATGCCTTAAGTGTCTGTTTTTAAGGCGTTTTGTAGATTTTGACAGGTATGTGCAATCGGTCAAGTGCCCCAACGCAGCCTTGATGCCGATCTGGCTTTGGCTCTGAGTTTGAACGGTCGTGAACTGTTCCGCGCTGAACAGCCGCTGAAGATTCTGCTGATGTCCGCCACGCTGGAAGGCGAGCGTCTGGCCGGGTTGCTGGATGACGCGCCGATCCTGCGCAGCGAAGGGCGCATGTACCCGGTGACGATGCGCTGGGGGCGGCCGTTCCAGCCTGGCGAATACATCGACCAGCGCGTGACCCAGACCGTCCTCGAAGCCCTGCACGATGAAACCGGCAGCCTGCTGGTGTTTCTTCCGGGGCAGGCGGAAATCCGTCGTGTGCACCAGCATCTGAGCGATGCCATCGGCGAGCGTAAAGATGTCTTGCTCTGCCCGCTGCACGGCGAACTGGACCTCAACGCCCAGCGCGCCGCCATCGACCCGGCGCCGACCGGCCAGCGCAAAGTGGTGCTGGCGACCAACATTGCCGAAACCAGTCTGACCATCAACGGCGTGCGGGTGGTGATCGACGCCGGGCTGGCGCGGGTGCCGCGTTTCGACCCGGGCAGCGGCATGACCCGTCTCGATACGCAGCGTATTTCCAAGGCCAGCGCCACCCAGCGTGCGGGCCGGGCCGGACGTCTGGAACCGGGCGTGTGTTATCGCCTGTGGTCGCAGGATCAGCACGAGCAACTCGCCGCTTACGGCAGTGCGGAAATTCTGTCGGCGGATCTGGCGGGGCTGGCGCTGCAACTCGGACGCTGGGGCGTCACGCCGGGCGAACTGGTCTGGCTCGATATTCCGCCGGCAGCAGCCTATGCACAGGCGCAGGATTTGTTGCAGCGCCTGGGCGCACTTGAAGGCGAGGCGCTGACCGCGCACGGTCAGGCCATGGCTGAATTGCCGGCACATCCGCGCATCGCCCATCTGTTGCTGCGCGGTCAGGCGCTGGGGTTGGCGCACATGGCCTGTGACGTCGCGGCGCTGCTCGGCGAACGCGATATTTTGCGCGGCGCCGGGGCGGATCTGCACAGCCGGCTGGTGCTGCTCTCCGGCGAAGAACGCGCGGCACGCGGTGCTCAGGGCGGCGTGCAACGTGCGCGGCAACTGGCGCGGCAGTATCGCGGTTACCTGCGCAGCAAGGCCAGCGAGCCCGTCAGCGACCCCGATCATCCGCGCTGGCTTGGCGCATTGCTGGCGCTGGCCTATCCGGATCGCGTCGCCCAACAGCGGCGTGCCGGTGGCGCCGAATATCGGCTGGCCAATGGTCGCGCTGCGCTGTTCGCCGAAGCCGACAGCCTGATGAAGGAGGCGTGGATTGTGATCGCCGACCTCGGCAGTCGTCAGGGGCAGCGCGAGGAGCGGATTTACCTGGCGGCGGATTTCGATCCGACGCTGTTCGACTCGGTGCTCGCCGAGCAAGTGCGTGCCGTCGATCAACTGGACTGGGACGAGCGCGAAGGCGTGCTGCGCGCCGAGCGTCAGCGCAAGGTTGGCGAACTGATCCTCAGCCGCGAACCGTTGACCGGGCTCGACGAAGCGGCGCGCAGTCAGGCGCTGGTCAATCTGGTACGGCGCAAAGGTCTGGAGTTGCTGCCGTGGACGCCGGAACTGCGTCAGTGGCAGGCGCGGGTCGCGTTGTTGCGGCAATTGGATCTGGCGACACAAGCCGACAGCCAATGGCCGGATGTCAGCGACGCGACGTTGCTCAAAACCCTGGAGGCATGGCTGATGCCCTATCTGGGCAAAGTCTCGCGACTGAGTCATTTCGCCAATCTGGACCTGTCGAGCATCGTGCGCAGTCTGCTGCCGTGGCCATTGCCGCAGAAGCTTGATGAGCTGGCGCCGCATCACATCAGTGTGCCGTCGGGGTCATCGATTCGTCTGGATTACAGCGAGTCGCCGCCGATTCTCGCGGTGCGTTTGCAAGAGCTGTTCGGTCTCGCCGAGACGCCGCGAATTGCCGGCGGGCGGCAAGTGGTCAAGCTCCACCTGCTGTCGCCGGCGCGGCGGCCGGTGCAGGTGACGCAGGACCTGGCCAACTTCTGGCGCAGCACCTATGCCGAGGTGAAAAAGGATCTGAAGGGGCGGTATCCGAAGCATTATTGGCCGGATGATCCGCTGGTGGCCGAGGCCACGGCGCGGATCAAACCGCGCAAGTGAGCCTTTGCCCGGAGTTGATCAGGCCTCGCCGTAGAGGCTTTGCGCAGCACGGCGGCGGTGCTTGATGCTGTGGCAGACCCACACCAGCGTGATCCACAGCGGAATCGCGTAGACCGCCATCCGGTTGACGGGGTCCATCAGCATGACCGCCATGATGAACACCATGAAGGCCAGACAGACATAGTTACCGTAGGGGTACCACAGCGCCTTGAACCGTGGTGTCTGCCGGGTCTCGTTCAGGTGCCGACGAAATTTGCCGTGAGCCAGGCTGATCATCGCCCAGTTGATCAGCAGCGTCGCCACCACCAGTGATAGCAGTATTTCGAGGGCCTGCTGCGGGATCACGTAGTTCAGCACCACCGCGATCAAGGTCACTGCAGCCGTTGCGAGGATCGAGCGCACAGGAACCCCGCGCGAGTCGATCTTGACCAGGCTTTGTGGCGCGTCACCCTGCCGGGCCAGACCGAGCAGGATCCGGCTGTTGCAGTAGGTGCCGCTGTTATAGACCGACAACGCCGCGGTAAGGACCACGAAGTTGAGAATGTGCGCGGCGGTATTGCTGTCGAGCATTGACCACACACGTACGAACGGGCTGCCGCTGTAGGTATCGCCAGAGGCATTGAGTGACGTCAGCAGGCTGTCCCATGGCATCAATGACAACAGCACGACGAGTACGCCGATGTAGAAAATCAGGATGCGGTAGATCACCTGATTGATTGCCTTGGGGATCACGCGACGAGGGTTTTGCGCTTCGGCGGCGGTAAACCCGAGCATCTCCAGCCCGCCAAAGGACAGCATGATAACCGCCATGGACATGGCCAGGCCGGCCATCCCGTGGGGGAAAAAGCCGCCGTGCTGCCACAGGTTGCTCAGCGATGCCTGCGGCCCTCCGTTACCGCTGACCAGCAGGTAGCTGCCCATGGCGATCATCCCGATCACCGCCAACACCTTGATGATGGCGAACCAGAATTCCGCCTCGCCGAACACTTTGACGTTGATCAGGTTGAGCGCATTGATCAGCACAAAAAACACCGCAGCCGATACCCAGATCGGTATCTCGGGCCACCAGTAATGCACGTATTTGCCGACGGCTGTCAGTTCGGACATGCCGACCAGGGTGTACAGCATCCAGCAGTTCCATCCCGACAGGAAACCGGCGAATGCGCCCCAATACTTGTGGGCGAAATGGCTGAAAGAGCCGGCAACCGGCTCTTCAACGATCATCTCGCCCAGTTGTCGCATGATCATGAAGGCGATGAAGCCGCAAATGGCGTAACCGAGGATCATCGAGGGCCCGGCAGACTTGAGTGCGCCCGCCGAGCCCAGGAATAACCCCGTGCCAACGGCGCCTCCCAGTGCGATCAATTGGATGTGCCGATTTTTCAGGCTGCGTTGCAGTTGACCTGAGTGCGCATGGAGTCCGTTCATGAGAAAGGGTACTCGCAAGGTTGCTTGAGTGTTTGCAAGACACTTGCGCGGGGCGAGTCGGGCCGATGCAGTGACGCGACGGTGCCAACAGTGGGGGACAGGTAATTCTCCACAGTCATACGGATTCTGTTCCTTCAGATTATTTCTATTTTTATCAATCAGTTAGATCGAGTTTTTAGCTTGGTTACGCGCGATTTCGTGCGCGCTCCTTGGAAAAATCTATTGGAAGAAACATATTTCTATCTGTTGAATTTGTAAATGGGGGATGGTATCTAATGCATCGCACAGGGACATGCCAACGATTCCAGGGACTGAGGACTGAGGAGTGATGACGGTGACGGGCTGCAATGCACTAGGGACATTCGATTTTGTGGTCGGCGCCGAGGCCGATCCGGCGGGCTATTTTTCAGCGGCGGCGCAGGACATTCGGGCACAACTGCTGAGTGAAGGCGCGGTGCTCATTCGCGGTGCCACGCCGTGCAGGGATCCCGAGGTGTTTGAACGGGCCATCGGTGCGCTGGGTTTTCACACGCGCGATTACGTCGGCGGCAGCTCTCCACGCTCGACGATCCAGGGCAAGGTCATGGAAGCGACGCGCACCCCGCCCGACTGGTCGGTGATCCTTCATCAGGAAATGGCCTATGTAAAACATCCGCCCGAAATCATCGCTTTCGTGTGTGTCGAGCCTGCGGAGCGCGGCGGTGAATCCGTGGTCGGGGACATGCGCAAACTGGAGCAGTTGATTGATCGCGCCACCCTGCAGCAACTGACCGATCGCGGGCTCAAGTTGCGCCGCACGCTGCCCGGCGAGGCGCGGGTGAATCTCAAGCCCGGGGTGAAAAAAAGCTGGCAGGAGACGTTCTCCACTTCCAGCACCGCCGAGGCAGAAGTGCTGTGCCGGGCGCGCGGTTGGGACTTCGAGTGGAGTGGCGGCGACTTGATCCTCTGGCAGGACTGTATCGCCCCGGTGCGCCGACACCCGCGCAAAGCGGCGGACATCTGGTGCAATCAGGCGCACTTCTGGGGCGCGGCCGCGATGATCGAATGGGCGCGTATCGACGGTCGTGAACAGGACGCCAGTGAATTGGCCGAGGCGCTGCGCAATACGCCGCAACTGTTGGAGGCCATGTGTTTCGGTGACGGCGAACCACTGCCGCAAGACCTGACGCTGGAGTTGTTCCACACCGTCAGACGTCTGGAACAGGATGTCGATCTGCGGGCGGGCGATATTTTGCTGCTCGACAATTTCCAGTATGCCCACGGCCGGCGCGCCTTTTCCGGCAACAGGACCATCAACGTGATCATCGCCAATTGGGCGGATGATCAGCCACACGTAGCTCAGGGATGAAAAGATGACGATTCAGGAAAGAAACTTCACGTCGGATAGCACGTTTGTACTGACCCCCGGCGTGGATGTCAGTCTCAAGGACTTGATCAGGTATTCCCGGCCCGGGGCAAAAGTGGTCGCTTCGCAAGCCACCCGGCAACGGGTTCAGGCATCGCGAGACGCCCTGGAAAATCTCGTTGCACAAGGCGCGGTGATTTATGGGGTGAACACCGGGATGGGTGGTTTCGTTGACCATCTGGTGCCCATCGACAAAGCCCACGAGCTTCAATCGAACCTGATTCAGGGTGTCTCGACCAACGTTGCCGAGCGGTTCCCGGACAGTGTGGCGCGAGCCACCATGTTTGCGCGGATCGTATCGCTGTCCCGTGGCAACTCGGCACTCTCGCTGGAGAATTTCGACCGCTATATCGCCATTTACAACGCCGGCCTGATCCCGGAAATCCCGAGCAAGGGCTCGTTGGGGACCAGTGGCGACCTGGGGCCGCTGGCGGCGGTTGCGCGGATGCTGACCGGGGACGGTCATGCCTACCTCGACGGTGCCCGGATTCCGGCGGCGCAAGCGCTCGAGCAATTGGGCCTGGCGCCGCTGCACCTGAGTTACAAGGAAGGGCTGGCGCTGATCAATGGCACCTCCTGCATGGTCGCGGTGGCGGCGATGAATGTGGTTGAGGCCCGGGAACTGCTCGAGCAATACACGTCGATCTCGGCCTTCTCGTTTGAAGCGCTGCAGGCTCGGGTGCGTCCTTTTCATCCGGATGTTCACCAGTTGAAACCGCACCTGGGCCAGCAAAAAATTGCCGAGGCCATCTGGGCTGATCTGCAAGGCTCGGAACTGGCGATTGACGATCTTGAACTCTCTTCGCAATTGAGCGCCCTGCGCACCGACCAGGTACGCCAGGAAGACATGCCCATCGAAGATGCCTATTCCATTCGCTGCACGCCGCAAATCCTCGGGCCAGTGCTGGAGACCATCGAATTTGTCGAGCGCGTGGTCGGCAACGAACTGAACTCGTCCAACGACAACCCGTTGATCACCCCTGAAAACGGCGAGGTTTTTCACAATGGCCATTTTCATGGGCAATACATCGCTTCGGCCATGGACTACCTGACGATCTCCATCATCACCCTGTGCAATCTTTCGGATCGGCGGATCGATCGCTTCCTGACCAAAGCCAACAGCAATGGCCTGCCGTCATTCCTGTGCGCGGAAAACGGTGGCCTGCGTTTCGGCCTCATGGGCGGGCAATTCATGTCGGCGTCGCTGACGGCAGAAAACCGTTCGCTGGCCACCCCCGTCTCGATCCAGACCCTGACCACCACCGGTGATTTCCAGGACGTGGTTTCCTTCGGCCTAGTCGCCGCGCGCCGGGTGACCGAAGTGCTGCAGAACACGCGTTACGTCCTCGCGTTTGAACTGATCTGTGCAGCCCAGGCCGCCGATATTCGTGGCAACGCCAGACTCGGGCCGAAGGGCCGCGCCTGGCATGCGCGGGTGCGTGAACATATTCCGTATCTGGATCGGGATGTGGCGTTGACCGCTTACCTGGAAGCGCTCGTTACCCAGGTACTGGGAGGGCACGGCCGATGAGTTCGTCGGGAAAGAGTGACCTGTTGGCAACGGCAATCACTGAGCCGGTCCGGCTGCATGCCAACGAAAATCCGCTGGGGGCATCGGGCCTGGCCCTGCAGCTGTGCGCCTCGATGCCGACGCTCCTCAGCGAATACCCCGAAGTCACTTACAAGTCTCTGCGTCTGGCAATCGGCGAGCGCTGGCGCGTTGATCCCGAGCGCGTCGTGGTGGGCGCCGGTTCGGACGAACTGATCGACATTGCGTTGCGTAGCCTGTTGAAGCCCGGCAGTCGCATCGTGACGCAACAGCACTGCTTCAAGATGTACAAAATCCGGGCCGCGTTGCTGGGGGCCGACTACAGCGAGATGACCCCGGATGCCAGCGGCGACTATGAGGCGGCATTGCAACTGGCTCTTGAGCAAAAGCCCGACGTCGTGGTGCTGGTCAATCCGTCCAATCCATTGGGCGACTATCTGTTGCCCTCGCAGCTGTTATCGCTGGTGGCGCTGATTCCACCCGGCACGACCGTCATCATCGACGAAGCGTACGCAGAGTTTGCGCCGGATCGGGAAAACACGGCTGGTATTCAGATCGTCAACAGCCGGGAAAACGCGATATGCCTGCGCACGTTTTCCAAGGCCTACGGTATTGCCGGCCTGCGCCTTGGCTGGGCTTACGCGAGCGGCGATCAGGTGCCGGCGCTGCAAGCGCGGCGTGCGCCGTACAACGTCAGTTCGTTTTCCGCCCTGGCAGGCGAATACGTCCTGCAGGACGGCGATCATCTGGACAACACGGCGGCGTATTGTCAGGCGTGGGGGCAGGAGCTCGTGAGCCTGTTCAAGTCTCACGGCATTGAAGCCAGAAGCCGCTACGTCAATTTTGTTTTCGTCGAATGCGTCACCGCGCCACGCTGCCAGGATTTGCATCAGCATCTGGAGAGGGAAGGTTTCCTGACGTCCCGGTTGACCGACTATGGTCTTGAGACGTGTCTGCGAATCTCCTTCGGCAACCAGGCGCAGATGACCCGGTTGCGCGCTGTACTGAAGCAAAAACTGCAAACCATGGAACTTGCCTGAGGCCAGCAGGGCAGGGAGCCTTCGGCGATTGCCCAGGGCTTCCAGGGCAAGATCAGGAAACCTTGACTGAGGTAAAAATGAGCCAGACGCTGACGTTGTTTCACGCTGAACCCTACTTGAAGCAACTGGACTGCCGAGTTGATCGACTGGAGCGCGACGACGCCGGCCTGCCTTTCGCACTCCTCGGCGAGACCGTGTTCTACCCCCAGGGAGGCGGGCAACTGGGCGATCGGGGGGTATTGAACATTCCGCTCGCGGGGGAGGGTGAGGCACTGCGCTCGCTGGAGATCGTCGCGACGAAAAAACGGGACGATCAGATCAGGCATTACCTGAGCATTGACGACGAAACGTTCGCAGACCTGCAGACGCGGGTGAGCGACCAGCAGGCGACCGCCACGCTGGATTGGCCATTGCGATATCATCAGATGCGGGTTCATTCGGCGATGCATTTGATTCATTGCATGCTCGAGCGGACGCTCGGGCGAGCGATTGCGCATCCGGTTCGTTCGCCGTTGAGCGACGAGGGTGGCGAGAACCAATACGAGTTTGTCGGTGAGTTCGACGAAGACAGTCTGAGGCGCGCAACAGATGCCTTGAACGAGTTTTGCTCTGCAAGTCATGAGATTCGTACGGAAGCGGATACCCGCCAGGGACAGGGATTTCGTTGGTGGCAATGCGAAGACTGGTCAATCCCCTGTGGGGGCGTTCATGTGCGTAATACGCAAGAAATAGGCGTGGTGACTTCCAGTATGAAGATCAAGAAAAACACGACCAGAGTGCTTGTCACTCTGTCGGCAGAGGCGGAAGAGCTTGGATAGCAAACGTGCGTTTGGCGCATTTCTCATGCAGTTTCGAATCGACGCGGGGCATCTGAAGATCTCCACGTTTCTCGACGAGGTCAATATTCCGTTCTCGGCCAATTACTACCGCGACGTCGAGGCCGGAAGGAAATACCTGAGTATCGATGCTGCCGTCGAACTGCATGATCACCTTGGCATCGACGCGGCCAGCAAAGCCAGTTTTGATTATTTCTGGCACTACTTCAGGGATTTGTTGCCGGCGGACGTCCACGAAATGTTGTTCGGCAAAGGCGTCGAGGTGACCGATCTCTCTTCGCGCCTGGAACTGCGCGAACACGACTCCAGAATCTTGCGCCGGGCCCTGAGCCTGAGTCGCTACGAGCGTGAGTTCATTGTCACCGAAGAGGTGATCGCCGCGTTCGAGGCGCAATTCGAACTGCTGCCATTGATGACGTATCTGTACATGGTCGACAGCGCCTCAGTGGCGGAGATTCAGCTGCTGTGCCAGCAGATCGGTCTGGCTTATGACCGAGACACTGAAGCGTTCCTGAACCTGGTGTCCAAGCCGCGCGCAACGCCGGATGACCCGTTTGTCCGGCATGCACCCACGTTGAGGATGCCCAGGACCGTGGATGCGTTGAAGTTGAAGGATCAGTTCCTGCGCCATGAAGTGGACCGGTCGCTGCTCAAGCCGGAGAAGAGCGAATACTTCGATGTTTCAGGCTCTTTCAAATACAGCTCGATGGTGACGCTCAAGGACGCCGAAATAGAACAGATTCAGGACCGTCTGGTGGACCTGTTCTCGGTCATCGAAGTGCATAACAAGTCTGGCCGTCAGCTGGAGGATTCAGGCGCACAGCCTTATTTCTTCGGGCTGGTGGTTTCCGGGCGTCCGGAATACGACGGGCGCGCGGCCCGCGTCGGTGAAAAAGACGAGGAGTGAACAGCTGCCGGGCGCTTCGCCGCTTCTGTGTGGCATGGCCCGGCAAGAACCAACCGTTCACAGGAGTGCGCGGACAGTACAGAAAACGGGGCGCAGAACCGCAACCCGGCCGTCATCAGTCAGAACAGGGATGAGATGAATGAATGCTCCATTCGTAGAAAAACTCCGTCAGTTGTTCGGCGAACGCTTGAGGCTCGAACAGGGAATCCGGCAACAGTTCTGCCAGGCGCCTCCCGGCATCGAGCTGAGTCCCCCCGATGCGGTAGTGACCGTTCGCAGCGAAGACGAAATCATTCAGGTCGTGAAGCTTTGCCGTGAGTACGGTGTGGCGCTGATCCCGTCGGGTGCGCGTTCGTCCCTCGAAGGGCAGATCAATGCGCCACAGGGTGGCGTCTGCGTCGACTGCTCGGAAATGAACGCGATTGTCGATGTGAACGTCACCGACATGACCGCCACGGTTCAGCCGGGCGTTACCCGCGAGCAACTCAACAGCCACTTGCGTGAGACCGGACTGTTCTTTTCCGTCGATCCTGGCGCCAACGCTTCCATGGGCGGAATGGCGGCGACCCGTGCATCGGGGACCAACTCGGTGCGCTACGGCACCATGGCCGGGAATGTCAAAGCCGCACGCTGGATCATGGCGGACGGCTCGGTCGCCGCCATTGGTTCCCGCGCGCCCAAATCGGCCATGGGTCTGGATCTGCTGGCGATTGCCATCGGTTCAGAGGGCACTCTGGGCATCTTCAGCGAACTGCAAGTGCGCCTGCATCCGGTGCCCGAGGCCATTGTTGCCGGTGTCTGTTCGTTCGACTCGGTGGATAACGCGGTACAGACGGTGGCCAGTGCCCTGGGCCAAGGACTCTCGATCGCCCGGATCGAGCTGCTGGATGCCACGGCGGTGCGTGCGTGCAATGCCTATTCTGCGGCACTGGGGCTGGTGGAAACGCCGCATCTGTTTCTGGAGTTCCACGGCGACCGGTCGACGGTCGCCAGCAGTGTCGAGCTGTTCAAGGATTGCGCCGGAGAGTACGGCGGGCAGGTCAGGATCTCCGAGCGCCTTGAAGAACGCACGGCCCTGTGGAAAGCCCGACATGACGCCTGGTGGGCCTTTCACGCTTTCTACAAAGGCCGCAAGGGGCTGGCCACCGATGTCTGTGTCCCGTTGTCCTGTCTGAGTGCCTGCATCAGCGCCACGGCCGCCGACATTGCTGCCTCCGGTCTTGATGCGCCGCTTATCGGCCATGTCGGTGACGGTAATTTTCACCTGCTGATCATGCTCGATGAAGGTGAAGACGAAAGTGCGGACATTCAGGCGTTCCTCAGCCGGCTGTCGAGTCGCGCGTTGTCGTTCGGCGGCACCGTCAGCGGCGAGCATGGGGTAGGGCAGGGAAAGCTGAAGTGGATGTCGGCGCAACACGGCGCAGCGCTGCAGTTCATGAGGGCCATCAAATCGGCCCTGGATCCGGACAACGTGTTCAACCCCGGCAAGATGTATCAATCGTTACG
Source organism: Pseudomonas sp. SCPG-7 (assembly GCF_002156405.1). Taxonomy (NCBI): domain Bacteria; kingdom Pseudomonadati; phylum Pseudomonadota; class Gammaproteobacteria; order Pseudomonadales; family Pseudomonadaceae; genus Pseudomonas; species Pseudomonas sp. SCPG-7. The sequence goes on along the minus strand of NZ_MVOO01000006.1, from coordinate 164,481 downwards.
GGTTGACGCTCGATAACTGTCGAATTTTTGTTTTTAAGGATGGATGTGAAAGGTATGGATCATCTTTTGATAGTGGGCATCAACAAGGTCTCCATCAAGTACGTGTGCGAGGCGATCCGCGGTGCGGGCTTCGAACCGATACTGTCCGTTGATCCCTCGGGTTTTCATGGCGCGGCGAAAAACGTGTTCGAAGGGGTCACCTGCATTCCTGCCTTTACCGACAGAGTCGCGCTGTCCGCTTACCTGAACGCTCATCCCGCACTGGTTGGCGTGATTCGCAGCATCACGACATTCTTTGACGAGTTGTTCCCGGTCGTATCCGCGATTGCCGAAGAATTCGGCTTCAAGGCGCCGCCTGAGGTGTTTGCCCGGCTGTCCTCCAAGGGCTTCGTCGGCCGCTTGATCCCGGAACATGTGCCCGCCGAGACCTGTGTGGCGCTGAGCGATGGCGACGTGATCATTCCCTGGCTGACACCCGGGCAACAAAACGATGTGGTGCTCAAACCCTCGGTCGGCTCTGGCGCGGTGGCCACCACCCTGCTCTCGATTGCACCGGACGCTGACCCTGGCGCAGTAATCCGCGCCGCCATCCTGAACAGCGGAATCGACGACCCGCAAGACACTGCCTGGATTGTCCAGGCGCATTGCACGGGTGATCTCGTCAGCCTGGAAGGCTTTGCCCAGGAGGGGCGGGTGGTCTTCCTCGGACTGTCCAGGCGCGACCGAGTGGGATTCACGGAAGTCGCCAACCAGTTCCCGGCCGACGCCCGCATGGCCTTGCCCGTGCGTGCGAAAATCGAGAAGGCGGTCCGCGATTTGATTGCCCGTTCAGGGTTCGACAATGGCTTCTTCCATTGCGAGTTCATTGCGAACGACGCCACGGCTTATCTGATCGATGCCAACATGGGGCGCCTGGGCGGCGCGAGCATCGTTGAACAGATTGCGCTGGCCTACGATCTGGCGCCAGCGACTGTCCTGCAACACGTGGCGCTGCTGCCACTGGGCTTGCTGGAGGCTGCGCTTGAATACCAGCCGGTCGAATCTTGCCGCCAGACCCTGAGCTACTGGTACTGCCTGGATCACGAAGCCGTCGTGCATGACTGGGAGATTCCGCCGATGGCTTCCATTCACACGCCCATTGCCAACGTCGGCAGCGTGATCCAGCCCATCGGCACGTCCGACTACGCCTGGGTCGGTATGCTCACCGGCTATGCCGATGTCGTTGCGCGCGAGATTGGCCAGGTACGTGTCCTGACCGATCGCGGCCCTAGAAGCCCGGTCTTCAAATGATTTACTTCGTCCGGTTTCTTTCGTCCGCGGCCTGGAGCTGTTTCTATCCGTTCATGGCCATTTGGCTCAATGCGTCCGTGGGCCTCAGTACCAGTGCGGCGGGGGTCGTTGTCGGGTTCGCGATTGTCTCCAACCGCATTGGCGCATTGGCTTTTCAGGGCATGCTGGACAAGGTCGAGCGACGCCGGGAAATAGCCCTGGCCTTGTTCTGTGTGGCGGTGGCGGCGCTATTGATGCTGGTCACCGCCGCGATGGGCATTACCAACGTGTTGATCTGGGTCGTACTGGTTGTGGTGTTCGGTGTCTCCAATTCGATTGCCACGATCTCGCAGATTTCCTACATCGTGCAGTACTTTCGCGAGGGCGAGCACGAACGCGTGCTCTCTTACGAGAATGTTGCGGCGAACGCAGGGGCCGGGGTCGCGCCGTTCGTGGCGTCGTTGATTCTTGCCGGCACCGGTTACTGGTTTGTCGCCCTGCCGCTGTTGTTGGGCGTGCTGGCCACGGCTTCCACGCGGCTGATTCCGCAGGTGGCGCGTAGTGCAGGCGTGGCGTTTGCCGCGCGTGCTTCCACACCGGGCGAAACCGAGGCATCGCCCAAGGTGGTGGCGTTCATGGCGATCAACTTTCTGACCATGATCGGCTATGCGCAGTTTTATTACGTGTTCCCTACCTATGCCACCGAGCGCTTTTCCAGTGAACTGGTCGGCGTGCTGTTTCTGGTGGCCAGCGGGATCATCATCTTCAGCCAGGTTTACGTGACCTCATTCGCGCAGCGTGTCTCACGATTGTGGCGGGTCATCGTTTCCAACCTGTTGATCGGCGCGGGCTGCCTGCTGTTGATCATTTCGTCACAGGCGCAGGCGATCCTGTTTGTCGTGGTGGTGTTTATCGTGATCGGCGAGATGATCTGCGGCCCGCTGTACCAGGCTCAGGCCGTGAAGATCTGGCGCGGGCGCAGTTCCGTGGCGATGGCCGTGCAGACCTGTGTCTGGGGCGCTGCCGAAGCTACCGCCGCCGTGCTCGGCCTGCTGGCAGTGGCCAACGAGCTGAGCTTCATGTCGTTTCTGTTGGGGTTTGCTGCCTGCGTCATCGCCGCCGTGGGCGCCTGGGTATCGATTGCGCTCAAACGCCCGTTGATCGGCATCGATGTGGAACAGCGGTCAGTCCCGGTTTCCTGATGGCTCGGTGCGGCAGGCAGCGGTCTTGGCGGTCAACTGTTCGCGACAATAGTCGGCGAACAGCTGTGCCGGTTTGGTCAGTTGCCCGCGCTTGAGCCACGCGGCGACCAGACCTGAGCCGGTGACGTCTTCGACGATGTCCACGCACACCACTTTCTTGCCGTCATAGGTGCATTCCGAGTGGGGCCGGGTCACCAGGATCGAGAAACCGAAACCCTGCCCGACCATGCCCCTGACCATCTCGATCGACGGCGAGCTGAACTCGATGCGCGGGGTCAGGCCCAGTTCCTCGAACAGGCTGACGAAGTAGGTTCGGCTCGGCTGCACGTCGAGCAGAATCATCGGCTCCAGACACAGATCGCGCAGCGACACTTGCTTGTACTGGGCGAAACGGTGGTCGGCCGGTAATAGCGCATACGGCCGTTGCGCCGGCATCAGCGGTTCGGTCTGGATGGTGGCATCGAGTTCGTGTTCATAGAGGATCACCAGGTCGAAACTGCCCGAGGTCAGGCCTTGCACCAGTTCCTGTTGCTCGCCGTCGCGAATACGGATTTTCACGCCCGGATACAGCGCAGAAAACCCGGCGATCAATTGCGGCAGGTACAGCGGCGCGACGGTTTCGAAGCAGCCGATGTCGATCTGCCCGGCGACGATGTCGTTGTCGGCGAGGGCGTTCTGCTCGAACTCCCGGGCCATGCGCAACAGCTCCTGCGCCTTGCGAAAGAACCGTGCACCGCTCGGCGTCAGGGATACGCCCTGAGCGTGATGGCGGATCAGCAGCTGCACCGCGAAGCTGTCTTCCAGACCTTTGATCGCCGTAGAGATAGCCGGTTGTGCGATGTACAGCTTGCGCGAGGCTTCGGCAACGCTGCCGCATTCGACGGTGGTGATGAAGTATTTCAACTGACGCAAATTGTAGGCGGCCACGGCAAACCTCAGGACGAGCGGACTCGACTTCCAAGCAATTTGTGCGCCGCCGCGTCCGCTGCACGACGTTGTTTTTATCCTTGAACCTTAGTCATCCACAGCGGTTTTGGGGAAACCGATTGAGCAGTTTTTTCATTGCCTGCGAAGACATTTTTACTAATTTTCGCCCGTCCGGGCCTGCGCCACCATCGACTGCACAATAACGTCCAAGGAGCATTCGACGTGTTCGAACTTGCAGAGTGGCAGCGCCAGGCCGGTGCCTTGAAATTTCCCGATCGAGCCGTGATCAACGGCCAGCACTGCACCGCGCAATCGGGGCAGACGTTCGCCGCGATCAACCCCGCCACCGGCCAGTTGCTGGCCAATGTCGCGGCCTGTGGCGAGGCGGATGTGGACGTGGCGGTGCGTAACGCGCGACACGTGTTCGAGGCTGGCAGCTGGGCGCAACGTCCACCCGTCGAGCGCAAGCAAGTGCTGCTGCGCCTGGCCGAGCTGTTGATGGAACATCGTCAGGAGCTGGCCCTGCTCGACTCGCTGAACATGGGCAAACCGGTGATGGATGCCTACAACATTGATGTGCCGGGCGCCGCCGGGGTGTTTCGCTGGTACGCCGAAAGCATCGACAAACTCTACGACCAGATCGCTCCCGGCGCCGTCAATGTACTGGCGACCATCACCCGTGAAGCACTGGGCGTGGTGGCTGCCGTGGTGCCGTGGAATTTTCCGTTGGACATGGCCGCGTGGAAGCTCGCGCCTGCGTTGGCGGCGGGTAATTCGGTGATCCTCAAACCGGCCGAGCAATCACCGTTTTCGGCGTTGCGTCTGGCCGAGCTGGCACTGGAAGCGGGCCTGCCACCGGGCGTGCTCAACGTGTTGCCGGGGCTTGGCGAGCAGACCGGCAAAGCCTTGGGCCTGCACGCGGATGTCGATTGTCTGGTGTTCACCGGCTCGACGCAGGTCGGCAAATATTTCATGCAGTACTCGGCGCAATCCAACCTCAAACAAGTGTGGCTGGAGTGCGGCGGCAAGAGTGCCAATCTGCTGTTCGCCGATTGCCGGGATCTGGATCTGGCGGCGGAAAAAGCCGCGTTCGGGATCTTTTTCAATCAGGGCGAAGTGTGTTCGGCCAACTCGCGACTGTTGGTCGAGCGTTCGATTCATGATGCGTTTGTCGAGCGCCTCAAAGCCCAGGCCGAACGCTGGCTGCCGGGTGATCCGCTCGACCCGCAAAGCCGTGCCGGAGCGATCGTCGATCAGCGGCAGACAGTGAGCATCATGCGCGCCATCCGTGAGGCCGGGCAGGCGGGTGCGAGCCTGGTGTGTGGCGGTCAGCAACGGCGCTTCAACGGCTCGGACAACTTCATCGAACCGACGATTTTCACCGGCGTGAGTGCCGACATGGCGTTGTTTCGCGAAGAGGTGTTCGGCCCGGTGCTGGCGGTGGTGCCGTTCGATGATGAAGACGAGGCCGTGCGCCTGGCCAACGACAGTGTGTATGGGCTGGCGGCATCGCTGTGGACCGATGATCTGCATCGTGCGCACCGCGTGGCGCGAAGGCTGCGGGCGGGCACGGTATCGGTCAATACCGTCGATGCGCTGGACGTGACCGTGCCGTTCGGCGGCGGCAGGCAATCGGGCTTCGGCCGCGACCTGTCGCTGCACTCGTTCGACAAATACACCCAGCTGAAAACCACCTGGTTTCAGTTGCGCTGATTGCGGTTGATTCAAAAGCAAAGATCGCAGCCTTCGGCAGCTCCTACACCGGGCGAACCTGAATCCTGTAGGAGCTGCCGAAGGCTGCGATCTTTTGCTTTTCAGGAATGTGCACCATCCCTGCTCAGGTCGCGCTTTTGCGGTGCACGCTAAGCAGTTTTTTCATCATTTGCTGCCAACAATTTCCTGATTTTCCTCAGCCCGCACATGGGCCACCATCGATCTTGCCAGCCCGGTGGTTCACGCCAGAGTCCAGCAGAGACCGCAGCGTGGATTCACATCATTGGTGCTGGCCGTACTGCCCATGACAAAACTAAATCAACAGCGTCGGGAGTGCTCCATGATCAAGTCCTTGTGTCTCCGTCTCACCCATCCACTGGCGATCACCGCCCTGGCGGCCACGGTCGCGACCGGCGCGCAGGCCGGTACCTTGTCCATCGGCCATACCACCTGGGTGGGTTATGGCACGCTGTATCTGGCTCAGGACCTGGGCTACTTCAAGGAAAACGGCCTGACTGTCGAGTTGCCGGTGGTCGAGGAAGCTTCGATGTACATGGCCGCCCAGGCCTCCGGACAACTCTCCGGTTCGGCCTCGACCATCGACGAAGTGCTCAAATACCGTCCGCAGTTCTGCTTCAAGGCTGTGGCGGCACTGGATGACAGCCATGGTGGCGACGGCGTGCTGGTGGGCAAGGACGTGAAGTCGTTGCAGGAACTCAAGGGCCAGGCCGTGGCCGTCAACGAAGGTTCGACCTCGCAGTTCTGGCTCTCCTATCTGCTGAAGAAGAACGGCATGAAAATGAGCGACATCACCGTGCAGAACATGACTGCCGACGATGCTGCCACCGCGTTCATTGCCGGTCGCGTGCCGGCCGCCGTGACTTGGGAACCGCACCTGTCGATGGTGCGCGACAAGCAGCAGGGCAAAGTGCTGATCGACAGCAGCAGCACGCCCGGGGTGATTGTCGATGTCGTGGCGCTCAACTGCACGGTGATCGAGAAGCAGCCCGAAGACGTCAAGGCGCTGGTCGCCGGTCTCTACAAGGCGGTGCAATACACCAAGGACCATCCACAGCAAGCCTACGAAATCATGGCCAAGGGCGTCGGCGGTTATCTGTCCGATCCGAAGGAACTGGCTGCTGCAGCGCAAGGCGTGCGTTTCTACGATCAGGCCATGAGCGAGAAGCTGCTGGGCAAGCCGGGCGCGCCGGGTGACAGCGCACCGCTGATCAAACTGGCCAACGAAACCGCCAGCGAATTGCAGGGCAAGCCCTATAACGTCAGTAACGACGATCTGGTGGATAACCGTTTCGTCAGCCCGCTCTAGGAGACTGGTCATGTTCAAGCGCAATTCATGGCTGAGTCGCTGCATCACACCGAAGACTGGCTTGCCGGTGCCGGTGGTATGGAGCGCCAGTGGTCTGGCCTGGGTGTTGCTGGTCGGGCTGTGGGCCGGGCTGTCCTACGGCGGCATCGTCCCGGGGATGTTTCTGCCGACGCCCGGCGCGGTGGTTGAAGCCGCCGTGCGCCTGAGCCGCGACGGCACCCTTGGCACCCATGTGTGGGCCAGTGTCGAAGTGGTGATGGTCGGGTTCATCGTCTCGTCGCTGGTGGCGGTACCGCTGGGGTTGCTGATGGGCAGCTTTCGCATCGTCCAGGCGTTCCTCGAACCGTTGGTCAACTTCATCCGTTACCTGCCGGTGACCTCGTTCGTGCCACTGTTCATCCTGTGGATTGGCATCGGTCTGGAGCAGCGGGTATCGGTGATCATCTTCGGCGTGTTCTTCCAGCAACTGGTGATGATCGCGGATGTGTCCAAGGGCATCTCCAAGGACCTGATCAACGCCTCTTACACGCTCGGTTCCAACCGCCGCGACGCGGTGCTGCATGTGATCGCCCCGGCCTCGGTGCCCGGTGTGCTCGACACCTTGCGCGTGACCATGGGCTGGGCCTGGACCTATCTGGTGGTGGCCGAACTGGTCGCCGCGTCGAGCGGCCTCGGTTACCTGAGCCTGAAAGCCATGCGCGGTTTTCAGGTCGACGTGATTTTCCTCGCCATCGCGATCATCGGCCTGCTGGGGCTGGTCACCGATCAACTGTTCCGCTTTCTTCGCCTGAGGGTTGCCGCATGGGCTCAGTAACTGCCGCCAATCATCGCTTTACCGAATCGCGCGCTGCGGCGCCGCAAGCCGCCCCGCGCCTGCAAGTGGACAAGGTCAGCCTGCGCTACAAAAAGCCTGATGGCGGTACGTTCACGGCGCTGGAACAGGTGTCGTTCGAGGTGCCGGATCAGCAGTTCGCGGTGCTGGTCGGGCCGTCGGGTTGCGGCAAATCGAGCCTGTTGTACCTGACCGCCGGCCTCGCCGAGCCAACCTCCGGCGAGATCTACGTCGGCGGCCAGCAAGTGCAGGGCCCCGGTGCCGATCGCGGCATGGTGTTCCAGAGCTACACGCTGTTTCCGTGGCTGACGGTGCGGCAGAACGTCGAGTTCGGCCTCAAACGGCGTGGCATGCCGGCGGCGCGGCGCAAGGAAATTGTCGATTACTACGTCAACGAAGTCGGGCTTGCCGGGTTTGCTGACAATTACGCCAAGCAGCTCTCGGGCGGGATGATGCAGCGCGTGGCGATTGCCCGGGCGCTGGCCAACGACCCGCAGATTCTGCTGATGGACGAACCGTTCGGCGCCCTCGACAGCCAGACCCGCCTGCAAATGCAGCAGTTATTGTTGCGGGTGTGGGGCAACAGCAAGAAGACCGTGCTGTTCGTCACCCACGATATCGACGAGGCGATCCTGCTGGGCGACCGGGTCTATGTCATGGGCGCCAAACCGGGGCGGATCAAGCAGATCCTCGACGTGCCGATCGAGCGTCCGCGCTCACTGGACATGGTGATGGAGCGCTCGTTTATCGACATGAAGCGGGAGATTTTCGGCTTGCTGCATGACGACCTGGAAGAAGTCCATTGATCACATGAGTCCCCTGTAGGAGCTGCCGCAGGCTGCGATCTTTTGATCTTGTCCTTAAAAAAGTCAAAAGATCGCAGCCTTCGGCAGCTCCTACAGCGGTAATTGGTGATCAGGGAGCAGCGGGCAGCAGGAATCGCGCAATCACCGGCAGATGATCGGAAATGCGCAAGGTATCGTCCTGGCGCACGCTCGCTTCGACCCGTTTGATTTTCGGGCTGTAGAACAGGTAGTCGACGGTGCGATCCGGGCCGTTGAGGCCGGGGTCGTTGGGGTAGTGAGTCAGCCAGTGGGCGCGGTCGACGCCGCTGGCCTCGTTGTTGGTCGGGATCATCGGGTACTTGTCCCATAACAGATGCAGGGCGCTGTCGACGGAGTAGGGCGTGCGCTGTTCAGCGGGCAGGCGTTGATACTGGCCCAGCGGCAACAGGTTGAAATCGCCGCCGATCAGCCACGCCAGGCCTTGGCTCTCATACTTGTCGAGCACCTTGGCCACCGCCGTCACTTGCGCGTGCAAGGTGTCGTCGGGTTGGCTGGCGCGATCCAGATGGGTGTTGAACACCGTCAGTTGCCCGCCGTCACTCAGCGGCAGCTTGGTGGCGAGCAACGCATCCTTGGGGGCGAACTGGCGAGCAATGACATTCGCCGGCGGCACCGGTAATTGCAGGCGTTCGGCGTGTTCGATGCGGTAGCGGCTGAGGGTCGCCAATTGCCGGCCAACGCTGCCGAAAATGTGCGGGTCGGGAACGAAATCGGCCTTCCAGTCGAATGCGTGAGCGCTGCACGGGTAGAGGTCGGTGACCCGTTCCTGCAGCAACTTGAGCTGGTTCTGGTAATCACTGGCCTTGGCGCCGTCATCCAGTTCCTGCAGCAGCACCACGTCGGGCTGCTCGTCCCGGATCACCCTTGCTACCTCGTCGAGGCTGAAAGCCATGTCTTCCGGGGTTGGCGCTTCGTCGGTGCCTTGGGCGAGGTCGTTCCAGAACACGTAGCGCTTGCCCGCCAGGTACTGCACGTTCCAGGTCATGACTTTCAGGGCTTGCCCCGGCACCAGTGTCGGTGGGGTGCCGGTGCAGGTGACCGGCAAGGTTTCGCGCGCGCCGGGGCGCCAGGTCAGGCTGTAGATCAGCCCGCCGATCAGGGCGATGGCGAGCACGATCAACAATAGGGTGTAGCGCAGCAGACGGGGCATGGCTCGGCTTATCGCGTTACAAAAGTGCTTGCGAGCATACCCGACCGCAGACGCTTGGCCCAAGTCTCCTGAAGTCAGACTGCTCCGCTACGTTTGTCAGGCGATTCGCTGATCAGCATGAACAGGCGGAACAGCACCACGCTGGTGAACAGCTGCAGGAAGCTGTGCGCACTGTCGATCAATACCGCGATCAGGGGATTCTGCGGGTCGGGGTAGGCCGCCAGGGTTGCTCCCTTGAGCAGCCACAACGGCCCCATCACACACAGAATGCACAGCAGGATCCGCCAGAAATGCCCACGGGTCAGGCGCAGGCTTTCCTTCATCGCCTGCAACGGCCCCATACCGCGCAACACCAGCAGGTACTCACCAAATGCGAGCATGACCATCAGCATCAAGCCTGGCAGGAAATACAACGACAGCCCCAGCAGAATCAGCAAGGTATTGAGCGCCGTGAGCAGGGCGAAACGCGGCCACAGGCGCGCGGACATCGCCAGCAGATCGAGATTGCGCGGAGCTTCGCCGCGGGTGCGGGCGTCGAGGAACAGGATCAGCGCGGCGGTGTACAGCGGATACACCAGCAGACCGACCACCACGCTGGCGGCGGAGAAACTGTCCGGGTCGGTGACATGGTCCACCACTTGCTGCAGCGCCGCCTCGAAGATCACCAGCGGCAGGCACAGCTGCACGATGCTGCCCAGGTGGCGTTTGAAAAAATACAGAGAGTCGCGCAGTACATCGAAGGCATTCATCAGTCGGTATCGCAGGTGGAAAACAGTGGCTCACTTTAACCGATGATGCGTGGGCCGACACAAACGTAAACATTCGGTAAAGGTCGTTGAAACATCCTGTCACTGCCTCCATTACAGAGGTGCGCCATGTCCGCAGTGGGCACGGGCAACGTTATCCCCGGCAATCTACGAGGTCGCCATGAACAGCGAAGAGCAAACCCTGATCGATGGACTGTTTTCCCGGCTGCAACAGGCCGAAACGGAGGCAGCCCCGCGCGACGCCCAGGCCGAGGCGCGGATCAAGGAACACCTGACCCGCCAGCCGGCGGCAGGTTATTTCATGACCCAGGCGATTCTGGTGCAAGAGGCGGCCATCAAGAGCCTCGACGAACAGAACAAGCAACTGACCCAACAAGTCCAGCAGTTGCAGGCTGAACTGCAAGCGGCCAAGGCTCAGAGTGCGGCCCCGGCGCCAAGCGGCGGTGGCGGTTTCCTGTCGAGCATCTTCGGCGGCAGCAGCTCGCGTCCGGCGCCGACCCAGAGCGCTCCGGCCTCTACCGGCGGCTGGCGTGAACCGGCACCGCAACAGAACTATACGGCGCCAGCGCCACAACAGAACTATGCCGCACCACCGCCCAATTACGCGCAGCAAGCCGCCCCGGCTGCGGGCAGCAGCTTCCTCGGCGGCGCCCTGAAAACCGCCGCTGGCGTGGCCGGTGGTGTGATGCTGGCACAGGGCATCAGCAGCCTGTTCCATCACAACCAGCAGCCTGAAGAAATCGTTGAAGTGATCAAGGAAGAGCCGGCGCAGGTGGCCGACCAGAGCGGCAATGACTGGGGCAATGACCAGCGTGTGGCCGATAACGGTTTCTCTGGCAATGACCAGGGCGGGTTTACCGACACGGACTACAGCGATGACAGCTCGTCGTTTTTCGATGACGACGATTCGTTTGTCTGACTAACGGTCGGCATCGAACCTTGTGGCGAGGGAGCTTGCTCCCGCTGGACTGCGCAGCAGGCCCTTCTTTTAAAAGACAGGGTCGCTGCGCAGCCCGGCGGGAGCAAGCTCCCTCGCCACACTGCTTTTTACTGGCATACTGAGCGCCTTTTTCGGGCCAGGCGCCTGATCCCGCTTCGTGCGCTATGCGCTCACAGGAATCCCGGTGAAAAAAATCGCAGTGTTCGCCGACGTGCAGAACCTCTACTACACCGTGCGTCAGGCCTATGGTTGCCATTTCAACTACGCCGCGCTGTGGGCGGATGTGAGCAAACACGGGCAGATCGTCGAGGCCTATGCTTACGCCATCGATCGTGGCGACAGCAAGCAGCAGCAGTTTCAGCAGATCCTGCGCAACCTCGGCTTCACCGTAAAACTCAAACCCTACATCCAGCGCAGCGACGGCTCGGCCAAGGGCGACTGGGACGTGGGCATCACCCTCGACATCATGGACGCCGCCGACCACGTCGACGAAATCGTCCTGGCCTCCGGTGACGGCGACTTCGACATGCTGCTCGAACGCATCATCAGCAAGCACGGCGTACAGGCAGTCGCCTACGGCGTGCCCGGGTTGACCGCCAACTCGCTGATCCGCGCCGCCAGCCGTTACGTGCCGATCGAAGGCGCGTTGTTGCTGAAGAATTAAGCTGAAAAATTGATTTGAACGGAGTTGAACCCGGTTTGGAACGCATTGCAGTCATCGACTTTGAAACCACCGGCCTGTCGCCGAACAGCAGCTGTCGCGCCACGGAAATCGCCGTGGTCATGCTGGAAAACGGCCGTATCGTCGAGCGTTACCAGAGCCTTATGAATGCCGGCGTGCGCGTCCCGGCCTTCATCGAACAACTGACCGGCATCAGCAACGCCATGCTGCGTACCGCGCCTGCGGCGGAGCGGGTCATGGAAGAGGTCAACGAATTCGTCGGCTGCACCCCGCTGGTGGCGCACAACGCTTCGTTCGACCAGAAATTCTGGGACTTTGAACTGGGACGGATCAAACGCACCCGTCTGCAGAACTTCGCCTGTTCACTGCTGCTGGCCCGGCGCCTGATGCCCGCGGCACCCAATCACAAGCTCGGTACGCTCACTGCATTTGCGCGCCTGCCGCACACCGGCCAGGCGCACCGGGCCATGGCGGATGCCGAGATGGCGGCCAATCTGATGGCGCATCTGGCGCAAGAGCTGCGGCACAAGCATGGCGTGCGTGAGCTGAACCATGACTTGCTGTGCAAACTGCAGAAAGTCCCGGCGGCCAAAGTCAGCGAACACCTGCAGCGCTACCGCTGATCCCCAGCCCGACACAGAACCTTTGTAGGAGCTGCCGAAGGCTGCGATCTTTTGATCTTGCTTTTAAAAGTCAAAGTCAAAAGATCGTCCGAACGCGGCCCGAACCTTCGGCAGCTCCTACAGTGGATTTGTGGTTGGCCCGAACTATTTGCCGTTGGCTTCTATATGGCTCAGCGGCACGCGCTTCTCGATTGCGCTGGACAACACAATCGAGGTCTTGCTGAAGCCAAACTTCGCCACGTGATTGATCAGTTCCTCCAGTTCGGTCATCGAGCCCACCGCGCCCTTCATCATCACGCATGGATCGCCGGTCACACGGAAGCATTCGGTCAGTTGCGGGATTTTCACCAGTTCGTCGTAGACCTTCTGGCTGCCGTTCTGGTGCAGGCGCAATTCGATCATGCACTGGATCGGCAAACCGATTTTCGACAGGTCGATGTTCGCCTGATACCCGGTGATCACGCCGGACGCCTCAAGCTTGGCCACCCGTTCGGCCACTGCCGGGGCGGACAGGTTCACCTTGCGCGCCAGATCGGCGTAGGACGCGCGACCGTTTTCCAACAGAGCGCTGAGCAACATGCGGTCGTATTTGTCCAAGGCCGGACTCCTGAAAATGCCAGACTTTCGAAATCACGGCTTATCCCGTCGATCTCCGTTGTTTCAAAAGTGTACCGGCGCGATAAACAGGTTTTGTAACTTATTTTTGCTCACGGGCCTTTCTAGAATAATCCTCACCCTGCCTCTGACTGTCGAGCTGCCCATGCCTGCCTTGCGCCGTTTTTCCTTGCCGTTGATCGCCGCGTTTTTCGCGCTGTATGTGATTTGGGGATCGACCTATCTGGTAATCCGCCTCGGCGTCGAATACTGGCCGCCGCTGATGCTCGGCGGGGTGCGCTTCGTGATTGCCGGCAGCCTGATGTACGCCTTCCTGCGCTGGCGTGGCGCGCCGGCGCCGACCTGGGTGCAGTGGAAAGCGGCGGGGATCATCGGGATTCTGTTGCTCAGCTTCGGTAACGGCGCGGTCAGTGTCGCCGAGCACACGGGTGTGGCGTCCGGCGTGGCGGCACTGGCAGTGGCGACTGTGCCGTTGTTTACGTTGTTGTGCGGCTATTTCTGGGGCGCGCGTAATACCCGCCTCGAATGGGCCGGGGTGGCGTTGGGGATCGTCGGCATTGCCATGCTCAACATGGGTTCCAACCTGCAATCGAGTCCGCTGGGCGCGGCGCTGTTGATTTTTGCGGCGGCGACTTGGGCCTTCGGCTCGGTGTGGAGCAAACACCTGCCGTTGCCGCAAGGGGCGATGGCCAGTGCCGTGGAGATGCTGGTGGGCGGCGTGGTCCTGCTGATCGGCAGCGCAGTGAGCGGCGAGCACCTGCAAGCCTTGCCGCCAGTGGAAGGCTGGCTGGCCCTGGGGTATCTGATCTTCTTCGGCTCGATCATCGCTTTCAATTCCTACATGTACCTGCTCAAGCACGTGCGTCCAGCGGCGGCCACCAGCTATGCCTACGTCAACCCGGCGGTGGCGGTGTTGCTGGGGATCGTGTTTGTCGGCGAGACCATCGGCATGGAAGAAGCGCTGGCGATGCTGGTGATCATCAGTGCCGTGGTGCTGATCGGTCTGCCGCAATGGCGGCGGCCGGCGCAGCCGCTGGTCGCGGAGCCGCCGAAGACCGCCGTTCCAGCAGAACCGCGTGTGAATTAGGGTAAACTGCGCGCCATTGCACCCTTGTTTTGCGCAACCGCGCTGATTTTTCCTACGGTACTCCCATGACTTTCGCCACCCTTGGCCTGATCGAACCCTTGCTGCGCTCCCTTGAGAAGCTCGGCTACCAGACCCCGACGCCGGTCCAGGCGCAAGCCATTCCGGCCGTGCTGGCCGGTCGCGACCTGATGGCTGCGGCCCAGACCGGTACCGGCAAGACCGCCGGTTTCGCTTTGCCGCTGCTGCAGTTGCTGGCCATGGAAGGGCCGAAAGTCACCGCCAACTCGGTGCGTGCGCTGATTCTGGTACCGACCCGCGAACTGGCCGAGCAGGTTCACGAATCCGTGCGCCAGTACGCAGAAAACCTGCCGTTGCGCACCTACGCGGTGTATGGCGGTGTCAGCATTAACCCGCAGATGATGAAACTGCGCGGCGGCGTCGACCTGCTGGTGGCAACCCCGGGCCGTCTGCTCGACCTGTTCCGCCAGAACGCGTTGAAATTCAATCAGCTGCAAACCCTGGTGCTCGACGAAGCCGACCGCATGCTCGACCTGGGCTTTTCCGAAGAGCTGGCGAACATCTATCGCGCGCTGCCGAAGAAGCGTCAGACGCTGCTGTTCTCCGCGACCTTCTCCGATGACATTCGCCTGCTGGCCGGGCAGATGCTCAACGATCCGCTGAGCATCGAAGTCAGCCCGCGCAACGTCGCGGCCAACACCGTCAAGCAGTGGGTGGTGACGGTGGACAAGAAGCGCAAGCCGGAACTGTTCGTGCACCTGATGCGCAAGAACAAGTGGAAGCAGGTGCTGGTGTTCGCCAAGACCCGCAACGGCGTGGACGCGTTGGTGGAAAAACTCCAGGGCCTCGGTGTGAACGCCGACGGTATTCACGGCGACAAACCGCAGGCGACCCGTCAGCGCGCGCTGGATCGTTTCAAACTCAGTGAAGTGCAGATTCTGGTGGCGACCGACGTCGCTGCTCGGGGTCTGGACATCGAAGACCTGCCGCTGGTGGTCAACTTCGACCTGCCGATCGTGGCCGAGGATTACATCCATCGCATCGGTCGTACCGGCCGTGCCGGTGCAACGGGCGAGGCGATCTCGCTGGTGTGTGCCGATGAAGTGAACATGCTCTCGGCCATCGAGATGCTCACCCGTCAGACCTTGAAGCGTCAGAACGAGCCGGATTTCGAACCTGAGCACCGTGTGCCGGAGACCGATGCCAGCGGTCAGGTGATCAAGAAGCCGAAGAAACCGAAAAAGCCGAAGACCTCCGGTGGCGGTGGCGGCAAACGCAATCTGGGCAAGTGGGTCGACAGTGGCGACACCCAGGCGCCGGAGCCGTCGATCAAGCCTGTGCGTAAAGTGCCGGTGTTCAATACCGGGCCGCGTAAGCGCAAGCCTTAAAGCCAAAAGCCCCTCACCCTAACCCGCTCCCGGAGGGAGAGGGGACTGATTGGAGGATGCTTGAATTCTACGCCGACCTGATTCTGCTGCTGTGAATCCACAATCGACTCGGTCTTTCAGGTCGATGTGTTACGCCAGACACCTCGGTCGGCTCCCTCTCCCTCGGGGAGAGGGTTGGGGTGAGGGTTCAGGCAGGCACCTCGGACTTGAGCCACTGCAACATTCCAATTCCCGCCGCCCGCCCGCTGGCAAAACACCCGGTCAGCAGATAGCCGCCTGTCGGCGCTTCCCAATCCAGCATCTCGCCCGCACAGAACACCCCCGGCAACGCCTTGAGCATCAAACGTTCATCCAGCGCTTCGAACGTCACGCCACCGGCACTGCTGATCGCTTCGTCCAGCGGACGGGTTTTCACCAAGGTCAGCGGTAACGCCTTGATCGCCCGCGCCAACAACGCCGGATCAGCGAAGGTTGCCGCGTCAGTCAATTCACGCAACAACGCCGCTTTCACCCCATCAATCCCGACCTGACTGTGCAGATGCTTGGCCATCGAGCGCGAGCCGCGCGGTTTGCTCAACGCAGCCTGCAATTTATCCACAGGCCGGCCGGGCAGCAGATCAATGTGCACCGTGGCTGAGCCGTGGGCGTTGATCGCCTCGCGGATCGGCGCCGACAGCGCGTAGATCAGGCTGCCTTCAACGCCCGTTGCGGTGATCACGCATTCGCCCAGGCGCGGCACATCGTCGTTCAAACCGATGGCGACATTTTTCAGTGGTGCGCCGGCGAATTTGCTGACAAGCAACTCGCTCCAGGCCTGCACCTCGAATCCGCAATTGCTCGGCTGTAACGGCACCAGTCCTACGCCTTTTTGTTCCAGCGGCAGCATCCACGCGCCATCCGAACCCAGCCGCGACCAACTGCCACCGCCGAGGGCGAGCAGGGTGGCGTCGGGTTTGACGGTGATTTCGCCGTCGGGGCTGCTGATGCGCAGTGCGCCATGTTCATCCCAGCCGAGCCAGCGATGGCGGGTGTGGATAACCACGCCGCTGTCGCGCAGACGCTTGAGCCAGGCGCGCAACAGTGGTGCGGCTTTCATGTCGGTGGGGAATACCCGGCCGGAGCTGCCGATAAAGGTCTCGATGCCCAGCTCATGAATCCAGCGGCACAGCGCGTCAGCGTCGAAGCCGCGCAGCAACGGCGCGATCTGTGGTGCGCGTTCGGCGTAGCGCGCGAGGAACGCCGGGTAAGACTCGGAGTGAGTGATGTTCATGCCGCCGACCCCGGCCAGCAGGAATTTGCGCCCCACCGAGGGCATGCCGTCGTACAAATCGACCCGCACGCCGGCCTGGCTCAGCACTTCGGCGGCCATCAGGCCGGCGGGGCCACCGCCAATGATGGCGACGTGAGCGGGGAGGGGGGCGGAGGTCTGGGTCATGGCGTGCGCTGCGGTATGGCGGGATAAGGCGCGCATTCTAACAGCGCAGACCAATGTGGGAGATCCCTGTGGGAGCGAGCTTGCTCGCGAAGACGTCGGTAGATTCAACATCTAGTTGACCGACCCACCGCTTTCGCGAGCAAGCTCGCTCCCACAGGGGTTTTTAGTGGATTCGATACCTGGTTAAAAATTAATCAGTGTGCTGCACGCTATGAGCGGTATGGCCTGTAGTCCCTTTCGCTCAGGTTATCCACAGGCCGTTCCACAGCCATTGTGGGTAACGCAGCACAGCTTAATGACAACCGTGTGACGTCCAGACCCGTTGCGCGCTGTGATGCAGGATGCCGTGGCGGCGGGCGAGGGCGTGGCGATCCTTGCTGTAGCCACCGCCGATCACGCCAACCACCGGGATGTCGCGGCCCAGGCAATGGCGCATCACGCTTTCATCGCGGGCGGCGACGCCTTCGTCTGTCAGCTGCAGATAACCGAGGGCGTCGTCCTTGTGCACATCGACCCCGGCGTCGTACAGCACCAGGTCCGGTTGATACAGCGGCAGCAGGTAGTTGAGGGTGTCATCCACCACCTGCAGATAGTCGGCATCGCCCATGCCTTTAGGCAGCGGAATGTCCCAGTCGCTTTCGGCCTTGCGTGCAGGAAAATTCTTTTCACAGTGCAGGGAAACGGTGATCGCCTCCGGCGTGTCGTGGAGGATGCGTGCGGTGCCGTCACCCTGATGCACGTCGCAATCAAAGATCAGCACACGGTTCACCCGACCGCTTTGCAGCAGGTAATGGCTGATGATCGCCAGGTCGTTGAAGATGCAGAACCCGGCCGGGTAGTCGTAGTGAGCGTGATGGGTGCCGCCGGCCAGGTGACAGGCCAGACCATGCTCCAGGGCTTTTTCTGCCGCCAGAATTGAACCGCCGACCGCCCGCACCGTACGCCGCGCCAGCGCTTCGTTCCAGGGCAAGCCAAGGCGCCGCTGGTCTTCGCGGGACAACTCGCCGCTCATGTAGCGTTCGATATAGCGACGGTCATGCGCCAGGGCGAGGATGTCGTTGGGGCAGATCTCCGGGCGCAGCAGGTCGGCGTCGCGGGTCAGGCCGCTGTCGACCAGGTGGTCGCGCAGCAAACGGAACTTGTCCATCGGAAAGCGGTGATCCGCCGGAAACTCGGGACTGTAGTCTTCGTGGTAGATCAACGGCAGTGGCATGGCGACTTCATGTAGGAACGATGGAAAGAGTGAACGATCCTACCAGCGATGTAGACTTGCGGCATGGAAACGGAGGGGCATGATGGAGCCGATACTGCAACTGGAAAGTGCGCGATTGCTGATGCGCCAATGGCAGGACGAGGATTTGCCGGCATTTGCGGCGATGTGTGCCGATCCGCAGGTCATGCGTTACTTTCCACAGCCCTTGAGCCGCCTGGAAAGTGCTTCGCTCATTGGTCGGGTGCGCGGCCATTTTGCCGAACACGGCTTCGGATTATGGGCGCTGGAGCGCAAGGACAGCGGCGAGTTCATCGGTTTCACCGGTCTGGGTGTGGTCGGTTTCGATGCCCCGTTCACGCCAGCGGTGGAAATCGGCTGGCGCCTGGCCCGCGAGCATTGGGGGCTGGGCTATGCCAGTGAAGCGGCATGGACCGCTCTGCGTTGCGGCTTTGACCGGTTGTCGCTGAAGGAAATCGTGTCCTTCACCGCCCAGAGCAATCTGCCCTCTGAGAAAGTCATGCAAGCGATTGGCATGCAGCACGATCCGGCCGATGATTTCGATCATCCCAAAGTTGCCGTCGATCACCCGTTGCGCCGGCATGTGTTGTACCGGATTACCAGGGAGCAATGGCTGCAAACCCTGCATGGCTAAGCCGACACGGACGTTTACAATGGCGCGACAATGGCTCGCGCCAGAACCTGAATGGGCCGCCGCAGCCAAGACTGCGCGGCATAGCGTTGTGTGAGGAGAGTCTGAATGAGCCAAGTGTTGGAAGATCTGGTCGACCTGCTGACCCTGGAGCCGATCGAGGAAAACCTGTTCCGTGGCCGCAGCCAGGACCTGGGTTTCCGTCAGTTGTTCGGCGGGCAGGTGCTCGGCCAGTCGCTGTCGGCGGCCAGTCAGACGGTTGAAGAGGCGCGCCATGTGCATTCGATGCACGGTTATTTCCTGCGCCCCGGCGACGCCAAATTGCCAGTGGTGTACTCGGTGGATCGCGTGCGTGATGGCGGCAGCTTCAGCACCCGGCGGGTCACCGCGATCCAGAAGGGCCACCCGATCTTCACCTGCAGCGCGTCGTTCCAGTACGACGAGGCAGGCTTCGAGCATCAGAGCCAGATGCCGGTGGTGGTCGGCCCGGAAAACCTGCCGTCGGAACTGGAACTGACCCAGCAGCGCGCGCACCTGATTCCCGAGCACATGCGCGAAAAATTGCTCTGCCCGAAACCGATCGAAGTGCGCCCGGTCACTGAAAAAGACCCGTACAACCCGCAGCCGGCCGATCCGGTGAAGTACGTGTGGTTCCGTGCTGATGGCGCGCTGGCCGACATTCCGGCGCTGCACAAATACCTGCTGGCCTACGCCTCGGACTTCGGTCTGCTGACCACTTCGATGCTGCCCCACGGCAAGTCGGTCTGGCAGAAAGACATGCAGGTCGCCAGCCTCGATCACGCGCTGTGGTTCCACAATGATCTGCGCGCCGACGACTGGCTGCTCTACGCGATGGACAGCCCGTGGGCCGGTAATTCCCGTGGGTTCTCCCGTGGCAGCGTGTACAACCGCGCCGGGCAACTGGTGGCGTCGGTGACCCAGGAAGGCCTGATTCGTCACCGCAAGGACTGGGCATGAGCCTGAGCGATGTGAAGCACTGGGTGTTCGACATGGACGGCACGCTGACGATCGCCGTGCATGACTTTGCGGCGATCCGCGTGGCGCTGGCGATTCCGCCCGAGGACGACATTCTCACCCACCTCGCGGCGCTGCCGGCCGACGAAGCGGCGGCGAAACATGCCTGGCTGCTGGAGCATGAGCGCGATCTGGCGCTGGGTTCGAAACCGGCTGCCGGTGCGGTGGAGTTGGTGCGCGATCTGCACGGGCGTGGCTATCGCCTGGGCATCCTGACGCGCAACGCGCGGGAGCTGGCGCATGTGACGCTCGAAGCGATTGGTCTGGCCGACTGCTTCGCCGTGGACGATGTGCTGGGCCGCGATGAAGCACCGCCGAAGCCGCATCCCGGCGGGTTGCTGAAACTGGCCGAGGCCTGGAAGGTGCCGGCGCGCGAGATGGTGATGGTCGGGGATTACCGCTTCGACCTGGATTGCGGGCGAGCGGCCGGGGCGCGGACGGTGCTGGTGAATTTGCCGGATAACCCATGGCCGGAGCTGACGGACTGGCATGCGCAGGATTGTGTCGAGTTGCGGCGGATGCATCTGGCCTGAGTTCTTTAGCGCCTGAAAGGGCCTCATCGCGGGCAAGCCCGCTCCCACATTTGAAATACATTCCCCTGTGGGAGCGGGCTTGCCCGCGATGAGGCCTGAGCGGCCACTGCAAAATCATTGATCAAACAGCGCTTTCTGCCCCTCCGGCGACGTCAACATCCCATCGCCGTTATGCCCGACCCCTGGCACTTCAACCAGCCGCTGATTCACCCCTTCCGGATGCCGGCGCAGCAGGTAGCCGAAAAACAGTTTGCCGCGTTCCAGTCGATACGCGCCCTGGGCTTCGGCGGCGCAGCTCTTGTCCAGCGCCGGATGCTGCGGGTCGGTGTCCTGCTGACCGAGCAGATAAATCACCTCGCGCTTGATGTAACTGCTTTCAAGCTGCAACGGCGTTTGCCCGCCGGCGTACACCGGCATGTCGCTCAGGCCGTACTTCCAGCGATTAAACCCAAGGCACTGTGCGTGATCGAAGGTCACTGGCCGCTGTTCGTTGAAATACGCGTATGACGACGGGTTGGCCACCACGTACCGCAGGCGAACGCCGTTGGCCTTCAGCGCCGGTTGATCCTTGGCCAGCAGGGCATAACGCTGCACCACTTGGCCACCACCCGAGTGGCCGAAAATCACAATCTGTTTCACATCCGGAAACTGCTTGCGGTCGCTGACCCGGGCGACGATTTCATCCAGCGCGGCGTAGGAACTCAGCGGATTCTGCCCTGTGGATAACCCGCCGCCCATCCACTCGTTGCCTTTCCAGCGCAGCAACGTGTTGGGCAGCGAGTACAGGGCGACGTCGCTTTCATTGAGAAACTGCGGCGCGATCACCAGCGTGTGCGCAGTTTGTCCGGCCAACTCCGTGGCGTGCTCGGCACTCTTGCGGTAGGTTTCGGCGTTGCGCAGACGGCCGTGAATGACGATCAGCACCCGCTCGATTTTTTCCGGTGCGGGGCTGATGCCCACGGCCATTTCGCCGGCCTTGAGTTGCAGACGCCCGGAGCTGATGGCATCGACGCCCGCCGCGTGTGCGCTGCCGCCGATGATCAGTAACGCCAAAAGCCATTTGTGCATTTACAGGTTTTTCGCCGCGAAGGTATCGCACTGGCCGACCTGGCCCTGGGCGAATCCGGTTTTGAACCAGCGCACCCTTTGCGCTGACGTGCCATGGGTAAACGAGTCCGGCACCACTCGACCCTGACCCTGTTGTTGCAGGCGATCATCACCGATGGCGTTGGCCGCGTTCAAGGCCTCTTCGACGTCACCCGGTTCCAGCCAGTTCAGGCGCTGCTGCGCATGGTAGGCCCAGACGCCGGCCAGGCAGTCGGCCTGCAATTCCTGACGCACCAGCAAACCGCCGTCGCCCTGCATCTGCCGCCCCTGCTGCCGGGCTGCCTGAATTTTCGCCGAGACGCCGAGCAGCGTCTGCACATGGTGGCCGACTTCGTGCGCGATCACGTAGGCCTGGGCGAAGTCGCCGGCAGCCTTGAAGCGCTGGGCCATTTCCTGGAAGAAGGCCATGTCCAGATAGACTTTCTGATCCGCCGGGCAATAGAACGGGCCGGTCGCCGAAGTCGCCAGACCGCAGGCGGAATTGACCCGGTTGCTGAACAGCACCAAAGTCGGGTCCTTATATTGGCGGCCGGCCTGCTGGAAAATCGCGCCCCAGGTGTCTTCGGTATCGCCGAGGATCGAACGCACGAATTCGGCCTGCTGGTCGTTGGCCGGTGGCGCCTGACGGGTTTGCGTCGAGGCCGGTGCCGATTGTTCGGTCATTTGCCCGGTGAGCTGGCCGAGGATCTGCAGCGGGTCCTGCCCGGTGATCCAGCCGATGCCGACGATCAGCAGGATCGCCCCGAGGCTCAGGCCTTTGCCACCACCGAAACGCATGCCGCCGCCACCGCCGCTATCATCGCCACGGGCATCGACGACGTTGTCACTGCGTCGGCCTTTTTTCCATAGCATGTGGGAATCCTCTATCTGTACGTGGTGATGAGTGTTGCTGGTGTGTGAGTGTGGCGCCAGTCCGGTCGTCCGTCCATTGGCGCACACGCAAGCAGGCCCGGCCTCGGGTGACGAGGGCGGGCCTGTTATTGACGAGCGTGTGCGCGACTAATTCAATCCGTTGGCGGATTTCTCCTTTCGCACTGTGCGTCAGCGATCGAAGGCGTCCCACACCGGGGCGAAATCCGGGCTGACCTGACGCTGATTTTTCGGCAGTGCGGCGATCAGTGCGCGGTCTTCAGCGTCCAGCTCAACCTGCAGCGCAGCCAGGTTCGCCAGTTGATTGGCCTGGCTGCTGGCTTTGGGAATCGCCGCGACGTTGGGCTGATCGAGCAGCCATTTCAATGCGATCTGAGTCGGCAGCACACTGTGTTTTTTCGCGATCTGCTGAATCTGCGCAATGTCCGAGACCTTGTTGCGCGCCAATGGCGTGTAGGCCGTCAGTGCCAGATCGTGTTGGCGGGCATAGTCGAGCAAGGCGTTTTGTCCGAGCAAGACGTGGTACTCGACCTGGATCGCTGACAGAGGGATGGCGTATTCCTCGACGACTTTGCGCAGCAGCGGCAGCGGAAAATTCGCCACGCCGATGTTGCGAGCCAGACCTTGCTCCTTGAAGGATGCGAGGGTTTCAAGCGTGCGCGGCAAGTCCCAGTCAATGCTCGGCCAATGGATCATGAACAGGTCGACGTACTCGCTGCGCAAAGCCTTGAGGCTTCGTTCCATCGAGTGGCGCATGGCGTCGGGTTGCAACTGGTCCCACCAGACCTTGGTGGTGACATGAATCTGCTCGCGGGGTGTCGATGTGTTCGCCAACGCTTGTCCGACTGCGTCTTCGTTGTTGTAGGCCGCTGCCGTGTCGATATGCCGATAACCGAGTTCCAGCGCCTGCTCGACGGCACGGGTGCATTCGTCGCCGAGCATCGGCCAGGTGCCGAGGCCGAGTTTCGGCATGTTCAAACCCTGGGCGTTAACGATGTGCTGCATGGTCGATCTCCTGTTCGAAAGCAGTGATGCCGGCGATATGCCGGGCGGCGATGTAGCCGAACGTCAGCGCCGGGCCGAGGTTGATCCCGCCTGCCGGATAGTGCCCGCCCATGATGCTGGCCATGTCGCCACCGGCGGCGTAGAGCCCGGCGATGGGCTGGGCATGGGCGTCGAGCACTTGTGCATGCGGGTTGACCCTGAGCCCGGCAAAGGTGCCGAAGCAGCCCGGTTGCACTTTCACGGCATAAAAAGGGCCGGCCTCTATTGGGGCAACGCAGGGGTTGGGAAGGTTCGCCGGATCGCCCTGCTTGCGGTTGTAGGACGTGGAACCGCGACCGAACAACGGGTCCTCGCCAAGGCGCGCATGCGAGTTGTAGTGATCCACCGTGTGACGTAATCCGCTCGGGTCGATGCCGCAGGCGCTGGCCAATTCTTCCAGGGTGTTGCCGGTTTTCAGATAGCCGCTGCGAATAAATCCTGACAGCGGAACGGGAAATGGCCGCGACATGCCCAGGCCATAACGCCGTTGAAAGGCGCGGCTGCAGATCAGCCACGAGGCGACTTCCTCGCCTTCAGGCGTGGCGGCAACCATGGCGCTGACGTAGTCGTAGTAACCGTTGGCCTCGTTGACGAAGCGCTGGCCGTTGCGCAGTACGCCGATGATTCCCGGTTTGCCGCGTTCGATGATGTGTGGGAAATGGCCGATGCTGCCGTCAGCATGCGGCACTTGCGAGACCGGTGCCCAGGCCACGGGCGACGCCAGCTCGGTATTGACCGTGGCACCGACGCTTTCGCCCAGACGCAGGCCATCGCCATTCACCGCCAGCGGCGGCAGTGCCCAGTGTTCATGACCCGTGGGCGTGCGCGGAAACAAGGCCTTGCGCCGTTCGACGTCATTGGCGAAACCGCCGGCGGCCAGCACTACGGCTTTGCGTGCATGGACGCGGATCGGGCCTTTTGCGCTGTTGACCACGGCGCCGTAAACCCTTGCTTCATCGCGCAGCAGTTCGCTCACCGGCGCCGACTCCCATAACAGGACACCAAGGTCCTCGGCGGATTTCGCCAGCCTGGCGACCAGCGCCACCCCGTTGACCAGTTGCATGGCCCGGCCGTGTACCGCCAGATCCAGCAAGTGTCGGGTAAAACGACGGGTTACATGCCAAGCCGCTTTCAGCGAACGGGTGAGATTGAGGAACGCCGAAAGGTCGGCGCCGGCCATGATCGGCATGCCCATGAAGGACGTTTCGCGCATCGTTGTACGCAGGCGCTTGAGCAGGCGTCCGACTTGGCGTCCGTCGTAAGGCGCCGCGATGACCGAGCGCCCGCCCGTGCCAGCGCCCGGCGTATCGCCATGGATGTCGGCGATGGCGTTGTCGTCGGCAAATTGCAAAGCGCTGTGCTGTTCGAAAAACGCGACCATGTGTGGTCCGGCAGTGAGGAAGGCGTCGATCATGGCCGGGTCGTAATGTTCGCCGAGTTCGCGGCGCAGGTACGTGCGCGGTTGCTCGATGTCTTCGACGATGCCGGCGCGTCGCGCCAGTGGATTGCACGGTACCCACGCCCAGCCGCCGGACCACGCCGTGGCACCACCGAACAGCGGATCCTTTTCAACCACGATGACTTTCAGACCGTGCCATGCGCCAGTGACCGCTGTAGATAAACCGGCGGCACCGGAGCCGACGACCAGCACGTCACAGTCGATTTCGGGAAGTTCGGCAGGCATCAGGCAAAGCTCCGCAGCTGAGTTTTATTGGAATTAGGTTCCAGAAATTAACTAATTATGTGCAGCTGCAACAAGGCATGGTTCAGTAAAGTGGGCGGTTATCGCACAGCCAGTTCCGGATTTCGCTTTGTCTCGGATGTCTTTTAGAATCGGCGAAATTTCATTTGGATCTTCCCATGGCCGGCAGTCAGATCGAACGGGTTTTCAGCGTGCTGGAAAGCCTCACCAGTGAGCCGCGCGGGCTGCCGATGCAGACCCTGGCCGAGCAGCTCGACATCCCGAAAAGTGCCACTCACCGTATGCTCGCCGAGCTGATTCGGCTGGGTTATGTACGGCAGAATGCAGACACTCTGCGCTATCACTTGTCGACCAAACTGGTGGCGATGGGGTTTCAGTACCTGTCGAGCAGCGGTGCCGACATCGTGCAGCCGGTGCTGGATCGACTGGCGCAGGAAACCGGCGAACTGGTGCGTCTGGGGGTGATCGATGGCGAGCGCCAGACCTGGATCGCCAAGGCGCAGGGCGCCCGGACGGGCCTGCGTTATGACCCGGACATGGGCCGCGACGCGCCGTTGTTCTACACCGCCTCCGGGCACGCGTGGCTGGCCTGCATGAGCGATGCCGAGGCGTTGTCGCTGGTCGAGCGCCAGGGCGCGGAAGTGCCGGTGGGCATTGGGCCGAATGCGCCGCGCTCCAATATCGAGTTGCTGGAGCGCCTGCGGCTGGCGCGTGAGCAGGGTTATGCCTGCGTCGAGGAAAGTTCGGCGGTGGGCACTTCGGCGATTGCCGCGGTGGTCAAGCATCCCGTTGACGGACGGGTGATCGGCGTACTGAGCATCGCCGGGCCAAGCGCGCGGATGCCTGGCGCGCGGCTGCATGAACTGGCGCCGTTGCTGATGAAGTTCACCGAGGAGTTGTCGGCGGCGAGCCTGGCGTCCGAATTGTTTGTCTGACCCGCGCCGATCTTTGTAGGAGCTGCCGAAGGCTGCGATCTTTTGACGTTGTTTTTCAGATCAAGAGCAAAAGATCGCAGCCTGCGGCAACTCTTACAGGTTGAGCGTCGTGTGCGAAGTTGTGCGGTGTTCGCACGGATTTTCTATTAGTGGGTGTTTGATTTTGGAACTCGATTCTAAATTGTTGCTGGAGTGACATTTCCGACAACAATCACAAGAGGATCGCGCCTTGACTCCGCCCCTTCGTATCGCCCTGATCGGCGCCGGCAACATGGGCCACCAGCATTACCAGCACTTGCAAACCCTCGATGAAGCCCGGTTGTGTGCAGTGGCCGATCCCGGCCCGCAGGTTCCCGCGCTGGCGGCGCAGTGGGGCGTGGCGTATTTCGCCGATCACCGGCAGATGCTGGAGCAGGTGAGGCCCGATGCGGTGATCGTGGCCAACCCGAATAATCAGCACGTCAGCACGGCGCTGGATTGCCTCGCCGCCGGGATTGCGGTGCTGCTGGAGAAACCGGTGGGCGTGCATCTGGATGAGGCACTCGAACTGGTGGCGGCGGTCAAACGCAGCGGCGTGCCGGTGCTGGTCGGCCATCATCGGCGGCACAATCCGTTGATCGTGCGTGCCCACCAATTGCTGCGCAGCGGCGCGCTCGGGCGGCTGACCACGGTTACCGCACTGTTTCAGGTGCGCAAACCCGACCGTTATTTCGAGGTCCCGTGGCGCCGTGAGCCGGGCGCGGGCCTGTTGCTGACCAACCTGATTCACGACCTCGATTTGCTGCGTCACCTGTGCGGGGAGGTGCAGTCGGTGCAGGCCGTCACCGACAACGCGGTGCGGGGTTTTGCCAACGAAGACAGCGTCGCGGTGTTACTGCAATTTGCCGGCGGTGCACTGGGCACGCTGAGCGGTTCCGATGCGGTCGCTGCGCCGTGGAGCTGGGAGCTGAATTCCGCAGAAAACCCGGTTTACCCGCGTCAGGCCGATCAGCCGTGTTATTTGCTGGCGGGCACTGCCGGAGCGTTAAGCATTCCGCAACTCAAGCGTTGGCATTACGCTGCCGATCAAGTCGATGCCGGTTGGCACGAACCGCTGATCGCGCTGCAAGAACAGTGTGAGGGCGGGGACGCGTTGCGTTTGCAGCTGCAACATTTTGTGCAGGTCGCGCGGCGTGAAGTCGAACCCTTGGTCAGTGCCGCCGATGCCGCGCGAACCCTGGCGCTGGTCGAGGCGATTCGTGAAGCGGCGGCCAGCGGCCGTGCCTGTTCCCCGGCAGCGGTCGAGGCTTGAGCATGAACGAACGAATCCTGTCTCTGGCCAGTCTCACCGTACTCGAATTATCGCCACCGCAAATGGTCGAGGTGGCGGCGCGTGCCGGTTACAGCCATGTTGGCCTGCGCCTGGAACCGGCGACGCCGGAGGAATATCACTTTCCGCTGGTGGCCGATGGTGATCTGCGGCGTCAGACGTTGAGGCGTTTGCGCGACACTGGCATCGCGGTGCTCGACGTGGAAATCCTGCGCCTGAAACCGCACACCGTGGTTGCCGATTTCGACAAGCTGCTGGCCGTCGGCGCGGAGTTTGGCGCCAGTGAATTACTCGTCGCCGGCAATGATCCTGACGAGCAACGGCTCACCGACAACTTTGCCGCGCTGTGTGATCTGGCGGCGCCTTACGGTTTGCATCCGCATCTGGAGTTCATGCCCTGGACCGATGCGCGCAACCTCGAGCAGGCGTTGCGCATCGTTGCCAACGCCGACCGGGAAAACGCCGCGGTGCTGGTCGATGCCTTTCATTTCGATCGCTCCGGCTCACGGCTGGAGGATCTGGCCAGCGTCGCACCGGCGCGCCTGCGTTATGCGCAATTGTGCGATGTGGCGGGGCCGAGACCGGCGGACATGGCCGAGATCTTGCGTCAGGCGCGCAACGAGCGGCGGTTTCCCGGCGAGGGCGATTGCGACCTGCACGGTTTGTTGCGCAGTCTGCCAGCTAATATTCCATTGAGCCTGGAGATCCCCACGGTAAAACTGCTGGAGCAGGGCGTCAGCGGATTGCAACGAGCGCAGATGGCGCTCGACAGGACGCGGGAATTGTTGACGCAGTTATAAGTCAGTTTTTGTGGCGGGGCGCCAGCGTCCCCGCCACTGTTTATTTTTCCTTCAGAGATATCCAATGACCGTCAGCACCCCGCTCTCCGGTGTCAACCAACCCTTCAAGGGGATTTTGCTGATTGTCGTGGCGACTTTCCTGTTCTCCAGCCACGACGCGCTGTCGAAATACCTATCGGGTTTCTACCCGATCGTCATGGTGGTATGGGCGCGTTATCTGGTGCACACCTTGCTGATGGCGGGGATCTTCCTGCCGCAATCGGGGCTTCGGGTGTTGCGTACCAAACGGCCGTTGTGGCAGTTGGCGCGGGCGCTGTGTCTGCTCGGCACCAGTCTGTTTTTCACCACGGCGCTGTTGTACATCCCGCTGGCCGAGGCCACGGCGGTCAACTTTCTTGCGCCGGTGCTGGTGACGGCATTGTCGGTGCCGTTGCTCAAGGAACGGGTGACGCGCGGGCAATGGATTGCGGTGATCTGTGGATTCATCGGCGTGCTGATCATCGTTCACCCGGGCGGTGAATTGTTCACTCCGGCGGTGCTGCTGCCGTTCTGCTCGGCGTTGTTTTTCTGCTTCTATCAACTGCTGACGCGCAAGCTCAGTGAGGTCGATAGCCCGACCACCAGCAACTTCTTCGCCGGTCTGTGCAACACCTTGGTGATGAGTGCGCTGGTGCCGTTCTTCTGGCAGGTGCCGACGTTGATGCATGCCGTGTTGATGCTGGCGCTGGGCAGTTGCGGGATGACCGCGCACCTGTTTCTGACCCAGGCGTTTCGCCATGCCGCGCCGGCATTGCTGGCGCCGTTCGGTTACTGTCAGATCGTGTTTGCCGGGCTGTTGGGCTGGGTGGTGTTCAATCACACGCCAAGCCTGTTGACGGTGATCGGCATTGTGGTGATCTGTTGCAGCGGCCTGGCGGCGGCGTGGCAGCAGAGCCGTCGCTGAAGGATCCACAAATTCCTGTGTAGGAGCTGCGGCACGCTGCGATCTTTTGATCTTCAAAATCAAGATCAAAAGATCGCAGCGTGCCGCAGCTCCTACAGGGTAGGCCGGTTATTCGGTGACGTCAGGGATCTTGCGCGGTGCCATGAAGTACATCCAGGTCAGCGCAATGAAGTACATCGCCGGGATCAGCGTGAACAGCACCGTGTAGTTGTTGTTGGTGACGGTCAGGATGTGGCCGACGATCTGGGTCATGAACATCCCGCCAATCGCTGCGCACATGCCGCCGAAACCGAACACCGTGCTCATCATGTGCTTGGGCGTGTAGTCCATCACCAGGCTCCAGATGTTCGCGGTCCAGGCCTGATGCGCGCCGATCGCCAGGGAGATTGCCGCGACGGCGACCCACAGATTGCTCGAACCGGCGGCCATGATCACGCCGATGATGCAGCAGGCGAACAGGAACATCGACAGCAGCCGCGCCTTGATCGAGTTCATGCCGCGACCGATCAGGAACGAAGACAGAATGCCGCCACCGACGCTGCCGAAGTCGGCCGTCACGTAGATGATGATCAGCGGAATACCCATTTGGGTGACGTTGATGCCCAGGTTGTATTGCTGATTGAGAAACGGCGGCAACCAATACAGGTAGAACCAGAACACCGGCGCGGTCAGCGAATAGGCGAGGGCGAACGCCCAGGTGCCGCGCATGCGCAGGATGCGTGAGAACGGGACGCGGGCCTGTTCCGGTTCGACTTCTTTCTGGATGTATTCCAGCTCCGACTGTTTGACGCTCGGATGGTCTTCCGGGTTGAAGTATTTCAAGCCCCAGAACAGCAGCCAGATCCCGCCCAGTGCCGACATGCACAGGAACGCTGCCTGCCAGCCCCAGACGTGGAGAATCAGCGGCAGCAGCATCGGCGTGAACATGGCGCCGACGTTGGTCCCGGCGTTGAAGATGCCAGTGGCCACCGCGCGTTCGCCGGCCGGGAACCACAGGCGCGTGGTTTTCACGCAGGCCGGGTAGTTGGCCGCTTCGGTCAGGCCGAGGATAAACCGGCAGACCATGAAGCCGACGGCCGATGTCGCCAGGCCGTGGGCGCCGGTGGCCAGGCTCCAGAGCAGCACCGCGCAGAAGAACACGCGCTTCACGCCGACCCGGTCGATCAAACGTCCTTGCAGGACGAAACCGATCGCGTAGCCGACCTGAAACCAGAAGTTGATGTTGGCGTAATCCATCGCCGTCCAGCTCATTTCCTTGGCGAGGATGGGCTGCATGACGCCGAGGGCGGCGCGGTCGATGTAGTTCAGGGTCGTGGCGAAAAACACCAGCGCCAGCATGCCCCAACGGGTCTTGCCGACAGCCATGGCGCCGCGGATCTTGTCGCCGATGCCACCCGTGGCAGTGCTCATGGCCGGAGCCATGCGGGAAGTCTGTGAAGGAATCATTGTTCCACCCGTTTTTGAATTTGTTATGTGGTGTTGTTTGCACGCACTGCGACCGAAGGTTCATTTCCGGACTCAATGTGAAGTCGATGGTGGGCAGTGGACGAAAAATCGTCAATTCGTCGAAACGCCATAGTGTTCGATAATCGCACGCAAAACTAACCGGCTGGTACACTTTAAATTGCTGTGCGCAGTCATGCAGCCAATAATTTCCCAACGATAAAAAACATCCTGTGTAGGAGCTGCCGAAGGCTGCGATCTTTTGAATTTGCTTTTCAGGACCAGGATCAAAAGATCGCAGCCTTCGGCAGCTCCTACCTTAAAGATAAGCGCGGCGAAGTCCGGGAGTAGCAACATGCAGCGTTCCATTGCCACCGTTTCCCTGAGCGGCACCCTGCCGGAAAAGCTCGAAGCCATTGCCGCCGCCGGGTTCGACGGCGTCGAGATTTTCGAGAACGATCTTCTGTATTACGACGGCAGTCCGCGGGAAATCAGGCAGATGTGCGCTGACCTGGGGATCGCCATCACGCTGTTCCAGCCATTCCGCGATTTTGAAGGCTGCCGCCGAGATCGGCTGGCGCGCAATCTGGAGCGGGCCGAGCGCAAATTCGACCTGATGCAGGAACTGGGCACCGACCTGGTGCTGGTCTGCAGCAACGCCTCGGCAGACAGCGTCGGCGACCGGCAGATTCTGGTCGATGACCTGCGCCTGCTGGCCGAACGGGCCGGCGCGCGCGGGTTGCGCATCGGCTATGAAGCGCTGGCCTGGGGCCGGCACGTCAATACGTATCAACAGGTCTGGGACATCGTCCGCCAGGCCGATCACCCGGCCCTCGGCGTGCTGCTCGACAGCTTTCACACCTTGTCGCTGAAAGGTGATCCAAGCGCGATTGCCGACATTCCCGGCGACAAGATCTTCTTTGTGCAAATGGCCGACGCGCCGATTCTCGCCATGGATGTGCTGGAGTGGAGCCGGCATTTCCGCTGCTTCCCGGGGCAGGGTGAGTTCGATCTGCCGGGCTTCCTCGCGCCGATCATCCAGAGCGGTTACACCGGGCCGTTGTCGCTGGAGATCTTCAACGATGGCTTCCGCGCCGCGCCACCTCGAGCGAATGCCGCTGATGGTCTGCGTTCGCTGCTGTATCTGGAAGAGAAAACCCGTCAGCGCCTGGAGCAACAACCGACGCCGGTGGCCAACCGCGAGATCCTCTTCGAAACGCCGCCGGCCAGCGAGTACAACGGCATTGAGTTTCTTGAATTCGCTGTCGACGAAAGCCTCGGCGCCAAACTGAGCAATTGGCTGGAGCGCCTGGGCTTCGTCAAGGCCGGGCAGCACCGCTCCAAGAGCGTGAGCCTGCTGCGTCAGGGCGATATCAACCTGATCCTCAACGCCGAGCCGTATTCGTTCGGCCACAGTTTCTTTGAGGCGCACGGCCCGTCGCTGTGCGCCACCGCCGTGCGGGTCAAGGACAGCGCCAGCGCCCTGGCCCGCGCCGTCGCCTACAAGGGCCAGCCCTATCGCGGCTTGGTCGGCCCCAACGAACTGGAACTGGCCGCGGTGCGTGCACCGGACGGCAGCCTGATTTATCTGGTGGATGAAGCGGCGGATGTCTATGGCACCGACTTCAATCTGCTGCAGAATGCCCAGGCCCGTGGCGGCCTCAAGCGCATCGATCACATGGCCATGGCGTTGCCGGCCGACAGCCTCGACAGTTGGGTGCTGTTCTACAAGAGCCTGCTGGATTTCGAGGCCGACGATGAAGTGG
Source organism: Pseudomonas sp. SCPG-7 (assembly GCF_002156405.1). NCBI lineage: Bacteria > Pseudomonadati > Pseudomonadota > Gammaproteobacteria > Pseudomonadales > Pseudomonadaceae > Pseudomonas > Pseudomonas sp. SCPG-7. Next base: position 132,312 of record NZ_MVOO01000006.1, on the reverse strand, counting down.
TGCTGCCTGATCCGTACGGGCTGGTGAAGAGCCGCGCGTTGCGCAGCCGCGACAGTTCGATCCGCTTGCCGCTGAATATCTCGGAGAACCGCAACACCGCGATCTCCCATGCGCTGTCGAGTTATCGCGGCTCGGGTGTGCATCACATCGCCTTCGATTGTGACGACATCTTCGCTGAAGTCAGCCGCGCCAAAGAGGCTGGCGTGCCGTTGCTGGATATTCCGCTCAACTATTACGACGACCTCGCTGCGCGCTTCGATTTTGACGACGAATTCCTCAGCGAACTGGCGTACTACAACGTGCTCTACGACCGCGATGCCCAGGGCGGTGAACTGTTCCACGTCTATACCGAGCCGTTCGAGGGACGTTTCTTCTTCGAGATCATCCAGCGTAAAAACGGCTATGCCGGTTATGGTGCGGCGAACGTCGCGGTACGTCTGGCGGCGATGGCCAAATCACGCAGCGGCGCGGTGCGCCAGGCGAAGTTGTAGGAATTTCGTAAACGCGGGATTAAACACGGGCCGCGTGGCTTCCTTCACTGTGCAGCGCGGCCCATAATCGCCCACCTGTGCAGTGATGGCCGTGAGCCCGCAATGACAATGACTTCAGAACTCCCCGCCGCCTCCGTCGTATCCGGCATCGAGCCGCGCAAGAGTCGCAAGAACAACCCGGAAAAGACCCGCGAGAACATCCTGCAGGAGGCGATCGTCGAGTTCGTCCAGCAGGGCTTGTCCGGTGCCCGCGTTGACGCGATCGCCGAGCGCATCCACACCTCCAAACGCATGATCTATTACTACTTCGGCAGTAAGGAGCAGTTGTACGTCGAGGTGCTGGAGAAGCTTTACGGCGATATCCGCAGCACCGAAAACCGCCTGCACCTGGCTGAGTTGCCGCCGGTGGTGGCGATCCGCCGACTGGTGGAGTTCACCTTCGACCACCATGACCGCAACGTCGATTTCGTGCGCATCGTCTGCATCGAAAACATCCACAACGCCGAATTCGTGAAGCGTTCCGATGCGATCAAGGCGATGAACAATACGATCCTCGATTCGCTGGGCGAGATTTTGCGCCGCGGTGCCGAGGAGGGCGTGTTCCGCGCCGGGCTCGACGCGCTGGATGTGCACTTGCTGATCAGCTCGTTCTGCTTCTACCGCGTCTCGAACCGCCACACCTTCGGTGAGATCTTTCAGATCGATCTGCCGGACGAAAGCATCAAGCAGCGTCATCGCGAGATGATCTGCGAGTCGGTGTTGCGCTACTTGCAGCCGTGACAAGCAAAAGATCGCAGCCTTCGGCAGCTCCTACACAAGGCCCTGTAGGAGCTGCCGAAGGCTGCGATCTTTTGATCTTTTAAACGTTCATGCTTTGAAAATGCGCCAGCATGCGCTGCGCATCCGGCACCACACCGCTGAACAGCTCAAACGCCTTCACCGCTTGAAACACCGCCATGTTGCCGCCGTCCAGCGTGCGGCAGCCCAAGGCGCGGGCGTTGCGCAGCAGTTCGGTTTCCAGCGGGAAGTACACGATCTCCGCGACCCACAATTCCTTGCGCAGCAACTCCACCGGCACGGGCATCCCCGGCAGTTTGGCCATGCCCATCGGCGTGGTGTTCACCAGACCATCGGCCTGATTCAGCGTACTCGGCAGATCGCGCCCGGCCACCGCGCGACCTGAGCCGAAATGCTGGTTGAGGTTGTTCGCCAGACTCTCGGCGCGCTCGCGATCGACGTCGAAAATACTCAGTTGCTGCACGCCTTCGCTCAACAGCGCATGGGCCACCGCCGCGCCTGCGCCACCGGCACCCATCTGCACGACACGTGCACGCGCAGCGTCTTTCAGGCCACGGCGAAAACCTTCGGCAAAACCCAGGCAGTCGGTATTGTGGCCGATGCGTTTGCCATCCTTGAGCACCACGGTGTTGACCGCGCCGATGCCCCGGGCTTCCGGCGACAGTTCGTCGAGCAGCGGGATGATCGCCTGCTTGCACGGGAAGGTGATGTTCAGGCCGGTGTAGTTCATCCGTTCGGCGGCCTGCAGCAAGTCGGGCAGGGCATTGCTGTCGAGTTGCAACTGATCGAGGTCGATCAGCCGATACAGATAGCGCAAGCCTTGGGCATCGCCTTCGTGTTCATGCAGGGCTGGCGTGCGCGAGGCTTGAATGCCCGCGCCGATCAGGCCAGCCAGTATTACCGGTTTACGGGTCATGCTGCGCGCCCCTTCAGTCGCTGACTGAAATGCTCCAGAGCCAGGCGATAGCCATGGCTGCCGAAGCCGCACATCACCGCCGTGGCGATGGCCGAGACGAACGAGTGATGGCGGAATGGCTCGCGGGCATGCACGTTGGACAGATGCACTTCGATCACTGGCAACTCACTGGCGACCAAGGCGTCGCGGATCGCCACCGATGTGTGCGTCCAGGCTGCCGGGTTGATCACGATTCCGGCGCAACGGCCGCGTGCCGCATGAATCCAGTCGAGCAATTCGCCTTCGTGATTGGTCTGGCGAAACTCCACGGCCAGGCCGAATTCTTCGGCGGCGCGCCCGCACAGGGCAGAGATATCGGCCAGGGTTTCGTGACCGTAGGTCGCCGGTTCACGGGTGCCGAGCAGGTTCAGGTTCGGGCCGTTGAGCACCAGAACGATAGGGGGCATGGGGGCAAACTCCACTTATTGTTTTTGGCTTGGGCTGAGGGTTTCAGCCTGTGGAGGTAAAATGTACCAGATGGTTACCATGGTCAATTGAACGGCGTTGCCTCCGACGTTTTATGTTCGGTGATCGCACAGATCAAGAATTGCAGCCACAAAAAAGCCGTCATCACGACGGCTTCCTGGTCTCTGGCATTCGCCATCAACGCCGAGACAGCAACACCCCGGACTCCATGTGATGCGTCCACGGGAACTGATCGAACATCGCGCAGCGGGTGATGCAGTGCGTGTCGTGCAGTTGGGCGATATTGGCCGCCAGGGTTTCCGGGTTGCAGGAGATGTACAGGATGTTGTCGAAGCGCCGGGTCAGCTCGCAGGTGTCCGGGTCCATGCCGGCGCGCGGCGGGTCGACAAACACACTGCCGAACTCGTAGCTCTTCAGGTCGATGCCCTGCAGGCGCCGGAACGGGCGCACTTCGTTGAGTGCTTCGGTCAGCTCTTCGGCGGACAGACGTACCAGCGTGACGTTATCCACAGCGTTTTCGCTGAGGTTGCTCAGGGCGGCGTTGACCGAGGTCTTGCTGATCTCGGTGGCCAGCACGTTGCGCACGCGGGTGGCGAGCGGCAGGGTGAAGTTGCCGTTGCCGCAATACAGCTCCAGCAGATCGTCAGGACGATCGCCCAGTGCTTCGTAGGCCCAGTTGAGCATTTTCTGGTTCACCGTGCCGTTGGGCTGGGTGAACGCGCCTTCCGGCTGACGGTAGCTGAAGGTGCGACCGCCGACGTCGAGTTTCTCCACCACGTAATCGTGGCCGATCACTTCGCGCTTGCCCTTGGAACGCCCGATGACGCTGACGTTGAGATCAGCCGCCAACTTCGACGCGGCCGCATGCCAGTGCTCGTCCAGTGGACGGTGATAGCACAGGGTAATCATTGCATCGCCGGCCAGGGTGGTGAGGAATTCCACCTGGAACAGCTTGTGGCTCAGCGCTGCGCTGGCTTGCCACGCGGCCTTGAGCTGCGGCATCAACTGGTTGATGCGCAAGCTGGCAATCGGGAACTCTTCGATCAGGATCGGCGTGCGTTTGTCGTCCTGGGAGAACATCGCGTAGTGCCGCTCACCGGCCTCGCGCCACAGGCGAAATTCCGCGCGCAGGCGGAAGTTCTGCAGCGGCGAGTCGAACACGGTCGGCTCTGGTGCATCGAACGGGGCCAGCAGGTCGCGCAAACGCGTGACCTTGTCTTCGAGCTGAGTGGCGTAAGCCTGGGAATCGAAAGTCATGCGTTGAACCAACCCAACTTGATCACGAACAGAATCGACAGAATCACCAGCGCCGGGTTCAGCTCACGGGCGCGGCCCGACAGCAGCTTGATCACGGTCCAGGAGATGAAACCGAAAGCGATGCCGTTGGCGATCGAGTAAGTGAACGGCATCGCCAGCGCGGTGACCACGACCGGTGCGGCAACGGTGATGTCTTCCCAGTCTATTTCCGCCAGACCGGAAGTCATCAGCACGGCGACGAACAGCAGCGCCGGTGCGGTGGCGAATGCCGGAACGCTGGCCGCCAGTGGCGAGAAGAACAGCGCCAACAGGAACAGGATCGCCACGACGATCGCTGTCAGACCGGTACGGCCGCCGGCACTCACGCCCGCAGCGGATTCGATGTAGCTGGTGGTGGTCGAAGTACCCAGCAGCGAGCCGGCCATCGCCGCGGTGCTGTCGGCGATCAGTGCACGACCCATTTTCGGCATGTGGCCGTCCTTGCCCATCAGGCCGGCGCGCTTGGCGACGCCGATCAGGGTGCCGGAGTTGTCGAACAGGTCGACGAACAGGAAGGCGAAGATCACGCTGACCAGACCGATGTCCAGGGCGCCCTTGATGTCCAGTTGCATGAAGGTCGGGGCCAGCGAAGGTGGCATCGAGGTCACGCCGCCGAACGGGGTGAAGCCCATGGCGATGGAAATGATGGTCACCGCCAGAATGCCGATCAGCACTGCGCCGCGCACTTTCAGTGCTTCGAGAGCGACGATCAGGGCGAAGCCGAGGGTGGCAAGGATCGGGGCCGGGGCTTTCAGGTCACCGAGGCCGACCATGGTCGCCGGGTTGCTGACCACGATACCGGCGTTGTGCAGGGCGATCAGCGCCAGGAACAGGCCAATACCGGCGGCAATTGCCGAGCGCAGGGGCAGCGGGATGCTGTTGATGATCCATTCGCGGATGCGGAAGATCGACAGCAGGAAGAAGCACACCGCCGAGATGAACACCGCGCCCAGCGCCACTTGCCAGGTGTGGCCCATGTGCAGGACCACGGTGTAAGTGAAGAAGGCGTTCAGGCCCATGCCCGGGGCGAGGGCGATCGGGTAGTTGGCGATCAGGCCCATGATGGTCGAGCCGATGGCGGCTGCCAGACAGGTGGCGACGAACACCGCGCCTTTGTCCATGCCGGTCTCGCCGAGAATGCTCGGGTTGACGAACAGAATGTAGGCCATGGCCAGGAAAGTCGTGACGCCCGCCAGAATCTCGGTCCGCACGTTGGTGTTGTGTGCCTTGAGTTGAAACAGCCTTTCCAGCATGTCTGCTCCCCGTGGCGCGCGTGGCGCCGTGAATGTATCGACCTCAACAGCAAAGCACAGACCGTCGCAAGCGCCTGGGAATTTGTGGTGGGCCGGAAAAAGCCGCGCATCATACCAGCAGCGTGAGGAATATGGCGGTTGTTGGTGCCGAACGTCGTCGAAGTTTTGTAGCAGGGTTATCTGCGCCATACTGCACGCTGAATTTTTTGGGGAAACGCGATCACATGGGCAAGCGCTGGATGCAGGCTTTCGGGTTAATGGCAGGGCTGATGGCCGGGCCGACGGCGGTGCTGGCAGCCTCGGCGCCACCGTTGACCGAAGTGAAAGTGATCAAGGTCCAGTCGCCGGCCTGTGGCCTGGAAGACATTGGCGATAACCAGCCGCAAACCCAATGTAATCACAGCGGCCCGAGCATCAAGGTGTATGTGCTGGAAATCGGCTATGGCCAGAACCAGCCGCACGCCACGCTGGACGGTTTTGAAGTGAATGGCACCCGCGCCCCGGTGTGCGCTTTCGATACCGGCAATCTGACCGAATGCACCCCCGGCAGCAAAACGGTCGGCTCACTGTATACCTTCGATCTGGCGGGCAAGCAGGAAGGCACGTTCAGCTTCAGCAACACCTCGATCAACGCGCCACGCAACACGATGTCGACCCAGCTTTACATCAAGTAACGGCTGTCAGCAAACAGGCAGGGCAAAGCTGACTACGCTTTAAAGATCACTCAGCGGATGGCGCCCATGACCTTTAGAGCCCTGATTACCCTCGCCGAGGGCATCGATGATCTGCACAGCGTGACCCTGATCGACGTGCTGCGCCGCGCCGGCATTGAAGTGGTGGCGGCCAGCATCGAAGGCCGGCGCATGCTGACCTGCGCACGCGGTACGCGCCTGACGGCGGACGGCATGCTGGTCGATGTACTGGCGCAGACGTTTGACCTGATCGTCCTGCCCGGCGGGGTTGTCGGTTCTCAACATCTGGCGGCGCATCAGCCGCTGCAACAATTGCTCAAGGACCAGGCCAGCGCCGGACGCCTGTTCGCCGCCATCGCCGAAGCCCCGGCCATCGCTCTGCAAGCCGCTGGCGTGTTACGCCAGCGACGCATGACTTGCCTGCCAAGTGTCAGTCATCAACTGTCGGGCTGTACGTTTGTTGATCAACCGGTGGTGGTCGACGGCAATTGCATTACCGCCCAGGGCTCCGGCGCCGCACTGGACTTTGCCCTGATGTTGGTGGAGCAGCTTGGTGGCAAGGCATTGCGGGCGAAAGTGGCGGGGGATATGTTGGTTTGAGGAGTCTCAAACCTTCGCCTCCTCCACCGGCACATGCATCCGGTCGCGGTTGGCCAGGGTCGGGAACAGTTTGATCCACGTTCCGGTGACCACCAGTGTGCCGATCCCGCCCATCACCACGGCTGGGACGGTGCCGAACCAGTGTGCGGTGAGGCCGGATTCGAATTCGCCGAGCTGATTCGAGGCGCCGATGAACAGGCCGTTCACCGCGCTGACCCGGCCGCGCATTTCGTCCGGGGTTTCTAGTTGCACGAAGGAGGCGCGGATCACCATGCTGATCATGTCCGCCGCGCCGAGCACCACCAGCACCGCCAGTGAGAACCAGAACGAGGTCGACAGGCCGAAGGCGATGGTCGCCACGCCGAAGACGCCGACGGCGGTGAACATTACGCGCCCGACGTTGCGCTCGACGGCGAATCGCGCCAGAAACAGCGACATCCCCAGCGCGCCGACCGCAGGCGCCGAACGCAGCAGGCCCAGGCCCCACGGCCCGGTGAGCAGAATGTCCTTGGCGAACACCGGCAGCAACGCGGTGGCGCCGCCGAGCAGCACGGCGAACAAGTCCAGCGAGATCGCCCCAAGAATGTCCGGGCGGCTGCGAATGAAACGGATGCCCGCCAGCAACGAGTCGAGCGTGGCTTTGCCTTTGTTCAATGGCGTCTGTCGCGCGGGCAGGTTGAGCATCAAGGTGCAGGCGATGACGTAAAGCAACACCGTCGGGCCGTAGACCCAGACACTGCCAAACGCGTAAAGCAAGCCACCGAGGGCCGGGGCGACGATGGTGGCTGACTGTTGAGCCGATTGCGCTGCGGCGACCGCGCGTGGAAACAGGGCGCTGGGCACGATACTTGGCAGGAGCGCCTGGGTAGTCGGCAGCTCGAAGGAGCGCGCGCCGCCGAGCAGGAAGGCGAGGACGAAGATCATTTCCCGGGTCACGTGATCGGTCGCACTGCCGATGGCCAGTGCCAAGGCAATCAACGCCTGCAACGACTGACAGATCGCCGCCACCCGGCGCCGGTCATAGCGGTCGGCGACGTGACCGGTGTGCAGCATGAACAGCACCCGTGGCGCGAATTCCACCAGACCGACCAGGCCCAGGTCGAGCACGTTGCCGGTCAACTGATACAGATTCCAGCCGATCGCCACCGTGAGCATCTGAAAGCCGCTGGCGGTGAAGATCCGGGCGAACCAGAACGCGAGAAACGGACGATGGTGACGTAACAGCAGGGGCTCTTGGCTGGGCATCTGAAGGCAGGTCTGGCTCGGGGCGGAAGGGTGAGGTTATCACCAGTCTGTAACAGGAAGTTGCCATGACGAAAAATTTAGTTAGCCAAACATCGATTATCCGGGTACCCCATTCTCTGTGGCGAGGGAGCTTGCTCCCGCCGGGTCGCGAAGCGGCCCCAACGCAGCGAAATCATACCTTCGGGCAAGCGCTGGAAAACCTTTTTACGACCGCTGCGCAGCCGAGCGGGAGCAAGCTCCCTCGCCACAGGACGGTTTTCTGGATCTGGGGGATGTATTTCAGAGCGTTACTCAGGCGCTGAGGCAACTTGTCACGCGGCAAACGACCACGCCGTTCTTCGTCGGAAATGGGACTACTCTTTTAACGTTGCTTGATCCAGATCAAGACCCTCCCGGGCCATGGTCTGGTGGCCCGACGGCCAGACTCCCTGCGTTGCGATGGTTATTAAAAAAGAACGAATCAGAATTCGCCGCACTCGATATCCGTGGGGGCAGTAGGTGCAGGGGCCACAAGCCCCATCGCCGGTATTACCTGACAGAGGAAGACTTATGTTCGGTTTAGAGGCGCTCGATCTCGCCCGAATTCAGTTCGCATTTACCATCTCGTTCCACATCCTGTTCCCGGCCATCACCATTGGTCTGGCGAGCTACCTGGCGGTGCTCGAAGGGCTGTGGTTGAAAACCCATAACGACACCTACCGAGACCTGTACCACTTCTGGTCGAAGATCTTTGCCGTCAACTTCGGCATGGGGGTGGTCTCTGGTCTGGTCATGGCCTACCAGTTTGGTACCAACTGGAGCCGTTTCTCGGACTTCGCCGGTTCCGTCACCGGACCGTTGCTGACCTATGAGGTGCTCACCGCGTTCTTCCTTGAGGCCGGTTTCCTCGGGGTGATGCTGTTCGGCTGGAACAAGGTCGGACGAAAACTGCACTTTTTCTCCACGGTGATGGTGGCGATCGGCACGCTGATCTCGACGTTCTGGATTCTCGCGTCCAACAGCTGGATGCAGACGCCGCAAGGCTTCGAGATCGTCAACGGTCAAGTGATCCCGACCGACTGGCTGGCCATCGTGTTCAACCCCTCGTTCCCGTATCGCCTGATGCACATGGCGACGGCGGCGTTCGTCGCCACGGCGTTCTTCGTCGGCTCGTCAGCGGCCTGGCACTTGCTGCGCGGCAGGGACAACCCGGCGATCCGCACCATGCTGTCGATGGCGATGTGGATGGCACTGATCGTCGCGCCGATCCAGGCCGTGATCGGCGACTTCCACGGCCTCAACACCCTTGAGCACCAGCCGGCGAAAATCGCCGCAATCGAAGGCCATTGGGAAAACAAAGGCAACGAAGCGACGCCGTTGATCCTGTTCGGCTGGCCGGACATGAAAGAAGAGAAAACCAAATTCGCCGTGGAGATCCCGTACCTCGGCAGCCTGATCCTGACCCACTCGCTGGACAAGCAGGTGCCGGCGCTCAAGGAGTTCCCGCCAGAAGACCGGCCAAACTCGACCATCGTGTTCTGGTCGTTCCGGGTCATGGTCGGCCTCGGTTTCCTGATGATCTTCACCGGTCTGTGGAGCCTGTGGCTGCGCAAGCGCGACACGCTCTACACCTCACGCCCGTTCCTGTATCTGGCGTTGTGGATGGGGCCGTCCGGCCTGATCGCGATCCTCGCTGGCTGGTTCACCACTGAAATCGGTCGGCAGCCGTGGGTGGTCTACGGGCTGATGCGCACGGCGGATGCTTCGTCCAATCACAGCTTCATGCAGATGAGCATCACCCTGATCATGTTCGTTGTGGTGTATTTCGCGCTGTTCGGTGCGGGGCTCGGCTACATGATGCGCCTGGTGCGCAAAGGGCCGAAAACTGACGAAGGCAAGGAGACCAACGAAGGGGGTCCCGGCCAGAAACGCACCCCGGCGCGGCCGTTGTCCGCCGCCGATGACGAAGGCGCCGACGCTGACTCGCCGCGCAGCCTGGAAAAGGAGATTTGACTCATGGGTATTGATCTTCCGCTGATCTGGGCCGTGATCATCATCTTCGGCATCATGATGTACGTGGTCATGGACGGTTTCGACCTGGGGATCGGGATTCTCTTCCCGTTCATCCCGGGCAAGACCGACCGTGACGTGATGATGAACACTGTCGCCCCGGTGTGGGACGGCAATGAAACCTGGCTGGTATTGGGCGGCGCGGCGTTGTTTGGCGCGTTCCCGCTGGCCTATTCGGTGGTGCTGTCGGCGCTGTACCTGCCGCTGATCTTCATGCTGATCGGGTTGATTTTTCGCGGCGTGGCATTCGAGTTCCGCTTCAAGGCCAAGGACGACAAACGTCACCTGTGGGACAAGGCGTTCATCGGCGGTTCGGTGGCGGCGACGTTCTTCCAGGGCGTGGCACTCGGGGCGTTCATCGACGGTTTGCCGGTGGTCAATCGACAATACACCGGCGGTTCACTGGACTGGCTGACACCGTTCACCCTGTTCTGCGGCGCCGCGCTGGTGGTGGCCTATGCCTTGCTCGGCTGTACCTGGTTGATCATGAAGACCGAAGGCAAGTTGCAGGAGCAGATGCACAACCTGGCGCGGCCGCTGGCCTTCGTGCTGCTGGCCGTAATCGGTATCGTCAGCCTGTGGACGCCGCTGGCCCACCCGGAAATTGCCACTCGCTGGTTCAGCATGCCGAACCTGTTCTGGTTCATGCCGGTGCCGATTCTGGTGCTGGTCACCTTGTACGGGCTGATCCGCGCGGTGGCGCGCAACGCCAACTACATGCCGTTTTTGCTGACCCTGGTGCTGATTTTCCTCGGCTACAGCGGTCTGGGCATCAGCCTGTGGCCGAACATCGTGCCGCCGTCGATCTCGATCTGGGACGCCGCCGCACCGCCGCAGAGCCAGGGCTTCATGCTGGTTGGTACGCTGTTCATCATTCCGTTCATCCTGGGTTACACCTTCTGGAGCTACTACGTGTTCCGCGGCAAGGTCACCCATGAAGACGGTTACCACTGATCTCTCGCTCTGCTCACCCTGTGAGAGCAAGCCGGCTCGCGGTGGCGTCCTCAGCGACGCCATCGCCCAAGAGGAACAATGCAATGAACGGCAAACATTCCCTGCACGAGATTGAAGAAGCCGAAAAAAAGCCGCTGTGGCAGCGGCTCGGCTGGTTGGCCCTGATCTGGATCGGCAGCGTCGGCGCGCTGTTCATTGCCGCCAGCCTGATGCGCCTGTTCATGAACGCGGCCGGCCTTACCACACACTGAAACATCCCGTCCCGCTGCCCTTGGGCACGGTTTTATGACCCTCTGTACCGCGGAGGGTTTTTTTTGCCTGACGCTTTACTTGCGGGCTTTGAGAATCACGAATTTCGGTGTGGCTGCCACTTGCTCGACGCCACGGAACAGCCGCGCCAGCTTGCTGTGATAGCCCAGGTGCCGGTTGCCGACGATGTACAACGCACCGCCTACCACCAGCGCCTCGCGGGCCTGCTGGAACATGCGCCAGGCGAGGAAATCGCCGACCACTTGCTGCTGATGGAACGGCGGATTGCACAGCACCACGTCCAGCGATTGCGGCTCCTGTCCGGCCAGACCATCGCCGGCGCGCACGATCACTTCGCGCTCGCCGAGCGCGGCGCGCCAGTTTTCCGCAGCCGATTGCACGGCCATGAACGATTCGTCGACCAGCGTGTAGTGTGCGTCAGGGTTGTGCAGAGCACTGGCGATGGCCAGTACGCCGTTTCCGCAGCCAAGGTCGGCGACCCGGGCGCTGCCGAGGTTTTTGGGCAGGTGCGGGAGAAAGGCCCGGGTGCCGATATCCAGACCTTCACGGCAGAACACGTTGGCGTGGTTGAGCAACTCGATGGCCGGCTCGTCGAGCTGGTAGCGCGACGGGTAAGGCGAGGTCGCCGGGGCTTTGGCCTCGGGTGTCGCGATCAGCAGGCGAGCCTTTTTTACCGCCAGTGAAGCGTGTACCGGGCCAATGTAACGCTCCAGCAGATCACCGGCGGCGCGCGGCAAGTGTTTGACCATGGCCGCTGCCACCACTTCGGCGCCGGGGGCCAGTTGCCCTTGCAGGCGGATCAGTTGCTCTTCCAGCAGTGCGAGCGTCTTGGGGACGCGGATCAACACCTTGTCGAACGGCCCGGTCAACGGCTCACTCGCCGCAACGCCGCGCACCGCATCGAATGGCAGTCCGTTGCGTACCAGATTCTTTTCCAGACCCTGGAACGCGAGAAACGAATCGCCGCTGCTGCTGACCTGAACCTTGCCCACCAGACTCGCTGCCAAGGCCCCGAAGCTGTCATTGAGTACCAATACCCGAGTGTCTGCGGCCGGTTGTTGCGCGGCCAGATGATTGAGCAGGTACTCGTCAGCCGCGTCGAAGGCTTGCAGAGGTTCATTCTGCTGCTCGGGCTGGCGGATCAGGTCGAGTTGGGCAAAGGGCGTGTCGAGCAAAGGCATGGGGCGGGGACTCTGGATAATCAACGGGTGGCCCGCGGCCAAGGGAATATGCGGCGGAACCGTCCGAGTGCAATACGACGTCACTGCTCACGTCATCACTCGGGAAGGCCTCAAATGGTACGTTTTTTTCTGTTGAAATACCCGTGGCTTTTAGGCGGAGGGGGCGTCGAGAAGGCCACAGCGGCTGGCGGCGATGACGGCGGAGATTTTGTTGCAGACGTTCAGTTTGATAATCACGTTTTGCACGTGGTAATTCACGGTTCGTTCGCTCAGGCAGAGGATCCTGGCGATTTCATAGGCTGTTTTGCCGAGCGCCGAGAGCTTCAGCACTTCCAGTTCCCGCGGTGAAAGGTGCGGTTGTTGGGGTTTTTGCGGGGCTGTGGGCAGGGTTCTGGCAAACAGATCACTCAGATGACTGGTCGCGTAAAACATGTAGCCAAAATGCTCGTACAACTCGAGCGGGCTCAGAGGACCATTTTTCCTGACAAGGCTGAGCGTGCTGCACAGCCCGCTGGCTTCATGGTGAAACGACTGGGACCAGCCGTGGCGCAATCCATGTTCCTGTTGTGCGTCCCACAACTGTGGAGTTGGCGCAAACAACTTTTCGGTCCAGACAATCGGCAGCATTGACTGGTTGCAGTGTATGACTACCGGGTCAACTTTGCTGTAGCTTTTCTGTTCATAGAGATTATTCCATTCTTTGGGATAGTTATTGATTTGCAAGGCTTTAAAGTCAGCGTTCCGATTGTTTGATGTCAAAGAGATAGCACAAAAGTTGAAGCCTATGTTTTGAGCGAATCTCAGCAGGATCGGATAAGCGGTCTCTATTTCTCTCGCGAAAGTCAGTTGCTTTAATTGCGACTCCTTCCACATTTCCATCACAAACTCTCCGTGAGTCGTTTTACGCGCTGGGCTGTTTGGATCCAATGAATCCATCACGCAACCGAGTGTAGGACATGTCCTACAGTTGGCGTTGAACTTTTTTGCTCTTTGCAGAGAAGTTTGATTGCAATAATGTTATTAGTCCGTAGTAGAGCGTTGTATTCAAGGTGTCATTCAATTTCAGATTGAGATATGAAAGTTTCTCCATTGGTTGTATCTGGGTTTGTTTCTCATTGGCTTCGCTAAATGAAAAGACATTACAAAAACAGTGGTGTTTACAGTGTCAGTTTGCGCGAAACTGTCTGGGTTCTTTACAGTGGAGTGGCCCATGACTGTCAGTGCAGAAAAGTTTACTGCCCAGACCTTGCTCGACGTGCAGCCCTTGACCCCCAGCCTGTTCACCTTGCGCACCACGCGCGATACGGGTTTCAGGTTCCGCGCAGGACAATTCGCCCGCTTGGGCGTGACCAAGGCGGATGGCAGCACGGTGTGGCGTGCCTACTCGATGGTTTCTTCACCCTTCGACGAGTTTCTCGAGTTCTTCTCTATTGTGGTGCCGGGTGGCGAATTCACCAGTGAACTGAGCCGGTTGCAGGTCGGCGATACCGTGCTGGTGGAGCGCCAGGCCTTTGGATACCTGACGCCGGATCGTTTTGTCGACGGCCGGGATCTGTGGTTGTTATCCACAGGGACCGGCGTGGCGCCGTTTCTGTCGGTCCTGCAGGATTTCGAAGTGTGGGAGCGTTTCGAGCGAATTATTCTGGTGTACAGCGTGCGCGAGGCAAGGGAGCTGGCCTATCAATCATTGATCGCTGAGCTTTCCACACGTGATTACCTGGCAGAGCATGCCCATAAATTACGGTTCATCCCCACGGTTACCCGCGAACGCTGGCCTGGCGCCTTGCACGGTCGCATCACCACGTTGATCGAAAGCGGCGAACTGGAACGTGAGGCCGGCGTGGAACTGACCCCCGAGCACTCGCGCGTCATGCTTTGCGGCAATCCGCAGATGATTGATGACACCCGCGCGTTGTTGAAGAAACGCCACATGAGCCTGAGCCTGGCGCGGCGGCCCGGTCAGGTGGCGGTGGAAAATTACTGGTAAAAAAAAACGGCGCCATCAGGCGCCGTTTTCATTCATGAAGCCGTCAAGGCCGATTGTTCTGCGCCTTGAGCAGATCGCGGATCTCGCCGAGCAACTCTTCTTCTTTGGTTGGAACCGGCGGCAGGGAAGGGGCCACGGCTTCTTCGCGTTTCAGGCGGTTGATGGCTTTCACACCCATGAAGATCGCAAAGGCGACGATCACGAAGTCCAGAATGCTCTGAATGAATTTACCGTAAGCCAGTACCACGGCTGGGGCGTTGCCCTCGGCGGCTTTCAGCGTGATGGCCAGATCACTGAAGTCCACCCCACCGATCAACAGGCCGATTGGCGGCATGATCACGTCGCCGACAAACGACGAAACGATTTTGCCGAAGGCTGCACCGATGATGATACCGACGGCCATGTCGACCACATTGCCTTTGACCGCGAAGGCCTTGAACTCACTTAGCACGCCCATAGGTTATTTCCTTGTTACAGATGAGGTTGGTGTACGCAGTGTAAATCAGCAAAACGCGTCCTGCGCGAAACACCTTCTTACAATGCCCGTTTTTATCGACACATGAATCAACGATTAGTTTGCAAAGTGCCACTAATCGCGCGCGAAATACGCCGTAAAACGCTGATCACAAAGCCATTTTTTTCAATCGTCGAGTTACGAACTTTCTATTTATGTTCACCGCCATAGCCCTCTAGCCTCTGGTTTGCGCACCTGGATGCGCCCAAAAAAACCAGAGGAACCTGATATGAACTCCACTCTTGGACTGGGGGCTTTTCCCCATCGCCGTACTTTCGGCGTGCTGGCCGCCAGCTTGCTGACTTTCTCCGTGCACGCTGCACCCCTGACCCGTGATAACGGTGCCGCGGTCGGCGACAACCAGAATTCGCAGACCGCCGGTGCCACCGGCCCGGTGTTGCTGCAGGATGTGCAACTGATCCAGAAGCTCCAGCGTTTTGACCGTGAGCGCATTCCCGAGCGCGTGGTGCATGCCCGCGGCACCGGGGCTCACGGGACCTTCACCGTGACCAACGACCTCAGCGATTTGAGCAAGGCCAAAGTATTCGCCGCTGGCCAGGTCACACCGGTGTTCGTGCGTTTCTCCGCCGTGGTGCATGGCAACCACTCTCCGGAAACCCTGCGTGATCCACGGGGTTTTGCCACCAAGTTCTACACCGCCGATGGCAACTGGGATCTGGTGGGCAACAACTTCCCGACCTTCTTCATCCGCGATGCGATCAAGTTCCCGGACATGGTTCACGCCTTCAAACCCGATCCACGCACCAACCTGGACGATGACTCGCGTCGTTTCGACTTCTTCTCCCACGTGCCGGAAGCCACTCGCACGCTGACCGAGCTGTATTCCAATTCGGGTACTCCAGCCAGTTATCGGGAGATGGACGGTAATGGCGTGCATGCCTACAAGTTGGTGAACGCCAAAGGCGAAGTGCACTATGTGAAGTTCCACTGGAAAAGTTTGCAGGGCATCAAAAACCTGACACCTGAACAAGTCGAGAAAGTTCAGGGCAAGGATTACAGTCATATGACTAATGATCTGGTCAGTCATATCAACAAGGGTGATTTCCCGAAATGGGACTTGTACATCCAAGTGCTGAATCCACAAGATTTGTCCAAGTTTGATTTCGATCCATTGGACGCTACCAAAATCTGGCCGAATGTTCCTGAGCGAAAAGTTGGACAAATGGTGTTGAACCGTAATCCGGCCAATGTATTCCAGGAAACCGAACAAGTTGCGATGGCCCCGGCCAATGTGGTGCCGGGTATCGAACCTTCGGAAGATCGTCTGTTGCAAGGCCGAGTGTTCTCTTATGCCGATACGCAAATGTATCGTCTGGGAGCCAATGCTCTGCAGTTGCCGATCAACGCGCCCAAAGTTGCCGTCAACAATGGCAATCAGGACGGTGCGATGAACTTCGGTGCTACGCAGTCTGGCGTGAACTATCAGCCAAGCCGCCTGCAACCGCGTGAAGAGCAGCAAAGTGCGCGTTACAGCCAGCTGGCGCTGTCCGGCAGCACCCAGCAGGCGAAGATTCAGCGCGAGCAGAACTTCAAGCAGGCCGGTGATCTGTACCGCTCGTTCAGCCAGCAGGAACGTCAGGACCTGATTGCCAGCTTCGGCGGCTCGTTGGCCACCACCGATGACGAGAGCAAGCACATCATCCTGTCCTTCCTTTATAAGGCCGATCCGGAATACGGCACTGGCGTGACGAAAGTGGCCAAGGGTGACCTGAGCCGGGTCAAGGCGCTGGCAGCGAAACTGGTCGACTGATCTCGACGCCATGCAACGCGGGGCCTGATGCAGGCCCCGTTCTGCTCAAGGAGAAGGCTGATGCGATTTTGTCTGTTATTGCTGCTCGGTTGCCTGTCATGTACAGCGCTGGCCGAACAGAACCCCGAGGCGATCAAGGCCCAGTTGCAGGATTACTATTTCGATGCGGCCCGGCGTGGTGATGTGCCGATGCTCGAGACCTTCATCGAGTCCGGTTATTCCCTCGATACCCGCGACAGCAAGGGCTACACCGCACTGATTCTGGCGGCGTATCACGGCCAGGGTGCGGCAGTTGAGCGATTGCTGGTGGCAGGTGCTGATGCCTGTGCGCAGGATCAACGCGGCAACACGGCGCTGATGGGCGCGATTTTCAAGGGCGAGATCCAGATCGCCCGCCGCCTGATGGCCACCGATTGCAGCCCCGATCAACGTAATGGCGCAGGCCAGACGGCGGCGATGTACGCCGGGTTGTTCAAGCGCATCGAACTGCTCGACGCGCTCAAGGCCAAGGGCGCCGACCTCAATGCCGAGGATCCGCTGGGCAATAGCGCCGCGCGTCTGGCCAACGGCGAAATCCGCACCGCCGTGCCGCGCTGAGCGGTGGCTGCGTTATCATCGCGGTTTTTGCCGGGGGATCCAGATGGCCAAGGCCAAGCGCATGTACGGCTGCACCGAATGCGGCGCAACCTTTCCCAAATGGGCGGGCCAGTGCGGCGAGTGCGGCGCCTGGAATACCCTGACCGAAACCATGATCGAGAGCGGCGGCGCCACGGCGCCCACCGGGCGTACCGGCTGGGCCGGGCAGCAGGCGCAGATCAAGACCCTGGCCGAAGTCAGCATCGAAGAGATTCCGCGTTTCTCTACCGCGTCCGGTGAGCTGGACCGGGTCCTGGGTGGCGGTCTGGTCGACGGCTCGGTGGTATTGATCGGCGGTGACCCGGGCATCGGCAAGTCGACGATCCTGTTGCAGACACTGTGCAACCTCGCCAAGAGCATGCCGGCGCTGTACGTCACCGGCGAAGAATCGCAGCAACAAGTGGCCATGCGTGCCCGCCGTCTCGGACTGCCGCAGGATCAACTGCGGGTGATGACCGAAACCTGCATCGAAACCATCATCGCCACCGCCCGCCAGGAAAAACCCAAGGTGATGGTGATCGACTCGATCCAGACCATTTTCACCGAACAGCTGCAATCAGCGCCGGGTGGTGTATCGCAAGTGCGTGAGAGTGCGGCGTTGCTGGTGCGGTATGCCAAGCAGAGCGGCACGGCGATTTTTCTCGTCGGTCACGTCACCAAGGAAGGCGCGCTCGCCGGCCCGCGAGTCCTGGAGCACATGGTCGATACCGTGCTGTATTTCGAAGGTGAATCGGACGGGCGTTTGCGCTTGCTGCGGGCGGTGAAAAACCGTTTCGGCGCGGTCAACGAACTCGGCGTCTTCGGCATGACCGACAAGGGCCTGAAAGAAGTCTCCAACCCGTCGGCGATTTTTCTCACCCGTGCCCAAGAGGAAGTCCCGGGCAGTGTGGTCATGGCCACGTGGGAAGGCACGCGGCCGATGCTGGTGGAAGTGCAGGCGCTGGTCGATGACAGTCATCTGGCCAACCCGCGCCGGGTCACCCTGGGTCTGGACCAGAATCGTCTGGCGATGTTGCTGGCGGTATTGCATCGGCACGGCGGCATCCCGACCCACGATCAGGACGTGTTCCTCAACGTGGTCGGCGGGGTGAAGGTGCTGGAAACCGCGTCCGACCTGGCGTTGATGGCGGCGGTGATGTCGAGCCTGCGCAACCGGCCGCTGCCGCATGATCTGCTGGTGTTTGGCGAGGTCGGTTTGTCCGGCGAGGTACGCCCGGTGCCGAGCGGTCAGGAGCGCTTGAAGGAAGCGGCCAAGCATGGCTTCAAACGCGCAATTGTGCCCAAAGGCAATGCGCCGAAAGAGGCGCCGGCGGGACTGCAGATCATTGCCGTGACCCGGTTGGAGCAGGCGCTCGACGCACTGTTCGAATAGCTGCCATTCCCTTGATTGAATGAAAACCTGTGGTGAGGGGATTTATCCCCGATGGGCTGCGCAGCAGACCCGGATTTATCGGGGCCGCTCCGTGCCCCATCGGGGATAAATCCCCTCACCACAAGAGTGTTCCCACAGGTTGATTTTGGGGGCTAGATTTCGATCAGAGCGCCCAGTTCGCGCTCCAGTTCGGCCTCATCCGCCAGATTCAGTTCGATCAACCGCCGCAAGCGCTGGATCGATTCCAGGCTGATATGCCGGCAGACAAACCCCAGTTGGCCGTGATCCTCATGGGCCAGATGCACATCCATTTGAATATCCACGTCATCGCTCAGATGAATGTCGACGAAGAAATCCTGCTCCTTGTCCCCGAGCCACGGCTCCGGCCGTTCGATCAGCAGCCCCTTGAGGGACAGATCGATCAACTTCACCGGCCAGATGAATTGGCCCTGACTCAGCTCGGTTCTGGCATCGAACGCAATACGTTTGAAGCGACGGCGATTGGCTGGTTGTTCGCTCATGGCGCAATCCTCGGAAGCGTTCGCTGACTATAGACCCGACCGGCGGGTGGCTGCCAATCGACAAGGCGTCTAGACCAACGTCGGGGTATGGCCTTTGGCGCCGTAAGCGCTAAACTCGGGGTGTCTGTCTTTCTTGTCCACCCTGGCTGGAATAATAAAATGAAAAATAATAATAGCCTGCTACGCCACTTACCCTGGCTAGTGCTGGCAATCGTAGGAGCGTGCGCCCTGGGCGTAGTGGCATTGCGCCGAGGCGAGGCTATCAACGCCTTGTGGATCGTGGTCGCGGCAGTGGCCATTTATCTGGTTGCGTACCGTTACTACAGCCTGTTCATCGCTAACAATGTGATGCAACTCGATCCACGTCGGGCCACCCCCGCCGTGCTCAACAACGACGGTCTGGACTATGTGCCGACCAACAAACACATTCTTTTCGGTCACCACTTCGCCGCGATTGCCGGCGCAGGACCTCTGGTCGGCCCGGTATTGGCGGCGCAGATGGGCTACCTGCCCGGCACGTTGTGGCTGATTGCCGGGGTGGTGCTGGCGGGCGCGGTGCAGGACTTCATGGTCCTGTTCATGTCGACCCGGCGCAACGGCCGTTCCCTGGGCGACATGGTCCGTGAAGAAATGGGCCGCATCCCCGGCACCATCGCCCTGTTCGGCTGCTTCCTGATCATGATCATCATCCTTGCGGTGCTGGCGCTGATCGTGGTCAAGGCCCTGGCCGAGAGCCCGTGGGGCATCTTCACCGTGATGGCGACCATCCCGATCGCGATGTTCATGGGCATCTACATGCGCTACGTCCGCCCGGGTCGCATCGGCGAAATCTCGGTCATCGGCGTGTTGCTGCTGCTCGGTTCGATCTGGCTCGGTGGGCAGATTGCCGCTGATCCGGTGTGGGCCAAGGCTTTCAGTTTCACCGGTGTGCAAATCACCTGGATGCTGATCGGTTATGGCTTCGTCGCCGCCGTGTTGCCGGTGTGGCTGATCCTCGCGCCACGCGACTACCTGTCGACGTTCCTCAAGATCGGCACCATCATCGCTCTGGCGATCGGTATTCTGGTGACCATGCCCGAGCTGAAAATGCCGGCGCTGACCCAGTTCGTCGACGGCACCGGGCCGGTGTGGAAGGGCGGTCTGTTCCCGTTCCTGTTCATCACCATCGCTTGCGGTGCAGTATCCGGTTTCCACGCACTGATCTCGTCGGGTACCACGCCGAAGCTGCTGGATAACGAAACCAACGCCCGTTACATCGGTTACGGCGGCATGCTGATGGAATCGTTTGTGGCGATCATGGCGATGGTTGCCGCTTCGGTGATCGAGCCGGGCGTGTACTTCGCCATGAACAGCCCGGCCGCGGTGGTCGGTGGTGACGTGGCATCGGTGGCACAGATGGTCAGCAGTTGGGGCTTCGCGATCACGCCTGAGGCGCTGCAAGCGGTTGCCCATGACATCGGTGAAACCACCATCCTCGCCCGTGCCGGCGGTGCGCCGACCCTGGCGGTCGGTATCGCGCAGATCCTGCACAGTGTCCTGCCGGGTGAAAACACCATGGCGTTCTGGTACCACTTCGCGATCCTGTTCGAAGCACTGTTCATCCTGACTGCTGTGGACGCCGGCACCCGTGCCGGGCGCTTCATGCTGCAGGACCTGCTCGGCTCCTTCGTTCCGGCGCTCAAGCGCACCGAATCGTGGACCGCCAACCTGATCGCCACCGCCGGTTGTGTGGCGATGTGGGGCTGGTTGCTGTATCAGGGCGTGATCGATCCGCTGGGCGGCATCAACACCCTGTGGCCGCTGTTCGGTATCTCCAACCAGATGCTGGCGGGTATCGCGCTGATGCTCGGCACTGTGGTCCTGATCAAGATGAAGCGCCAGCGCTACATCTGGGTCACCCTGCTGCCGGCCGCCTGGCTGCTGATCTGCACCACGACTGCGGGCTTCATCAAGCTGTTCGACGCCAACCCGGCGATCGGCTTCCTGTCGCTGGCCAAGAAGTACAGCGATGCCCTGGCCGCCGGCCAAGTCATTGCTCCGGCCAAGAGCATCGAGCAGATGCAGCACGTGATCTTCAACGCCTACACCAACGCAACGCTCACCGCGCTGTTCCTGTTCGTGGTCTTCAGCATCCTGTTCTACGCGCTCAAGGTCGGCATTGCCGCCTGGGGCAAAAAAGAGCGTACGGATAAAGAATCGCCATTCCAGGCCCTGCCGGACGCGTAACCAGAGGATTGCACCATGTTCAATGACCTGAGTCGCCTCGGTAAATACCTCGGTCAGGCCGCGCGCCTGATGGTCGGCATGCCCGACTACGACACCTACGTCGAGCATATGCAAACCAAACACCCGGACAAGCCGGTGATGAGCTACGAGATGTTCTTTCGCGAGCGTCAGGAAGCACGTTACGGTGGCAAGGGTGGGCCGAAGTGCTGTTGAGCTGACAGCCTGCGGTTGATGCAATCCCCCTTGTGGGAGCGAGCCTGCTCGCGAATGCGGAGTGTCAGTTGATGAATGATTTGACTGACACACCGCTTTCGCGAGCAAGCTCGCTCCCACATTTGTTTTTGTGTTGTTCATTCATTTTGTGAAGGGGATCTGTTTTGTCTTCTCCCATACCCGTGACGGTACTCAGTGGTTTTCTCGGTGCCGGCAAGACCACCTTGCTGCGCCATCTGCTGAAAGCCGAGCACGGTCTGAAAATCGCCGTGATCGAGAACGAATTCAGCGACGCCGGCATCGACACCCAGTTGCTCGGCGACCAGCCGGTGCAAGTCATGACCCTGGCCAACGGCTGCGTCTGCTGCACCATTCACACTGATCTGACCAAGGCCCTGTACCTGCTGCTCGAACGCCTGGACAGCGGCGAAATCGCCTTCGACCGGCTGGTGATCGAATGCACCGGGCTGGCCGATCCAGCGCCTGTGGCGCAAACTTTTTTCATCGATGAAGAGCTGCGCGAGCGCTATCTGCTCGACGGTATCATCACATTGGTCGACGCCGTCCACGCCGACCTGCACTTGACCCAGACCATCGCCCAGGCACAGATCGGCTTCGCCGACCGCTTGCTGGTCAGCAAGACTGACCTGGTGGATGAGGCCACGTTGAATGCACTGAGCGAACGCCTGACGCGAATCAACCGCCGTGCACCAATCCGCGTGGTCGAGCACGGCAACATCGATCTGGCGGAACTGCTTGATGTGCGTGGTTTCAACCTCAACGCCGATCTGGGGGGCGGGGTCAGCCTGCGTCCGGTGAGCAAGGCGCCTTCCATCGATCGCATCTCCAGCCTGGTGCTGCGCACGGACCAGCCGCTGGATATCGATCGGCTCAGCGAATTCATGAATGAGTTGCTGGAAGAGCACGGCAAGCAATTGCTGCGTTACAAGGGAGTGCTGAACATCGCTGGCGAGGATCGGCGCCTGGTGTTCCAGGGCGTGCTGAAACTCTACGGTTTCGACTGGGACACCGAGTGGGCCGAGGGTGAGGCGCGGGAAAGTGTGATCGTGTTTATTGCCGATGATTTGCCGGAAGAGAAGATTCGGGCGGGGTTTGCCAAGGTGGCTTCTGCCTGATGGTTCTTCGGTGTCAGGGCTGACGCCATCGCGGGCAAGCCCGCTCCCACAGGTTTATAGGTGTACACACAATCTGTGAACGACGATAACCCTGTGGGAGCGGGCTTGCCCGCGATGGCGATTCAACCGACAACGCAATGCTTGACGGTTGGCTCCAGCAGCGTTTGCTCCAGATCATCCAGATGCCGATTCATCAGTAGACTGGCCTTAACCCCATCTGCACATTCAACCGCCTCGACAATCGCCGAATGCTCCTGCCACGCGCAACAACCTGGCGTTGATCCGTCACACCGCGCAATCGCCAGCGACGTCAACGGCACCAGGCTACCAAGGAAATGCGCCAGCGGTGCATTCCCCGCCATCTGTGCCAACTGCAGATGAAACTCGCCGGACAAACGAATCGCCGCCGCACGCCGTTCCTGAACCACGGCCAGGCGTTCGCGTTCGACCAGCGTGCGCAAGCGTTTCAAACCCTCCGCCGACGCATTCTGACAAGCCAGACGCACCAGCGTCGCTTCGGTCAGGCGCCGAGCGTGCAGGGTTTGTCGGGTCTGCTCTGCATCCGGTGCGGCAACTCGCGGCCGATGATTGGCGCGCAGCACAATCACCTGCTCATGGGACAACTGCGTCAGTACCCGGCGTACATCGGCGCGGCTGACGCCAAACATCTGCTTGAGACTGTCTTCGGTGAAGCGGCTGGCCGGGTCGATTCGCCGGTCCAGAATCGCCTCGAACAGCCGCGGGTACAGAGCATCTGCCGGCGCTCGCAGGCGCGAGAAGGGCAGAGGTGCCGACATCTGACGAGTGCGCGGCGACGTGGCAAGACTGTTCATGGCCGGTCTCCAGTGTGAGTTCTTCAGTGGCTGAGGTTGTCTTCCGGGATATTCAGTTCGATGCCCATCCGCTGGCCTTCGCGCAGGATGTGCCGACGCATTTCGGCGCTGGCCTGAGCGCTGTTCTTGCTGCGGATCGCGCGCACCACCGCTTCGTTTTCTTCCAGGCGCTCGGCCAGATGCTCAGGCGAATTGCGCAGCACTTCGGCGCTTTGCTTGAGGGCATTGCTGGTCTGCTGCACCACGCTCTGGAAAATCGGGTTTGAGGTCAGGGTGAACAGCTCTTCGTGGAAGGCGATGTAGGCGCTGACGCCGGCTTCGCTGTCGCCCGCTTCAAGGGCTTCGCGCATGTCCATCAGGGTCAGGCGCAACTGGCCGACTTCCTTGCTGCTGATCGACTGCGCGACCAGGCCAACAATGAACGGCTCAAGGGTGTAGCGCAGTTGCAGCACGTCTTCGAGGCTGGCGCCGGCGACCGCGCTGTCGTGGCTCTGGCTGTCACTGAGCTGGGCGTCGAGCACTACCACGCCTTTGCCCGGCATCGAACGGACCAGGCCCAGGGTCTCCAGAACGATCACCGCTTCGCGCAGGCTCGGACGGCTGATGCCCAGTTGTTCGGCCAGTTCGCGCTGGCCCGGCAGCATGTCGCCGGAGCGCCACTGACCACGAGCGAGGGCGGCGCGCAGTTTTTCTACGACTGAGTTGACGACGGTTGATGTGGTGATCACTTGTCTAGCTCCGTAAGCCTATAGGGGATGCCGCAAACAAGATCAAAAGATCGCAGCCTGCGGCAGCTCCTGCAGGGTTGAAAATCAGAACTCTTGCTGGTGCGCCGGAGTTCCGGTTTTACGCGGTTGAAAGGTGTAGCCCTGCTGACCGCTGAGTACTTTGTTGGCGCGTTGTACGTCGATGTCCTTTTCCCAGCGGGCGATGGCCACGGTGGCGACACAGTTGCCGATCAGGTTGGTCAGCGCCCGGCCAATGCCCATGAACCAGTCCACCGCCAGCACCAGCACCAGCCCGACCACCGGAATCGCCGGGATCGCTGTCAGTGTCGCCGCCAGAATCACCAGCGCCGAACCGGGAATGCCGTGGGCACCCTTGGAGGTGATCAGCGACACCAGCAGAATCGTCAGCAGGTCGGTCATCGCCAGTGGCGTGCCGGTGGCGTTGGCGATGAACACAATGGCCAGCGTCAGGTAGATCGAAAAACCGTCGAGGTTGAACGAGTAGCCGGTGGGAATCACCAGCCCGACCGTCGAGCTGCCGATGCCCAGATGCTCGAGTTTGCGCATGATCTGCGGCAGCACGGCATCGGAGGAGGCGGTGCCCATGACGATCAGCAGCTCTTCACGCAGATATTTGAGCAGTGGCCACAGGCGCAGGCCCGAGGCACGCATCACCACACCGAGGATCACGCTGACGAACGCGACGCAGGTCAGGTAGAACAAGCCGACCAGACTGCCCAGGTGCTGCAGCGAATCGAGGCCGTACTTGCTGGTGGTGAAGGCGATGGCGCCGAACACGCCGATGGGCGCCAGGCGTACGATCATGCCCATGATGCGGAAGATCACATGGCTCAGCTCGTTGATCAGCCGTGAGATCCCGGAGGCCGCTTCACCCACCAGATTCAGTGCGCTGCCGAACAGCACCGAAAACAGCAGCACCTGCAGGATGTTGTTGTCGGCAAAGGCGCCGAGCACCGAGGTCGGGATCAGGTCCATCAGGAACTGCGTGGTGGTGTGCATGTGCTGGCCGCGTTCGGCGATATCGCCCATGTCAGCGGCGGACAACTGCTCCAGATGGATATTCGCGCCGCTGCCGATCCCGGTGCTGAACGCGAACATCAGACCGATCACCAACGCAATGGTGGTCAGTACTTCAAAATAGATCACCGATTTGAGGCCGATACGCCCGACCTTCTTCAGATCCCCTGCGCCGCTGATGCCACTGACCACCACGCAGAACACGATCAGGCCGATCAGCATCTTGATCAGTTTGATGAAGCCGTCGCCCAAGGGTTTGAGCTGAGCGGAATATTCGGGAAGGGTCAGTCCGCAGATGATGCCGAGCACCAGTCCGAGAACCACTTGGAGGAAGATTGAACGCGAGCACCATCTGAGCATGGGAGGAATCCTGGTCGGTGTCCTGGTTGCCGTGTGCGGAGCACATCAGATTCAGGACTTAATTATTGTGGTCTTACCGGTATGTCCAGTGCAGGCGCAGTCTACGCGCGGGATTTCTTGAAATACAAGAGGGAGGTCGGAAATTGGCATGACCGGTCTGACCAGTGGTGCTTTGCACGGTGTTGCTGTGGAGCCGGTGCGCAACGAAAAAGCCCGGCGATGTTCGGCCGGGCTGGTTTGTGCTGACGCTGGCGGATTTCAATCTGCTCAGTAAGGCACGTTGCGCTTCAGGATATTGAGCTTGAAGTCGAGAACACCGGCGCTGCGGTTCGCGTTGGTGCGTACGAACGTGCCGACTCTGGGGTCATGCTTGTTGCGACTTTGCCCGGCGCACAACAGCGCGCCGCTTCGGGTCTGGATTCTGACGGTGGGCGTATCCGTTTCGATCTGATCCAGCGTGATGATATTGCCCTTGGCATTGAGCAAGTTGAACGTGGTCTGGTCTCCATCTTCGGTTGCATAAGAGTTCAAGAAATCTTTTTCTTCACGGCTGATGGTTCTGTAGTAGTACTCGCCTGGCGTGAAGATATAGATAGTGTAGTAGTCGTCAAGGCAGCGGAAGTAAAGAGTCAGTGCGTCCGGTGCAACATCCGGCTTGAGAAAGAGATAGTTTGAAACATCCAGGTGGTGGGAGAACGTAAAAGCTTCATAATCAGGACGCGGAGTCGTGACCTTTCTGCCATACGTCAACTTGGGGAAGTGCGGGTAGCCATAGCGAGTGCTCAATGTTGCAATAAAGGATTTTTCCTGATTGGTGCTCATGGTATTTCTCGATTATTTGAGTGCTGATAAATAAACAGCGGACTGTTCAATGGCGTAAATATTGAATATTTGAACGTTGATGTCAGATTTCGTCGGGATCACTGAGAAACGATGCATTGCGCTCGATGATGTTCAATGTGAATGGCAGGCCTGTGTTATCCGTCTCGGCCAGGTAGGTGTAGGGCGCGCCTCGTCGACGCAGCGCTGTTATCTGGCCTGCGTTGCGTGCCTTGAGCCGCACTCGCTGACGATCACCGCCCATATCCTGCAAGGTGATGATCCGGTTATCGTGGCTCAGCAAGTTGAAAGAGGTGGTATCGCTGCCCGCCGGCAGAAAAGCCCCTAATACCCCGGCGCGACCCTTGCTCAAGCAATAGCCGGTGTGCGTGGCGTGGTCGCGTATGTAAAGGTGGTAATAGTCATCAGTGCAGCGAAAATAAATGTTCATGGGTTGAACATTCTTTACTTCCCTTTGGGGGCGGCAACCCAATAGATGGGCATCATCGATCGTTTTGGGGGCGCCTGTATAAAAACCGCCGGAAAATGAATTGTCATAACGCAAGACTGGGTTTTCATAAAGCGCGCCCAGGACGTTCAGATGGTGCTGGTCCAGTGTTAGTGTTGCGATAAATGACTTTTGCCTGTTTGTTGTCATGAACTCTTCCTTGAGTTTTTGATGGGTGTTTCTTTGTTTTGTGTGGATTTTTAGTTGCTGTTGCGTGTTCTGTTTTTAACACTAACAGCTAAGTTTTGTTGGTGTCCTGTTTTTCTTTGAAGTTGTTGTTTCAAGTTTTAAGTGAGGCGGCAGCGACTTTCACGCAGACGAAAAAAAACCGGCCAATCACTTGGCCGGTTTTTCATGCTGCTGGTTTAACGTCGCATCAAGCGCCGTATACCGGCAGTTTCTTGCAGATGGCTTTGACTTTCTCACGAACGGCGTCGATTACCGCTTCGTTGTTCAGGTCAGCCAGGATGTCGCAGATCCAGCCGGCCAGCTCTTTGCACTCTGCCTCTTTGAAGCCACGAGTGGTCACAGCCGGAGTGCCGAAGCGCAGGCCGGAAGTGACGAACGGCGAGCGTGGATCGTTAGGCACGGAGTTCTTGTTCACGGTGATGAACGCTTTGCCCAGCGCGGCGTCGGCGTCTTTACCGGAGATGTCCTGCTTGATCAGCGACAGCAGGAACAGGTGGTTCTTGGTACCGCCGGAAACCACGTCGAAACCGCGCGCGATGAACACTTCGGCCATGGCCTGGGCGTTCTTCACCACTTGTTCCTGGTAAGCCTTGAACTCAGGCTGCAGCGCTTCCTTGAAGCAGATCGCTTTAGCAGCGATCACGTGCTCCAGCGGGCCACCCTGGGCGCCCGGGAATACTGCAGAGTTCAGCTTCTTCTCGATGTCGGCGTTGGCGCGCGCCAGGATCAGACCGCCACGTGGACCGCGCAGGGTCTTGTGCGTGGTGGTGGTCACGACGTCAGCGAAAGGTACCGGGTTCGGGTAGACGCCAGCGGCGACCAGACCGGCCACGTGAGCCATGTCGACAAACAGGTAGGCACCGACTTTGTCCGCGATGGCACGGAAGCGCGGGAAGTCCAGAATCTGCGAGTAGGCAGAGAAACCGGCCACGATCATTTTCGGCTTGTGCTCAACGGCCAGACGCTCGACTTCGTCGTAGTCGATCAGGCCATTGGCGTCGATGCCGTACTGCACGGCGTTGTACAGCTTGCCGGAGGAGGAAACGCTGGCGCCGTGGGTCAGGTGACCGCCGTGGGCCAGGCTCATGCCCAGAATGGTGTCGCCACCTTGCAGCAGGGCCAGGTAAACAGCGGCGTTGGCTTGCGAACCGGCGTGCGGCTGAACGTTGGCGTAATCGGCGCCGAACAACTCTTTGGCGCGGTCGATGGCCAGTTGTTCAACGACGTCAACGTACTCGCAACCACCGTAGTAGCGCTTGCCCGGATAGCCTTCGGCGTATTTGTTGGTCAGTACCGAGCCTTGAGCTTCCATCACCGCAGGGCTGGTGTAGTTTTCCGAAGCGATCAGCTCAATGTGCTCTTCCTGGCGCTGAGCTTCTTGCTCCATGGCGGCAAAGAGATCGGCGTCGTACTTGGCAATAGTCAAATCACGGCTGAACATGGCGGTCCTCAAGGATCGGGGGCAGAAAAGGGGGGCATTCTAACCCAATGGGTTTTGGATGGCATATGAAACGACATCATGTCGCAGACAAGTGGCGTTCATGACAGATGTGCGGTGCTTTTGCCGGCCTCTTCGCTGGCAAGCCAGCTCCCACATTAACCTGGGTGAACTACACGACTTGTGATCGACATCAACCCTTGTGGGAGCTGGCTTGCCAGCGATGGGGTCAGCAGCCTTTACACAGAACCTCAGTCGAACATGAACAGCGCATCATTGCTGAACTGCGCTTCAAACCGGCTTGCCGGCATCGGTCGGCCGAACAGATAGCCCTGCACTTCATCGCAGCCATGCTCGCGCAGGAAGTCCAGTTGCTCATGGGTTTCCACGCCTTCGGCGATTACCGCCAGATTGAGGCTGTGGGCCATGGCGATGATCGCCCGAGCGATCTGCGCGTCCTGCTCGCCGGACGGCAGGCCGTCGACAAAGGTGCGGTCGATCTTCAGCACGTCGATCGGGAACTGCTTGAGGTAGTTCAGTGATGAATAACCGGTGCCGAAATCGTCGACCGCGATACTCAGACCAAGGTTTTTCAGCCCGGCGAGAATCTGCATCGCCTCGCTGACTTCGCGCATCAGGATACTTTCGGTCAGCTCCAGCTCCAGGCACGCCGGTGGCAGCCCGGTTTCGCGCAGGATCGTGGCGATGCGCGTACCGAGCTGGCCATCGGAGAACTGCCGCGCCGAGATGTTCACCGAGACTTTCGGCACGCGCACGCGGTTCTGGTGCCAGGTCTTGAGCTGACGGCAGGCTTCGCTGATGACCCAGTCGCCAACGTCGACCACCAGACCGAGTTCTTCCAGCACCGGAATAAAATCTCCCGGCGGCACCAGCCCGCGACGCGGATGACGCCAGCGCAGCAGCGCTTCGGCGCCGGTCAGGCGTTTGCCGTCGCCGCTGAATTGCGGCTGGTAATACAGGACGAATTCGTTCTGTTCCAGCGCATGGCGCAGGTCGCTTTCCAGCTCAAGACGCTCCAGCGCACTGGCGTTCATGTCGGCCTGATAGAACTGGAAGTTGTTCTTGCCACGCTCCTTGGCGTGGTACATCGCGGTATCGGCGTTCTTCATCAACTGGCTGAGTTCGTTGCCGTCCTGCGGACTCAAAGCAATGCCGATACTGGCGGTGACGAAGAACTCGCGGCCTTCCAGCACGAACGGTTTCACCAGGCTGGCGAGGATCTGCTCGGCCACATGAATCGCCCGGTTCAGCGCCATTTCGCGGCTGGAGCGGTGTTGCAGGAGCAGGGTGAACTCGTCGCCGCCCATGCGCGCCACGGTGTCGTCTTCGTCGACGCAGGCCAGCAGGCGCGTGGCCATGTCTTTCAACATGCGGTCGCCGGCGGCGTGGCCGAGGGAGTCGTTGATCGGCTTGAAGCGGTCGAGGTCGAGGAACATCAGCACCACCCACGACTTCTGCCGCTCGGCCGATTGCAGCGCGGTGTGCAGACGATCCTGGAACAGCGTGCGGTTCGGCAGGTGGGTCAGGGCGTCGTAGTAAGCGAGACGATGGATGCGTTGTTCGCTGGCCTTGCGCTCACTGATGTCGCTGAAGAAACACACGTAACTGGCGAGGTCGCCTTCATCGTCGAGTACCGCCGTGATGCCGACCCACGCCGGGTAATGCTCGCCGTTACGGCGCTTGAGCCAGACTTCGCCTTCCCAGGTGCTGTGCTGATGCAGTTGCTTGAGCACGTAACGCAGGTGCGCATCCTGTTGTTCGTCGACGGTGAGCATGTTCGGCAACTGATCGAGCACTTCCGAGACTGCATAACCGCTGACCCGGCTGAAGGCTTCGTTGGCCTGCACGATGTAACCGGCGGGGTCGGTGATCAGGATCGCCGAAGTCGAGTGCTCGAATACCGTGGCCGCCATACGCAAGTCTTTTTCGGCGCGGCGTTGCTGACTGATATCGCGACCGACGCCGAGCACGCCTTCGAAGGCGCCGTGTTCATCCCACACCAACACCAGGCGCAGCTCGATCGGAATCTTGCGACCGTCGGCGCGCAGGCAGTCGAACAGGAACATCTGCGTCTGCACCTGGCTTCGCAGCTGTGCGAGTTGCTCAGGCTTGTCGAGCGCTTTGCTGACCCGGTCCATCAAAGAATAGATGCCGCTCAGCTGTTGCGGGTTGGCGATGGTCGATTGCCAGCCGTTCTGGAAAATCCACTCGGCGTCGTAACCCAGCACCGCCTGCACCGACGGGCTGACGTAGTTCAACGACAGCTTGCTGTCGGTGGAGAAAATCACGTCGCTGATGCTTTCGGCGAGCATGCGGTAGCGCTGCTCGCTGTCACGCAGCGATTCACTGGCCTCGATCTGCTCGGTGATGTCCTTGGCCACGCCGATGATCCGCGTGACCTGATCGTGTTTGTCCCGGGCCAGCGCTTGCTCACGAATGTCGAAGCGCCGCCACTTGCCGTCACGATGGCGGAAGCGCAGCTGACATTGCAGCAACTGACTGTAACCGGCGTGCCGCTGCATCTGCCGTGAGCGGTGGTAATAGTCGGCGTCTTCCGGGTGCAGGAGGATTTCCCAGAAGTACTCGCCCATCTGGTGCAGCTCGGAGCGGTTGTAACCGAGGGTCTGGCCGAGGTGATGGTTGCTGAAGATCATCCGCTGGCTGATCACGTCCTGCACATACAGATGATCCGGCACCGTGCGCACCACGTCCGACCAGAAGCCTTCGCGCTCCAGCAGCGACAGTTCGATCAGCTTGCGGCTGGTGATGTCGTTGATGCTCAGAATCACCGCTTTATAGTCGTGCAGCTCTTCAGGCAGGCGCAGAACCATCCACAGGTGCTGATCGCGACCGTTGATGTCCGGCAGTCTGATTTCCAGTTCCAGTTGATTCTGTTGCTGCAGAACGGCGTCGAGCACCTGGTTGCCGATGGCGCACTGGCTGTGCGGCTGGCCGTCGATCAGCAGTTGCCAGGCGTGCTCGCAGGAATTGACATTGAGCAGCTGCAGCGCGACCTGATTGACCTCGGTAACGCGCAGTTCTTGCAGCAGTTGCTGGCGCTGGACCGGTTGGTCGAGCCAGGCTTTGAGCTGGTCGCTGGTCTGGATCTGTGCTTTGTCGAACACCTGCTTGAGGCCGGACAGATCGAGCACACACAACGCAACGCCAGTGCCTTCAAAGATGTCCTGATAACGCCGGCGACCTTCATGCAACTGGCGCTGGCGGCGACGCATGTTCAGCAGCGCGATCACTGGCAGCATCGAGAACGCCAGACCCAGCAGGCATTTGCCGATAAACGCTGGCAACAGTTCTTCGAGCACCCGCTGACGGTCGAACAGCCCGCGCAACTGCCAGTCGCTGCTGCTCAGCGGCACGGTTAAAACAGTGTTGGCCAGGTCGTCGGGGCTCAGCACGCCGGGCCTGGCTGAAGACAGCGCTTCGTCGCGGCTGATGATCTGGTGGTTGAGGCGGTTTTCCACCAGCCACAACGGGCGGATGCCGGTTTCGCCCTGCTGGGTCAGCGAGTCGAAGAAGGTCGGGGTCAGGCGCAACACCCAGTAACCGCGCGTGCTGCCGCTGGCTTGATGCAATAACAGATGCACCACCGAGCCGTCGTCGGCGTTGCTGAAGTAATGCGCCTGGGCGCGGCTGCGGCGCACCAGTTCAGCGAGGTAATCGGCGTCGTGGCTGTCGCTGGCGCTGTCGTTGAGGATTTTCCCGGACGGGCTGAGCAGGGCCAGGCTGCGTACGTCCGGCAGCGATTGCTGGAGCTTGCGCAGCAGCGCCTGCTGTTCGTCGGACGACTGCGGTTGTTCGACGATCGGTAGCAGGTTGAGGGCGATTTGCGCATTCAGCGACATGTTCAGGCTGACCTGTGAGGCGAGGTCGGCGGTGTAGTCGATGGTGTACTGGCGCTGGTTTTTCTGGGTCTCGCGCAATTGGTCGAGCAACTGCCAGAACAGCAATGCCAGCAGCAAAAGTACCAGCGTCGCCAAGGCACCCTTCAATGTTCCGCGCAGGGGCGAGCCGGTCCCCGGGTTGGACGCGCTCACAGAAGCTGGCGGGGTAACGTTGGACAAGCTGAAATCCTGCGGTTTGGCTGGACTGGCGCGACGTGCACTATAAGCCGGACGCCCGAAGGGCGGCTAGCATGCCTTGAGTTGTGGCGAAGTGCCAGCCCCACTCGGCTGGACTGCCTTCCGTCATTCAGGTAGCTTTGCCGGTTACGCGGGAGCGTTCCAGCTCCTAGACTCAGACTTTTTCAGCGCGCACGCATTGATGACCATCAAGTGAACGACGCGCATCGGTCTGGCCGGGCATCGCCTGCGCTCCAATCATTCATCTGTCACTGACCCAAGGTTCTCCATGGCTCAATACGTCTTCACCATGCATCGGCTGGGCAAAGTTGTTCCGCCGAAGCGGGAAATCCTGAAAAACATTTCGCTGTCGTTCTTCCCCGGCGCCAAGATCGGCGTACTCGGCCTCAACGGTTCGGGTAAGTCCACGCTGCTGAAAATCATGGCCGGCGTCGACACCGAGTTCGAGGGCGAAGCCCGTCCGATGCCGGACCTGAACATCGGTTATCTGCCGCAAGAACCACAACTTGATCCGACCAAGACCGTGCGTGAAGTGGTCGAGGAAGCCGTCAGCGTGATCAAGGACGCGCAAGCGCGTCTGGACGAGGTCTACGCCGCTTACGCTGACCCGGATGCCGACTTCGACAAGCTGGCTGCCGAGCAGGCCAAGCTCGAAGCAATCCTGCAGGCCAGCGATGGTCACAACCTGGAGCGTCAACTGGAAGTCGCCGCCGACGCCCTGCGTCTGCCGGCCTGGGACGCCAAGGTCGAACACCTGTCCGGTGGTGAAAAGCGTCGCGTGGCCCTGTGCCGCCTGCTGCTGTCCGCTCCGGACATGCTGCTGCTCGACGAACCGACCAACCACCTGGACGCTGACTCCGTGGCGTGGCTGGAGCACTTCCTGCACGACTTCCCGGGCACCGTGGTCGCGATCACGCACGACCGTTACTTCCTCGACAACGTCGCCGGCTGGATTCTCGAACTCGACCGCGGCGCGGGCATTCCTTACGAGGGCAACTATTCGGGTTGGCTGGAAGCCAAGTCCGATCGTCTGGCCCAGGAATCCAAGCAACAGTCGGCTCACGAAAAAGCCATGAAGGAAGAACTGGAGTGGGTGCGCAAAGGCGCCAAGGCCCGCCAGTCGAAATCCAAGGCTCGTCTGGCACGCTTTGAAGAAATGCAGTCGCAGGAATTCCAGAAGCGTTCGGAAACCAACGAGATCTACATCCCGGCCGGTCCGCGTCTGGGCGACAAGGTCATCGAATTCAAGAACGTCACCAAGGGCTACGGCGATCGCGTCCTGATCGACAACCTGTCGTTCTCCATGCCGAAGGGCGCCATTGTCGGCGTGATCGGTGGTAACGGTGCTGGTAAATCGACCCTGTTCCGCATGTTGATGGGCAAGGAAACGCCGGATTCCGGCACCATCGAAGTCGGTGAAACCGTGCAACTGGCCTGTGTTGACCAGAGCCGTGAAGACCTCGACGGCAGCAAGACCGTGTTCCAGCAGATCTCCGACGGTTCCGACCAGATCCGCATCGGCAATTACGAGATCCCGTCGCGCACCTACGTCGGTCGCTTCAACTTCAAGGGCGGCGATCAGCAGAAGTTCGTCAAGGACCTGTCCGGTGGTGAGCGCGGTCGTCTGCACCTGGCGCTGACCCTGAAGGAGGGCGGCAACGTTCTGCTGCTCGACGAACCGTCCAACGACCTCGACGTTGAAACCCTGCGTTCCCTGGAGGAAGCACTGCTGGACTTCCCGGGCGCCGCCATTGTGATCTCTCACGATCGCTGGTTCCTGGACCGCGTCGCGACTCACATCCTGGCGTACGAAGACGACTCGCAAGCGGTGTTCTTCGAAGGCAACTACACCGAGTACGAAGCCGACCGCAAAAAGCGTCTTGGCGAAGCGGCTGCCCAGCCACACCGGGTACGCCACAAGAAACTGGCCTGATTCGGGTTGGTGGCAGAAAGAGCGGAGCCTTCGGGCTCCGTTTTTTTTGCCTGGGTTTCTTCAGCAATACCGGGTTGCGTTCATCGCTGGCAAGCCAGCTCCCACAGGTTTTTTGTTGTACCTGGAATGTGTGGACGCCGCGAAAACTGTGGGAGCTGGCTTGCCAGCGATAGCGGTGTAACTGTTGGTGCATCACTTCAATCTGATCTCCCTATTCAGGTGCAAAATCAGATCAAAAAACCGCCTGATTTATATCCTGTGCACCATTTAATTTCATAACTGCGACATTTTGCGCTGTTCCTGTGCGCAAATCGTTTGTTACAGTCCGGCTCAATCGCTTCCAACGACAATAAATTTGCCGAGACTTTTCCCATGATCGAATCCGTCGAATCCTTCCTCGCCCGACTGAAAAAACGCGACCCGGATCAACCCGAATTCCACCAGGCCGTCGAAGAAGTCCTGCGCAGTCTGTGGCCGTTTCTCGAAGCCAATCCGCATTACCTGACCTCAGGGATTCTGGAGCGTATCTGCGAGCCGGAGCGGGCGATTGTGTTTCGCGTGTCGTGGGTCGACGATCAGGGCAAGGTCCAGGTCAATCGCGGTTTCCGCATCCAGATGAACAGCGCCATCGGCCCGTACAAGGGCGGCTTGCGCTTCCATCCTTCGGTGAACCTGGGCGTGCTGAAGTTTCTCGCCTTCGAACAGACCTTCAAGAACTCCCTGACCTCATTGCCCATGGGCGGCGGCAAGGGCGGTTCGGACTTCGATCCGAAAGGCAAAAGCGACGCCGAAGTGATGCGTTTTTGTCAGGCGTTCATGAGCGAGCTGTACCGCCACATCGGCGCGGACGTAGACGTGCCGGCTGGCGACATCGGTGTCGGGGCGCGGGAGATCGGCTTCCTGTTCGGCCAGTACAAACGCCTGAGCAACCAGTTCACCAGCGTGTTGACCGGCAAAGGCATGACCTACGGCGGCAGCCTGATTCGCCCGGAAGCCACCGGTTTCGGTTGCGTGTACTTCGCCGAAGAAATGCTCAAGCGCCGCGGACAGACCGTCGAAGGCAAACGCGTGGCGATCTCCGGTTCCGGCAATGTCGCCCAGTACGCGGCGCGCAAGGTCATGGACCTGGGCGGCAAGGTGATTTCCCTGTCCGACTCCGAAGGCACGTTGTACTGCGAATCGGGCCTGAGCGAAGAACAGTGGCTGGCGCTGCTGGAACTGAAAAACGTCAAACGCGGACGCATCAGCGAATTGGCCACGGCGTTCGGTCTGGAGTTCCGCGCCGGGCAGTTGCCGTGGTCGCTGCCGTGCGACATCGCGCTGCCGTGCGCCACGCAGAACGAACTCGACGCCAACGCCGCGCGCACACTGCTGCGCAACGGCTGCGTGTGCGTCGCCGAGGGCGCAAACATGCCGACCACGCTGGAGGCTGTGGATATCTTTATCGAGGCCGGCATTCTGTTCGCCCCGGGCAAGGCGTCGAACGCCGGCGGGGTCGCGGTCAGCGGGCTGGAGATGTCGCAGAACGCCATGCGCCTGCTGTGGACCGCTGGCGAGGTGGACAGCAAGTTGCACGCGATCATGCAGTCGATCCACCACGCTTGCGTGCATTACGGCGAAGAGAACGGGCGGATCAACTACGTCAAAGGCGCGAACATCGCCGGCTTCGTCAAAGTCGCCGATGCGATGTTGGCCCAAGGCGTGGTTTAAGCCGGTTCGATGCGAATCACTTCAATCACCTGATCGCCAGCGGGGCGCTGCCACAGCACCTCGTCATTGAGCCGGGCGCCGAGCAGCGCCCGGCCCAGCGGCGAGCCCCAGTTGATCAGGCCCTGACTGGCGTCGGCCTGATCTTCGCCGACCAGTTGCACCCGACTTTCGGTGTCGTGCTCGTCGGCAAAGGTCACCCAACTGCCAATCTGCACCTTTTCGGCAGAGGTCGCGGGGGCCGCGACTTGTGCACTGGCGAGGCGTTGGTTGAAGTAGCGCATATCCCTTTCGAGATCGGCCAGGCGCTGCTTGTCGGCCTGTTCGCCCTTGGCCGATTGTTCGGCGTGCAGGGCTTGCAGCTCGGCGACTTTGGCCTGCAGCTGCGCCAGCCCCTGCGGTGTGACGTAATTGGGCTGCGCGCTGACCTGCCGTTCGACGGGCTGATCGGCTTGCGCGGCGGCATTGTCTTCGTTGACGAAAGCGCGACTCATGCTGTCCTCCTGTGATAGGAATTGGGCCATGGTCGCCGGCATTTGGTTTCACTGGATGTCTGGAAACGACCTATTGCGAGCGATAAGCCCGTCCGGCGTCCTGATCCTTCTGTTGCTGCCAGGCGCGCTCGCGCTCGTCCCAGTGTTCGTTGCGATACTCTTCGCGATCCTTGTTCTCGAGCATCGCCTGACACTGTCGAAAGCCGTCGGTCCAGCCTTCGGCGTATTGCTTGTCTTTGAGGTAGCGCGGCACGTTCTTGCGAAACTCGCCACTGATCGAGCCGGCGGCTTGCCGGCCACTGACGCAACCGTCATCGAAACCGTCGGCGAAGGCCGGTGGATAACCTTTGGCGATCAAGTCTTCATGGGTGGTCTGGCAACCCCCGAGCAACAGCAAAACACCCAACAGTCCCGCACACCGCCACATTGCACTCTCCTGCGCCGATTCTCGGCTGATAGGGAAAGTCTAGAAGGGGATTCGTTGATGGGGTGTGAAAGGAAGATCAAAAGATCGCAGCCTGCGGCAGCTCCTACAGGAAAAATGCATTCCCACTGTAGGAGCTGCCGCAGGCTGCGATCTTTTAATAGTGATACCACTTCACTTCGAGCATCACTTCGTTTTCCGGCGTCGCCACATGACTGAACTCACGCTGCGCACTCAGGCGCAAACCGAGGTTGCGCGACAATTCCCACTGCTGGTTCAGGCTCAGGCTACGGCGCACTTCACCATTGAAGAAGTAATCGCCCTTGGCTTCCAGGCTGAGATTGCCCAGCGGGTTTTTCCACAACACGCCGGTATTGAAACCGCCGGCCGGGGAGACGAATTCGGCGAAGTCATTGTTGTGTTCGATGCGCACCGTGCCAAGGGCAAAACCGAGCGTGTCTTCGCCCAGTTGCCAGGTGCCGCCACCGCCGCCGTTGACGTGGCTGACCAGGTTTTCGTCATCGTGTTTGCCCGGTACGCGCTCAAGGCCGCCAGTGACTTGCCACGACAGCGGCTGCAGCAACTCATTGCGCGGGGTCAGCGAGCGAATGGTCGCCAGATCCAGTTGCTGGAATTGCCATTGGTTGCCTTCGTACTGGCGCAGCTTCATTTGCAGGATTTCGATCTGTGCGCCGAGGGGGAAGCTTTCGGCGTTGTCGTTGAGGTCGTGATAGGCCATGCGCAAACCGTACTCGCCGAACGCACGGTCGCCCCGGGTGCCGATGCCAGCCTGCCAGGTGCGTGATTCGTGGCCGTCTTCGGGCAGGCCCGGTTGGGGGATCTGCAGCTCCGGCGCCGGGTTTTTGTTGATCGCCCGCAGCAGTTCGAAGCTGCGCTGAGCGCGTTGCGGATCACGTTCCTGACCGTTGGCGCGATAGCGTTCCAGACGATACGCAGCATCGATGATCAGCGCATGTCGATCCCGGGGCAGAGCCTTGAAGGTCGGGTCTTGTAACACTTGTTGATCGGCGCTGACTTTCAGCACCCATTGCTGTTCGTCACTGCTCAACGGCTGGGCACGGCTGAGCAATTCACGTTCGCGGGATGGGCGGTATTCGATACTTTCCACCAGTCCGGCTTCCTTCACGGCTTTGACCGTGTCGGTAGGGATGGCAGTCAGCGGGAATTGCTCGGTCAGGCGCAGGCTTGGACGCGCCACCTGCAGCAATTCGAGCAGGCGATAGGAGCAGTTTTCGTCGAAGAAGAAATAGTCGAACTGGATCTGCTTCAGTTCCCACACATGTTCGACCATGCGTGCGGTTTCTGCTTGCGTCAGGTTCAGCCGGTATTCCCACAGGTCGCGGTTTTCCAGGCTGCGGTACTCGGAGAGTTTTTCCTGATACGGCACCAGCGCGAACAGCCCCGGGTAGCCGCCCATCAAGCCTTTCCAGGCGTAGAGGATGCTGTTGTCGGAGCCTTCGATGTAGGCACCGAAGTTGATCGCGTAACTGAGCAGCGAAGTCTTGTCGCTTTGCACGTCAGCCTGATCGATGCGCAGCAGGGTGTGGCCGAACATCGACGACGGACTGTTGAGGTACGCCGCCGGGAAGATCATCACCGCGCTGTGCGGCGAGACGTCCTTGAACCATTTCTTGAATTCGGCGCAATCGGGGGCGGGCAGATCGGTCAGGTTGAGCTGCGCTTTCAGCCAGCGGGTGCGGGCCGGATAGACGCACTGCGCGTGCTGCTCGCCGAGGCTGGCCGGGGCATACAGCGCTTGCACGGTGGCGGCCAACTCATGGTCGGGGTGTTCGTTGCCATCAGGCGCGAGAAAGAATTTCCTGTCGCTGACATAGCTGCGCCAGCCGCCGAGCTTGGCGGTTTCGTAATGACCGAGGGAAATCCAGAAGCGGTCGTTGGCCAGTTGCTGCAAACGTTGAGGGTCGATGTGAGGCGCGGCGGACAGCGGGGCGCAGACACAGAGCGCCAGCCAGGCAAGGCGTTTGAGCATAAGTGGCAACTTAAGTCGAAAGAAAAACAAAGACCCCAAGCATTAATGTCGACCAGTCAAACCCGCACCAACCCTGTGGCGAGGGAGCTTGCTCCCGCTGGGGCGCGCAGCGGCCCCGCTTTGAAAACCGGGAGCGCTGCGCACTCCAGCGGGAGCAAGCTCCCTCGCCACAGGGCTCAGCACATGTCACAACTGACTTGCATTGCTCAAAAAGGGTGGGCCATAAAAAACAAAACCCGCTTCCCGAAAGAAGCGGGTGGGGTCGAGCTTAAGCCTGAGTGGCGTACTTGGCCAGACGTGGGTCTGATTTCAGTACAGCCAGGGTGTTGGTATGCACGTCTTCGGCGGTCACGTCAGCCTTGCTGAAGATTTGCTGGAAGTGCTCGTGAGTGACAGCGGCGAAATGCGCACGGTCTTCCGGCGCCACGCCCAGTACCACAGCGTAAGTCGTCAGCGCTTCGCCGTTGCCTTTTGCCATGTCTTCGGACAGCTCGTTCATCATGCCATTCATGGCGAACCAGGATTTACCGCCGTAGGTCAGCGACGCGTTGGTCGAGCAACCGTTGGTGCCGGAAGTCATACCGAACGTAGCGTTACCGGAGGTGCCGTTAGTGGTGGATGCCAGGAAGTGTGCCGGGGTGCCACGCTGACCTTCGAACAGCATGTTGCCCCAACCGCAATCCGGACCGCCTGGCGCTTGCGCCATGGCATTGAGGGAAACAACGGTGAAGAGAGTACCGAGAAGAATCCGTTTCATAGCTTTGTTCTCTTTGTGTGCATACCAATGGACAGGGTTCTGGCCCCCCAAGTGCTGCCTAGACAGACCCTTTTGAAGCCAGTGGGCCGGTTATTAGTTCCAGCCGCGCAGTTTGGAGTTTAGGCACGTTCCCGTGGTTCCGTGATTTTTTGCTGATTATTCGTTGAAATCCCCGGATTCACGGGGCGGGCCGCGCGGCTCGGCGCTTGTCTATGCTTTGTCGCATGGCGCGCCTTGCCAGTGGGGCACGGGCAGCGCCAGAATGCCGCTATCTGCCCCGCCTGATTGTTAAGGAAGCCCGATGCCTGATCCTGTTGCTGCCAGCTTGCGTCTAGCGCCCGAAGCGCTGACCCGTCCGTTTTCCGCTGAACAGTTCAGCTTCACTACCACCAATGATCTGGAGCCCTTTCGCGGTGTGCTTGGCCAGGAACGTGCGGTCGAAGCCTTGCAGTTCGGTGTGGCCATGCCCCGCCCCGGTTACAACGTCTTTGTCATGGGCGAACCGGGCACCGGTCGCTTCTCATTCGTCAAACGCTACCTGAAGGCCGAAGGCAAACGCCTGCAGACCCCGGCGGACTGGGTCTACGTCAACAACTTCGATGAGCCGCGCGAACCCCGCGCACTGGAACTGCCTTCGGGAACGGCCGCTGCGTTCATCGGCGACATCAACGGCTTGATCGACAACCTGCTGGCGACGTTTCCGGCGGTGTTCGAACACCCGTCCTACCAGCAGAAAAAAAGTGCCATCGACCGCGCCTTCAACCAGCGCTACGACAAGGCACTGGACGTCATCGAACGTCTGGCCCTGGAAAAAGACGTCGCCCTGTACCGCGACAGCAGCAACATCGCCTTCACCCCGATGCTCGAAGGCAAGGCGCTGGATGAAGCCGAGTTTTCGCAATTGCCGGAAGCCGAGCGCGAGCGTTTCCACGAAGATATTTCCGGTCTCGAAGAGCGGCTGAATGAAGAGCTTGCGAGCCTGCCGCAGTGGAAGCGCGAGTCGAACAATCAGCTGCGTCAGCTCAACGAAGAAACCATCACCCTGGCCTTGCAGCCGTTGCTGTCGCCGCTGTCGGAAAAGTACGCGGAGAACGCCGCGGTCTGCGGTTACCTGCAAGCGATGCAGGTGTATCTGCTGAAAACCGTGGTCGAGCAACTGGTCGACGACAGCAAGACTGATGCCGTGGCGCGCAAGCTGCTGGAAGAGCAATACGCGCCGAGCCTGGTGGTCGGTCATCCGCACAGTGGCGGTGCGCCGGTGGTGTTCGAACCGCATCCGACCTACGAAAACCTGTTCGGCCGCATTGAATACACCACCGATCAGGGGGCGCTTTACACCACTTATCGCCAGTTGCGCCCAGGCGCATTGCATCGCGCCAATGGCGGCTTCCTGATTCTTGAAGCGGAAAAAATGCTCAGTGAGCCGTTCGTGTGGGACGCACTCAAGCGCGCCCTGCAATCGCGCAAACTGAAGATGGAATCGCCGCTGGGCGAGATGGGCCGTTTCGCCACCGTGACCCTGAATCCGCAGCACATTCCGTTGCAGGTCAAAGTGGTGATCATCGGTGCGCGGCAGTTGTATTACACGCTGCAGGACCTCGATCCGGACTTCCAGGAGATGTTCCGCGTGCTGGTCGACTTCGACGAAGACATCCCGATGGTCGACGAAAGCCTGGAGCAGTTCGCCCAGTTGCTGAAAACCCGCACTTCGGAAGAAGGCATGGCGCCGCTGACCGCCGATGCGGTGGCGCGTCTGGCGACTTATAGCGCACGTCTGGCCGAACATCAGGGGCGTTTGTCGGCGCGTATCGGCGACCTGTTCCAACTGGTCAGCGAGGCGGACTTCATTCGTCATCTGGCCGGTGATGAAATGACCGACGCCGGGCACATCGAGCGTGCGCTGAAAGCCAAAGCCACTCGCACTGGCCGCGTATCGGCGCGGATTCTCGACGACATGCTCGCCGGGATCATCCTGATCGACACCGACGGCGCTGCGGTCGGCAAGTGCAACGGGCTGACCGTGCTGGAAGTCGGCGATTCGGCGTTCGGTGTACCGGCGCGGATTTCCGCCACGGTGTACCCGGGCGGCAGCGGCATCGTCGACATCGAACGCGAGGTCAACCTGGGTCAGCCGATCCACTCCAAGGGCGTGATGATCCTCACCGGGTATCTGGGCAGCCGTTACGCCCAGGAATTCCCGCTGGCGATTTCCGCGAGCATTGCGCTCGAGCAATCCTACGGTTACGTCGATGGCGACAGTGCGTCGCTGGGCGAGGCTTGCACGTTGATTTCGGCGTTGTCGAAAACCCCGCTCAAGCAGTGCTTCGCGATCACTGGTTCCATCAACCAGTTCGGTGAAGTGCAGGCGGTCGGCGGGGTCAACGAGAAAATCGAGGGCTTCTTCCGTCTCTGCGAAGCACGTGGGCTGACGGGTGAGCAGGGCGCGATCATTCCGCAGGCCAACGTCGCCACGCTGATGCTCGACGAGAAGGTGTTGGCGGCGGTGCGCGCCGGGCAGTTCCACGTGTACGCGGTGCGTCAGGCCGATGAGGCGCTGAGCCTGTTGGTCGGCGAGCCGGCCGGTGAGCCGGATGCTGACGGTCAGTTCCCTGAAGGCAGCGTCAATGCGCGCGTGGTCGAGCGTCTGCGGGTGATTGCCGAGATGATCAGTGAAGAGGATCTGAAAGAGGCCGAGAAGGAGTTGGCGCAGGAGGCGTTGGCAGAAGCCAAACCAGCTTAAAAAGTCTAGAGCAAATCCTGTGGGAGCGAGCTTGCTCGCGAAGGCGGCATACCAGTCGACATTTAGT
The DNA here is from genome assembly GCF_002156405.1 of Pseudomonas sp. SCPG-7. Taxonomy (NCBI): domain Bacteria; kingdom Pseudomonadati; phylum Pseudomonadota; class Gammaproteobacteria; order Pseudomonadales; family Pseudomonadaceae; genus Pseudomonas; species Pseudomonas sp. SCPG-7. The sequence goes on along the minus strand of NZ_MVOO01000006.1, from coordinate 89,562 downwards.
TGCCTGAACATCCGCATTCGCGAGAAAGCTCGCTCCCACAGTTGTTTTTCAGATTGATTTTTGCGCTGATCTTCGGGAAAAGTGCCACTACTCTGGCGTCAGAATTCACACAATGACCATTCGGCGCCTTCTGGTTCTATCCGGCTTGCGCGGCGGACTTTTCTTCTATTCTCAGCTCAAGGACATCGACAGTATCACTGGATCGAAACAGCCTTCGCGTGAAGGCTGAATACAGGTTTTACCGAGGGTCGCCGCCATGTCGCGCAACCTCTGCCTCACCCGTCAATGCCTGGGTCTTGTGACCCGTATCGAATGCGCCATTAAACCTCTGGCCGGCGATAACGGCATGTGGACCTTGCTCTTCGCTGCCGGCATGGCCGGCGAACAACCCTCCGCCATCAAGGCCCAGGGCCCGTTTCACGGGCCGGTCGCCGCCGAGTCGATTCTCGACACCATTGTGGAAAGCCTGACGATGCACGGCTACGAGCTGGCCAATGATCCGCAGATCTGGAGCTTGCACTTGCAGGCGCAGCTGCGCCAGATCAACGGTGGCCGTGGACGTCCGGCCGGTGTGTTCGACCATTAGGCGCAATCACCGCGCCGTGTCGGGCAACGGCGCCTTGTCGAGCTTGACCTCAAAGCCGTATTGCACGGTATTGAGTTCAGTTCGCTGATAGGTCTCCACCTGCGTTGGACGGCCATAGAAGTAATGCACGCCGAACAGCGCCGGGCCTTGCGCACTCGCGTCGTGGCTGACCGAGAGAATCTGTTTCAGGTAGTTGCCGCTGTCGTCCTTGACGAAGAAACGCCAGGCGTTGGCCGGGAACCGTTTCAGGTCCACCACCAGTGTGTTGTTCTTGATCTCCAGGCCTTTGGGCAGGGCCTTGGCGTCGTAGGTTTTCTTGTCGACGCTCGCCAGAAACAGCGGCATCGAACCCACAGCAATTGCCGGAGTTTCCGGGAACAGGTTCAAATCGTAAGTGATGGTCGCTTGCAGCGGATCGACCTGATAGGCCTCGGGTGGCAGTTCGATCGGCTCGTCGAGTTTGCCGCTGCGTTTCTCGGTGAAGAACGTCACCGGGCTTTCTCCCGGGCTGAAATCATCGCCGAGCAATTCATCATTGAAGGTACGCCGGTGGGAGAACTCGATGCGCGCGGCGCTCGGATCCTCCACGGACTGATGGATGCGGATGCCGGCCTTCAACGCTTCCTCGGTCAGGCTCGCGCCTTTGAGCCAGTTCGGCGCCAGATCGTCATAGACCACTACGTCCGGGTCCAGCGGCTGGATGGTCTTTTCCGTGGTGTGCTGACTGAAAGTGCGCACCGGCAAATCCAGTGCCTTGCGGGTCACGGTCGCCGATGAAAAATCGAGCACGCTGACCTCCAGGGTATCGACGGGGCCGTTGAAGTAGACCTTGTTATAGCGGCGCGGATGCTGCTGTGTGAAGGCCTGCTGTTCGTCCTCAAGCTGTTTTTCCAGCGCCTCGCTCCAGGTTTTCTGCTGTTGCAGATGCGCCAGTTGTTTCTCGTAGAAGGCGACTTGTGCCGGGCTCTCATTGATTGAGCCGGCGCGCACCAGGTATTGCCCGGTGGTGTCGCGGGCCTGAACGATCAACGGATTGAGCTGCGCCCCCTCGACCTCGGGGGCCAATGGCAGGCTGTTGCTGAATTCGACTTCGGCGTAGTTTTTTGCAAGCTTGAGCAGGGTGACGCTGAGGTTGTCATCGGTGCGGGTCTGGCCGACATCCTTCTGACTCAGGTTGAAGCTGAACAGGCGGCGCGGCGTGATGACCTCGACGTTGCCCTGCAGGCTCACTGGCTGCGGTTGTGTCTTCTTGTCGACGTCCAGCCCCTCGATGAAAGGGTAGGTCACGGTCAGGTCATCAGGGTTGTTGACATTGGAACTGGACGGGCTCAACTGAATGCCGGGATCGGTTTCCGACCATTCCGGCTGATAGGTGATCACGCGCTTGTTGCTCAGGGTCACCGACTGCCATTCCACGCCATGCGGAAACAGAAAACCGCCGGGAATGTTCAGGTTGAACGGGAACACTGGCTGCAGGTCGGTGAGGTAGTCGGAGCTGGCGTCCTTGTGCAGCACGAACAGCCCGTTGATGAAAGTATCGACCAGCGCCTGCGGCGAAGGGTAGTGCTTGAGGATGCCGAGCGTGTCTTCGCCGTAGACGGTTTTCAGGGGTGTGCTGTCGAGCTTGAGTTGCGCGCGTTCGAGCAACAGCAGCGAACCGCCGAGTTCGGTCACGGCGTCCTTGAGCTTCGGATCGGTGATGGCGTCCAGTGAATGTTCGAAGGTTGCCGTCTTCGCGTCGAGGCTGACCGAGGGTTTTTTCTCTTCGCCGGGAGAGCAGCCGCCCAGCAGCAGAGCGAGGCAAATCCCGGCAGTTTTCAACGGCAATCGCACATCCATTTCCAGTCGTCCTGTCCACTTTCGCTAGGCGGTCAATGGTTTGGACAGTAGCAGAAAAAAAATCATACACACACGCAGGTTGCGCTGATTGGAGGTACGGGCCGGGCCGTTTCTGGCTGTCACGGTCGGCTGGTATACTCACCGCCGATTTCAATCCTTATTGTGTGAGAGTCAATGGAACGCTTTATCGAAAATGCAATGTACGCCACGCGCTGGCTGCTGGCGCCGATCTATATCGGGCTGTCCCTCGGGCTGCTGGCGCTGGCATTGAAATTCTTCCAGGAAGTGTTTCATGTCATTCCCAACGTGTTTTCCATGGCCGAATCGGATCTGATCCTGGTGCTGCTGTCGCTGATCGACATGGCGCTGGTGGGCGGTTTGCTGGTGATGGTGATGATTTCCGGCTACGAGAACTTCGTGTCCGAGCTGAACATCGATGAAGGCAAAGAGAAGCTCAGTTGGCTGGGCACCATGGACTCCTCGTCGCTGAAGATGAAAGTGGCGGCGTCGATCGTGGCGATTTCCTCGATCCACCTGCTGCGGATCTTCATGGACGCCAAGAACGTCGATCCCGAGCACCTGATGTGGTACGTGATCATCCACATGACCTTCGTGATCTCGGCGTTTGCGATGGGCTATCTGGACAAGCTCACCAAGCACTGATCATTGATTGCTCGCTGCCAATACACCGCCCGTCTGTTGCGAAACAGACGGGCGGTGTCGTTTGTGGCTTGTGCTTTGGTGCGCGCGGGCATATCCCTGTAAAGGTCCTGGCTCGCCATCGCACGAGGTGCCTTCATGAACCTGCAAGAGTTGAATGCGTTTGCCATCGCCAGAAAGGTTGATGAGCTGAACCTGATCTCCATGGAGGGCGGGATTTATCTGCTCGAGGCGCGGATGCATGGAGCCGCGTATCCGTTGAGTGATCTCAAGGGCCAGATGCTGCAGCTGCGTTCGGTGGAGCACGCGCGGGATTTGCTGCATAACTTTCCGGTGCTGCCGTTCAACCTCGTCCACACCTCGGTGCACGACGAAATGTGCGGTTTGGGCGGCAGCGTCGATGAAAGCCTGAAAGTGCCGCTGGCGTGGCGCTCGGCCCTGTAGGCGTTGCGCGCCATCGCTGGGCATCTGTGCTAGTCTGCTCGCCCTTTTAGGTTCCGGGCGCGCCGGGACGCGCTGTGCACGCACGGCAAGTCTTGCGGCCGTCCGCACAGCGGAGCAGTGTCATGTCCGAAGTAAATCTGTCCACCGACGAAACCCGCGTCAGCTACGGCATTGGCCGTCAGCTGGGCGACCAGCTGCGCGACAACCCGCCACCGGGTGTCAGCCTGGACGCCATCCTGGCCGGTCTGACCGACGCATTCGCCGGCAAGCCAAGCCGTGTCGATCAGGAAGCCATGTCCGCCAGCTTCAAGGTGATCCGCGAGATCATGCAAGCCGAAGCCGCCGCCAAAGCTGAAGCGGCTGCCGGTGAAGGCCGTGCGTTCCTGGTTGAAAACGCCAAGAAAGAAGGCATCACTACTCTGGCTTCCGGTCTGCAATTCGAAGTGCTGACCCAAGGCGAAGGCGCCAAGCCATCCCGTGAAGACACCGTGCGTACTCACTACCACGGCATGCTGATCGACGGCACCGTGTTTGACAGTTCCTACGATCGTGGCCAGCCAGCAGAATTTCCGGTGGGCGGCGTGATCGCCGGCTGGACCGAAGCCCTGCAACTGATGAACGCCGGCAGCAAATGGCGCCTGTACGTGCCGAGCGAACTGGCTTACGGTGCTCAAGGCGTTGGCAGCATCCCGCCGCACAGCGTTCTGGTATTCGACGTCGAGCTGCTGGACGTTCTGTAATGCCTGGCCTGTCCCGGTGACAGGTCAATAATGTGGGAGCGGGCTTGCTCGCGAAGGCGTCCTTTCAGGTAACTCATTCGTTGCCTGACACACCGCTTTCGCCGGCAGGCTGGCTCCCACAGTTTTTACCGCGCTACTCATATTTCGATCTTGTGATGCAGCTCATGGGTCGGGCGCAAGGCCCGGGCATAGCAGAACAGGAACAGATTACGCACCAGCTCCTTGAGCACCAGCGGCTCGCTGGAATTCAGGCTGCTGACGTCCAGATCGCCCTGATCCTGCAGCTCATGCAGGGCTTCTTCTTCCAGAACCGCACAGACTTCGCCGGTTTCCCGATGCAGGATTCTGAGGTACGGGTGTGGGCGATCCAGCCAGGCGTCGATCAAATAAGTCATGGGTCTCATCTCCTTGAAAGGTTTCAATGAGAATAATTCTTATTCGTCAAATAGCAAGCGTCTATTGGCGGAATGCGATTTTTTCCGGGTAAAGATTGCGTAAGGTCAAAACGGCTGGCGTCTGGCTATTACGCGAGTCTGCGGGAGCAAAGCGGGAGAGGGCGGAGCTCCATCCCACGCCGGGCGTGGGATGGCTGACAGCAGGATCAGACCTTTCTGACAAACTCGGACTTGAGTTTCATCGGGCCGATGCCGTCGATCTTGCAGTCGATGTCGTGGTCGCCATCGCACAGGCGGATGTTCTTGACCTTGGTGCCGACCTTGACCACCAGCGAGGTGCCCTTGACCTTCAGGTCCTTGATCACGGTGATGGTGTCGCCGTCCTGCAGGACGTTGCCGACCGAATCTTTCTTCACGGCATCATCGGACGCCACTTCGGTTTCGCCGTTGGCCGACCACTCGTGGGCGCACTCAGGGCAGATCAGTTGGGCACCGTCTTCGTAGGTGTATTCGGAATTGCATTTCGGGCAGGGTGGCAACGTGCTCACTAAGGCTCCTTGGGATGTGGATCGCTAAAAGTCGCACATTGTATAAGGTTTTAGCCTTTGATGGAGCCAAAAGCAGAAGATCGCAGCCTTCGGCAGCTCCTACAGATGATTGTGCAGGAGCTGCCGCAGGCTGCGATCTTTTGATCTTGCTTCAGCGATATCAGTGCGTGCGGGCGACCGCAAACTCGCTCAGTTCTACCAGTGCATCGCGGTATTCGCTGGCCGGCAGCGCGTCGAGGCACTTGATCGCACGGGCCACGTAGTCACGGGCCAGTTGCGCGGTGTACTCCAGCGAACCCGAGGCTTCCACGGCGATGCGGATGCTTTCGAGGTCTTCGATTCCGCCTTTCTGGATCGCCTGGCGCACCAGGGCAGCCTGTTCCGGCGTGCCTTCGCGCATGGTAAAGATCAGCGGCAGGGTTGGCTTGCCTTCGGCCAGATCGTCACCGACGTTCTTGCCCAGGGTCTCGGCGTCGCCCTTGTAGTCCAGCAAGTCGTCGACCAGTTGGAACGCCACGCCGAGGTGATCGCCGAAGGTGCGCAGGGCTTCGCTCTGCTCGGCGGAGGCACCGGCCAGTGCGGCAGCGCTGTGGGTCGAGGCTTCGAAGAGCATCGCGGTCTTGCCGCGGATGACCTCCATGTAGGTTTCTTCGGTGGTGCTGGCGTCGCGCACCTTGGACAGTTGCAGCACTTCGCCTTCGGCGATGATGCGCGTGGCCTGGGACAGGATCTTCATCACCGGCATCGAGCCCAGTTCGACCATCATTTCGAACGAGCGCGAGTACAGGAAATCGCCGACCAGCACGCTCGGAGCGTTGCCCCACATGGCGTTGGCGGTCGAGCGGCCACGGCGCATGCCGGACATGTCGACCACGTCGTCATGCAGCAGGGTCGCGGTGTGCAGGAATTCGATGGTGGCGGCCAGCAGGCGCAGGTCGTCGCCTTCGCGACCCAGGGCCTTGCCGCACAGCAGCACCAATAAAGGACGCAGGCGTTTGCCGCCGGCCGAGGTGATGTAATCGCCGATTTTCGATACCAGCGGCACTCGGGAAGTCAGCTGCTTCTTGATGATGCCGTCGACGGCGCTAAAATCGTCCGCCACCGCGCGGTAGAAAGCTTGGGGTTGCATCAGCGACAGTTGCTCCAGAAGGGTTGCGCGGCATGCTAGGACCCACACCGGGGCCTGTCAAGGCGCGATGGACGGCCACTTGCGTGACTCTCGATGCTTGCGTACAATCGCGCACCCTGAACTTCCTGGGCAGCACCTGCCTTACGCAATTGCACTTGGGCCGTTCCAGCCCCATGCAGCCATGCCAGCCAATACCTCTTCTTATAAAGAGCTGGGTGAGCAGGATTATCGGAGAAATACCATGTACGCAGTAATCGTTACCGGCGGTAAGCAATACAAGGTCGCTGAAGGTGAATACCTGAAGATCGAAAAACTGGAAGTCGCTACTGGCGAATCCGTGACTTTTGACCGCGTTCTGCTGGTCGCCAATGGCGACGACGTGAACATCGGCGCACCTGTTGTTGCTGGCGCAACCGTCAAGGCTGAAGTGATCTCCCAAGGTCGTCACGATAAAGTCCGCATCATCAAGTTCCGTCGCCGTAAGCACCACATGAAGCGTATGGGCCACCGCCAGTGGTTCACCGAGATCAAAATCACCGGTATTCAGGCTTAATTACAGCCTAATTCCTCACTAGGAGAATTGAACTCATGGCACACAAAAAAGCTGGTGGTAGTACCCGTAACGGTCGCGACTCAGAAGCCAAACGCCTTGGCGTGAAGATGTATGGCGGCCAGGTCATCAAGGCCGGCAACATCATCGTGCGTCAGCGCGGCACCCAATTCCACGCTGGCTACGGCGTTGGCATGGGTAAAGATCACACCCTGTTCGCGAAAATCGAAGGCGTGATCAAGTTTGAAGTAAAAGGCGCCTTCGGTCGTCGTTACGTGAGCGTTGTCGCGGCTTAATCGCGAGATCGCTGGAAGAGCCCTGTCTTGCGACGGGGCTTTTTCGTTTGTGGGGTGAGTCTCTTGCAAAACTGTTTGTATGGGCTGTCGGCGTGCGATGCAGGTCGTGGTTTGGGGTCGCTGCGCTCATTTTTGCAAGAGTCTTATGTCTTGATTGTTTTTCGGCTCGTCCGTATGGCGAGAGGCGTTGAGTTATGAAGTTTGTAGACGAAGTATCGATCCGCGTAAAAGCTGGCGACGGCGGCAATGGCTGCATGAGTTTCCGTCGGGAAAAATTCATTGAGAACGGCGGCCCGAACGGTGGTGACGGCGGTGACGGCGGTTCCATCTACATGATGGCCGACGAAAACCTCAACACCCTGGTCGACTACCGTTACACCCGGCACTTCGATGCCGAGCGTGGCTCCAACGGCGGCAGCACCGATTGCACCGGCAAGAAGGGTGAAGACCTGATCCTGCGCGTGCCGGTCGGTACCACCGTGATCGACTCGGCCACCCAGGAAGTGATTGGCGACCTGACCAAGGCTGGCCAGAAACTGATGGTAGTGCAGGGCGGTTGGCACGGTCTGGGCAATACGCGTTTCAAATCCAGTACCAACCGTGCGCCGCGCCAGACTACGCCGGGCAAGCCGGGTGAGCAGCGCGACCTGAAGCTGGAAATGAAAGTGCTGGCCGACGTTGGTCTGCTGGGCTTGCCGAACGCCGGTAAAAGTACCTTTATCCGTTCGGTGTCGGCGGCCAAGCCGAAAGTCGCCGACTACCCGTTCACCACGCTGGTGCCGAACCTGGGTGTGGTCAGCGTCGACCGCTGGAAAAGCTTCGTCATCGCCGACATTCCGGGTCTGATCGAAGGCGCTTCCGACGGTGCCGGTCTGGGTATTCGCTTCCTCAAGCACCTGGCGCGTACGCGTCTGTTGCTGCACCTTGTCGACATGGCGCCGCTGGATGACAGCAGTGCACCAGACGCGGCTGAAGTGATCGTCAATGAACTGGTCAAATTCAGTCCTTCGCTGGCTGAGCGTGATCGTTGGCTGGTGCTGAACAAATGCGACCAGATCCTTGAAGAAGAGCACGAAGAGCGCGTCAAGGAAATCGTCGATCGTCTGCAGTGGGAAGGTCCGGTCTACGTGATCTCGGCCATCGCCAAAGAAGGCACCGAGCGTCTGACGCGCGACATCATGCGTTACCTGGAAGATCGTGCCGATCGTCTGGCTAACGACCCGGCGTACAAGGAAGAGCTGGCCGATCTCGATCAGCGCATCGAAGATGAAGCTCGTGCTCAATTGCAGGCGCTGGACGACAAGCGTGCCCTGCGTCGCAGCGGTGTGAAGTCGGTCCATGACATCGGCGACGATGACTGGGACGAAGAAGATGTGGATGATGAAGACGGTCCGGAAATCATTTACGTGCGCGACTGATTCGTTGCAGTAAACTTAAGCGCCGCTCAATCGAGCGGCGTTTTAGTATCTGGAAATCGCAAGTCACAAATAACGACATGGGCGGCGCTGGGTCGCGCTGCCCTCAAGCTAAGGTTGAAGATGATGCGGAGCAAGGTGACAGGTGCGCAGCGTTGGGTCGTGAAGATCGGCAGCGCTTTGCTGACGGCTGATGGCAAAGGGCTGGATCGCGCGGCAATGAGTGTCTGGGTCGAGCAGATGGTGGCCTTGCATGAGGCGGGTGTCGAGCTGGTGCTGGTGTCTTCCGGTGCTGTGGCTGCCGGCATGAGCCGTCTGGGATGGACCGCACGACCCAGTGCGATGCACGAGCTCCAGGCTGCCGCGGCAATCGGTCAGATGGGCTTGGTGCAGGCCTGGGAATCGAGCTTTGCCGAGCACGGTCGGCACACCGCGCAGATTCTCCTGACTCACGATGACTTGTCCGACCGCAAGCGCTACCTGAACGCCCGCAGCACCCTGCGTGCACTGGTCGAGCTGAAAGTCATCCCGGTGATCAACGAAAACGACACGGTGGTCACTGACGAAATTCGTTTCGGCGACAACGACACGCTGGCAGCGCTGGTGGCCAACCTGGTCGAGGCTGATCTGCTGGTGATCCTCACCGATCGCGATGGCATGTTCGATGCTGATCCGCGCAATAACCCCGATGCGCAACTGATTTATGAGGCGCGTGCCGATGATCCGACTCTGGATGCGGTGGCGGGCGGCACCGGCGGTGCGCTGGGGCGTGGCGGCATGCAGACCAAGCTGCGAGCGGCACGTCTGGCGGCGCGTTCCGGGGCGCATACGATCATCGTCGGTGGGCGTCTGGAGCGAGTGCTTGATCGTTTGAAGGCGGGTGAACGCATCGGCACGCTGCTGTCGCCTGAGCGCGGCATGCTGGCTGCGCGCAAGCAGTGGCTGGCCGGGCATCTGCAAACTCGCGGCACGCTGGTGCTGGACGAAGGTGCGGTGTCGGCATTGTCGCAGGGCCACAAGAGTCTGTTGCCGGTCGGAGTGAAGCTGGTTCAGGGCAGTTTTCGCCGGGGCGAAATGGTGGTCTGCGTGGCACCTGATGGTCGCGAGATTGCCCGTGGACTGGCTAACTACAGTGCGCTTGAGGCGCAAAAAATCATTGGTCAGTCGTCGGATGCAATTGTCGGCGTGCTGGGCTACATGGCTGAGCCGGAACTGGTTCACCGTGACAACCTGATTCTGGTCTAAGGGAAATTACGCATGCGCATGGCAAAAGGATTGTTGGGTCTGCTGATGGCGTTGCCATTGCTGGCCTCGGCCGAGGAAATCGGTCAGGTGTCGACGGTGTTCAAGTTCGTCGGCCCGAATGACCGAATCGTAGTCGAGGCTTTCGATGATCCGAAAGTCGACGGCGTGACCTGCTACCTGTCTCGCGCCAAAACGGGTGGGGTGAAGGGTGGCCTCGGTCTGGCCGAGGATCGCGCTGAAGCGTCGATTGCCTGTCGCCAGGTGGGTCCGATCAAGTTCAAGGGTGAGTTGAAAGACGGCGACGAGGTGTTCAAGGAGCGCACGTCGCTGGTGTTCAAGACCATGCAGGTGGTGCGTTTCCTCGACAAGAAGCGCAATACGCTGGTGTATCTGGTCTACAGCGATCGCGTGATCGAAGGGAGTCCGCAGAATGCGGTAACCGCAATTCCGATCGTGCCGTGGGTGCCGGTCCAGCAGTAACAGCGCAAAACCAATTGCAGGGGTGAGCTTGCTCGCTCCTGCATTTTTTTGCTCTGCGTTTATCAAATTGCAGGCAATAAAAAACCGACCCTAAGGTCGGTTTTTTAATGACTACGTCGATTAAGCAGCTTCTTTCAGTGCTTTGACGTGGCCATTCAGACGGCTCTTATGACGAGCAGCCTTGTTCTTGTGGATGATGCCTTTATCGGCCATGCGGTCGATAACTGGCACAGCCAGAACGTATGCAGCTTGAGCTTTTTCAGCGTCTTTTGCGTCGATGGCTTTAACTACATTCTTGATGTAGGTACGAACCATGGAACGCAGGCTGGCGTTGTGGCTGCGACGCTTCTCAGCCTGTTTTGCACGTTTTTTGGCGGAAGGTGAGTTGGCCACCGTCGAGCTCCTCGAAAGACTTTTTAGGAAATAGCAAACAAAATAGGCCGCGAATCATGCCGATGAAGAGAAGTCTTGTCAAGGGCGCTTGAAACGTTCCGCTAAGTGGTAGGTATAAAGAGGCGGGATATTTATTTCCGGCGCTTGACCTGTAAACTCGCGAGCTTTGGCTCTGTGCTGTTGCGGCGCGGAGTATCGCACAAGTAGGCGCATTGTTCGCCTGCTGTTTATCGACAGGCACTAATTTCCTCAATGAATCTGCTCAAATCGTTGGCCGCTGTCAGCTCTATCACGATGCTTTCCCGGATTCTGGGGTTCGTCCGTGACACGCTCATCGCTCGCACCTTCGGCGCCGGAATGGCGACGGACGCCTTTTTCATTGCCTTCAAATTGCCCAACCTGCTGCGACGAATCTTCGCCGAGGGTGCGTTCTCGCAGGCTTTCGTGCCGATTCTGGCCGAATACAAAAGCCAAAAGGGCGAAGAGGCGACTCGCTCCTTTATCGCTTACGTTTCCGGTTTGCTGACCCTGGTGCTGGCGCTGGTTACCGCGCTGGGGATGATCGCTGCACCGTGGGTGATCTGGGCCACGGCTCCGGGTTTTACCGACACACCGGAAAAATTCCAGCTCACCTCTGATCTGTTGCGGGTGACGTTCCCTTATATATTGCTGATCTCCCTGTCCTCGCTGGCCGGGGCGATTCTCAATACCTGGAACCGTTTTTCGGTGCCGGCCTTCGTGCCGACCCTGCTTAACGTCAGCATGATCGTGTTTTCGCTGTTCCTGACGCCGTATTTCAACCCGCCGGTCATGGCGTTGGGCTGGGCGGTGCTGGTCGGTGGTCTGGCGCAGTTGCTCTATCAACTGCCGCACCTGAAAAAGATCGGCATGCTGGTGCTGCCACGCCTGAACCTGCGTGATACCGGTGTCTGGCGAGTGATGAAGCAGATGTTGCCGGCGATCATTGGCGTCTCGGTGAGTCAGATTTCGCTGATCATCAACACCATTTTCGCTTCGTTCCTGGTGGCCGGGTCGGTGTCGTGGATGTATTACGCCGACCGTTTGATGGAGCTGCCGTCCGGCGTGCTCGGCGTAGCGTTGGGCACGATTCTGCTGCCGACATTGGCCAAGACCTATGCGAGCAAGGATCGCCACGAATATTCGCGGATCCTCGACTGGGGCCTGCGCCTGTGCTTTGTGCTGGTGCTGCCGTGTGCATTGGCGCTGGGGATTCTCGCCGAGCCGCTGACCGTTTCTCTGTTCCAGTACGGGCAATTCAGCGCGTTCGATGCGTCCATGACCCAGCGTGCGCTGATTGCCTATTCTGTCGGTCTGCTCGGAATTATCGTGATCAAAGTGCTGGCGCCGGGCTTTTATGCGCAACAGAACATCCGCACCCCGGTGAAAATCGCAATCTTCACGCTGGTGTGCACGCAGTTGTTCAATCTGGTGTTGATCGGCCCGCTGGCTCACGCCGGTCTGGCGCTGGCGATCAGTGCCGGGGCCTGCCTCAATGCCGGGTTGCTGTTCTATCAACTGCGCAAGCAAAAGATGTATCAGCCGCAACCGGGCTGGTACATGTTCGGTTTCAAGCTGGTGGTAGCGGTGGCGGTGATGTCGGCAGTGCTGCTGCTGGGCATGCATTTCATGCCGGCCTGGGATCAGGGACACATGCTGGAGCGCTTCCTGCGTCTGGGGGCGCTGGTGGTTGCTGGTGTGGTGGCGTATTTCGGTATGTTGCTGCTGCTCGGTTTCCGCCTGCGTGACTTCAATCGCAAGGCTTGAGCTGAGGTTTCAGCCATTAAATACGGGCATGGGCTGGCAGTTTTGTCGGCTCGAGCACTTTGCGTTACGGTGTTGCCTGTCGTCGACCGTCGGGTGTGGTTATAATCGACCACTTTATGAGCAAGAAGCGCGTTATGCAGCTGGTTCGAGGCCTCCACAACTTGCGCCCCCAGCATCGGGGCTGCGTCGCCACTATTGGCAACTTTGACGGTGTTCACCGTGGTCACCAGGCTATCCTGGCCCGGCTGCGTGAGCGTGCGCTTGAGTTGGGCGTACCCAGCTGCGTGGTGATTTTCGAGCCGCAGCCCCGGGAGTTCTTTGCCCCGGAGACCGCGCCGGCACGTCTGGCCCGCTTGCGCGACAAATTGCAGCTGCTGGCTGCCGAAGGTGTCGACCGGGTGTTGTGCCTGGCATTCAACCAGCGCCTGAGCAAGCTCAGCGCCAGTGAGTTCGTCGATACCATCCTGGTGGACGGTCTCGGCGTGCAGCATCTGGAAGTCGGCGACGATTTTCGCTTTGGTTGCGACCGCCTCGGCGATTTCGATTTCCTGCTGCAGGCCGGGCAGGTTCACGGTTTTACCGTCGAAGCCGCGCAAACCGTCGAGCTGGACGGCATTCGTGTCAGCAGCACCCAGGTGCGCAACGCGTTGGCCGCCGCCGATTTTGCCTTGGCCGAACGCTTGCTCGGCCGCCCGTACCGGATCGCCGGTCGCGTGCTGCACGGCCAGAAACTGGCCCGGCAACTGGGTACGCCCACTGCCAACATTCAACTCAAGCGTCGTCGTGTGCCGTTCACCGGGGTATACCTGGTGGATGTGGACATCGACGGCAAGACCTGGCCCGGCGTCGCCAACATCGGCGTGCGGCCCACGGTCCAAGGTGATGGCAAAGCCCACCTTGAAGTTCATCTACTGGATTTTGCCGGCGATCTGTATGACCGGCGTCTGACGGTGGTTTTCCACCAAAAGCTGCGTGAAGAGCAGCGTTTCGCCTCCCTGGAGGCACTGAAAACGGCGATCAACGCGGATGTCGCCGCCGCCCGTGCACTAGCCGCACCTAGCGCCCATCGCTAATGAAGAGCCTTAAATGACCGACTATAAAGCCACGCTAAACCTTCCGGACACCGCCTTCCCAATGAAGGCCGGCCTGCCACAGCGCGAACCGCAGATTCTGCAGCGCTGGGACAGTATTGGCCTGTACGGAAAGTTGCGCGAGATTGGCAAGGATCGTCCGAAGTTCGTCCTGCACGACGGCCCTCCGTACGCCAACGGCACGATCCACATCGGTCACGCACTGAACAAGATTCTCAAGGACATGATCATCCGCTCGAAAACCCTGTCGGGTTTCGACGCGCCTTATGTTCCGGGTTGGGACTGCCATGGCCTGCCGATCGAGCACAAGGTTGAAGTGACCCACGGCAAGAACCTGGGCGCGGACAAGACCCGCGAGCTGTGCCGTGCCTACGCCACCGAGCAGATCGAAGGGCAGAAGACCGAGTTCATCCGCCTCGGCGTGCTCGGCGACTTCGCCAACCCGTACAAGACCATGGACTTCAAGAACGAGGCCGGTGAAATCCGCGCCCTCGCCGAAATCGTCAAGGGCGGTTTCGTGTTCAAGGGCCTCAAGCCGGTGAACTGGTGCTTCGATTGCGGTTCGGCGCTGGCCGAAGCCGAAGTCGAGTACGAGAACAAGAAGTCCTCGACCATCGACGTGGCGTTCCCGATCGCCGACGAAGCCAAACTGGCCGCCGCGTTCGGTCTGCCGTCGCTGGGCAAGCCTGCCTCGATCGTGATCTGGACCACCACCCCGTGGACCATCCCGGCCAACCAGGCGCTGAACGTGCACCCGGAATTCAACTACGCGCTGGTTGATATCGGCGACAAGCTGCTGGTCCTGGCTGAAGAGCTGGTTGAATCCTGCCTGTCGCGTTACGGCGTTGAAGGCACCGTACTGGCCACTGCGCCGGGTTCGGCGCTGGAACTGATCAACTTCCGCCACCCGTTCTACGACCGCCTGTCGCCGGTGTACCTGGCCGACTACGTCGAACTGGGCGCTGGCACCGGCGTGGTTCACTCCGCTCCGGCCTACGGTGTGGACGACTTCGTGACCTGCAAGAAATACGGCATGGTCAACGATGACATCCTCAACCCGGTGCAAAGCAACGGCGTGTACGTGCCGTCGCTGGAATTCTTCGGCGGCCAGTTCATCTGGAAGGCCAACCCGGCCATCGTCGAAAAACTCACCGAAGTCGGTGCGCTGCTGCACACCACCGTCATCGAACACAGCTACATGCACTGCTGGCGTCACAAGACCCCGCTGATCTACCGCGCCACCGCGCAGTGGTTCATCGGCATGGACAAAGAACCAGTCAGCGGCGACACCTTGCGCGCACGCTCGCTCAAGGCCATCGAAGACACCAAGTTCGTTCCGGCCTGGGGCCAGGCGCGCCTGCACTCGATGATCGCCAACCGTCCGGACTGGTGCATCTCCCGTCAGCGCAACTGGGGCGTGCCGATCCCGTTCTTCCTCAACAAGGAAAGCGGCGAGCTGCACCCACGCACCGTCGAACTGATGGAAGAAGTCGCCAAGCGCGTCGAAGTCGAAGGCATCGAAGCCTGGTTCAAACTCGACGCTGCCGAACTGCTGGGCGATGAAGCCCCGCAATACGACAAGATCAGCGACACCCTCGACGTCTGGTTCGACTCGGGCACCACTCACTGGCACGTATTGCGCGGCTCACACCCGATGGGCCACGAGACCGGTCCACGCGCCGACCTGTACCTGGAAGGTTCCGACCAGCACCGCGGCTGGTTCCACTCGTCGCTGTTGACCGGTTGCGCCATCGACAATCACGCGCCGTACCGCGAACTGCTGACCCACGGTTTCACCGTGGACGAGTCCGGGCGCAAGATGTCCAAATCGCTGGGCAACGTGATCGCGCCGCAGAAAGTCAACGACACTCTGGGCGCCGACATCATGCGTCTGTGGGTCGCGTCGACCGACTACTCCGGCGAAATGGCGGTGTCCGAGCAGATCCTGCAACGCAGCGCGGACGCCTATCGCCGTATCCGTAACACCGCGCGCTTCCTGCTTTCCAACCTGACCGGTTTCAACCCGGCCACCGACCTGCTGCCGGCAGAAGACATGCTGGCGCTGGATCGCTGGGCGGTGGATCGCACGCTGCTGCTGCAACGCGAATTGCAAGAGCACTACGGTGAATACCGTTTCTGGAACGTTTACTCGAAGATCCACAACTTCTGCGTGCAGGAGCTGGGTGGTTTCTACCTCGACATCATCAAGGACCGCCAGTACACCACCGGCGCCGACAGCAAGGCACGCCGCTCGTGCCAGACCGCGCTGTTCCACATCTCCGAAGCGCTGGTGCGCTGGATCGCGCCGATCCTCGCGTTCACCGCCGACGAGCTGTGGCAGTACCTGCCAGGCGAGCGCAACGAATCCGTCATGCTCAACACCTGGTACGAAGGTCTGACCGAACTGCCGGAAGGCTTCGAGCTGGGTCGCGCGTACTGGGATCGCATCATGGAAGTGAAGGTGGCGGTCAACAAAGAGATGGAAATCCAGCGTGCGGCCAAAGCCGTCGGTGGCAACCTGCAAGCCGAAGTGACGCTGTTCGCCGAAGACGCGCTGAGCGCCGACCTGGCGAAGCTGAGCAACGAACTGCGCTTTGTCCTGATCACCTCGACTGCCAGCGTGGCACCTTTCGTTCAGGCTCCTGCGGACGCGGTAGCCACCGAAGTCAGTGGCCTGAAACTGAAGATCGTCAAATCGGCCTTCCCGAAATGCGCCCGTTGCTGGCACTGCCGTGAAGACGTCGGAGTGAACCCGGAGCATCCGGAAATCTGCGGCCGTTGCGTCGACAACATCGATGGCGCCGGCGAGGTTCGTCACTATGCCTAACGCCGTTGGCCGTTTCGGACGGTTGGGCTGGCTCTGGTTGAGCTTGCTGGTTCTGGTCATCGACCAGGCCAGCAAGTTCTACTTCGAAGGCAAGCTCGAAATGTTCCAGCAGATCGTGATCATTCCCGATTACTTCAGCTGGACCCTGGCCTACAACACCGGCGCGGCGTTCAGCTTCCTGGCTGACAGCTCCGGCTGGCAGCGCTGGCTGTTCGCCTTGATCGCGATCGTGGTCAGTGCGGTGCTGGTGGTCTGGCTCAAACGCCTGGGCCGCAACGATACCTGGCTGGCCGTCGCCTTGGCGCTGGTGCTGGGTGGCGCGCTGGGCAATCTGTATGACCGCATTGCCCTGGGCCATGTGATCGACTTCATTCTGGTGCACTGGCAGAACCGCTGGTACTTCCCGGCGTTCAACTTCGCCGACAGCGCCATCACCGTGGGTGCGGTGATGCTCGCACTGGACATGTTCAAATCGAAGAAAACCGGAGAAGCCGTTCATGACTGAACAGGTATTGGCTGAGCAACGCATCGGCCAGAACACGGAAGTCACTTTGCACTTTGCATTGCGCCTGGAGAACGGCGACACGGTCGACAGCACATTCGACAAAACCCCGGCGACTTTCAAGGTCGGCGACGGCAACCTGCTGCCGGGTTTCGAAGCGGCATTGTTCGGCTTCAAGGCCGGCGACAAGCGTACGCTGACCGTCGAGCCGGAAAACGCCTTCGGCCAGCCGAACCCGCAAAACGTACAGATCATCCCGCGTTCGCAGTTCGTCGACATGGAACTGTCGCCGGGTTTGCTGGTGATCTTCAATGATGCGGCCAATACTGAGTTGCCGGGTGTGGTGAAAGCGTTCGACGACGCGCAAGTGACCATCGACTTCAACCATCCGCTCTCAGGCAAGACGCTGACCTTTGACGTCGAGATCATCAACGTCAAAGCGCTGTAAAAAATGTGGGAGCGAGCCTGCTCGCGAATGCTGACTGACATTCAACATAGCTGTTGTCTGACACACTGCCTTCGCGAGCAGGCTCGCTCCCACAATGTTTTCAACCGTTTTCGCTATTTCTTGCGCGCAAGACACGAGGCACAGCATGCAAATCAAACTCGCCAACCCCCGTGGCTTCTGCGCCGGCGTGGACCGGGCGATCGAAATCGTCAACCGCGCCCTGGAAGTCTTCGGGCCGCCGATCTATGTGCGTCATGAAGTGGTGCACAACAAGTTCGTCGTCGAAGACCTGCGCAACCGTGGCGCGATCTTCGTCGAAGAACTGGATCAAGTGCCGGACGACGTCATCGTGATCTTCAGTGCTCACGGTGTTTCCCAGGCCGTGCGCAATGAAGCCGCCGGCCGTGGCCTTAAAGTATTCGACGCCACATGCCCGCTGGTGACCAAGGTGCACATCGAAGTCGCCAAGTACAGCCGCGACGGCCGTGAGTGCATCCTGATCGGCCACGCCGGCCACCCGGAAGTCGAAGGCACCATGGGCCAGTACGACGCCAGCAATGGTGGCGCGATCTACCTCGTCGAAGACGAAAAAGACGTGGCCGAACTGCAGGTGCGTAACCCGGAAAAACTGGCGTTCGTGACCCAGACCACCCTGTCGATGGACGACACCAGTCGCGTGATCGATGCCCTGCGCACACGTTTCCCGGCCATCGGTGGTCCGCGCAAGGACGACATCTGCTACGCCACGCAAAACCGTCAGGACGCGGTCAAGCAACTGGCTGACGAGTGCGACGTGGTGTTGGTGGTGGGCAGCCCGAACAGCTCCAACTCCAATCGCCTGCGTGAACTGGCCGAACGCATGGCCACGCCGGCCTACCTGATCGACGGCGCCGAAGACCTGCAGAAAAGCTGGTTCGATGGCGTTGAGCGCATCGGCATCACCGCCGGAGCCTCCGCGCCGGAAGTGTTGGTGCGCGGCGTGATCCAGCAGTTGCAGGCCTGGGGCGCGACGGGTGCCGATGAGCTGGCCGGCCGCGAAGAGAACATCACCTTCTCGATGCCGAAAGAGCTGCGCGTCCGCTCGATCTGACGTTTTTCGTCGTCAGGCACAGCGCCTGCTCAGCCTTTGCGCTGGTCAGGCGCACCCGACCGGTTGCCGCCAGCACCACCTGGAGTTGGCTGACCGGCTCGCGTGCCGAGCAGATATGTAGCGTCCCCGCCTGAAACGCCCGCCCGGGCATCAGCGGTTGTCCCAGACTGCTGAAACGCACATAACGACTCACCGCCCAATTGCCGACGATCGGTATTCGTCCGTCACTCGCCTTTTCCACCAGCAGCGGATTGCTGCTGTCCTGCGGCCCCTTGCCGTTGAGATCCAGAATGATCCGCCAGCCCTGACTCCAGTCGCCACCGATGCCATGGATTACCACACTCTGATTGCGGGTGATGGCCAGGGTGCGGGCGTTGCGAATGCCCTCGAGCAGCGACCGCGCTGCCTGCTCGCGATGAGTCGCCTCGGTGAAGGCGGCGAACGCCGGACTGACCAATGACAGAACAATTGCGCCAATCGCCAGTCCCATAAGCAATTCGATCAGGCTGAAACCCTGTTGCGGCATGACGACTCCCTCCGTGGAGCATGAAGCCCGGCACGATCCTTTTCGTCGGGCAGGGCAAATCAACCGACGCAGGCCGGTCGAATGTTCTAGTTTGTAGAAGCAGGTATAGCCGACGGCAACGGAGGGCATCGATGGATCATCGTACAAAAGGTTTCACGCTGCCCGAGCTGTTGGCTGCGGTCGCCGTGTTGGTGATCCTCATCACCCTGGCGGTGCCGGGTTTCACCCGCTCGATCCAGAGCAGCAAGGCCGATACGGAAATGGGCGACCTGCAGCGTGCCATCAACTTTGCGCGGCTGGAGGCGATTGATCGCGGCGTGACCACACGCTTGCGCCCGAGCGCCGGCGGCAGCGTGTGGACCGGCGAATTGTCGGTCTACGACGGTACTGGCACTGCGGCCAATGTATTGCGGGTTGTTCCAGCGATGAGCAGCGGCGCGACTCTGACGCTACCCTCAGGAGTGTCCGCACTGGATTTCAATAATCTGGGTGGCCTGGCGGCGCCGTCGACAGCGGTGGTCATCAGTTACGTGCTGGGAACGCAAAGCAGGACGCTGAACGTGTGTCTGAACGGACGAATTCAATCGGGTGGAAGTTGCGGATGAGGGCAGGGAGCACACAGGCACAGGAAGGCATGTCGCTGATCGAAGTGCTGGTCGCGTTGCTGATTCTGACGGTCGGGATATTGGGCGCAGCCGCCGTGCAACTCAATGCGCTGAAATACACTGACAGTTCACGAATGACCAGTCAGGCCAGTTTTATCGCCTACGACATGATGGACCGCATCCGCGCCAACGCTGCCGCCGACTACACGGTGACGCCGCCGACCTCGGGCAATCTCGGTGTGGCCCGCGATCAGGATCTTTACGACTTCACCACCAACATCGTCAATTTCGGCGGGCCCACCGCCACGGGCACGATCACCCTCAATCAGCGGGTGTACACCATCACCATCAACTGGAATGACTCGCGGGCCGCGAATGCCACCGGCACCACACGCAGCTTTGTTCTGACCAGTCGCGCCACGGTCGACCCGGTGGCCACGCCATGAAGCATGATCAGCGGGGGTTCGGCCTGATCGAAATGCTCATCGCGCTGGCGCTTGGGCTGATCATCGTACTGGGGGTGGTGCAGACGTTCCTTGCGGCCAAAAACACTTACGTCAGCCAGAACACCGCCGCTGCGATGCAGGAAGACGCGCGTTTTGTCCTGAGCAAGATGATCCAGGAACTGCGCATGGTCGGCATGTTTGGCTGCCTGGGCACAATTACTGACGCGAGTTCGGCAGGGGATTTCTACGCGGCGCAGGTTACGCCGATCAACTGGGACAACAGCAACCTCAAGCTGACCCTGGTCACCGCCGATGTTGGCGGCAGTGGCGGCACACCGACTTGGACGGTGCTCTCCGATTGCCGCAACAGCGCCACGGCCTATACCGGGTTGCGGGCGGCGGCGAGCGGGCAGATCGCCTTTCCGATCCGCCGCTTGATCTACAGCTTCAGCAACAACCAGATTCTCATGGGCACCGGCAGCGGCACCCCGACCCAACAGGTCCTGGTGAATAACGTCAGTGCCTTTAATGTGACCTTCGGCCTGGCCGCGTCCGCCACCGACGTCGCGGCTTCCTCCTACAGCGCCAACCCCAGCGATCCGGCGCGCATCCGCAGTGTGCGCCTGAGCCTGACCCTCACCGACCCGAACAATCGGGTGGCCAATCAAACCTTCAACGTGGTTGCCGCATTGCGCAACCGCTTGCAGTGAGGGCCGGGCTGATGAAAGTTGCATTCAACCAGCGGCAAAACCAGCGCGGAATGGCGCTGCTGGTCAGTCTGGTGTTCCTGTTGCTGCTGACCTTGATCGGGCTGTCCTCGATGCAGAGCGCCAACCTGCAGGAGAAAATGGCCGGCAGCGTCAGCCTGCGCAATCAGTCGTTCCAGACCGCCGAGGCCGCGTTGCGTATCGGCGAGAGTGCGGTACAGCTCGACAGTTACTCGCTGGCGGTGTGTGCCAATACCACGCAGTGTGCGCCGCCAGCAGAGTCCTCGGTGGTCAGTGCGGCGGGGCTTAATTCGACTTCCGGCGTAACGTGGATCGCAGCCGGTAACGGCTTTTATGGTGTACAGAATATCGGTACCACTCTGACGGCGGTCAACGTGCCGAGCAACACGTCGGCGACCCTGTATCGGGTTACGGCAGTCGGCATTGCCGGTACGTCGCGCAGTGTGGTGGAGAGTGTCTATGCGAAGTATTGAGCGCTGCTGGACACTGTTGGCCGGCATGCTGCTGGGCTTGTATCTGGCGGCGCCGGCGTATGCGTTCACGCCGTCCGACTCGCCACTCTTGAGCGCAGCGGCGGTGCCGCCCAACGTGATGTTGCTGATCGACGATTCCGGCAGTATGAACAGCATCATTTACGCGGCAGGATTCGACCCGAACGTCACGCGCACCCCGGCCCGGCAGTGCAATGCGTTCCTTGGCCTGTGTTCGGCATTGAATGCGCCCGCGATTACCGGCGATCCGGTATTTTTATCGAACCTGCCGACATCCGGTTGTTCCGGCGGCGCCTTCGCCTTCTACAACAACAGCATTGCACCGCTGTGCCTGAAACTGCCTGATCCGGTGGGCGGCGGCAATACGCGCTACACGGGGGATTACATTTCTTATGTGGTCAGTCTGGCGATCAACAACGGCACCCGCGACTTCACCACCGGGGCGATTCCCAACGACTACCGGATCAACGTCGCGCGCAACGTGTCCACCGCCCTGGTCACCAGCAACCGTAACTTGCGCATGGGCCTGTCGACCTTCAACCCGGTCACCAACAACAATCCCGGGAATGGTGGCTACATCGCCCGCTCCATCAGCGACCTGTCACCGGTGTCCGGCAGCGTGACCCAGGCGCAGGCCGACACCAACTACAACGCGCTGATTTCCTCGATCAACGCTTTAGGTGCCGTGGCCAACACGCCACTGGCGGAAACCTACTACGAAATCACCCGCTACATGCGCGGCATGGCGCCGTACTACAACAGCACGCCGACGACTTACACCAGTCCGATCCAGTACCGCTGCCAGAAAAACTACGGCGTGGTCATCACCGACGGTTTGCCGACTTACGACCGCACCTTCCCGAGCAATGATCCGTTGGGTGGCAGTCGTCTGCCGAACTGGGACGGCATCAACAATGACGGCAACAACCCCAATGGCGATAACGAGGGTGACACGCTGTATCTGGATGACATTGCCAAATTCGCCTTCGACATCGACATGCGTTCGACGGGGACCGACGCTGCCGGCAAAAGCTGGAACGCGGTGGATTTTCCCAAGCAGAACATGAATACCTACACCGTCGGTTTTACCGCCGACAACGACATGCTCTCGGACGCTGCCAGCTACGGGCAGGGCCGCTATTACCAGGCGACCGACAGCACCGGTCTCAACACCGCGTTGTCTTCGGCGTTGAGCGATATCACCTCCAAGGCCGGTTCCGGCGGCGCGGGAGTCACCAGCGGCACCACGCTGGCCAGTGGCACCAGTTATTTCCAGACCAGCTACGACCCCAAGGACTGGCGTGGCACGATCAAGTCATTCGGCTTCACTTCGGCGGGCGCGGTGAACACCTCGGCGGCCCTGTGGACCACCGATACCACTATCGTCCCGGGCGCGACCGCACCGACCTATCAATCGTGGAACACCAGCAGCAACGCCGCCGTGACGCTGGCCTACGGCAACTTTTCCGCGACCCAACAGACGGCGCTCAGCCAGAGCCTGCCCACCGGCATCAGCGGCAGCGATCTGGTGGAGTGGAGCAAGGGCACCAACAAGACCGGGCTCAAGGTGCGCAGCGTATTGCTCGGCGACATCATCAACTCGCCACTGGTGCTGGCTTCGCCCAGTGATAAAACCGCCTCCGACCTGTCGGGCGACACCACTTACACCACGTACCTGACCACCAAAGCAGCGAACATGAATTCGAGTCTGGTGGTGAATGCCAACGACGGGTTCGTCAACGTGATCAACTCGGCCAACGGCACTCGACGTTATGCCTACATGCCGTCCAGCGTGTTGCCGTCACTACGGCTGATTGCCGATCCGGCGTACATCAATGGCGTCAGCCACAAGTTTCTGGTGGACGGTCAGGTCGGTGTGTATGACGCGCAAATCAACAGCGCCTGGAAAACCCTGGCCATCGGCGGCACCGGTGCTGGCGGCAAGACTTTCTACGCGCTGCAACTGTTCGATGCGTCTGCGGGCAATGTGCTCAATGCCTTGTGGGAAGTCAGCGCACCCGCCACAGCGAACACAGCCAACGCATTTAATGATCTGGGTTATGCCTACGCGCGCCCGGAAGTGGCACGCTTGGCCGATGGTCGTTGGGCGGCGTTCATTGCCAATGGTTATGGCAGCAACTCCGGAGTGGCGGCTTTGTATGTGCTGGATGTGCGTGACGGTTCGTTGATCAAGAAGATCGTCATCGACAGCACCGAGACCACCAATGGTCTGTCGTCGGTCAAGCTCAAGGTCAATTCTTCGAACGTGGTGCAGGCCGCCTATGGCGGTGATTTGAAAGGGCGCCTGTGGAAATTCGATCTGAGCGCGACGTCGACCGACAGCTGGGGCGTGGCGTTTTCCGGCAAACCACTGTTCACCACGGCGGGCGGTGCGACTCAGCCGATCACCGCGCAGCCGCTGCTGGCGGACAATTCGCTGGGGGGCAAACAGATCTTCGTCGGCACCGGCAAATTCAACGAGACCGCCGACAAGACCAACAAGGATTTGCAGGCGTTCTACTCGGTGTGGGATGCCGACGGCGGTTCCGGACAGTTGACGGTCAGCAGTCTGCAGGCGCAGGCGGTGACCGGCGTGTTCTCCGGCAGCACCGGGCAGTTCATCACTACCAGCCAGAACGACACGACCTATCCGGGGGAGAAGGGCTGGTATCTGCCTTTGGTGTACAACAATGTGCTGACTGGCGAGCGGGTGATCAATCAGGCCAGTCTGGTGCTCGGACGCATCGTGTTTACCACCGCCAGTGTCGACACCACGGACCCTTGTGCCAGTTTCGGTACCGGCAAACTGGTCGAACTCGATGCGTTCAGCGGTAAGATGCTCAACTACGCGGTGCTCGACACCAGTTCCGATGGCGTGGTCGACAGCAACGACACGATCTCCAGTGGCGTAGTGTTCACCGGCGGGATTCCGACCCTGAACGCCATCGTCAACGGCGGGACTCGCAAGTTCGTCAACGATTCCAGTGGCACCGTGACCACGCTGGTGGAAAAACCCGGTGGCGGCAGCCGTCGTATCATGTGGCGACAAATACAGTAAATGAGAGTTTGAGGCATGCGCAGATTCAACCGGGGCTTCACCCTGATCGAAATCATGATCGTGATTGCGATCATCGGGATCATCATCACCATCGCCGCACCGAGCTACACCGAGTACCTGAAAAAGGGCCGGCGCGCCGAAGTGGTGTCGCTGCTTTCGGAACAGGCGCAGATCCTCGAGCGCTTTTACACCAAAAACAACGTCTACACCGGCATCACCGGTCTGAGCACGGGCAATGATTTCTACACCATCACCCCGACGATCGCTGACCAGACCTTCCTGCTGACCGCCACCCGCAAGGCCGGTACGACCATGGCGACCGACAAGTGCGGTGATTTCACCCTGACCAACACCGGCGTCAGAAGCATGAACAACGCTACCACCGGGCTGACCACCAAGGATTGCTGGGGCCGCTGAGGTAACTTCTTACGGGCGCCTCTTTGCGCCCGCTGTCTTTATTACGGTTGGATCAAACATGACCAGGCAACAGCAAGTGGTGATTGTCGGTGGCGGGGTGATTGGCCTGCTGACCGCCTACAACCTCGCCTCCGAAGTGCGCAGCGTGGTGCTGCTGGATCGCTCGAACGTCGGCCAGGAATCGTCCTGGGCCGGTGGCGGCATCGTTTCCCCGCTGTACCCGTGGCGCTACAGCCCGGCCGTCACTGCGCTGGCGCATTGGTCGCAGGATTTTTATCCACAGCTGGGCGAGCGGCTGCTTGCCGATACCGGAGTTGATCCCGAAGTGCACACCACCGGCCTGTACTGGCTGGATCTTGAAGATGAAACCGAAGCACTGGCCTGGGCTGAGCGGGAAAACCGTCCGCTGCGGGCTGTGGATATCTCGGCGGTGCACGACGCGGTGCCGGTGCTGGGGGGCGGGTTCGCCCGGGCGATCTACATGGCCGATGTGGCCAACGTCAGAAACCCACGGCTGGTGAAGTCGCTGAAAGCGGCGTTGCTGGGGCTGCCGAACGTGACGATTCACGAGCGATGCGAAGTCAGCGGGTTTGTTCGCGAAGGCGAGCGAGTGATTGGCGTCGAGACGTCCAAGGGCCTGATCAGTGGCGACCAGGTGGTGCTGACGGCCGGGGCATGGAGCGGTGATCTGCTCAAGACATTGGATCTGACGCTCCCGGTCGAGCCGGTCAAGGGCCAGATGATTCTCTACAAGTGTGCAGCGGATTTCCTGCCGAGCATGGTGCTGGCCAAGGGACGTTATGCGATTCCGCGTCGCGACGGGCACATTCTGATCGGCAGCACGCTGGAGCACGAAGGCTTCGACAAGACCCCGACCGAGGTCGCGCTGGAGAGCCTCAAGGCTTCGGCAGTCGAGTTGCTGCCGGCGCTGGCGGAGGCCGAAGTGGTGGGGCATTGGGCCGGTTTGCGCCCGGGTTCGCCGGAGGGTATTCCGTATATCGGCCGGGTGCCGGGGTTTGACGGTTTGTGGCTGAACTGCGGGCATTACCGCAACGGCCTGGTGCTGGCGCCGGCGTCGTGTCAGTTGTTTGCCGATGTGATGCTCGGGCGTACGCCGATTATCGATCCGGCGCCGTATGCGCCTGAAGGTCGCATTTAGTCTGATATTTTCTGTAGCCTGGCAGATCGCTTTCGCGAGCAGGCTCGCTCCCACAGTTGATCTTTGTCGGTCACAAAATCCAATGTGGGAGCGAGCCTGCTCGCGAAGGGGGCCTCAATCCAGACCGAGTTTCTTCAGCCGATAGCGCATCGAGCGAAATGACAGACTCAAGCGTTGCGCCGCTGCCGTGCGATTCCAGCGGGTTTCCTCCAGCGCCTGCAGGATCAGCTTGCGCTCGACGTTCTCCAGATAATCCTCAAGGTTGTCGATCCGGGTAAGATCGGCGATGCCGCCCTCGACCGCGCAATTACCTTCGCTGAGGCGTAAGTCTGCCGCCTCGATCAACTGGTTTTCACACAGCGTGTGCGCCCGTTCGAGGACGTTTTCCAGCTCTCGCACATTCCCCGGGAAGCGGTAACTCTTCAGCGCCTCAAGCGCCTGTGGGTGCAGGCGGACCGCCGCTCGACCGCTGCCTGCCGCCAGACGCTGGAGCATGTGCGCAGCCAATACCTGAATGTCATCGCGCCGTTCGCGCAGGGACGGCACGCGCAGTTCGATCACGTTCAAGCGGTAATACAGGTCCTGGCGAAAGCGCCCGGCGGCGACCTCGGCCTCAAGATCCTTGTGGGTAGCACAGAGAATGCGCACATCGACCACCGCTTCCTGCTGGCCGCCGACACTGCGCACGGCTTTCTCTTGAATCGCCCGCAGCAGTTTGACCTGCATCGCCAGCGGCAGGTCCGCCACCTCGTCGAGAAACAGGGTGCCGCCATGCGCGGCCTGGAACAGTCCGGGTTTGTCCTCGACCGCGCCGGTGAAGCTGCCCTTGCGATGGCCGAAAAACTCGCTTTCCATCAGCTCGGACGGAATCGCCCCGCAATTGACCGGCACAAATGGCTTGCTGGCGCGCGGTCCCTGTTCGTGGATCAGCCGTGCGACCAGTTCTTTGCCGCTGCCCGACTCTCCGCTGATGTAGACCGGCGCCTGACTGCGCGCCAGCTTGTCGATCTGTTTGCGCAGATCGCGCATGGGCAGTGAGTCGCCGAGCAGGCGCCGATCTATCGACGTGCCGGCGCCGCCCACCGCCGGCATGCGCAACGCGGTGCTGACCAGTTCACGCAAGCGCGTCAGATCAACCGGCTTGGTGAGGAAGTCGAAGGCGCCGGCCTTCAACGCATTGATCGCGGTTTCCAGGCTGCCATACGCGGTGATCATCGCCACCGGCAGTTGTGGATGACGTTGCTGGATGTGCTGCACCAGGTCCAGCCCCGTGCCGTCGGGCAGGCGCATGTCGGTCAGGCACAGGTCGAACGCATTGCGTTGCAACAGCGCCTGGGCTTCGCCGAGGTTGCGAGCACTGAAGGTGTCGAGTTTCATCCGTCCCAGGGTGATTTCCAGGAGTTCGCGGATATCCGGCTCGTCGTCGACGATGAGGATTTTTTGCCGTGGGCTCGTGTTCAACTTTGTTTCCGTCCGTGAGCAAAGGTGATGCGAAAGCAGCCGCCGCCTTGGCGTGGTTTGAAGTCTAGGCGCGCCTGGTTGCTTTCGCACAGCTCACGGGACAGATAAAGCCCAAGGCCGGTGCCCTGGCTGCTGGTAGTGAAGAAGGGTTCGAACAGATGCGGTTGTTGATCCAGTGGTACACCGGGGCCATTGTCCTGGACTTCAAGCACCGCCAGCTGGCTCTCGGGGTCGATGAACAGCGCCAGCCAGACCTCGGCCTGCTCGTGCAGTAAAGCGCTGTGGCGCCAGCCGTTACGTAACAGATTGTCGAGAATCTGCGTGAGCTGATCCGGATCCATCAACGTGATGAAGTCCCCGGAATTGATCCGCAAATGAATCGACTGCCGCTCGCTCGCCTGTTCGCGGCTCTCGGCAACGAAGTGCTCCAGCCATGGCTTGAGATCCAGGCGCTGAGGGGCGCTCTGCTGGCGGCGCGACAGTTGCAGGACGTTTTCGATGACTCGGTTCATGCGCTGGGAGTGGTCTTGAATAATCTGTGTCAGACGTCGATCCGCGCCATCGAGTTCCTCGGACTCGCCCAATAGCTGCGCGGCGTGACTGATGGCCCCCAGCGGGTTACGGATTTCATGGGCGATGCCGGCGGTCAGGCGCCCGAGCGCGGCGAGCTTGAGTTGCTGGGCCTGCTGCGCGACTTGCGCCAGATCTTCGAGGAACACCAGGGTTTGCTGGTTGGGGCTCTGATCGAGGGCGATGAAGTTCGGTTGCAGTTCCAGGCCGTTGCCGGGAATCTTCAGACTCTGCGGGCGCAGGGTCGGGTTGCTCAGCCACAGTTGCAGGCGCTCGACCAATGCCGGCGAATAGTCGCTGATCAAATGGCCTTCAAGATGCGACTGGGCCAACAGCGTCTTCGCACTGTGGTTGGCCAGCTGGACCCGGCGCTGCTCGTCGAGCACCAGAATGCCGGTACGCATGCGTTGCAGAATCAGAGCGTTGAGGGCTTCAAGGCTGGTGACTTCGCTGGCGCGCTGTTCGGCGAGATTTTCGCTGACTTCCAGGCGCCGGATCAGGCCCTGGACCAGCAGCGATGCGGCAAAACACAAGGCGCCCAAGGTTCCGGCTTGCAGATAGTCATTGGCGCTCAGGGGATGGCTCAAGCTCAGCAGGAAGCTTGAGCCGACAATGCCAAGTGCGCCGATGGCGGCAATCAGCAGGCCAATGCGCCGGCGCAGCAAGGTGTTGCTGATCGCCACCGAGACAATCAGCAGGTTGCCGATCGCGCTGGCCACCCCGCCCGCCGCGTAGAACAAACCGCACAACAGCAGCACATCCACCAGCGCCAGACTGAACAACTGCGAGGGCCGCCGGGTATTTTCCAGAAACACCACCAGCAGGATGTTCAGCACCAGATACAACCAGCTGCCGCTGCGCAGCAGATCGTCGTCGGCCGACGTCAGCAGGCGATTGTCCATATTGCTGGAGATCAGCAGCACCAGCGTGATGCCGACACTCAAACGGTAAAGATGATAAAGGCGCAGCAGGCGCTGCGCCTGTTTACGGTCGGCGTTGGCGGCCTCAGCGATCACTGGCACCCGGGCCTTGCTCAAGATGAGCCTGGCTGCAATACCATTGTTGCTGAAGGTTCAGCGCACGGTCGCGGGGCAGATGCACGCCGCAGTGGGCGCAGCGCACCATCGGTGCGGCGTCTTGCTCGCGGGGCGATTGAGCAGACGAGGCGGGCGCCTTGAATTTGCGCCACAGCCATACCGCGGCGAAAATCAGGACAATCCAGAACAGTAAACGAAGCATGATGGGCGGCTTTTCGGCTAATGATTCGGCAGTTTAGCCAAGGAGCCGGCAAGCGCACAGACTATTAACGCGCCGCCACAAAAAAGGGAGATCCGCAGATCTCCCTTTTTATGTAACCGATGTGATCAGTCGAACACGCCGAAGGTCATGTAGCTGAACCACGAACGATCTTCGTTGTTGCCTTCGGCTTCATGACGCTCTTCCTCGATCACGTCGCCGTTTTCGTCTTTAGGCTTGAGCTCGTTCGGGATCGCGTCTTTCGCGTCCTGGAACTGCTTCTGCACGTCCTGGTTGGCGCGGGTTTCTCCCGGCGGTAGCGGTGGACGCGACTCGATCAGGCCCAAAGTCGCCTTGCTCAGGAACGAGCGGTTGTCGGCTTCGGCAACCGATGGCACGAACTGACCGTCCTGCAGGCTCGGGTGATTCGGGTAGTTGAGTTTCAGGGTTTCCAGACTGGTAGCGGCCAGTTCGTCCAGGTGCAGACGCTGGTAAGCCTCGGTCATCACCGCCAGGCCATCGCCGACCGATGGAGTTTCCTGGAAGTTTTCCACTACATAACGGCCACGGTTGGCGGCGGCGACGTAGGCCTGACGGGTCAGGTAGTAGTCGGCTACGTGGATTTCGTAGGCGGCCAGCAGGTTGCGCAGGTAGATCATGCGCTGCTTGGCGTCCGGCGCGTAGCGGCTGTTCGGGTAGCGGCTGGTCAGTTGGGCGAACTCGTTGTACGAGTCGCGGGCAGCGCCAGGGTCACGCTTGGTCATGTCCAGCGGCAGGAAGCGCGCCAGCAGGCCGACGTCCTGGTCGAACGAGGTCAGGCCCTTGAGGTAATAGGCATAGTCCACGTTCGGGTGCTGTGGGTGCAAACGGATAAAACGTTCGGCGGCGGACTTGGCAGCTTCCGGCTCGGCGTTTTTATAGTTGGCATAAATCAGTTCAAGCTGTGCCTGATCCGCGTAGCGACCGAACGGATAACGCGACTCCAGAGCCTTCAGCTTGGCCGTGGCGCTGGTGTAGCTGTTGTTGTCCAGGTCGGTCTGAGCCTGCTGGTACAGCTCGGCTTCGCTCAGGTTTTCGTCGACGACTTCCTTCGATGAGCAAGCAGCGGTCAATGCGAGGATGGCGATCAGCAGCAGGTGTTTCACTTGCATGGCGGCTTGCGTCCCTATGACGGCCGCTGTCTTGGGCGGGGCCGTCCTGTTATGATGAGCGCCCCGTTGAAAAGCCTCGGGGCAAAAGACGCCGTATTTAACCACAAGCGCGCAGCCGAAACCAAAGGCTGTGCCGACGCCCAGTCAGAGCATGTCCGATAAAATTGAACTTCGCGCAGAGGTGCCGTCCGATTTGGGCGGCCAACGCCTCGATCAAGTCGCCGCCCAACTCTTCGCTGAGCACTCACGCTCGCGCCTTTCCGCCTGGATCAAAGAAGGTCGCCTGACTGTGGACGGGGCGGTCATCCGCCCGCGCGACATCGTGCATGGCGGTGCCGTCCTTGAGCTGACTGCCGAGCAGGAAGCCCAGGGCGAGTGGATCGCCCAGGACATCGAGCTCGACATCGTCTATGAAGACGACGACATCCTGGTGATCAACAAGCCTGCGGGCCTGGTGGTGCACCCGGCTGCCGGCCACGCCGATGGCACCTTGCTCAATGCCTTGCTGCACCACGTGCCGGACATCATCAATGTCCCGCGTGCCGGTATCGTGCATCGCCTGGACAAGGACACCACCGGTCTGATGGTGGTGGCCAAGACCATTCAGGCGCAGACCAAGCTCGTTGCCCAGCTGCAGAGCCGCAGCGTCAGCCGGATCTACGAGTGCATCGTGATCGGTGTGGTGACCGCCGGGGGCAAGATCAACGCCCCGATCGGCCGTCATGGTCAGCAGCGCCAGCGCATGGCCGTGATGGAAGGCGGCAAGCCGGCTGTCAGTCACTACCGCGTGCTGGAGCGTTTCCGGTCCCACACGCATGTGCGGGTCAAACTGGAAACCGGCAGGACCCACCAGATTCGCGTGCACATGTCGCACATCAACTTCCCGTTGGTCGGCGACCCGGCGTACGGTGGTCGTTTCCGCATTCCGCCCGCGGCGAACCCGACCATGGTCGAGTCGCTCAAGCACTTCCCGCGTCAGGCGCTGCACGCGCGTTTCCTCGAGCTGGATCATCCGACCACCGGTGAGCGCATGAGCTGGGAATCGCCGCTGCCGGAAGATTTCGTCTGGCTGCTGACCCTGCTCAAGCAGGATCGCGAGGCCTTCGTCGGATGAACTGGCTGACGCCGGACTGGCCTGCGCCGGCCAGCGTCAGGGCCTGTGTCACCACCCGCGAGGGAGGTGTCAGCGAGGCGCCGTTCGACAGCCTCAATCTGGGCGATCATGTCGATGATCGCCCGGACGCAGTCGCCGAGAATCGTCGGCGTCTGACCGAACATTTCTCTATAAAGCCTGCCTGGTTGCAGCAAGTGCACGGCATTGTCGTGGCTCATGCTGATCCGGGCGTGGTGGCAACCGCCGATGCCAGTTGGACGGCAACTCCCGGGATTGCCTGCACGGCGATGACTGCCGATTGCCTGCCGGCATTGTTCTGCAACCGGGCCGGCACTCGCGTCGCGGCGGCCCATGCCGGCTGGCGCGGGTTGGCGGCCGGCGTACTGGAAGCCACCCTCGATCATCTCGACACCGCTGCGGCGGACGTGCTGGTCTGGCTCGGCCCGGCCATCGGCCCGAAAGCGTTTGAAGTCGGCCCGGAAGTACGCGAAGTCTTCGTCAAGCAACTGCCGGAAGCGGCAGCCGCCTTCGTGCCCAGCCACAATGCTGGCAAGTTCATGGCTGACATTTATCTGCTGGCGCGCCTGCGTCTGGCGGCCAAAGGTGTCACGGCGGTTTATGGTGGCGGTTTCTGCACGGTGACCGATCCGCGCTTCTTTTCTTACCGCCGTGCGTCGCGCACGGGGCGCTTTGCCTCCCTTGTCTGGCTCACCCGCTAAGCTTGTCTGATCTACATCAATCTCCCGACGCTTGAATCTCCCAGAATCGACCGCATCTACAGTGGTATCTGGCAGGTTTCTTTATTCAGGATGGTTTTTAGGTCCGACCTGCTCAAAAGGAAGGTGACCCCATGCGTATAGACCGTTTAACCAGCAAATTACAGTTGGCGTTGTCCGACGCCCAATCCCTGGCCGTTGGCCACGATCATCCGGCCATCGAGCCGGCGCACTTGATGCAAGCCATGCTTGAACAGCAGGGTGGTTCGATCAAACCCCTGCTCATGCAAGTGGGCTTCGACGTCAACAGCCTGCGCAAAGAGCTGACCAAAGAGCTCGATCAATTGCCGAAAATCCAGAACCCGACCGGCGACGTCAACATGTCGCAGGATCTGGCGCGCCTGCTCAATCAGGCTGATCGTCTGGCCCAGCAGAAGGGCGACCAGTTCATTTCCAGCGAGCTGGTGCTGCTCGCCGCGATGGACGAAAACAGCAAGCTCGGCAAACTGCTGCTCGGCCAGGGCGTGAGCAAGAAAGCCCTGGAGAACGCAATCAACAACCTGCGCGGTGGTGAGGCGGTGAATGACGCCAACCACGAAGAGTCGCGTCAGGCACTGGACAAGTACACCGTCGACCTGACCAAGCGCGCCGAAGACGGCAAGCTTGATCCGGTGATCGGCCGTGACGACGAAATCCGCCGCACCATTCAGGTGCTGCAACGTCGCACCAAGAACAACCCGGTGCTGATCGGTGAGCCTGGTGTGGGTAAGACCGCGATTGCCGAAGGTCTGGCCCAGCGCATCATCAACGGCGAAGTGCCGGACGGGCTCAAGGGCAAACGCCTGTTGTCGCTGGACATGGGCGCGCTGATTGCCGGTGCCAAGTATCGCGGTGAGTTCGAAGAACGCCTCAAAGCACTGCTCAACGAACTGTCGAAGCAGGAAGGGCAGATCATTCTGTTCATCGACGAGCTGCACACCATGGTCGGCGCCGGTAAGGGCGAAGGCTCGATGGATGCCGGCAACATGCTCAAACCGGCATTGGCTCGCGGCGAGTTGCATTGCGTCGGCGCAACCACGCTCAACGAGTACCGCCAATATATAGAGAAGGATGCCGCCCTCGAACGGCGCTTCCAGAAAGTGTTGGTGGACGAGCCGAGCGAAGAAGACACCATCGCCATCCTGCGTGGCCTCAAGGAGCGTTACGAGGTTCACCATAAGGTGGCGATCACTGACGGTGCGATCATCGCGGCCGCCAAGCTCAGCCATCGCTACATCACTGATCGGCAGCTGCCGGACAAGGCCATCGACCTGATCGACGAGGCCGCCAGCCGCATCCGCATGGAGATCGACTCCAAGCCGGAAGTGCTCGATCGTCTGGAGCGTCGGTTGATTCAGCTCAAGGTTGAATCCCAGGCACTGAAGAAAGAAAGCGATGAAGCGGCGATGAAGCGCCTGGAAAAACTCCAGGAAGAAATTGTCCGCCTCGAACGTGAGTACTCGGATCTGGAAGAAATCTGGAACTCGGAAAAAGCCGAGGTACAGGGTTCGGCACAGATTCAGCAAAAGATCGAGCAATCGCGTCAGGAACTGGAAGCCGCGCGCCGTAAAGGCGACCTCAACCGCATGGCCGAATTGCAGTACGGGGTGATCCCGGATCTGGAGCGCAGCCTGCAAATGGTCGACCAGCACGGCAAGAGCGAGAACCAGTTGTTGCGCAGCAAGGTGACCGAAGAGGAAATCGCCGAAGTCGTTTCGAAGTGGACCGGTATTCCGGTGTCGAAAATGCTCGAAGGCGAGCGCGACAAGCTGATGAAGATGGAAAGCCTGTTGCACCAGCGCGTGATCGGTCAGGACGAAGCGGTGGTCGCGGTGGCCAACGCCGTACGGCGCTCGCGTGCCGGGCTGGCGGATCCGAATCGTCCGAGCGGTTCGTTCATGTTCCTCGGCCCGACCGGGGTCGGTAAAACCGAGCTGTGCAAGGCGCTGGCCGAATTCCTCTTCGACACGGAAGAGGCAATGGTGCGGATCGACATGTCCGAGTTCATGGAGAAACATTCCGTGGCGCGGCTGATCGGGGCACCACCAGGCTACGTGGGTTACGAGGAGGGCGGTTACCTGACCGAGGCGGTGCGTCGCAAGCCTTACTCGGTGATCCTGCTGGATGAGGTCGAGAAGGCGCACCCGGACGTGTTCAACATCCTGCTGCAAGTGCTGGAGGATGGACGCCTGACCGACAGCCACGGACGTACGGTGGATTTCCGTAATACCGTGATTGTCATGACCTCGAACCTCGGCTCGTTGCAGATCCAGGAACTGGTCGGTGACCGTGAGGCGCAGCGTGCAGCGGTGATGGACGCGCTGACCAGTCACTTCCGTCCCGAGTTCATCAACCGGGTCGACGAAGTGGTGATCTTCGAGCCATTGGCGCGGGATCAGATCGCGGGCATTACCGAGATCCAGCTGGGCCGTCTGCGCAGTCGTCTGGTCGAGCGCGAGCTGAAGCTGGAACTGAGCCCGGAAGCGATGGACAAGCTGATTGCCGTGGGTTACGACCCGGTGTATGGCGCACGTCCGCTCAAACGTGCGATCCAGCGCTGGATCGAAAACCCGTTGGCGCAGTTGATCCTGTCAGGGCATTTCCTGCCGGGCGACACGGCAACCGGCAAGGTCGTGAACGACGAAATCGTTTTCGACTGAGCGGTAAAGCCAGTGAAATAAGGAAGGCCTCGCTTTGCGAGGCCTTTTTTTCGTTAGGCTGTTGAACTCTAAGGAAAAGGCTTGTAAAGTGCGCCCCGCAGTCAGTCACCCGCAGCATCTCAGCTCACTGAGCTGAAATCTGAAATAAGTTGCAAATCATTAACTTGAAAGCGATTTAGGGGGTTGACAGAGGTGTTCTAGGTTGTAGAATAGCGCGCCTCAGACACACGAACGCAGCGATGCGAACGACGTCTAAGAGCTGTAAGTTTCACCGTTGTAAATTGAAATATGTAGTTCCGTGATAGCTCAGTCGGTAGAGCAAATGACTGTTAATCATTGGGTCCCAGGTTCGAGTCCTGGTCACGGAGCCAATTTCAAGCCGGGGTATAGCGCAGTCCGGTAGCGCGCCTGCTTTGGGAGCAGGATGTCAGGAGTTCGAATCCCCTTACCCCGACCATTTTTGGGTCGTTAGCTCAGTTGGTAGAGCAGTTGGCTTTTAACCAATTGGTCGTAGGTTCGAATCCCACACGACCCACCATTTTTGAAACCAGGTAACACTGGGATCGAATCTTAAGATCAGAGGCCAAAAGCGCTGATCGAAGAAGGCGATCTTTGAAAGGTCGCCTTTTTTTTACCGGGGTATAGCGCAGTCCGGTAGCGCGCCTGCTTTGGGAGCAGGATGTCAGGAGTTCGAATCCCCTTACCCCGACCATATTAAAAATCCTCGTATCGAAAGATACGGGGATTTTTTTTGTCCTCGCGTCAGACAATTCCTTTCAAGTCATCGTACAACTTGCCGATAGCCCGCTAACGAGAGGGGCTGCCACTGTTCGCCCCTTCAATCTGGCCAATACAAGAATAAGGGCGTTCGTCATGTTGCTTCGTCAGTTGAATATTGCTCCTCGTGCCGCGTTGGGTTTTGCCCTGATTGCGGTCCTGGTGGCGTTGCTCGGCGTATTTGCCTTGGGGCAGATGTCGAGCATTCGTGACAGTGAGGTCGCGGTGGAGAGCCAGTGGCTGCCGAGCATTCGTGGCGGTGACGAAATTCGCGAGCTGATGTTGCGGATCCGTACGATTTCCCTGCGCATGGCCCTTGATCAGGATCCGCAGAACATCGCGACTTACCGCAGCCAGATGGATACCCGCGACAAGGAGCTGAGCGAGAAGATCGCCGCCTACGACAAACTGGTCACCACGGCGGAAGGCCAGCAGCTCTATGACCAGTTCAAAACAACCTTCGCCGCGTATCGCACCGGCATCGCGCAATCCTTCACCCTGGCCGATCAAGGCCAGCGTGACGAGCTGACCAAACTGTTGCTGGTTGATATGAAGACCGTGGTCGACGGCTCCGGCAAGCAGCTCAATGACCTGTCGGATCTGTTCGCCAGACAGGTTGCTGCGGAGAGCCAGAAATCCGCTGACCACTACCAGACCTCGCGCACGATCGTCAGCCTGTTCATAGCGCTGGCGGCGCTGGCTACGGTGGCGCTGGCGATGTTGCTCACCCGCAGCATCGTCCGTCCGCTGAGCAGCGCCGTCAGCGCTGCCGAAAGTGTGGCTCGAGGCGACCTGACCCGGCCGATCGAAACCCACGGTAACGATGAAGTCAGCCGATTGCTCAAGGCGCTGGCGACCATGCAGCAAAACCTGCGGGAAACGCTGCAAGGCATCAGCGGTTCGGCCACGCAACTGGCGAGCGCTGCTGATGAACTCAACGCGGTGACGCTCGACAGCACACAAGGCTTGCAGCAGCAGAACAACGAAATCGAACAGGCGGCGACGGCGGTCAATGAAATGACCACGGCCGTTGAAGAAGTCGCTCGCAACGCGGTGTCGACATCCGATGCCACCCGCCAATCCAGTGAGTCGGCGCAACTGGGGCAGGCGCGGGTCAGTGACACCGCATCGGCCATCCATGCGCTGGCCAGCGACGTGCAGCACACCGGCGAGTTGGTGCAATCGCTGGCCAACCAGTCACAGGACATCGGCAAAGTGCTGGATGTGATCCGTGCCATTGCCGAGCAGACCAACCTGCTTGCGCTCAACGCCGCCATCGAGGCGGCCCGCGCAGGGGAAAGCGGACGAGGTTTTGCGGTGGTCGCCGACGAAGTGCGGGCGCTGGCCTATCGCACCCAGCAATCGACGCAGGAGATCGAGCAGATGGTGCAGGGCATGCGCAGTGGTTCAAGCCTGGCGCTGGATTCGATGCAGGCCAGCGCTGCACGGGCCACGACCACACTGGCATTGGCCGAGCGGGCCGGGGAGGCGCTGGAAACCATCACCGCTTCGGTGCATGAGATCCATGAGCGTAATCTGGTGATCGCCAGTGCCGCCGAAGAGCAGGCGCAAGTCGCGCGGGAAGTGGATCGTAATCTGGTGAACATTCGCGACCTGTCGGTCCGTTCGGCGACGGGTGCCGATCAGACCCGTGCGTCGAGCCACGAACTGTCGCAACTGGCCAACGCGCTGCAAGGCATGGTGCGCCGCTTCCAGCTTTGATGAGCGGTGATCGATTGCAGGAGTGAGCTTGCTGATTTTGTGAGCTGCACAAAACAATGTGGGAGCGTGGCTTACCCGCGATAGCGGCGGATCAGTCGACATCATCGCCGACTGACCGACCGCTATCGCTGGCAAGCCAGCTCCCACACGTTTTGGTTTTAGTGCAGCTTCAGGCGTGGCTCGGTACCGCGACCGATCTTGCTGCCCAGCATCAGCATCGCCGTGCGGAACGGTCCGTACAGCGCCATCTGGTGCATGCGATACAGCGACACGTAGAACATACGCGCCAGCCAGCCTTCGAGCATCACGCTGCCGGTCAGGTTGCCCATCAAGTTACCCACAGCGGAAAAACGCGACAGCGAGATCAGCGAGCCGTAGTCGGTGTACTTGTACTCCGGCAGGGTTTTGCCCTCGATACGCAGCTTCAGCGACTTGGCCAGCAACGATGCCTGTTGGTGTGCGGCTTGTGCACGCGGCGGCACGTTGCGATCCGAACCCGGTTGCGGGCACGCGGCGCAGTCACCGAAGGCGAAAATGTTTTCGTCGCGGGTGGTCTGCAACGTCGGCAGCACTTGCAGCTGATTGATGCGGTTGGTTTCCAGGCCGTCGATGTCCTTGAGGAAACCCGGTGCGCGAATCCCGGCGGCCCAGACTTTCAGGCTGGCCT
The DNA here is from genome assembly GCF_002156405.1 of Pseudomonas sp. SCPG-7. Classification (NCBI taxonomy): domain Bacteria; kingdom Pseudomonadati; phylum Pseudomonadota; class Gammaproteobacteria; order Pseudomonadales; family Pseudomonadaceae; genus Pseudomonas; species Pseudomonas sp. SCPG-7. Next base: position 51,556 of record NZ_MVOO01000006.1, on the reverse strand, counting down.
TGATCACATTGCCATCGGCGGTGATCAGGCTGTCGGCGGTTACTTCGCTGACCGCCGCATTGGTCATTACATTGACCCCGAGTTTCTCTAGGGTCTTGTGCACCGGGCCGCTGATGCGTTCCGGCAGGGCTGGCAGCACTCGCGGGCCGGCTTCGATCAGGGTGATGTGCATGTTCTCCGGTTTGATCCGGTCCAGACCATAAGCCGCCAGTTCATGCGCCGCGTTGTGCAGCTCTGCCGCCAGCTCGACACCTGTGGCGCCGGCACCGACGATGGCCACGCTGATCTGCTCGACCACATCGGTCTGTCCGGCGTGCGCGCGCAGATAGTGGTTGAGCAGCTGCTGGTGGAAACGCTCGGCCTGTTTGCGGGTGTCGAGGAACAGGCAGTGCTGCGCCGCGCCCTGGGTGCCGAAATCGTTGGTGGTGCTGCCGACGCTGATCACCAGCGTGTCGTAAGGCACTTCACGCGCCGGTACCAGTTCCACGCCGTTCTCGTCGTAGGTGGCGGCCAGCTGGATTTTCTTCTGCGCCCGATCAAGCCCGCTCATGCGCCCCAGCTGGAACTCGAAGTGGTTCCATTTCGCCTGGGCAACATAGTTGAGTTCGTCTTCGGAAGAGTTCAGCGATCCGGCGGCCACTTCGTGCAGCAGGGGTTTCCAGATGTGCGTCAGGTTCGCGTCGACCAGCATCACGCTGGCCGTGCCGCGCTTGCCCAGAGTCTTACCCAGACGGGTAGCCAACTCCAGACCGCCGGCACCGCCGCCGACAATGACAATACGATGGGACATAGGGATAACTCGCAAGGTTTTTAAAGGAAATCGGTGCGGTTACCCGAGCGAGCGCCAGGCAGCTCATAGCGTCAGGTAACTGATAAGTCGGCTCAGCAAGCCCAGACCAATGGTCACTGCCAGCACCAGCACCAGGAGCATCCACGGCCGGAAAGGCCGGCGCTCGACACGGTGTTGGGACAACTGCAGGTACTCTTCGACATGCTTCTGGTCTTCGGGGTTCAGGCGGCTGGTCATAAAGGCCTCGTCAGGTAGACGTTGCTGAAGGTGGAGACGCTACAGCGGTTTTTATCCCGGGTTGAACGCAGCATAGCCACTGGCCGGAACCGGTTCGACAGAAACACCGTCGTCGAGGCGGATGATCCCGCTTTGTAACACCCGGGCGGTAATTCCGCCATGCCCGCGCACCGCTTGAAAGGTGCCGGGGCCGAGGTTGTTTTGCAGGCGTGCGCAGGGCTGACACCAGCCAGTGGTCTCGAATATTGCCTGACCAATGCGAAAGCGCCGACCCTTGAGACTAAACAGATTGATACCGCTGATGACCAGATTGCGCCGCAGGTCTTCAGGCTTGACCGGATGATCCTGTGACCGGCCCATCAACGCGCTGATCACGGCCAGGTGTTCGAACTGGATCAACGTCACCTGCCGCGCGTTGCGCACCCCCGGGCGGGCGTGATCGCCAGTCAGTCCGGCCTCCAGTCGTGCTTCCACCGCGTCGAGTTCGATCATCGGCCCGCGAGACTCGGGGCGCACGCCGATCCAGCGCACGCGCCCGGTCTGCGGGACGTCGGCAATCAACTGCTGCAGCGGCGTCACAGGCTGATCCCGACATCGAAGACGATGCTGCGACCGAGGTTGCTGCGCAGGAAATCCGGTGCATCAGGATGCGCGAACAGCACCCGGGCGAAGGTCGGCCCGACCAGCGACAGCGAGCGCCAGCCCTGACGCAGGTATTCGGTGGGCGGTGGGAAGTGGCTGTTGAGGTCCAGCACTTCGCGCTTGAGGCTGGCGAAGGCGATGATGTCCAGTTCGCCCAGATCCATGCCGCGTTCCTTGTAGTTGTGCGCTTTTTTGCGCAAGGTCGGCGCCAGTCGCAGCAAGAATTCATTGGCCGGGATCCGCCGTGGCTTGGCTTCACGGCGCACCAGTTGGCTGAGGGAAAATGCACTGCGCCGGCGTTGCAGTTCGTCGCGCCATTCGTCGTTGAGTCGGCGGCCTTCGTCGAGCACGAAAAACACTTCGAAATTGGCATCGCGAAACAGCACATCCGGCGGCTCGCCAGCAGGGGCAAACTCATCGGCGCGGTAAGGAATGTTCAAGCCTTGCAGCAGGCGCTGGCAGACCCAACGCTCACGCTCCCATTTGCGGGCATTGGACAGGAACGCGTTGGCTTGCTCGGCCGCGATGGTCAGCAGGCGTAAATAATCTGAGTCATCCATAAGCCCAAGCTTAGCGTTCAATTGCGACAAGCTGAAAGCACCACGCGGCAATGTGTGTCAGTGGGCGGTTGCAATGGGCGGTGTAGACTGAGGAAAACCGTCCATTAATGCCAAATCGAGGGGATGAACGTGAAATTTCGCTGGCTGCTGGTGTTGGCTGTGATTCCGCTGTGGGCCCAGGCGCTTGAAATCGGTGAGCGGCTGGCGCCCTGGACGTTGCTGGATCAATACGATCAGCCGTTCACCCTCGATAACCGCACCACGACGCTGCTGGTGGCGCGCGACATGGACGGCGCCAAGCTGATCAAGCAGGCGTTGAAAGACCAGCCAAAAGGCTATCTGGAGGCGCGTCACGCCGTGTTTGTCGCTGACATCCAGCGCATGCCGGCGCTGATCGCGAAGATGTTCGCGGTTCCGGCGATGCGTGACTACAGCTATCGGGTCATGCTTGATCGTGAAGGCAGGGTGGCGTCGCGTTATCCCGGCGCCGAAGGCTCGGTGCTGTGGCTGCAACTCAAGGACGGCCGACTGCTCGAGCAACATGAGTACACCGACGCGGCCCAACTGCACGAGGCACTGGAGAAGGCCCGCCCATGATCGGCGCCGAGTTGCTGTCACCGCAAAGCCTGACGGTCGGCTGGCTGATCTATCTGCCGGTGCTTATCTGGGCGATCTGTCGTGCGCCGTGGGTCGAGTTGTTCAGTGACAGTCGCCGTCAGCACCTGCTGTTCGGCACCGTGTTCGCCGTGTTTTTGCTGTGGATGGTGCGCAGGGATTTCGACACCGGAGTTTCTTATCACTTCATCGGCATGACCGCCGTGACACTTTTGCTGGACTGGCCGCTGGCGATTGTCGGCGGGCTGGTGGCGCAGATCGGGTTGGTGTTGCTCGGGCGTCAGGATCTGGCGGCGGTCGGGGTCAACGGTACGTTGCTGATCCTGCTGCCGGTGTTGATCACTGAGTGCGTGGCGATCATCGTCGAGCGTGCCCAGCCGCGAAATCCGTTCGTGTATATCTTCTGTTCCGGATTCTTTGCCGCGGCGTTGTCGGCCTTGTTGTGCCTGACGTTGAGCCTGAGCCTGCTGTGGTACGACGGCCTGTTTGCCATGCCGGAATGGCTGGAAGACTTCATCGGCTACCTGTGGCTGCTGATTTTCCCCGAAGCGTTCATCAACGGCATGGTGATCAGCGCGTTGGTGGTGTTCAGTCCCGATTGGCTGGAGACCTTCAATCGCACCCGCTACCTTTCGGCGCCGTGGAAGGACGACGTTCCCAAGTCTTGATCCACATCAAATCCGTCACCCTCGCGGCATTTCATGCTCAATCAAATCCCTTCAGGAGCAGCGGCATGAGTGTTTACGAGTGGGCGAGGCAGGAAACGCGGCAGAGTCTGGAGATGGCGCTGGAGGTCGGCTTCGATCCGGGCCTGAGTTTGCGCGCCTTGCTCAGCGCGGTGGTGCAACAGAGCAAGACGGTGCGCAACGCCGAAGACCTGGCCGACGAATTGCGCTTTCTCGCGGAAAACCTCGACGACGATCAGGACTACGGCTTCATGCGGCCCTGATCGCGATCAGTGACGCGGGTCGAAATCACCGGAGAACATTTCGTCTTCGGCATCCGGGGCGACCGGAATCTTGTGCTCTTCGGACGCCCAGGCGCCGAGGTCGATCAGCTTGCAGCGATCGGAGCAGAACGGGCGGAATTTGTTCTCTGGGGTGAATTCCACGGGGGCGCCGCAGGTTGGGCATTCGACGGTTGTAGGGCTCATGACTGGCCTCCGGATAAAGTCAGGTAAAAGTGATGCAGGCGCTCGACTTCGCTGTGCAACCAGGCGAGGTCGCGGTCGTTGACCACCACATCGTCGGCACGGCTCACGCGGTCTTCACGGCTGGACTGGGCCTTGAGGATCGCCTGGACCTGCTGTTCGCTGGTCTGGTCGCGCTGCAAGGTGCGTTCGATCTGCAATTGTTGCGGGGCGTCGATCACCAGGATGCGCTGGGTCATCGCGTATTGCCCGGATTCGATCAGCAGCGGTGACACCAGAATCGCATAAGGCGATTTTGCCAGCGCCAGATGGTGAGCGATTTCCTCGGCGATCAACGGATGCAGCAGGGCTTCGAGCCAGCGGCGTTCTTCCGGCACTTCAAAGATCAACTTGCGCAGGGCCGCACGGTCCAGCGTGCCATCGGCTTGCAGGACGCCGGGCCCGAAGTGTTCGGCAATCTTCGCCAGCGCCGGACGCCCCGGCTCGACCACCCAGCGCGCTGCGTGATCAGCGTCGACCACATGAATCCCGAGATCGATGAAGTGCTGGGCCGCGGCGCTTTTGCCGCTGCCGATGCCGCCGGTCAGGCCGAGAATCCAGGGTTTTTCCACAGGGGTATTCATTTCAAACCGACAAACTGCCAATAGAAGTCGGTTATTTGACCACCCCAGAGCAAGGCAATCCAGCCGGCAATTGCCAGATACGGGCCGAAGGGCATCGGCGTCGAGGTTTTCTGCTCACGCAGCCGCAGCAGAATCACCCCGACAATCGCCCCCACCAGCGACGACAGCAGAATCGTCAGCGGCAGAATCTGCCAGCCGCCCCAGGCCCCGAGCAGCGCCAGCAGCTTGAAATCGCCGTGGCCGATGCCGTCCTTGCCGGTCAGCAGCTTGAACAGCCAGAACACCGACCACAGCGCCATGTAGCCGGCCACCGCGCCCCACAGCGCGGCGTGTAGCGAGACGAACAGCCCGAAGCTGTTGACGATCAACCCCAGCCACAACAACGGCAACACCAGCACATCGGGCAGCAATTGATGCTCGGTGTCGATCAGGCTCATCGCCAACAGACCCCAGGTGAGGACGATCAACAAGGCGGCCGGCCAGCCGAACCCCAGATGCCAGGCGACGAATGCCGAGAGCAGGCCGCAAGCCAGTTCGGTCAGGGGGTAACGTTTGCTGATCGGGGCGGCACACGCCGAACAGCGTCCACGCAGCAACAGGTAGCTGAGCAGCGGAATGTTTTCCCACGGCCGAATCCGGTGGCCGCAGTGCGGACACTGGGAGTGCGGCAGCATCAGGTTGTAGGTCGGTAGTGGCGTTTCGCTCGGCAGGCCGAGGACGTCCTGCGCCTGCTGGCGCCAATCGCGCTCGAGCATTTTCGGCAGACGCCAGACCAGCACGTTGAGGAAACTGCCCACCACCAGGCCCAGCAGCAGGGCGGTGCACACAAAGGCCAGCGGATACAGACTGAAGAGTTGGTCGATAGGCATGTCAGATCGCTGAGCCGAGCTGGAAAATCGGCAGGTACATGGCCACGACCAACCCGCCGACGATGACCCCGAGCACCACCATGATGAACGGTTCCATCAGGCTGGTGAGGTTGTCGACCATGTTATCCACTTCGTCCTCATAAAAACCGGCGACCTTGTCGAGCATGTCATCCAGCGCGCCCGATTCCTCACCGATCGCGGTCATCTGTACCGCCATGTTCGGGAACACCCCGGTGCTGCGCATGGAAAAGTTCAGCTGCATGCCGGTGGCGACGTCCTGGCGGATACGCAGCACTGCACGTTTGAACACCACGTTGCCGGTGGCACCGGCCACCGAATCCAGTGCATCCACCAGCGGTACGCCAGCGGCGAAGGTGGTCGACAAGGTGCGGGCGAATCGCGCCACCGCCGATTTGTACATCAGCGTGCCCACCAGCGGCAGCTTCAGCAGCCAGGTGTCCTTGCGGTCGCGCAATGCCTGGGATGTCTTCAGCGCATGACGGACGCCGAACACCGCTGCAATCAGGGCGCCGAGCACCGCCCACCAACATTGCTGCATGAACTCGGAGATGCTGATCACCATCAGCGTGAAGGCCGGCAGTTCAGCGCCAAAACCGGAAAATACCGCCTGAAACTGCGGCACCACTTTCACCAGCAAAATCCCCGTGACCACCATCGCCACCAGCACCACGGCTGTGGGGTAAGTCATGGCTTTCTTGATCTTGGCCTTGAGCGCTTCGCTTTTTTCCTTATAGGTTGCGACCCGTTCGAGCAACGTATCGAGTGCACCGGATTGCTCGCCGGCATCCACCAGGTTGCAATACAGCTCATCGAAATACTGCGGCTTCTTGCGCAGGGCGGCGGCGAAGCTGTTGCCGGCTGCCACCTCTTGCTTCACTTCGTCCACCAGTTTGCGCATCGCCGGGTTGTCGAAGCCTTCGCCAATGATGTCGAACGACTGCAACAACGGCACGCCAGCCTTCATCATGGTTGCCATCTGCCGGGTGAACAGGGCGATGTCCTGGGCCTTGATGCGTTTGCCGAGGCTGAGCAAGGAGGTGGATTTCTTGCGCACCTTGCCCGGGTTGATGCCTTGTTTGCGCAGCTGGGCCTTGATCAGCGCAGGGTTCTGCCCGCTCAACTCGCCCGTGACCTTGCTGCCTTTGCGATCCGTGCCTTCCCAGGCGTAGATGCTGATTTTCGCTGCCTTGACCGCCATGTTCAGTCCTTGGTGACCCGGTTGATTTCTTCCAGGCTGGTGATGCCTTGCATGGCCTTGTGCAGGCCCGAGGTGCGCAGGTCGTCGAAGCCGTCGCGACGCATCTGGCTGTCGATTTCCAGCGAGTTGCCTTCGGCCATGATCAGCCGCTGCAGCTCGGAGGTGTTTTTCACCACTTCATAAATCCCCACGCGTCCCTTGTAGCCGCCGTTGCAGTGATCGCAACCGACCGGCTCGTAGATCGTGAAATTGCCGATCTGTTCCGGCGGGAAACCTTCCTTGACCAGCGTTTCGCGGGGGATTTCGATCGGTTTCTTGCAGTGGTTGCACAGCTTGCGCGCCAGGCGCTGGGCGATGATCAGGCTTACCGAGGTGGCGATGTTGAACCCGGGAATGCCCATGTTGTGCAGGCGGGTCAGGGTTTCGGCGGCGCTGTTGGTGTGCAGCGTGGACAGCACCAGGTGGCCGGTCTGTGCGGCCTTGATCGCGATTTCGGCAGTTTCCAGGTCGCGGATCTCGCCGACCATGATCACGTCCGGGTCCTGCCGCAGAAACGAACGCAGGGCCTGGGCAAAATCCAGACCCTGTTTCGGATTGACGTTGACCTGGTTGATGCCTTCCATGTTGATTTCCACCGGGTCTTCGGCGGTGGAAATGTTGATGTCGACGGTATTGAGAATATTCAGGCCGGTGTACAGCGACACGGTTTTCCCCGAACCGGTCGGCCCGGTCACCAGAATCATGCCCTGCGGCTGCTTGAGCGCCGCCATGTACAGGTCTTTCTGCGCCGGTTCGTAACCCAATGCATCGATGCCGATCTGCGCGCTGGACGGGTCGAGAATCCGGATCACCACTTTTTCGCCCCACAGGGTCGGCAAAGTGTTGACCCGGAAGTCGATGGACTTGGTCTTCGACAGGCGCATCTTGATCCGCCCGTCCTGGGGTTTGCGCCGCTCCGAGATGTCGAGGCTGGCCATGACTTTCAGGCGTGCGGCGATCCGCCCGGCCAGTTGAATCGGCGGTTTGGCCACCTCGCGCAGGATACCGTCGGTGCGCACCCGCACCCGGAAGTTTTTCTCGTAGGGTTCGAAGTGCAGATCGGAGGAGCCACTCTTGATCGCGTCGAGCAGCATCTTGTGCACGAAGCGCACGACCGGCGCGTCATCGGCGTCGAGCCCGCCGATGGCGTCCTGGCGGCTGTCGTCGACGGACTCGACATCCATGCCGTCGAGATCGACGTCGGCCATGTCCTCCAGACCGCTGGCGTGGGTGTCGAAGAATTTCTCGATGGCCTCGGTGAGCTTGTCGTCCTCCACCAGAATGGCTTCGGTGCTCAGCCCGGTGCTGAACTGAATGTCATTGATCGCTTGATGATTGCTCGGGTCGGAAATGCCCACGAACAGTTTATTGCCACGGCGCCACAAGGGCAGGGCGTGGTGCTGGCGCACCAGTTTTTCACTGACCAGGCCTTTGGGCTGGGTTTCCTTGTCCAGGCAATTGAGGTCCATGAAGGCCATGCCGAAATGCTCTGAAGCGATCTCGGCCACCTGTGAGCTCTTCACCAGTTTGTTCTGTACCAGGTAGCTGACCAGCGACAGCCGATTGCGCTGCGCCTGTTGCCAGGCCTGCTGGGCGCTTTTTTCCGTGAGCAGTTCGGCCTGTACCAACTGCTTGGCCAGACCGCTCAGAGCGATGTCATTCATGGGAGTTCCGGAAGCTGACAGTTCATGACTTATAGCCTAGTCAAGTGACAGCGCCAAACACCCTCGGTGCAGGTGACAAAAAGTGTCAGATAGTGCGGTTACGGGTTGTAGGAAAGCGCGACTCGGCACCTTTATGCCGAGCGTGCGGGGTCTGCAAGCGGTTGGCACGGCCTATGCTGAGCCCTTTGCAGATCATGAGATTCCGACTCATGCATGGAGAGCCTGTCTATGAACAACCAAAAGGGTTTCACACTGATCGAGCTGCTGATCGTGGTGGCGATCATCGGCATTCTGGCGACCATCGCCCTGCCCCAATACTCCAAATACCAGGCCCGTTCGAAAGTGACAGCAGGTCTGGCAGAAATCAGCGCGCTCAAAGTGCCGTTTGAAGACACCATCAATCAAGGTACGGATCCGACGCTGACACTGGTGGCGGGCGGCGCCTCCGCGACCACGTCGAACTGCACACTGGCGGCCTCTGGGACGGCCTCGACCGGTGCCGGCACCATCACTTGCACACTGGTGAACGCACCGGGTCCGGTATTGGGTAAAACAATCACGCTCACCCGTTCAGGCGCTGCAACGGGCAGCACCTCTGGCGTGTGGACCTGCGCAACCACCGTCAACCCTGACTACTCGCCAAAAGGTTGCACTGCCAGCGGCACTTGATGCGAGGGCCTGAATGGCAAATGCCCCGATCTTCGGGGCATTTTCATTTCCAGAGCAGTAAAAAAAGCTTCAATAATTTCAGCCATTTAGGAACTTTCCAAAAAACCGCAACTTGCATGTCGATAATCCACGCGTCATGCAAATTGCATGATTTCGAAAATTTATCTAATTCATAACTTATTGATTTATAACGATTTATTGTCTTTCGAAAAGTTGGCACAGCGTTCGCAATATACCCAGTAACCCTGCTGACAAGACAACCAGCAGACTTTCCAGAAAAACAGGAGTTACTCGTATGAAGAAGTTCGCTATCACTGCCGCTGCTGCTACCGCGCTGACCCTGACCATGGCTTCCGGTGCTTTCGCACAATCCACCCAGGCTACTCAGGCTCCAATGACTCTGGCTGCTGGTGAAATGACCAAGGCTAAAGAAGCTACTTCCGATACCTGGATCACTACCAAAGTCAAAAGCGACCTGGTAACCGAAAAAGGCATTCCTGGTACCGACATCAAAGTCGAAACCAACAAAGGTGTGGTTTCCCTGTCTTCTGACGTCGCTGTCACCGAAGCTCAGAAAACCACCGCTGTGAACATCACCAAGAAAATCAAAGGCGTCAAAGCGGTCTCCGCTGACGGCCTGAAAGCCGAGTAAGGCATGACTTCTCGCCTGGACCGGGAGAAGACGCGACAGACGGGCCGAGCAATACGTCTGCCGCAACTTTAGAGTTCATGCGAACGGTCACACGGATGTGACCATTACGGGCCCCGGCACTTGTGTCGGGGCCTGTTCTATTGGGTAGAAGCAAAAGATCGCAGCCTCCGGCAGCTTCTACAGTGGAATGCATTTCCCTGTAGGCGCTGCCGGAGGCTGCGATCTTTTGATCTTTCAGTTACCGCGCTTGCTGTTGATCTGCCGCAGGCGACTGCCTTCAAAGCGCAGGTATTGATACATGCCGTTGCTCGGGCCGTAGGTCCATTCCTCGACCTGAAATTCTTCGCGCCGGTTGGCGCTGCGTTTGTAGCCGAGGACATCGCGGCTGACCGGTTCGCCGCATTTCTGCAGCACTTCGCTGGCACGGTCGCCGAGACTGACCAGTTGGCTGCCACAGCGCAGCGTGTCGGAGGCCAGCGCAGGGCTGGCGGCGAGCAGCAGCGTCAAAGCCACCCGCCATTTGCGGTTCATCATTCGGCGTCCAGGTGCATTTGCGTCACGACCCGGCCATCGCTCTCGGCCTCGCCCAGATTGGCATCGATGAAGTACACCCGGTCATCGGCCAGTTGGCCCTTGTCGACGAGATAGTCCTTGATGCTGCTGGCGCGTTCCTGACCCAACTGCCGCAGCAGGACATCGCTGGAGCTCCAGAACTTGATCACGCCGTCACGCATTTTCGCCGTGCGTTCTTCCTTGCCCAGATCCTTCCATTCGGCCGGCGGCTGGGTTTTCAGACGCGTGCGGTAGATGCCTTCGAGCAACGGGCCTTTCTCGTTCTCCGGCACTTGCAGCAGGGAAGCCTGGGCCGGCACCTTGTCGCCACGGCGCTGGAGCATCTTGTAGTAGTTGTACTGGTATTCGCGTTCCAGACGCTGTTCGGCCAGCAGCGGACCGTCGCTGCTTTGCGCGGCGGTGCCTTCGATCTCCAGGCGCAGGGCCGGACGTTCCTTGAGCGCCTGGGACAGTTTGTCCAGCGCTGATTCGGCGTCTTTGCTCAGGTCGCTCGAACCTGGGGCAAAGGACACGGTGCCGAGGTCTTCAGAGCCGCCGCCACTGACCAGTCCGCCAATCAGCTTGAACGGCGCGGCAGCCGCTTTGACGATCAGATTGCGCAGGGTCTGCCAGACGATCGGCATTACGCTGAATTGCGGGTTGTTGAGGTCGCCGGTGACCGGCAATTCGATGGAAATCTTGCCATCGACGTCCTTGAGCAGGGCAATCGCCAGTTTCAACGGCAGGCTCACGGCATCCGGGCTGTCGACTTTCTCGCCGAGTTGCAGCTGCTCGACCACCACTTTGTTTTCAGCCTTCAACTGGCCCTTGGTGATCAGGTAGTGCAGGTCGAGATTGAGCCGACCCTTGCGGATGCGGTAGCCGGCGAATTTGCCGGAATACGGGGTGAGCGTGGTCAGTTCGACGCGTTTGAAACTGGTAGCGATATCGAGGCTGGCCATCGGGTCGAACGGATTGACCGCACCTTTGATGGTCACCGGCGCATAGCGGTCGACCTTGCCCTTGACGTCGACGCTGGCCGGTTTCGCCTGACGGCTGTCGATGGTGCCGATCTGGCCGTTGAGTTGCTGGATTGCCGTGGCGAAGTTCGGGGTCAGGCTGAAGTCGGCGAAGTTGGCCGAGCCGTCATTGATCGCGATACCGCCAATGTGAATGCCCAGCGGTTTCGAGTTACTGGCGGGTTTGGCCGCTGCCGTTTTCGCCCCGGAATCGGCAGGTTGCGGGATCAGCAAATCATCAATGTTGGTGGTGCGGTCATCGTTGATCATGAACCGCACATACGGCTGGAACAGGTTGACCTTGTCGATCGACACACTGTCACCGTGTTGATAGTTGATGCCCTCAACCACCACTTGCTGCCATTTGAGGAAGTCGCGGGTTTTCAGGGTGTCGAGGGTGTGCAGTTGATCGATCTGCGCGCGCCCGGTAACGCTGAGTGCCAGTGGCTCGGTGCTCTTGAGGTTGACCTTGAGGTCACTGCCGAGCATGCCGCTGCGCAATTCCAGGCGAATGAACGGATTGATGTAGGACTGCGCGACACGCAGGTCGATGTCCTGTGTCTTCACGTTGAGCTGGGCGGTAACCGGTGCGAGGTTGACCACGCCGTCGGCGTTGATCTTGCCTTGTTTGCCCAGACCGCTGTCGAGCCTGACCTTGAAGGGCGAACCGTTGAGGCTGTCGAAATCCTGCAGGTCGATATTCAGCGGCGTCACATCCAGCGCCACCGGCGGGTTGGCCGAACGGTCGGCGAGATGCACGGTGTAGTTGCGCAGTTGCACATCCTTGAGCAGCACCTGCCAGGGCTTGCTCGGCGCGGCCGGCTCTTTCGGCGAGTCGGCGGCGGCCGGAGTGGTCTTGGGTTCGGCGGCGGCCTTGGCGGCAGGTTTTGACGGCTGACTGGCGAACAGTTTCTGCCAGTCGAGCTGGCCGTCGGCTTCGAGCGCGGCCCAGGTTTCCAGTTTGTTGCTGCGGATCTTGCCGACCACTACCTGCTGTTTGGCCAGGTCCAGCGAGGTCTCGCTGACATCAAGGCGTTCGAATCTGGCCAGCGGACGTCCGTCCGGCGCCTTGATTGCGAACGGCGCTATGTTCACCGCGACGTTGTTCAGCAGCAGTTCGGTTTCTTTCGACAGATTCAGTTTGTACTCGGTGCTGAGGTTGATCACGCCGTCTTCGAGCACCAGCGGCAGGGCGTCACGCACATAGGGCCAGAAGGATTTCATCTTGCCGTCGGTGACTTTCAAGGTGCCTTCAGAGGTGAACGGGATCAGGCTGAAGTTGCCTTTCCAGTCGATCTGCCCACCGGCCGGGCCGGCAGCCACCAGGGTCATGTCGGCATTGTCTTCGGGCAGGGTGCTGAGGTTTTTCAGTTCGAAGTCGAGTTTGTCGTAAAGGAACTCGATGGGCTCGCTCGGCCGCGCGTCCTCGAAATGCACGTTGCCGCCGGCCAGCTGAATGCGATCGATGCGCAGCGGGAACGGCTTGGCATTCGGATCGGCCGGGGTCGGTTCGCTGGCGGGAATCTTGAACAGGCCCAGCAGATTGAGCTGGCCGTCCTTGGCGAAGAGGATTTCGGTCTTGGGCTTGTCCAGCTCGATATCGGCCAGGTGCAGCGCCTTGGTCCACAGACTGTCGAGTTGCAGGTTGGCGTACAGCCGCTCGAAGCCGACTTGCTCCTTGCCCGGCTCACCGACGACCAAGCCCCACAGGGTGACTTCCAGGCTGAACGGATTGAGTTCGATGCGCTGGATATGCGCCGGCACCGTGGCGTAGTTCGCCAGTTGCTGGTTGGCAATGCGCAGGGCGACGCCCGGCAAAATCAGAAACCCCAGCAGGCTGTAGAGGGCCAGAGCAGTCAACAAGGCGCCAATCGCGCGGATCAATCCTTTGGGCATGTGCGGCTTCATCTGTCTGAATCGGAGTGCCTTGGAGTATGGCACGCGATTCTGGTTCCGAAGTACATCGTGGGGGACAGGATTGTTCAGATTGTTCTGTAGGACCAAGACACTGTGGGAGCGAGCTTGCTCGCGAAGGCGGCGGATCAGTCGAGAAATATGCTGACTGACGCGCCGCCTTCGCGAGCAAGCTCGCTCCCACATTGGATGGTTGCCAGTCCCGCAGGGGGGGTTACAGCTGCAGGATCAGGGTTTTCAGCGGTGGCTGTTGGTCCAGCGACGGGAAGTCCGCGCCCGGGGTCATCACGCTCCATTCGCGCACCGGTCGCCCGGCCTTCTCTGCACAACGCAGGACCTGTTCGCGCCAGTCGTCCATGCTGACTTTCGCCAGGTTGTTGCAGCAGATCAGCACGCCGTTGTCGGCGGTGGTCAGCAGCGCCGGTTTGAGCAGGCTTTGATAGTCGCGCAGCAGGTCGACGGTGCCGAACGCGCTCTTGGCCCAGGCCGGAGGATCGAGCAGCACCAGATCGTATTGGCGCTGTTCGAGGCGCTGATAGCTCGGCAGTTTCTGCCCGCGCCGCTGGCTGATCGGCAGCCCGGCGAACTGACGGATCGCCGGGAAATAATCGGACTGGATAAATTGCATCTCGGGCAATTGCGGGTTGAGCAGGCCGTTCTCACGGCCGACCGCCAGATTGCCTTCGGCGAAATCCAGATTGCACACCTCGCGCGCACCACCGGCAGCGGCACTCAGGCCAACGCCGCAGGTGTAGGCAAAGAGGTTGAGCACGCGCTTGCCCTTGGCGTGATCCTTGACCCAGCCACGGGTGTTGCGCAGGTCGAGGAACAGCAACGGATCCTGTCCGGCATGCCGCCCGCGCACGCGGTAGTTCAGGCCCCACTCATGACCGACCAGATCCACCAGCGCGGCCTCGTCGGCTTTGTAGACACTGTCTTCGCGGTCAATCCGCGAGTTGCCGCGGGAGCGGTCGTTGTAGACCAGCAGGGTGTCAAACCCCAGGGTCTGGTTGACCAGGGCGTGCAGTTGCAGCAGGTCGTCACGTTCCAGCGTCTGGTGAAAGCTCTGCACCAGCAGTTGCGGGCCATAGCGGTCCACCGTCAGGCCGCCGGCGCCTTCCTGGCTGCCGTGGAACAGCCGATAGCAATCGGTGCCCTGGCTGTGCAGCTCAGCGAGCAGATCCTGGCGTTGGTCGAGGGCGGCGCGCAGCGCCTGATTCAAGGAAGACATGCGTGCGCCTTGCTGGTGAGAATGTGGGCGCGGGAGTTTAGCATTGTGCAGCTACAGATGCCCTGAGCCATTCCTCAGACCTGTGGCGAGGGAGCTTGCTCCCGCTCGAGTGCGAAGCGCTCGCAACATTTCGAGAGTCGCTGAGCAACCCAGCGGGAGCAAGCTCCCTCGCCACAGGTTCTGTGTATAGATCAGATCAACAGACCCATCCGTCGTTTGGCTCGCTGCACCGAACCATTGCGCATCGCCCAGCGCAGCATCGGTGCACTGCGCTTGACGCTGGCGCGGATCAGCTGGCGTTGCAGCGGATTCTGCCGTATGCCGAACATGGCGCTGGCCCAGTCCGGCAGCAGATCGATGCCAGCCTTCATCATCAGGTCGCCAAAAGGTCGGGCCAGCATGCTCGGGGCCGGGGCGTCGAGCAGCAGGCGCAGGACTTCGCGGCTGCGCTCATCACAGAGCAGTTGCGGGCGCAGGCGTTGCAGATAGTCGGCCACGGCCTGACGTGATTTCGGCACGTCCCGCGCACCCAGACGCTCGGCGACCACGGCGATTTCTGCGTAGTAGCGATCCTGATCCGCCCCCGACAATTGCGGGTTGCGGTAACGCAGATGCGCGGCAAGAAAGTGACTGACCTCGGCTACGTGCACCCAGGTCAGCAGGTCCGGATCGCTGGCCGCATACGGTCGGCCGTCCGGCGCGGTACCGACCACTTGCAGGTGAATGGTGCGCACTTTGTCGATCAGCCATTCGGCGTCGCGGCGCGAGCCGAACGTGGTGCCGGAGACAAACTGACTGGTGCGGCGCAAACGCCCGAGCATGTCCTGACGAAAGTTCGAATGATCCCAGACCCCGGCCAGCGCCAGCGGGTGCAGGGCTTGCAGCAACAACGCGCTGATGCCGCCGATCAGCATGCTGCTGAAATCGCCGTGCACTTGCCAACTGATCGAGTCCGGCCCGAACAGCCCGGGATCGCCCTTGGGGTTTTCCAGATCAAGCTGACCGAGGGACAGCCCGGTCAGGCTCATGAGTTGGTTTTCGATACGGCTGCGGATGAATTCCATGACAACTCATAGGTGATGAACGGGCGCGGCAGGGTGACCGCGCCACGGATGTTACTGATTGAGGCGCTTGTCGATCAAACCCTGCACCACGCTTGGATCGGCCAGGGTCGAGGTGTCACCGAGGCTGTCGAGTTCGTTGCAGGCGATCTTGCGCAGGATGCGCCGCATGATCTTGCCTGAACGGGTTTTCGGTAAGGCCGGCGCCCACTGGATCAGGTCCGGTTTGGCGAAGCTGCCGATCTCCTTGCTGACGTGGGCGAGCAACTCTTTCTTCAGATCATCGCTCGGCTCGAAGCCGTTCATGGGAGTGACGAAGGCGTAGATGCCCTGGCCTTTGACGTCGTGCGGGTAACCGACCACGGCGGCCTCGGCAATGCTGTCGTGCAGCACCAGCGCGCTTTCCACTTCGGCGGTGCCGATGCGGTGGCCGGAGACGTTGATCACGTCATCGATACGCCCGGTGATCCAGTAGTCGCCGTCCTCGTCGCGGCGTGCGCCGTCGCCAGTGAAGTAATAGCCGGGGTAGGGTTTGAAATAGGTGTCGACCATCCGTTGCGGGTCGCCGTAGACGCTGCGGATCTGCGCCGGCCAACTCGACTTGATCGCCAGCACGCCGCTGCCGGCGCCTTTGATTTCCTTGCCGTGCTCGTCGAGCAACACCGGTTGCACGCCGAACATCGGCTGCGTGGCGCAACCCGGTTTGATCCGCTGGGCACTCACCAACGGGCTGAGCATGATGCCGCCGGTTTCGGTCTGCCACCAGGTATCGACAATCGGGCAGCGCTGTTCACCGACCACGTTGAAGTACCATTCCCACGCCTCCGGGTTGATCGGCTCACCGACACTGCCGAGCAGTCTGAGGCTTTGGCGCGACGTTTCCTGCAGCGGTCCGGCACCTTCGCGCATCAACGCGCGCAGGGCAGTCGGCGCGGTGTAGAAGATGTTGACGTGATGTTTGTCGATCACCTGCCAGAAGCGCGAACTGCTCGGGTAGCTCGGCACGCCTTCGAAGATCAGTGTGGTCGCGCCGTTGGCCAGCGGGCCGTAGACGATGTAACTGTGGCCGGTGACCCAGCCGACGTCGGCGGTGCACCAGAACACTTCGCCCTCGCGGTAATCGAGCACGTACTTGAAGGTCATCGCCGCTTGCAGCAGGTAGCCGCCGGTGGTGTGCAGCACGCCCTTGGGTTTGCCGGTGCTGCCGGAGGTGTAGAGGATGAACAGCGGATCCTCGGCGTCCATCGGCTCCGGCGGGCAGTCGTCGCTGACGTCACGCACGGCCTGGTGATACCAGAGGTCACGGCCTTCGACCCAATCGACCTTGCCTTGAGTGCGTTCGACCACGACGACCGTGCTGACGTCCGGGCAACTGTGCAGGGCCTTGTCGACGTTTTGCTTGAGCGGTACGAATTTGCCGCCGCGCACGCCTTCATCGGCGGTGATCACCGTGCGGCAGTCGGCGTCGAGGATACGGTCGCGCAAGGAGTCCGGGGAAAAACCACCGAACACCACCGAGTGAATCGCGCCGATCCGCGCGCAGGCGAGCATCGCGTAGGCCGCCTCGGGGATCATCGGCATGTAGATGCACACCCGGTCGCCTTTTTTCACGCCACGGCTTTTCAGGACGTTGGCCAGGCGGCAGACATGATGGTGGAGTTTTTTGTAAGTGATCTGTGCCGATTCGGCAGGGTCGTCGCCTTCCCAGAGAATCGCGGTCTGCTCGCCGCGTTGTGCGAGGTGGCGGTCGATGCAGTTGTAGCTGACGTTCAGTTGGCCGCCGGCAAACCAGGACGCTTCACCGGTTTTCAGGTCGTAGCGCTGAACGGTCTGCCACGGTGTGCTCCAGTCGAGGAAGCGCGTGGCCTGTTCGGCCCAAAAGGCGCTGGGGTGTTCAATCGATTCGCGGTACAGACGCTTATAGTCGTCCTGACTCAACTGCGCAGCCCGGCGGACGGCATCGGCTTTGGGGAACGTGCTGATATCGAACATGACGGTTCCTTATTCTTGTTGTGCGACAGGAATAAAGATGCGCCGAGCGGCCTGGAGGTTCAAGTCATCCCTGAAACAACTGCGGGAGCGAGCCTGCTCGCGAATGCGCTGTATCAGCCACAAAGATGCTGAATGACACACCGAATTCGCGAGCAGGCTCGCTCCCACATTGGAAATGGCTTGCCCACAGGATTTGTGGGCAAGCCATTCACCTCACCCGCGGTGACGACCGCGGAAGTAGTTGATCAGGCCTTGGGTGGAAGCATCGTCAGCAACGGTTTCATCGCTGCCGACCAGACGGTTGTAAACGCCTTTGCCCAATTCCTTGCCCAGTTCCACGCCCCACTGGTCGAAGGCGTTGATGCCCCAGACCACGCTCTGCACGAACACTTTGTGCTCGTACATGGCGACCAGCGCGCCAAGACGACGCGGGCTGATGCGCTCGACCACAAGGGTGTTGCTCGGGCGGTTGCCCGGAATCACCTTGTGCGGTGCGAGTTTGCGCACTTGCTCTTCGCTCATGCCTTTTTCGCGCAGTTCGGCCTCGGCTTCCGGCAGGGTCTTGCCGAGCATCAGCGCCTGGCTCTGCGACAGGCAGTTGGCGTACAGCCACTGATGGTGATCGGAGACCGGGTTGAAGCTGACGATCGGCACGATGAAGTCGGCCGGGATCAATTGGGTGCCCTGGTGCAGCAACTGGTGATACGCGTGTTGACCGTTACAGCCGACGCCGCCCCAGATCACCGGGCCGGTATCGGTCGACACCGAGGTGCCGTCCTGACGCACGCTCTTGCCGTTGGATTCCATGTCCAACTGTTGCAAGTGCTTGGTGATGTTGCGCAGGTAGTGGTCGTACGGCAGGATCGCGTGGCTTTGCGCGCCCCAGAAGTTGCCGTACCACACGCCGAGCAGGGCCAGCAGCACCGGCATGTTCTGTTCGAACGGTGCGCTCTGGAAATGCTGGTCCATGGTGAAGGCACCGGACAGCAGTTCCTTGAAGTTGGACATGCCGATGGCCAGGGCAATCGGCAGACCGATGGCCGACCACAGCGAGTAACGACCGCCGACCCAGTCCCACATCGGGAAGATGTTTTCTTCGCGGATGCCAAACGCGACGGCTGCCGCGTTGTTGCTCGATACCGCGATGAAATGGCGATACAGCTCGGCTTCCGAACCACCCTGCGCCAGATACCAGGCACGGGCGGCTTGAGCATTCTTCAGGGTTTCGAGGGTGTTGAAGGATTTCGACGAAACGATGAACAGTGTGGTTTCGGCGCGCAGCTTCTGCGTCAGCTCGTGGAATTCACTGCCGTCGATGTTCGCCAGGTAATGGCAGCGCACGCCTTTCTGCGCATAGGACAGCAATGCTTCGGAAACCAGCTCAGGGCCGAGGAACGAGCCACCGATGCCGATGTTGACCACGTCAGTGATCGGCTTCTCGGTGTAACCACGCCACAGACCGTCGTGGATGCGGCCAACCAGATCGGTGATCTGGTTCAGCACCTTGTGCACTTCCGGCATCACGTTGACGCCATTGACCGACAGCTTGTCGCCCACCGGGCGGCGCAGGGCGGTATGCAGCGCCGGGCGGCCTTCGGAGGCGTTGACGATTTCGCCGTCGAACAGCGCTTTGATCGCGCCTTTCAGATCGACTTCATTGGCCAGGCCCACCAGCAGGTTGCGGGTCTCGGCGTTGATCAGGTTCTTCGAATAATCGAGAAACAGGCCGCAGCTGCTGAGCGTGAATTGATTGAAGCGCTGCGGATCGGCGTTGAAGGCCTCGCGCATGCTGAAATCCTGCATGGCTTGTCGGTGATCTTTCAACGCCTGCCAGGCAGGCAGAGCGGTAACGTCATGAGGAGTGCGGTAGTACGCCATCGCTGCGGTTTTCCTTTTTACTTGAACGGCCTTTTGAACACAGAACAGACCGATACGCCCTGGTTGGGCGAGGGTCAAATGCGTCGACACGATTTTTCAACGCAGGGCGAATACAGTAAACCTCGCGCTGCGATCTGTCTTGACTTCTTCTGACCTGTTCCCTGTACTTTTTTAACATCAATACCGGGAACGGGCCGACCAACGGAAGGGGAGTGGCGCCTCGAAGCGGCTCAGGCGAGCTGAACCGGAATCGCGTTGCTGGTGTGGCTCAGCTCATTGCCCGGGGCCATGTACAGCATGCGCGGTTTGAAATTGACCAGTTCCGCTTCGCTGTAATGGGCGTAGGCGCAAATAATCACGCGGTCGCCGACCTTGGCCTTATGCGCGGCTGCGCCGTTCACCGAAATCATCCGCGAACCTTCTTCGCCACGAATCGCGTAGGTGGTGAAGCGCTCGCCATTGTCGACGTTGTAAATCTGGATCTGCTCGTATTCACGGATGCCGGACAAGTCCAGCCACTCGCCATCAATGGCGCAGGAGCCTTCGTAATCGAGTACCGCATGAGTGACTTCGGCGCGGTGCAGCTTGGCCTTGAGCATGATGGCTTGCATGAGGGATTTCCCGGGTTGGAAACGAACGGCGGGCAGTGTGCCCGAAGGCTTTGGGGGCGGCAATATGGTC
Source organism: Pseudomonas sp. SCPG-7 (assembly GCF_002156405.1). Classification (NCBI taxonomy): domain Bacteria; kingdom Pseudomonadati; phylum Pseudomonadota; class Gammaproteobacteria; order Pseudomonadales; family Pseudomonadaceae; genus Pseudomonas; species Pseudomonas sp. SCPG-7. The sequence continues at coordinate 31,499 of NZ_MVOO01000006.1, read as the reverse complement.
TGTGTGGACACCAGAAACCAATGTGGGAGCGAGCCTGCTCGCGAAAGCGTCGGAACAGTCGACATCGTTGTCAACTGACAGATCGCATTCGCGAGCAGGCTCGCTCCCACAGGGGTATTGCGCTGTTTTTTAAGCTGGGCTATCGAGATTCAGATGCAAGTTGTCGATCAACCGCGTGGTGCCGAGGAACGCGGCCACCAGAATCACCAGATCGCGGTCTTCAGCCGTTGCCGGACGCAAGGTCAGGGCGTGGCGGATTTCCAAATAGTCCGGGCGCAGGCCGGCGGCCTCCAGCTGTTGCACTTGAGCGGCGATCAGCGCCGGGTAGTCGCGCTCGCCTTGCTTGATCGACTCGGCGATTGCGCTCAGGGTCCGATAGACCACCGGGGCCACCGCACGCTGGTCTTCGCTGAGGAAACCGTTGCGCGATGACAGCGCCAGGCCGTCGGCGGCACGCACGGTCGGTTCGCCGATGATCTGGATCGGCATGTTCAGGTCATGCACCAACGCGCGGATCACCGCCAGTTGCTGGAAATCCTTCTGACCGAAGATCGCCAAGTCCGGCTGCACCATGTTGAACAGCTTGCTGACCACCGTCGCCACACCTTCGAAGTGCCCCGGACGGCTGGCGCCACACAGGCCTTCAGACAGTTGCGGCACGCTGACCCGGGTCTGCCCGGCCATGCCGTCGGGGTACATCTCTTCGACGGTCGGGGCGAACAGCAAATGGCAGCCGGCTTGCAGCAGCTTTTCCTGATCCGCCGCCAGGGTGCGCGGGTACTTGTCGAGGTCTTCGCCGGCGCCGAACTGCAGCGGGTTGACGAAGATGCTGGCAACCACGAAGTCCACGCGCTGTGTGGCTTTGGTGATCAACGCAATGTGACCGCTGTGCAGGTTGCCCATGGTCGGCACGAAGCCGATGCGTTTGCCTTCACTGCGGGCGCGGGCCACGGCGGCACGCAATTCGCGTACGGTTTTGACAGTGTTCATGCAGAGAATCCGTGTTCGAGGCCTGGGAACGTAACGCCTTTGACTTCGTTGACGTAGGCCTTCAGTGCGGACTGGATGCTGTCCTGACCCTGCATGAAGTTCTTGACGAATTTCGGCACGCGACCGGTGATCGACAGGCCGAGCATGTCGTGCAGCACCAGTACCTGACCGTCGGTATCGCTACCGGCGCCAATCCCGATGACCGGAATCTTCACGGCCTGGCTGATTTCCGCCGCCAGTTCGCTCGGCACGCATTCGAGCAACAGCATGGCGGCCCCAGCCTGTTCCAGCGAGATCGCATCGGCACGCATCTGCCGCGCCTGGTTCTCGTTGCGGCCCTGCACTTTATAGCCGCCAAGAATGTTCACCGCCTGTGGGGTCAGGCCCATGTGCGCGCAGACCGGCACACCGCGTTCGGCCAGCAGGCGGATCGACTCCGCCAGCCACAGCGCACCTTCGACCTTGATCATGTGCGCGCCGGCCTGCATCAGCGTGGCGCTGTTGGTCAGGGTTTGCTCGATCGTGGCGTTGGCCATGAACGGCAGGTCAGCCAGGATCAGGGCGTCGGTGTTGCCGCGTTTGACGCAAGCGGTGTGATAGGCCATTTCTGCGATGGTCACCGGCAAGGTGCTGTCGTGCCCTTGCAGAACCATGCCGAGGGAGTCGCCCACCAGCAGCACTTCGACACCGGCCTCGTTGCAGGCGTGGGCGAAGGTCGCGTCATAGCAGGTCAGCATGGTGATCTTTTCACCTTTCTGCTTGAGGCTCTGGAGCGTGGTCAGGGTGATGGCTGGCATGTAAAAAATCCTCGTTCAGGCGCTCTGGAAACTACTGCGAGTAACGCGCGTGATTCTTCGTCTACTCAGGCGCACGGTCTTTTGTCGTGCTTATAAGGCCTGGATTGCGCCCGTATGTGCCGGGTTGGCGGCAGCGGGACGCCTATAGTCGTGAGGAGAACCTAGGAAGTCAATTGCGTGTGTTACCGCATTGTTACGAGGGGAGTGTTACCGGCGTTACTGATGCGATTCAGCGGCACGGCGGAGCTGATTCGGCGAGTTTTGTCCGACAAAATCCAGCGTATGCAATAAACCCATGTGGGAGCGAGCCTGCTCGCGAAGGCGGCGGATCAGTCAACGCAGTGTTGAATGACACACCGCCTTCGCGAGCAGGCTCGCTCCCACAGGGGATTGTAATCAATCTGTCGGGAGGCGTTCCAAGCCTACGAACGGGCAGGCGGCGAGCAGGTCAGCCAACGTGCGGCCATCGGCCAGGCGCAGATCGGCGGGAGCCAGTTCGGCCAGAGGATAGAGCACGAATGCCCGCTCCTGAATCTGGTAGTGCGGGACTTTCAGTCGCGGCTGGTCGATCAGGCGATCACCGAACAACAGGATATCCAGATCCAGCGTACGCGGCCCCCAGCGCTCCAGGCGCTCCCGACCTTGATCGTTTTCGATGGCTTGCAGGGCATTGAGCAGGTCGAGCGGCGCGAGATCACTGTCGAGGGCAGCGACCGCGTTGGTGTAACGCGGTTGTCCCGGCAGCAGTGAATCGCTCTGATAGAACGCCGAAACACCAGCAAGGGAAGTTTGCGGCAATTGCCCCAGCGCATTGAGCGCGCTGCGCAGTTGTTCGGCCGGGTCAGCGAGGTTGCTGCCCAGACCGATATAGATGCGTTCCATGCCTTATTCGCCCGTCGAGCTGGAAGCCCCGGCACGCTTGCGCTTGGAACCACTGCTGCGGCGACGTTTGCGTGGCGCACCGCTGGCGTCATCACCTTTGCCGCTGAGATCGCGGATCATGTCGCGACGTTCGCTGTCGTTGGCGTCCTGATAATCCGTCCACCATTCGCCCAGACCGTCGGTTTCCTCGCCAGCGCTTTCCCGCAGCAGCAGGAAGTCGTAACCGGCGCGGAAACGTGGATTGTCCAGCAGCAGGTCGGCGCGTTTGCCGCTGCGGCGTGGCAGACGTTCCTGCATGTCCCAGATCTCGCGGATCGGCATGGTGAAGCGCTTTGGAATGGCGATGCGCTGACACTGTTCGGCGATCAGCTCATGCGCGGCTTCCTGCATGGCCGGAATCGGCGGCATGCCACGCTCTTGCAGGCGCAATACGCGGGCCGGCAGGGCAGGCCACAGCAGGGCGGCAAACAGGAACGCCGGTGTGACCGGTTTGTTCTGTTTTATGCGCAGGTCGGTGTTGGTCAGCGCTTCGCTGATCAACGTGTGGGTGTATTCCGGGTTGTATTCCAGGGCGTCGGCACTGGCCGGGAACAGTGGGGCAAACAGTTGCAGATCGACCAGCATCTCGAAGGTGATCGCGCCGTGGCCGGAGAGGAACAGCTTGAGCACTTCCTCGAACAGGCGAGCGGACGGGATCTCGCGCAGCATCGGCGCCAGGTCGCGGATCGGCTGCACGGTGTGCTTCTCGATGCCGAAATTCAACTTGGCGGCGAAACGCACGGCCCGCAGCATGCGTACCGGATCTTCCTGGTAACGCTGCTTCGGATCGCCGATCAAACGGATCAGGTGATTACGGATGTCGTGTACGCCGTTGGCGTAATCGAGAATGCGCTCGCTGACCGGATCGTAATACAGGGCGTTGATGGTGAAGTCGCGGCGTTGCGCGTCTTCTTCCAGGGTGCCGTAGACGTTGTCGCGCAGAATCCGTCCGCTCTCGTTACGCGAGGACTGATTGCTGTCTTCGTCGTCTTCATTGACCGGGTGATTGGCGCGGAAGGTCGCGACTTCAATGATTTCGCGACCGAAATGGATATGCACCAGCTTGAAGCGGCGACCGATGATCCGCGCATTGCGGAATTCGGCTCGGACTTGCTCGGGGGTAGCGCTGGTGGCGACGTCGAAATCCTTGGGCGTGATGCCCAGGAGCATGTCACGCACGCAACCGCCGACCAGATAGGCCTGGTAGCCGGCGCCCTGCAAGCGTTCGACGATATTCACCGCATAGCGGCTGAATTGCCCCTTTTGCAGCGAATGTTGGCCGCTGTTGAGCACTTCAGGAGTGCTGCGGATGTGTTGCGTACGACGCACGGGTGTTCGGAATGACTGGAACAGCTTCTTCAGCATGGGATGCACTGTTTGAAGGAATGTTCGGCCATACCAAAGAATGACCGCATGATGGGCGCAGATTCTAGCATTTAGTCGGGGGATGGTGTAGGACGCAGCAGATTTGCGCTGCAAGCCGCAGGCTACAGGCATCGGGCAGGGTCGAAACGGAGGTTTTTGCCGAAAGACAGAAACTACAAGGGGAGCCGAAGCTCCCCAAGAAGTAGTTGCGTGCTCTTTTTATTATTGATTCGGGCTTCTTGTTTTTGTTGAGTGCCCTCGCCATGAAGCTTTTCCTTCATGACCCTCCCAATCGGGAGCCAAGAGCAAACGGATTGCTTTGGTCGCTGTGTTGCAGTGATCTTGCGATCCAACCAGTACAGGCTCTGTCTTAGGACAGTTTTTGTTGTTCTCGGCCTGGTCGTGGGGCTAGCCCCAAATACAACGCCTCTCCAAAAGAATCAGTTAGCTGCGCCTCTCGCCGTCTTGTTTTTATTGTGCGTGAGTCGATTCGTCTTATTTTTATTGTCTTGTGCATTGCTTGTTATTGTTCTTGTACCAAACATATAGCAGGTGCCGTGCCAACTTTTGCGAAGCCCAATAAAACAAGGGGTTAGGTCGATATAACGGTTTTCTCGGGGCGAAAAAAAGCCGGGGTTTCGTTACCGATAACCCCGGCTTCTGTTACGTGAAAAAGCTGAGGTAACAGTTTTTTCACGTCTTCAAGCGTTACCCGCACACTCGACAGGTAACGTTCAGCTCTCGCTGGTGACCCCGGTCTTGCGCCGTGGAATGCCCAGGCGCTGACGACGTTCCCACAGACACTTGCGGCTGACGCCCAGTTTGCGCGCCAGTTCGGTCTCGGTCATGTGATCCTGATGCTCAAGCACAAAGTGCTGGAAATAGTCTTCCAGCGACAGGTCTTCCGTCGGCTCATGGCTGCTGTTGCTGGTGTTACCCGCGGTTTGCGCGGGCAAGCCGATGAACTCGTCGTCTTCCAGGTCGCTCAACTCGATGTCGATACCCAGCAGGTCGGCGGAGATTTCCGGGCTTTCGCTCAGGATCACCGCGCGCTCCACGGCGTTTTCCAGCTCACGCACGTTACCCGGCCAGGAATAATGCCGGATGGCTTGTTCGGCATCGGCGGCAAATTTCAGGTCGGTACGGTTGATGCGCGCACTCTGGCGGGCGAGAAACGCCGTGGCGATTTCGTTGACGTCGGCGCCACGTTCGCGCAACGCCGGCAGTTTCAGGGCAATCACGTGCAGGCGGTAATACAGGTCTTCACGGAACTGGCCGATTTTCGCCAGGCTCTTGAGGTCGCGGTGGGTCGCGGCGATCAAACGCACATCGACCTTTTGCGACTGCACCGAACCCACGCGGCGAATCTCGCCTTCCTGCAGCACGCGCAGTAGGCGGGCCTGGGCTTCCAGCGGCAGTTCGCCGATCTCGTCGAGGAACAGCGTGCCGCCGTCCGCCGCTTCCACCAGACCGGCGCGCCCGGCGCTGGCGCCAGTGAACGCGCCTTTTTCGTGGCCGAACAGTTCGGACTCGATCAGGCTTTCCGGGATGGCCGCGCAGTTCACCGAAATCATCGGTGCCTTGGCACGCTTGGACAGGTTGTGCAGGGCGCGGGCCACCAGTTCTTTACCGGTGCCGGACTCGCCCTGGATCAGGACATTGGAGTCGGTCGGCGCGACCTTGCGGATCTTGCTGTACAGGTCCTGCATCGGCGGGCACGAGCCGATGATGCCGATCTCGCCGTTGCTGTTGTCGACAGACGATTTGCCGCCACCATTGCTCGGTTTGCCGGCAAGCGCTTCGCCGGCGGCAGGCGCCGACTGGTGATCACGCAGGATCCGCGCAACCGCCTGAAGCATTTCATCGTGATCGAAAGGTTTGGCGATGTAGTCCACCGCGCCCATCTTCATCGAGTCGACCGCCGAGCGCAGGCTGGCGTAGCTGGTCATGATCAGCACCGGCTTGCCCTGGCCGAGCTTGATCAGCTCGGTGCCGGGGGCGCCAGGCAAGCGCAGGTCGCTGACGATCAGATCGAATGTGGGAATAGTGAAGCGTTCTTGTGCTTCCTGCACTGAACCGGCTTCGCTGACCTGGTACTGGTTGCGTTCCAGCAGGCGGCGCAAGGCGGAGCGGATAATGGTTTCGTCTTCGACGATCAAAATGTGCGGCATTGATTCGATACTCTCGACGGTCTCAGTTCACAGCGGACGTCGCTTCGACATGGCGCGGTAAGGTCACCCGGATACGGGTGCCGCGCTGGCTCTGTACATCAGCCGGGCTGTCGATGGTGATTTGTCCATAATGCTCTTCAACGATGGAATAGACCAGTGCAAGGCCCAGACCGGTACCTTCACCCGGGTCCTTGGTGGTGAAGAAAGGTTCGAACAATCGGTCCATGATGTTCTGCGGAATACCACTGCCTTCGTCTTCGACGATCAGATCGACCGTGTGTTCGCCGGCTTCACTCTTGACCCGCACGGCGCTGCCCGCAGGCGAGGCATCACGGGCGTTGGAGAGCAGATTGATCAGCACTTGGGCGAGCCGCTGCGGATCGCCTTCGACCCAGTGATCCGGATCGCACAGGTTGTAGAACTGCACTTCGAAGTTGCGCCGGTTCAGCGCCAGCAGACCGATGGCGTCCTGCGCGACTTCGGCCAGACAAACCGGTTCGTCGCTGTGCTGATGGCTGCCGGCGTGGGCAAAGCTCATCAGCGATTGCACGATGCGCGACACGCGCTTGGTCTGTTCGAGGATCTGCCCGCTGATTTCCGTCAGTTCGCCGTCTTCTTCGCGCTCTTCGCGCAGGTTCTGCGCCAGACAGGCGATGCCGGTGATCGGGTTGCCGATTTCATGGGCCACTCCCGCCGCCAGTCGGCCGATGCTCGCCAGACGCTCGGAGTGCACCAGTTTGTCTTCGAGCATTTGGGTTTCGGTCAGGTCTTCCACTAGCAGCACCAGGCCGCTGTTGCCCGGGGCCAACGGTTCGTCGATCGCCGCTTTGTGCAGATTGAGCCAGCGGGTCTGGCCGTCGAGAGCCAGGTGCTGCTTGTGCAAGTGCTCGTCGGGCAGGTTGATGAAGCCTTGCAGCAATGGCTTCCACGGATCGGCGATGGTGCTCAGGCGCGAACCGACCACCCGTTGCGCAGCGATGCCGGTGAGTTCTTCCATGGCCTTGTTCCACATCAGGATCTCTTGATCCTTGGCCAGCGAGCAGACGCCCATCGGCAGCTCCTGCAAGGTCTGGCGGTGGTAGCGGCGCAGGGCGTCGAGTTCGGCGGCCAGCCCGGTGAGGCGCGAGTGGTAATCCTCGAGACGGCTTTCGATGAAGTGGATGTCTTCGGTCACATAGTTTTCGCCGCCGGCCTTGTACGGCAGGAAGGTTTCGACCATGTCCTGCGCCACGCTCGGGCCCATCAGGCCGGAGAGGTTGGCTTCGATGCGGTCGCGCAAGCGGCGCAAGGCATAAGGACGGCGTTCGTCGAACGGCAGATAGAGGTCGCGCAGGGCTTGCTCGACTTCTTTTTGCGCCGCCTTGGCGCCCAGCGGTTTGGCCAGTTGCGTAGCGAATTCCTGGGGCGAGGCCGCGTGCAGTTCGCGGCGTTGCGGACGCCGCACGTTATCCACCGCGCAGGCTTCGGCGGCGCTGGCTTCTTCGGGGCTGGCGTTGGTGAACAGCGAGATCAGGGTGAACATCAATACGTTGGCTGCCAGCGAGGCGATCGCCGCCATGTGCCAACTGGTGTCGTCCAGCACGTAAATCATGTTCAGCAGGGGAATGTAGAAACCCTGCAGATTGCCGACCAGCGGCAACAGCATGGTCACCACCCACACCACAATCCCCGCCAGCAGGCCGGCGATAAAGCCGCGCCGGTTGGCGGTCGGCCAGTACAGCACCGAAAGCACGCCGGGCAGGAACTGCAGCGTGGCGACGAAAGCGACGATGCCGAGGTTGGCCAGATCCTGCCCGGCGCCGAGCATCAGGTAGAAGCAGAAACCGGCCATGATGATCGCGACGATCAGCGCCCGACGCGTCCACTTCAGCCAGCGATAGATGTTGCCTTCGGCCGGCGGCTGATAGAGCGGCAGCACCAGGTGGTTCAGCGCCATGCCCGACAGTGCCAGGGTGGTGACGATGATCAGGCCACTGGCGGCTGAAAGCCCACCGACATAGGCCAGCAGTGCCAGCGGTTTGCTGTTGGCGGCGATGCCGATGCCGAGGGTGAAGTATTCCGGGTCGGTGGTGGCGCCGAGCTTCAGGCCGGCCCAGAGGATCAGCGGCACTGCCAGGCTCATCAGCAGCAGGAACAGCGGCAGGCCCCAGCTGGCGCTGACCAGCGAGCGCGGATTGAGGTTCTCGGTAAAGGTCATATGATACATGTGCGGCATCACGATCGCCGAGGCGAAAAACACCAGTAACAGCGTGCGCCATGGGCCTTCCTGCAGGGGCGTGTGCAGGGCGGCGAGGGCGGTCTGGTTTTGCAGCAGCCACAGTTCGAGTTGTTGCGGGCCGTCGAACACGCCGTACAGCGCATACAGACCGACGCCGCCGAGGGCGATCAGTTTGATCACCGATTCGAAGGCAATCGCGAATACCAGCCCTTCGTGTTTCTCGCGAGTGGCGATATGCCGGGAACCGAAGAAAATCGTGAACAGAATGATCAGCGCACAGAACGCCAGCGCGACGCGGCTCTGGATCGGTTCGCCAGTGAGGATGCCAATCGAATCGGCCACCGCCTGAATCTGCAGCGCCAGCAGCGGCAGCACGCCGATCAACATGAAGATCGTGGTCAGCGCGCCGGCCCAGGTGCTGCGAAAGCGGAACGCGAACAGATCTGCCAGCGACGACAATTGATAGGTGCGGGTGATTTTCAGGATCGGATACAGCAGCACCGGTGCGAGCAGAAAAGCACCAGACACCCCGAGGTAACTGGACAGAAAGCCGTAGCCATACTGATAGGCCAGGCCCACCGTGCCGTAGAACGCCCAGGCACTGGCGTAGACCCCCAGCGACAAGGTGTAGGTCAGCGGGTGGCGAATGATCGCCCGCGGGATCATGCCCCGTTCACTGATCCAGGCAACGCCGAACAGCACCGCCAGGTACGCGGCGCTGATCAGGATCATCTGGGTCAGGCTAAAGCTCATCGGCATCTTTTTGGCTCTGCAGGATGAAGGTCACGACAATCAGGATCAACCAGAGCAGATACGGCCGATACCAGGCGCCCGTGGCGTCGATCCACCAATCCATGATGGCTGGCGAAAACAGATAGATTCCCACGACCAGAAGCAGGACCAAGCGATAGATGTACATCCCGGCCTCTCTTTTTTATGCGCGTGCCCGAAAACGTGCGGCGATGGTAACGGATGGGCGCGCCACTGCAAGTGTCGTCATTGCAGTTGCGCCTCGGGCAACGTCAGTGTGCGCGGGATCTTCGATGCATCCCAGTGGGCTGCGCCCCATTTGAGCAATTCCTCGGGGGTGGCATGCGCCAGTTCGGCACCGGGGTTTTGCCCCAACGCACGCAAGGCTCGCAACAGCAGCAGCGTGGCCTGATCGGCCTCAAGCGGTGGCGAACGGTAGGATTTGCCGAGCTTGTTGCCGTCCGGCTGCGTAATCAGTGGCAGGTGCAGATAGCGCGGCTGGCGCAGGCCCAGCAGTTCTTGCAGGTAGAGCTGGCGTGGCGTGGAGTCGAGCAGGTCGGCACCGCGCACGATGTCAGTGATGCCTTGCCAGGCGTCATCCAGCACCACCGCCAGTTGATAGGCGTACAAGCCATCGCGGCGGCGAATCACGAAATCGCCGACGTCGCGCCCCAGATGCTGGCGGAACTCGCCCTGCACCCGATCGATGAAGTGATATTCCAGTTCCGGCACACGCAGGCGGATTGCCGCATCTTGCTGTTCATGACCGGCATTGCGGCACAAACCCGGATAAATCCCGTGATATGGCTCCAGTTGCTTGCGCGAGCAGGTGCAGGCGTAGGCCAGGCCATGGTTGAACAGGCTGTCGAGCACTTCGGCGTAGGCGGCGTGGCGGTCACTCTGGCGTACCATCTCACCGTCCCACTCGAAGCCGTAACTTTCCAGCGCCTTGAGAATCGCCGCCTGCGCGCCCGGTTCTTCGCGGGGCGGATCGAGATCTTCCATGCGCACCAGCCAGCGCCCACCGACTGCACGCGCGTCGAGATAAGAGGCGAGGGCCGCCACCAGCGAGCCGAAGTGCAGGTGGCCACTGGGGGTGGGGGCGAAGCGGCCGATGTAGGCGGGGGAGATTTTGGCTGTCATGGAAACGAAGCTACTTTTCAGGCGATACGCAGATCAACGGGTGGGATCGAGACTGCTCGCGAAAGCTTGATGTCAGACGATTAAGTGTTGAATGACACACCGCTTTCGCGAGCAGGCTCGCTCCCACAGGGGCAAAAGGCAGAAACAAAAACGGAGCGTTCGCACGCTCCGTTTTTCGTTCAGGTCGAGATTACTTGCCGACCTGCTTTTCCTTGATTTCCGCCAGGTTCTTGCAGTCGACGCACATGTCGGCAGTCGGACGGGCTTCAAGGCGCTTGACGCCGATCTCGATCCCGCAAGAGTCGCACCAGCCGTACTCTTCGTCTTCGATCAGTTGCAGGGTCTTGTCGATCTTCTTGATCAGTTTGCGCTCGCGGTCGCGGGCGCGCAGCTCGAGGGCGAACTCTTCTTCCTGACTGGCACGGTCGGCCGGATCAGGAAAGTTGGCCGCTTCGTCTTTCATGTGATCAACAGTGCGGTCGACTTCCTGCATCAAGTCCAGTTTCCACTTGGTCAGGATCTTGGTGAAGTGCGCGCGCATTGGAGCGCCCATGTACTCTTCGCCCGCTTTCGGGACGTAGGGTTCGAAACCGCTGAGTGTCTGACTTGCCTGTTGCTTTGCTTGGGTGGGCATGAAATGGACCGCCTCTACTCTTGTAATCCATTGCGCAGGATTGCTCCATCACCGACACCTGCCGGCCCTGCGGCTGCAAGCGGGCGAACTTACCAGATCAATTCGGCCCGCGCTACTCCCGGATGTCGAGGCCCCGGCGGGTGGCGCTTGCAGAAGTTTGGCAAGTCATGTCTGACAGTGATGGAGGCCTGATCAATCTCTGATTTTAGTCAATCCTGGAGCGTACGCGCATATCGTTACAGTCCAGCGTTCTTGAGGTTGTGACCGCGACGGGTTCTCGCTCGTTCCGGCAGATGGGTAGAATCGTCTCTTTTCCCCCGTCGAAGGAAAACCAATGGCTCAGCCCTACAGTGCGCGCAGTCGTGCGATCGAACCGTTCCATGTGATGGCGCTGCTGGCGCGGGCCAATGAACTGCAGGCCGAAGGTCACGATGTGATCCATCTGGAAATCGGCGAGCCGGACTTCACCACGGCCGAACCGATCATCCGCGCCGGGCAAGCGGCGCTGACGGCGGGCAAGACTCGCTACACCGCGGCGCGTGGCATTCCTGAGTTGCGCGAAGCGATTTCAGGGTTCTATCAATCGCGTTACGGATTGAACATCGATCCGCGGCGGATCCTGATCACGCCGGGGGGCTCCGGTGCGCTGTTGCTGGCCAGTGCCTTGCTGGTTGATCCGGGCAAACACTGGCTGCTGGCGGATCCGGGCTACCCGTGCAACCGGCACTTTCTGCGACTGGTCGAGGGCGCGGCGCAACTGGTTCCGGTCGGGCCTGAGGTGCGCTATCAACTGACCCCGGATCTGGTGGCGCGGCATTGGGATCACGACAGTGTTGGTGCGTTGGTGGCTTCGCCCGCCAATCCGACCGGCACCCTCCTGACCCGCGACGAACTGGCCGGATTATCCACAGCGATCAAGGCGCGGCACGGCCATCTGGTGGTGGACGAGATTTATCATGGCCTGACTTACGGCACCGATGCCGCCAGCGTGCTGGAAGTCGATGACAGCGCCTTTGTCCTCAACAGTTTCTCCAAATATTTCGGCATGACCGGTTGGCGTCTCGGCTGGCTGGTGGCACCGGATGCGGCCGTCAGTGAGCTGGAAAAGCTCGCGCAGAATCTCTATATCAGCGCGCCGAGCATGGCGCAGCATGCCGCACTGGCCTGTTTCGAGCCCGACACCATCAGCATTCTCGAAGAGCGCCGCGCCGAATTTGGCCGCCGTCGCGACTTCCTCCTGCCGGCGTTGCGCGAGTTGGGTTTCAACATCGCCGTCGAACCTGAAGGTGCGTTCTACTTGTATGCCGATATCAGCCAGTTCGGCGGTGATGCCTTCGCGTTCTGCCGGCATTTCCTCGAAACCGAGCACGTCGCCTTTACCCCGGGGCTGGATTTCGGTCGTTATCAAGCGGGCCATCATGTGCGTTTTGCCTACACGCAAAACCTCCCTCGATTACAGGAAGCGGTGGAACGCATCGCTCGCGGTTTGAAGAGCTGGCAAGCCTGATGCGTTTTTATCCGGCTCTGGAAGAGGCGCGGCTGATTCGCCGCTATAAACGTTTTCTGGCTGATGTTGAAACGGTCAATGGCGAGCTGTTGACCCTTCACTGCCCGAACACCGGTTCGATGCTCAACTGCCAGGTTGAGGGCGGACAGGTGTGGTTCAGTCGCTCCAGCGACCCGAAACGCAAGCTGCCCGGTACCTGGGAAATTGGCGAAACTCCGCAGGGCCGGCTGTTTTGCGTGAACACCGGCCGTGCCAACGCTCTGGTGGAAGAGGCGCTGCAGGCGGGAGTCATCGACGAGTTGAGCGGCTTTACGGCGCTTAAACGTGAAGTGGCGTACGGCCAGGAAAAGAGCCGCATCGATTTCCGTCTCGAGTACCCGAGTGGCCCGGCCTACGTGGAAGTGAAAAGCGTCACGCTGGGGTTCGACGGAACGAATGTTGCGGCGTTTCCCGATGCGGTGACCCAGCGCGGCGCCAAGCATCTGCGTGAGCTGGCGCATCTGGCCCGAGACGGCATTCGGGCGGTGCAGCTGTATTGCGTCAATCTCAGCGGGATTGACGCAGTGCGTCCGGCCGAGGAAATCGATGCGGCCTACGCCGATGCCCTGCGCGAGGCGGTGGCATGCGGAGTTGAAGTGCTGGCCTACGGCGTGCGCTTGAACCACGAAGAGATGGTGATCGACCGGCGGCTGGACGTGTTGCTCAACGGTTAAACATCGATCCACACCCCTTGGGCGTCTTCGCGGCAGGGGATGGCGATCAGGGATTGCCCGGCGCAGGGCCCGGCGACGCATTCGCCATCCTCGATCAGGAACAGTGCGCCGTGGGTGGCGCACTGGATCAGGCTGTTGCTCGGGTCGAGAAACTGGTCGGGGTGCCATTCCAGGCCGACGCCACGATGCGGGCAACGGTTGAGATAAACATAGGCTTGACCATTGCGGCGCACGGCAAACAGTTTGTTGCCGTGGATGTCGAACCCACGGCTGCCGGCCTCGGCGAGATCGGCGCCCGCGCACAAAAACTTCATGACTATCCTCAACTGTCGGCTCGTTTCAGGAAATGTCCGAGCTTGACGTTTAAATGCAAACAATTATCAAATGGCCGCCTTCGCCCACTGTGCGCGGCTGTCGCCAAGGATACTTGGCCTGCCGGTTCGCTGCCCGGGAAACCTGTTCAAGGAAAGCTGCGTATGCGCCTGATTATCCGCGTTGCTGTGCTGTGTGTCGGATTGTTCGCCAGCCTTCAGGTGACAGCTGCCGACTTGCCACAGCGTTGGGTCAGTGCCGGTGGCGCGCTTTCGGAGTGGGTCAGTGCATTGGGCGGCGAGTCGAAACTGGTCGGCGTCGACACCACCAGCCAGCATCCCGAGTCGCTGAAGAAACTGCCAAGTATCGGCTATCAACGCAGCCTGTCGGCAGAGGGCATTCTCAGCCTGCGCCCGGACATCCTTATCGGCAGCGAAGAAATGGGCCCGCCACCGGTGATCGCTCAGGTAAAGAGCGCCAAGGTGCAGGTCGAACTGTTCTCGGCGCAGCCGGATCTGCCGACGCTGGAAAAAAACCTCACGCATCTCGGGCAGTTGCTCGGCGCGCAAGCCCAGGCGACGCAGCTGCTGGCAAGTTATCAACAGCAGCTCGCCATGCAGAAGGCGCGAGTCGCCGAGTTGCAGACCAGGCACAAGGCGCCCGGTGTGCTGGTGCTGATTGGGCATGCCGGCGGCAAACCGTTGATTGCCGGCAAGGACACTGTCGCCGACTGGCTGCTGCAACGGGCCGGCGGACATAACCTGGCGACGCATACCGGTTACAAGCCGTTCTCCGTGGAGTCGCTGGCCGGGCTTGATCCTGAGGTGCTGGTGTTTGCGGATCGCGCGTTGAGCGGTGAGGCGGCAAAAGCGGCGTTGTTCAAGGAAAACCCCATTCTCAATTCAAGCCGTGCGGCCAAGACCGGACGGGTGCTGGAGCTGGATCCGACGCTGCTGGTCGGCGGGCTCGGGCCGCGTTTGCCGGCGGCGTTGAAGGGTTTGTCTGACGGCCTCTACCCGACTGCGAGCGGCCAATGACCGTACTGGTCAAACCACGCAGCCTGTTTATCGGGCTGACGCTCCTGTGTTTGCTGGCCATCTGGCTGTCGTTGGCGCTGGGGCCGGTGAGCCTGCCGCTGTTCGATACGTTGCGCGCGGCTCTGCGCATGCTCGGTGTACCGCTGGCGCCGGACGGCCTGGAGCAGGCTGAGCTGATTCTCGGGCAGATCCGTCTGCCGCGTACCTTGCTCGGCCTGGCCGTCGGCGGTGTACTGGCGCTGTCCGGCGTGGCGATGCAGGGTTTGTTTCGCAATCCGCTGGCCGATCCCGGGTTGGTCGGGGTCTCCAGCGGTGCGGCGCTTGGTGCGGCTGTAGCCATTGTCGGCGGTGCGTTTTTTGGCGATTTGCCAGAGTGGTTCGGGCCGTATCTGTTGTCGGCGTGCGCGTTTCTCGGCGGGTTGGGGGTAACGGCGCTGGTCTATCGGCTCGGACGGCGCAACGGCCAGACTAACGTCGCGACCATGCTGCTGGCTGGGATCGCCCTGACGGCGCTGGCCAGCTCGGCAGTCGGGTTGTTCACCTATCTGGCGGATGACGCGACCCTGCGCACGCTGACTTTCTGGAATCTGGGCAGCCTCAATGGTGCCAGTTACGCGCGTTTGTGGCCGTTGCTGATCATCAGCGCCGGTGTTGCGCTGTGGTTGCCGCGGCGTGCCAAGGCGCTGAATGCGTTGTTGCTGGGTGAGTCTGAGGCAGGGCATCTGGGGATCGATGTCGAGCGGCTCAAGCGTGAACTGGTGTTCTGCACCGCGTTGGGTGTTGGCGCAGCGGTAGCGGCGGCGGGGATGATCGGTTTCGTCGGGCTGGTGGTGCCGCATCTGGTGCGTTTATTGGCCGGGCCCGATCACCGCGTGCTGTTGCCCGCGTCGGTACTGGCGGGGGCGAGCCTGCTGTTGCTGGCGGATCTGGTGGCGCGGCTGGCACTGGCGCCGGCGGAGTTGCCGATCGGTATTGTCACGGCGTTTATCGGCGCGCCATTCTTCCTCTATCTGCTGCTGCGAGGACGTGCCTGATGCTGCGTGCGCACAATCTGCACATCCGTCGCGGGCGCAAGACCGTCCTCAGCGACGTCACCCTGCAACTTGAGCCCGGTGAGGTGCTGGGTGTGCTCGGACCAAACGGTGCCGGCAAAAGCACCTTGCTCGGTGCCTTGTGCGGTGAGCTCACGGCGAGTAAAGGCGAGGTGTTGCTCGACGACAAGGCACTGAATCACTGGACAGGTACGCAACGCGCCCAGCGTCTGGCGGTGTTGCCGCAGGTCTCGACGCTGGATTTTGCCTTTCGTGTGGAGGAAGTGGTCGGCATGGGCCGCTTGCCGCATCAAAGTGGTCGGGTGCGCGACGACGAGATCGTCGCGGCAGCGCTGGACGCTGCGGATGCCGGGCACCTGAGCGGGCGCAGTTATCTGGCGCTGTCGGGTGGCGAGCGCCAGCGCGTGCATCTGGCGCGGGTGCTGGCGCAGTTATGGCCGGGGCAGGCCGGGCAAACGCTGTTGCTGGATGAGCCGACCTCGATGCTAGATCCACTGCACCAACATACGACGCTGCAAGCGGTGCGCGAATTTGCCGACCGTGGCGCGGCGGTGCTGGTCATCCTGCATGATCTGAATCTGGCGGCGCGCTATTGTGATCGGGTGTTGCTGCTTGAAGGCGGGCGCCCGGTAGCGCTGGATACGCCGCAGCAAGTCTTGCGACCGGACTCGCTCAAAGCGGTGTTCGGTCTCGAAGTATTGGTGCAGCCGCACCCGGAGCGTGGGCATCCGCTGATCATCGCCCGCTGATTTCTCATCGAGGTGATGGCATGCGTGGGATCTGGTTGTTGGCGGTGTTGTGGCTTGCGGGGTGTCAGCATGTTGCTGCGCCGCCACCGGTCAGCGGTGAGATACGCGATCTGCACAGCGGTCAGGTACTGACGGCGCAGGAACTGCTGACACGTCTGGCCGGTGCGCAACACGTGATCATTGGCGAGCAGCATGACAATGCCGATCATCACGCTGCGCAGTTGTGGCTGTTGCAGTCGCTGGGTGAGCAACGCCCTCAGGGCAGTCTGCTGCTGGAGATGCTCACGCCTGATCAACAGCCGAAAGTCGATCAGGTTCACCAAACTGCAGCGCCGCCCACCGATCTTCCCACGGCATTGGCCTGGCAGGATGGCTGGGACTGGAAGCTTTATGGACCGATCGTTCGGTTTGTCCTCACACAATCCTATCCGTTGTTGGCAGCCAATCTGGACGACAGCGAAATCCGCGCGTTCTATCGTCAGCCACCAGCCCTGAGCGGTGTTCGCAGCAATGCGGCAACGGTAAAAGCCACGCTGCTTGAGCAGATCAGCGACTCGCACTGTGGCTTGCTGCCCAAATCGCAGATGCCGGCGATGCTCGCGATTCAGCAACAGCGCGATCGACGCATGGCCGAACGTTTGCTGGCGGCACCAACCCCCGCCATGTTGTTGGCAGGCGCCTGGCATGCGCGCAAGGATGCTGGCGTGTCGCTGCATGTGCTTGATCTTGGCGCAGCCCAGGCGCCCACGGTGCTGATGCTGGCCGAGCAGGGCGCTGAGGTCAGCGCGGTGATGGCCGATTACGTCTGGTACACCCCGGCCACGCCTGCGCAGGATTACTGCGCACAGATGCGCAAACAGTTCGGTCAATGACTTTTCCACAGGCAAAAAAAGACCCGGTAAAACCGGGTCAAATAACCGTGATTAGCCTGATGAGGAGATAATCTGAGAGTCCGAACCAAGGGCTTTTCAGAATATCGACTGATCTCGCGATCAGTTGTGATAATCATAGCGATTCTCATTAACGAGTCAAGCACTGTTTTTCCATTCGCGTGATTTAGTCGTGGAAATGTCCGGAATGCCCCGGAAACACGGGACTTAAAGCGCAGCCTTGATCGCACTCAGTTGGGTGATTTGCTGGTTGAGCTGGCCAATGCGCCGGGCCATGCTCTCGATAAGGCTCTGGGCAATCTTCGGATTGTTGCGGGTCATGCTCAGAAACTGATCGCCGGGAATCAACATCACTGTACTTGGCTCACGGGCAATGACCGTGGCGTTTCGCGGCTCGCCTGTGAACACTGCCATGGCGCCGAAAATCTCGTCCTTGGGCACGTCGCCAACCTTGTGCCCATCAACAAACGCTTCGGCATGCCCATCGATGATCACAAAGACGTGATCGGCGGCATCGCCTTGCTGGATCAACACGTCACCGCTCTCGACCCGTTTAAAACCATTGGTGCTGCGAAACTCCCGTGGCTTCAGTTCGGCCACCGCGTGTGCCAGCAGCGCCATCTGCCCCAGCAGATACTCCAGCCATTGCTCAGCCCGTTCCGGCTCGGCGTACAAATGTCGGAACAGATCGGTTCGCCGATAGGGCAACAAGCGCAATAATCCGTCGCTGCGCAGTCGGCAATCGGCCCAGGCGTCACCTTGCTGCAGGCCGATCAGATCGCCTTCCTGCCAGTAAAACAGCGCGCGGCCGCCGATGTAGCCGTGGATCACGCCTTCTGTCAGCAGAAACAGCTGATCGCGTGGGAGCTGCGCCATCAGGTCATCAGAGATTTCCGGCTCAAAGGCAGGCCCGCACGGTGCAAGCCCTTCCAACCAGCGCGCGGGCAAGCTCTGCAAACGATTGATCAGCGTATCGACTGGTGCCGATTGTTCCCCGAGCAGATACATGGCCGTCAGCGCCTGTTCAGTTCTTGTGACGCGAGGAGATGGCTTCGAGCTGCTTGTTCAAGGCGTCTTTACGTTCGGCCGGGATATCGTTCCAGTGCACATCCATCAGCGCCCCTTCGATCGCGTACAACAACACCTTCGATGCGCGAAACCCGCGGGTACGCACGGCCCGATAGGCGTCCACCGCCCCCAGGCGACGCAAGTCCGAGGCGCTGTGGATGCCCACGGCATGCAGCCATTGCGCCGACGTCTTGCCAAGATTCTTCAGGTGTTGCAGTTCATCATTCATCAAGCCTCCTTGCGACGGCCGAATGGTGCGTGGGCGATCTTCTCAGGAGTGTAGCCATCAGTAGGAAAAGCGTGGTTGTTTGGTCGGATTAGACGCAAACGCTACTAAGAAAGGGCTGCGAACCCAGAAAGGAGGGAAGAAACGCGGAAACATGTGGGAGCGAAGTTGCTCGCGAAGGCGTCTTGTCAGCCACAAGATGTATCGACTGACACCACGCCTTCGCGAGCAAGCCCGCTCCCACGCGGGAAAGGCGTCGGGTCAGAGAAAGGTAAAAATATCAGCGGGTGCGATAGCGCAGGCGGGTACCAAAATTCATCGACATCAGGATCTCGTCGGCGCTCAGTTCCGGTGGGAAGTACGCACCGGAAATCTGCGCATGGGCCAGGCTCGCGCCTTCCAGGGCGGAATTACGGAAATCGATGCCGCGCAAATCGGCGGAGCGGAAGTAGGCGTCGCGGAAATCAACGCCGTCGGCGTTCAGTTCACGCAGATCGAGACCACGGAAGTCGCCACCGACCATGTCGATCGGGCCGTCGTTCGGGCGTTCCTTGTTGAAGCCTGCGATGTCGTCTTTGTGCAGCAGGGCATAAAGCGGGGTGTCGAGAAGTTTCGGCTGGCTCATGTCACATCACCTGTTGGTTTTATGACGCCAGTATAGTGCCACTATTTGACGACCGTGAAGCCAGCGAGGGCTCCACGGTCGAAATAGTTTCTTACAGGCCTGGCAGACGCTGGCGGATCTGCGCCACGACGGTGTCGAGGGTCCCGCTTTCATTGGTCTGTACGCGTTTGCTGCGCAGAATTTCTTCTGGCGTCAGTGCTTCGCGGCTGGCCTGTTGGGCCTCGATGACCGCCAGCGTGGCGTCGGAAGGATCCTTCTTGTCGGCCTGGCGAATCGCCAGCCAGCTTTCGATCACGGCTTGCGGAGCGTTGCAGTCGAGAATCAGGAACGGCGTGCCGGTCGCCTCGGCGACTTTCGCCGCGCTGTCACGTTGCTCGCGCTTGAGGTAGGTCGCATCGATGACGACCGGGAAACCGGCGTGCAGAATGACTCCGGCAATCTCATGCAAGCGGGCGTAGGTGGCAGCGCTGGCGTCGGCGCTGTAAATCCCGGCCTGCACGTCGTTGGCCACGGTTTGCTCGCCGAACAGGCGCTTGCGCTCGACATCGGAACGCAGGCGGATCGCGCCCAGTGCTTCAACCAGGCGCATCGCCACGTGGCTCTTGCCGACGGCCGATACGCCGTGGGTGATCGCCATGAAGCGCGAAGGGATGGTGCTGTAGCTTTCCGCCAGATTGGCGTAGTTGCGGTACTGGCGCAGGGTAGTGGCGCGCTGCACCGGAGTGGCGTCTGCCGGCATGCTGAACAGCGCGACTTTGGCGCGGACCAGCGCGCGATAGGCTTTGTAGAAGTTCAGCACTTCCAGGCCTTGATAGTCGCCGGTCAATTCCAGGTATTGGCTGATGAAGCGGCGGGCCAAGGATTTCAGACCACGGTCTTCGAGGTCCATCGCCAGGAAACCGGTGTCGGCCCAGACGTCGGTGAAGCGGAACGGTTCGTTGAACTCGATGCAGTCGAAGATCACCACTTTGCCATTGATCACAGTGGCGTTGCCCAAGTGAATGTCGCCGTGGCATTCGCGAGTGAAACCCTCGGCCTTGCGCTGGCTGAACAATGCCTTGAGACGGTCGAAGCTGCTCTCGGCCCAGGCTTGCAGGGCCTCGAGTTGCAGCAGATCGTTTTTGTCGCTGAGGAATGGCAGGATCTGTTCGAAGTTCTGGCGCACCGGGGCCATTACGCTTTCTGGCGTACCAGCGTCGTGTTCGGCCGGGACTTTTGGCGCGCTGAGGTGGAATCTGGCGATCTGCTCGGCCATTTCGTCGATGTGCTGAGTGGTCAGTTCACCGTTGGCTTGCAGGGTGCTGAGCAGGCCGGTCTGCGGGAATTGACGCATCTTCAACACATATTCGATCACCGGGCCGTCGCCGCCCAGTTGCGGCGCTTGGACGCTGCCGGTCACCGGCAACACGTCCAGATACAAATCTTCGGTCAGGCGCTGATTCAAACGCAGTTCTTCAGCGCAGAAGTGCTTGCGCGCTTCGAGGCTGGTGAAGTCGAGAAAGCCGAAATTCACCGGCTTCTTCACTTTATAAGCAAACGACCCGGTGAGGATCACCCACGAGATATGGGTTTCGATGACCTGGAACCCGTCGACGGGGTGCGGGTAGAGGGCCGGGTTTTGCAGGGCAGCGATCAGTGACTGGCTCACGGGCGATCCTTCAGAGACTGGGAAATTCGAGGTCGCCATTATGGCCGCTCGCCAGCCTGACGCAAACCTCGGAGCGCTCCTGTTGAGGATGAATAAAGTGCGTATAATCCGCCGCCATGACTCGAACTCGATCCCCCCGTACCAAGAAAAAACCACCTGCCAAGGGCCTGCGGCCGTGGCTGGGGTGGGCCATTAAACTCAGTCTGGTCGGCCTTGTGGTGCTGGCCGGCTTTGCCGTTTACCTCGATGCCGTGGTGCAGGAGAAATTCTCCGGCAAGCGCTGGACCATCCCGGCCAAGGTGTACGCGCGTCCGCTCGAGCTGTTCGTTGGACAAAAACTGAGCAAGGACGATTTCCTCACCGAACTCGACGCCTTGGGCTATCGCCGCGAAGCCGTGAGCAATGGCCCCGGCGCTGCTGCCGTCAGTGGCAATACCGTCGATCTGAATACCCGCGGCTTCCAGTTCTATGAAGGCCTGGAGAAACCTCAGCCAGTACGCGTGCGCTTCTCCGGCGACTATGTGGCCGAACTCTCGGGGCTCAATGGCGGAAAATTGTCCGTGGTGCGGCTCGAACCACTGATGATCGGCGGCATTTACCCGAAAAACCTTGAAGACCGCATTCTGATCAAGCTCGATCAGGTGCCACCGTATTTGCTCGATACTTTGGTCGCCGTTGAAGACCGCGACTACTACAGCCACTGGGGCGTGTCGCCGAAATCGATTGCCCGGGCGATCTGGGTCAACACCTCTGGCGGCAAGATGACCCAGGGCGGCAGTACGCTGACCCAGCAGTTGGTGAAGAACTTCTACCTCACCAACGAGCGCAGCCTGAGCCGCAAGCTCACCGAAGCGATGATGGCGATGTTGCTGGAGCTGCACTACGACAAGAAGGAAATTCTTGAGGCCTACCTCAACGAAGTCTTCGTCGGGCAGGACGGTCAGCGTGCCGTGCATGGTTTCGGTCTGGCCAGCCAGTTCTTCTTCGGTCAGCCTTTGTCCGAGCTGAAGCTGCATCAGGTTGCGCTGCTGGTCGGCATGGTCAAGGGGCCGTCCTACTACAACCCGCGCCGCAACCCGGAGCGCGCGCTGGAGCGCCGTAATCTGGTACTTGATGTGCTTGAGCAGCAAGGCGTGGCGACCGCCGAGCAGGTCGAAGCGGCGAAGAAAATGCCCTTGGGCGTGACCACCCGCGGCAAGCTCGCCGACAGCTCGTTCCCGGGCTTTATCGATCTGGTCAAACGCCAGTTGCGTGAAGACTATCGTGACGAGGACTTGACCGAAGAAGGCCTGCGGATCTTCACCAGTTTCGACCCGATTCTGCAGATGAAAGCCGAAGCTTCAGTGAATGACACCTTTAAACGTCTGGCCGGACGCAAGGGCTCCGATGATGTGGAAGCGGCGATGGTCGTGACCAACCCGGAGACCGGCGAAGTGCAGGCGATGATCGGTAGTCGTCAGGCCAGTTATGCCGGTTTCAACCGGGCGCTGGACGCCGTGCGGCCAATCGGTTCGCTGGTAAAACCGGCTGTCTATCTGACTGCGCTGGAGAAGCCGAGCCATTACACGCTGACCAGTTGGCTGTCGGATGATCCGCTGTCGATCAAAGGCGCGGACGGTCAGGTGTGGAAACCGCAGAACTATGACCGTCGCTCCCACGGCACGGTGTTTCTCTATCAAGGGCTGGCGCATTCCTACAACCTGTCGACCTCGCGTCTGGGTCTGGAAGTCGGTGTGCCGAATGTGCTCAAGACCCTTGCGCGTCTGGGGGTAACCCGGGAATTCCCGGCGTTCCCGTCGATGTTGCTCGGGGCTGGCGGCATGACCCCGATCGAAGTGGCGACCATGTACCAGACCCTCGCCAACGGTGGTTTCAATACGCCGATGCGCGGGATTCGCAGTGTGCTGACTGCTGAGGGTGAACCGCTCAAGCGTTATCCGTTCCAGATCGAGCAGCGTTTCGATCCGGCGTCCATTTACCTGATCCAGAACGCCATGCAGCGGGTGATGCGTGAAGGTACCGGCAGCTCGGTTTACAACGTGCTGCCCAAGACCCTGACGCTGGCCGGCAAGACCGGTACCAGTAACGACTCGCGCGACAGTTGGTTCGCCGGTTTCAGTCAGGATCTGCTGGCGGTGGTCTGGCTCGGTCGTGACGACAACGGCAAGACCCCGTTCACCGGGGCGACCGGTGCGCTGCAGGTCTGGACCAGTTTCATGCGCAAGGCCGATCCGCTGCCGCTGGACATGCCGCAGCCGGACAACATCGTTCAGGCTTGGGTCGATTCGCGTACCGGACAAGGCTCGGATGCCAACTGTCCTGGAGCCGTGCAGATGCCGTATATTCGCGGCAGCGAACCGCCACCCGGTGCCGCGTGTGCAAGCGAAACGCCTGCTTCGCCGGAGTCGGTGATGGATTGGGTCAAGGGCTGGATGAATTAAGCAAAGAGGGTTTCAAGTGAACAAGTGGTTGATTCCAGCGGTGACCGCCGTGGCTTTGCTCAGCGGCTGCTCTACCGTACAGCGTGGTTCGATCCCGGTGGTGGATTCCGGCACAGCCGTGTCCAATAGCGAACGTCTGTCGGCCAATGGCGGTTTCCGCAAGACGACAGTCAAACGTCCAGTGCAGGGTCAGGCGCAATCCCAGGCGATTCCGCAAGGCGATACCGGCGTGGTGGTGATGGTGCCGGGTGGCGGTGCTGCGACATCGGCGCCGATCAGCTCCTCGCCGATCGTTCCTGGTCCGGCGTCCGGTGGGATTACGGCGGGTCCGTACAATCCTTCGCCGGTCGAGTCGGCACCGATCAACACTGGCAGCTACAGCATGCCGTCGACACCAAGCGGCATTCCTTCGGCCAGCAGCGGCGGCGGTCTGTCGGCAGACGAGCAACTGGATGGCCCGGTACTCGCCTTGCTGACTACCGCCCAGCAGCAACAGGCCGGTGGCGACCTCAACGGTGCATCCTCCAGCCTGGAACGTGCCCAGCGCGTCGCCCCGCGTGAACCGCAGGTGCTTTATCGTCTGGCGCAGGTGCGCATGGCCCAAGGTGATGCGCCGCAGGCGGAACAGTTCGCCCGTCGCGCGCTGACCATGGCCAACGGCCGTCCGGATCTGCAAGCCAACCTGTGGGAAATCATCGCGCAGTCCCGTGAGAAGCAGGGCGACTCCGCCGGCGCTGTACTGGCTCGTCAAAAGGCCAAGGTTTCGCTCTGATGGACACTCGTTTCCCGAAAATCGCCGACCAGTTGCTGCTGATCGAGCGTGAGCTGCGCGCGCAAGGTTGGTGGGATGAAGTGCAGCCATCGGCCGAAGCCCTTAGTAGTGTCGAGCCGTTTTCGGTCGATACGCTGGATTTTGAACAATGGCTGCAATGGATCTTCCTGCCACGAATGAAGATGATCCTCGAGCAGGACCTGGCGTTGCCCAACGCGTCGGGCATTCAGGAAATGGCGGAGATGGTCTTTGCCCAGCGCAATCTGCAGGGCAAGGATCGCCAGTTGCAGGTGCTGCTCAAAGAATTCGATCTGCTGATCACCGCCTCCCGCTAAGCCTCTGTAGGAGCTGCCGCAGGCTGCGATCTTTTGATTTTGCTTTCAAA
Organism: Pseudomonas sp. SCPG-7; assembly: GCF_002156405.1. NCBI lineage: Bacteria > Pseudomonadati > Pseudomonadota > Gammaproteobacteria > Pseudomonadales > Pseudomonadaceae > Pseudomonas > Pseudomonas sp. SCPG-7. The sequence continues at coordinate 7,085 of NZ_MVOO01000006.1, read as the reverse complement.
GATCAAAAGATCGCAGCCTGCGGCAGCTCCTACAGGTGCTTATTCGCAGTTCTGCGCAATCTGCTTCTGCGCTTCGACAATGCGCTCCTGGCGCTGGCTTTCGTCCAGCCGCCGCAACTGCCCCTCCACTTCCTCCCTCAATCGCGGATTGTTCTGCAATTGCGCCAGGTTTGTCCGTGCCTGCTCGCAAAAGGCCTTGAGCTGAGTCTGTTGCTCCGCCACTTGTTTCTTCACCTTGTCATCAATGGCTTTCTGATCGCCCAGCGCGCCGCTGCCAGGCATTGCTGCAGGTTTCGGCGGGGGCGAGGAAGGCGTTTGCACGGTGCTGGCCGGTTGCCCTTGCGGCGGTTGCGCATCGAAGTGCGTGACGCCTTGTGCGTCGATCCATTTGTAGATCTGAGCGGCCGAGCACCAGGGGCTGAGGCCGATCAGCAGAGTTAACAGAAGCGTTCGCATGCTGATTCCTTGGCAAAATTGCGCAATTGACGCTAACAGAGTAGCTGTTTTCAGGTTTTTTCTTGCGTTCTCATGTGCTTACCCACAATTAAGCACATTGACGGCTTGACTTGGAGAGGGCGAAACAGAAGAATCCAAAGTCCGCTGTAGAGGGACTGCCAGAAGCAGACCCACTCGGCAGATCATGAGGCGCATATCCGCGTCGACCTGTTACACCCGCAACGCGTTACCTCGCGCTGGGTGGGAAAGGCCCGCAACACTTGGGACGATCCCAATACTTGCTCAGTCAGTGCTGACGTAGTCGGCGACCACCGTCGCTCATGCTCTGCCGAGAAGTAAACCTATTAAGACCCGCCCCTTTTTGTGGACGGTATTCTGGCGTTTTAGAGGTGAACAACGTGGAGCTTTTATCTGGCGGTGAGATGCTCGTCCGCTTCTTGCGTGACGAAGGCGTCAAATATATCTACGGGTACCCGGGTGGTGCTCTCCTGCATGTTTACGATGCCCTGTTCAAAGAACCGGAAGTGACCCACATTCTGGTTCGTCACGAACAAGCGGCGACCCATATGGCTGACGGCTACGCCCGTGCCACCGGTAAAGCCGGCGTGGTATTGGTGACTTCCGGTCCAGGCGCCACAAACGCCATCACCGGTATTGCCACCGCCTATATGGATTCGATTCCAATGGTGATCATTTCCGGTCAGGTGCCAAGCACCATGGTCGGCACCGACGCGTTCCAGGAAACCGACATGATCGGTATCTCCCGGCCGATTGTGAAGCACAGCTTCATGATCAAGCACGCCTCGGAAATCCCGGAAGTCATGAAGAAGGCGTTCTACCTGGCGCAATCCGGTCGTCCGGGCCCGGTCGTGGTCGATATCCCGAAAGACATGACCAACCCGGCCGAGAAGTTCGAATACGTTTTCCCGAAAAAAGCCAAGTTGCGTTCCTACAGCCCGGCCGTTCGCGGTCACTCCGGGCAAATCCGCAAGGCGGCAGAAATGCTCCTGGCGGCCAAGCGTCCTGTGCTCTATTCCGGTGGCGGCGTGATTCTGGGCAACGGTTCCGCACCGCTGACCGAACTGGCGAAAATGCTCAACCTGCCAGTGACCAACACCTTGATGGGCCTGGGCGGTTTCCCGGGTACCGATCGTCAGTTCATCGGCATGCTCGGCATGCACGGCAGCTACACCGCCAACCTGGCGATGCACCATGCCGACGTGATCCTGGCTGTTGGCGCACGTTTCGATGACCGTGTGATCAACGGCGCGGCGAAGTTCTGCCCGAACGCCAAGATCATCCACATCGATATCGACCCGGCTTCGATCTCCAAGACCATCAAGGCCGACGTGCCAATCGTTGGTCCGGTGGAGAGTGTCCTGACCGAAATGGTCGCGATCCTCAAGGAAATCGGCGAGACCCCGAACAAGGAGTCCGTGGCCAGTTGGTGGAAGCAAGTCGATGAGTGGCGCGGTGATCGCGGCCTGTTCCCTTATGAAAAGGGCGACGGCAGCCTGATCAAGCCGCAGACCGTGATCGAGACCCTGTGCGAAGTGACCAAGGGCGATGCCTTCATCACGTCCGACGTGGGCCAGCACCAGATGTTCGCGGCGCAGTACTACAAGTTCAACAAGCCTAACCGCTGGATCAACTCCGGTGGCCTGGGCACCATGGGCTTCGGTTTCCCGGCGGCCATGGGCATCAAGTTGAGCTTCCCGGATGACGACGTTGCCTGCGTCACCGGCGAAGGCAGCATCCAGATGAACATCCAGGAACTGTCGACCTGCCTGCAATATGGCTTGCCGGTGAAAATCGTCATCCTGAACAACGGTGTTCTGGGGATGGTTCGTCAGTGGCAGGACATGAGCTATGGCAGCCGTCACTCGCACTCTTATATGGAGTCGCTGCCTGACTTCGTCAAACTGGCTGAAGCCTACGGTCACGTCGGCGTGCGCATCACCGATTCGAAGGATTTGAAGTCGAAGATGGAAGAGGCGTTCGCCATGAAAGATCGTCTGGTGGTGATCGATATTTCGGTCGATACCAGCGAGCACGTCTATCCGATGCAGATCAAAGACGGCTCCATGCGCGATATGTGGCTGAGCAAGACGGAGCGTACTTAATCATGCGGCACATTATTTCCCTGCTTCTGGAAAACGAACCCGGCGCTTTGTCTCGCGTAGTCGGCCTGTTCTCGCAGCGCAACTACAACATTGAAAGCCTGACGGTGGCGCCAACCGAAGACCCGACGCTGTCGCGTCTGACGCTGACCACTGTTGGCCACGATGAAATCATCGAGCAGATCACCAAAAACCTGAACAAGCTGATCGAAGTGGTCAAGCTGGTGGACCTGTCGGAAAGCGCTCACATCGAGCGCGAGCTGATGCTGGTCAAGGTCAAGGCCACTGGCGCCCAGCGCGCCGAGATCAAACGCACCACCGATATTTACCGTGGACAGATCGTCGACGTCAGTGCCAGCGTGTATACCGTTCAATTGACCGGTACCAGCGACAAGCTCGACAGCTTCATTCAGTCCATTGGCACCGCATCAATTCTGGAAACCGTCCGTAGCGGCGTGACCGGCATTGCCCGCGGCGACAAAGTACTCAGCATCTAAACCAAATTAGCGAATGGCCTGAACGGCCTGGATATATAGGGGAAATTCATGAAAGTTTTCTACGATAAAGACTGCGACCTGTCGATCATCCAGGGCAAGAAAGTTGCCATCATCGGTTACGGTTCCCAAGGCCACGCCCAAGCGTGCAACCTGAAAGACTCCGGTGTCGACGTTACCGTCGGTCTGCGTAAAGGTTCGGCCACTGTTGCCAAAGCCGAAGCCCATGGCCTGAAAGTGACCGACGTGGCTGCTGCTGTTGCCGGCGCCGACCTGGTCATGATCCTGACCCCGGACGAATTCCAGTCTCAGCTGTACAAGAACGAAATCGAGCCGAACATCAAGAAAGGCGCCACCCTGGCCTTCTCCCATGGCTTCGCGATCCACTACAACCAGGTTGTTCCACGTGCCGACCTCGACGTGATCATGATCGCGCCGAAAGCGCCGGGCCACACCGTACGTTCCGAGTTCGTGAAGGGCGGCGGTATCCCTGACCTGATCGCGATCTACCAGGACGCTTCGGGCAACGCCAAAAACGTTGCACTGTCCTACGCAGCTGGCGTGGGTGGCGGTCGTACCGGCATCATCGAAACCACCTTCAAGGACGAGACCGAAACCGACCTGTTCGGCGAACAAGCCGTACTGTGCGGCGGTACCGTTGAGTTGGTGAAAGCCGGTTTCGAAACGCTGGTTGAAGCTGGCTACGCGCCGGAAATGGCCTACTTCGAGTGCCTGCACGAACTGAAGCTGATCGTTGACCTCATGTACGAAGGCGGTATCGCCAACATGAACTACTCGATCTCCAACAACGCTGAATACGGCGAGTACGTGACCGGCCCGGAAGTGATCAACGCCGAATCCCGTCAGGCCATGCGCAACGCCCTGAAACGTATTCAGGACGGCGAATACGCCAAAATGTTCATCAGCGAAGGCGCAACCGGCTACCCTTCGATGACCGCCAAGCGTCGTAACAACGCCGCTCACGGTATCGAAATCATCGGCGAGCAACTGCGCTCCATGATGCCGTGGATCGGTGCCAACAAGATCGTCGACAAAGCCAAAAACTAAGTCGTCATCCTTGTACGAAAAAACGCGGCCTCGGCCGCGTTTTTTCGTTTGAAACCGATGGTTCTGGTATAAAGCTGCATCGTTTGTGGCCGAACCGTCGTCACAGGCACCTGTCGAAACTTTCCAAACCGTTGCAAGGTAATGTCCATGAGCGAACGTCCCGAAGAGCCGAACCAGGCTTCTGACGCCGAAAGCCTGCTGCCCATCGATGAACATGTCGAGGAAGGGCACGACGCAGAAGGTCGTAAAGTCCGGCATCGTGGTATCTATCTGCTGCCGAACCTGTTCACCACTGCGAACCTGTTTGCAGGGTTTTACTCCATCATCAACTCAATGAGTGCCCAGGCTGCCTTGAGCGCCGGGGATTCAGCGAATGCGAGCAAGTATTTTGCCTTTGCCGCGATCGCGATTTTCGTGGCCATGGTGCTCGATGGTCTTGATGGCCGCGTAGCGCGGATGACCAATACGCAAAGTGCCTTCGGTGCCGAGTATGACTCGCTGTCCGACATGGTCGCTTTCGGTGTGGCACCGGCGCTGCTGGCGTTCGGCTGGGCGCTGGGCGACATGGGCAAGGTCGGCTGGATGGTGGCCTTCATCTATGTAGCCGGTGCAGCGCTGCGTCTTGCGCGTTTCAATACTCAGGTCGGTACGGCCGACAAGCGCTACTTCATCGGTCTGGCCAGTCCGGCAGCGGCCGGCGTGGTGGCGGGGATTGTCTGGGCGTTCAGCGATTACGGTATTCAGGGTTCGAAGATGTCGTTCCTGGTCGCTTTGATGGTGGCGGCTGCCGGCATGCTGATGGTCAGCAACATCAAGTACAACAGCTTCAAGGAGCTGGATCTGAAGGGGCGCGTGCCGTTCGTGGCGATCCTCGCCGTGGTGCTGGTGTTCGCTGTGGTGTTCAGCGATCCACCGCGTATTTTGCTGCTGGTGTTTCTCGCCTACGCGGCCTCCGGGCCGGTGCAATACCTGTTGCACCTTCGTCGGCACAAAAACGCCGAGTGATGTAATTTCCCGCATACTCCGCAGTCTATGGGTGCATCTGTCCTCCAAAGCTGCGGAGTTGTCATGCTGATCAAAATCCCCAAAGCGTCCGACTGCCATGAGTCGGATGTCACGCCTGAGTCCATTTATCTCTCCCGTCGCCAACTGCTCGGAGCTACCGCGGCCGGTATCGCCGTGAGCAGCCTGCCGCGTTGGGCCAGTGCCGAGGACGCGGCGCGCTATGCTGATGTCGAGCCAGGCAAGACGCCTGCCTGGTTTGCCGAGAAGCTCTCTTCTACCAAGTGGGGAGCAGTCAACGTCAAGGATGAGGCGATCACGCCTTATAAAGACGCGACCCATTACAACAACTTCTATGAGTTCGGCACCGACAAGGGCGATCCCGCAGCCAATGCCGGCTCGCTGAAAACCGAGCCGTGGAGTGTGGTCGTCGATGGGGAGGTGGGTAAGCCTGGGCGTTACGCACTCGAAGACTTCATGAAACCGTACCAGTTGGAGGAGCGTATCTATCGTCTTCGCTGTGTTGAAGCGTGGTCGATGGTCATCCCCTGGATTGGTTTTCCGATTTCCGCACTGCTCAAGCAGGTCGAGCCGACCTCTAACGCCAAGTACATTCGCTTTGAAACCTTGCAGGATCCCAAGAGCATGCCTGGGCAGCGCTCGGGTTTCGCGTTGATCGACTGGCCGTATGTAGAGGGCTTGCGTCTGGATGAGGCGATGAATCCCTTGGCGATTCTGGCGGTTGGCATGTATGGCCGCGAATTGCCCAATCAGAATGGCGCGCCGCTGCGTCTGGTGGTGCCGTGGAAGTATGGCTTCAAGAGTGTGAAGTCCATTGTGCGGATCAGTCTCGTCAGCGAGCAGCCCAAGACTACCTGGCAGAGCATCGCGGCAGATGAATACGGTTTTTATGCCAACGTGAATCCGACGGTCGATCATCCGCGCTGGACTCAGGCAAGAGAACGGCGTCTGCCGAACAGTTTGTTCAAGCCGAATGTACGTGATACCCAGATGTTCAACGGCTACTCGGATGAAGTCGCTTCTTTATATACAGGGCTCGATCTGCGGAAGAACTACTGATGCGATATCCGTTTTGGCGTGTAGGCGTTTTCATTGCGGCGGCAATCTGGCCACTGCTTTGGTTTTATCAGGCGTTCGCCGATTTGCTCGGTCCGGATCCCGGCAAGGTGCTGGTTGATCGACTGGGGCTGGGGACGCTGGTATTGCTGCTGATCACATTGAGCATGACGCCGTTGCAGAAATTGACGGGGTGGGCGGGCTGGATTGCTGTGCGCCGTCAGTTGGGGCTCTGGTGTGTTGCTTATGTGGTGCTGCATCTGTTCAGCTATATGGCGTTTATCCTTGGTTTCGACTGGTCACAGTTGGGCGTGGAGTTGCGTAAGCGGCCCTACATCATTGTGGGTACGCTGGGTTTTCTTGGATTGTTGGCACTGGCAGTAACCTCCAATCGTTATAGTCAGCGTCGTTTGGGTGTGCGCTGGAAGAAACTGCATCGGGTGGTGTACGTGATTCTGGGGCTGGGATTGCTGCACATGTTATGGATTGTGCGGGCTGATCTTAAGGAGTGGGTGATCTATGCCTTTGTGGGGGCAGCGCTTTTGCTGCTGCGGGTGCCTGCCGTTGCGCGTCGAATTCCGCGCTTGCTGACTAAAAAGCAGGTTTTGCAATAAAACTGAAATTAACGGTTGACGGCAGATTCTGGAGGTCTATAATTCGCCCCACTTCCGGCGCAGTCGAAACGGAAAACTCCTTGAGATTCAATGAGTTGCGCGGTTTTCGACAGCGGCTTGCTTCAGTTCATCGAAGCCTGGAAGGAGTTGAAAGAGCGGTGATGTGTGGCTCTTTTGACGGTTCGATCTTCTCGGTCGAAAGCGGTGAGAAAGAGGTGTTGACAGCAGCGTGTAACGCTGTAGAATTCGCCTCC
>NZ_MVOO01000059.1:0-216 GCF_002156405.1 Pseudomonas sp. SCPG-7 | reverse complement strand
GTCGTAACAAGGTCTCCGTTGGTGAACCAGCGGAGGGATCATTACTGAGTTTACAACTCCCAAACCCCTGTGAACATACCTATGTTGCTTCGGCGGGCCGTCCCGCGGCGCGCCCACGTGGCGTGACCCGGAACCAGGCGCCCGCCGGGGACCCAAACTCTTGCCTTTACAGTGTCTCTTCTGAGTGGCATAAGCAAAAATAAACAAAACTTTCAG
>NZ_MVOO01000058.1:0-223 GCF_002156405.1 Pseudomonas sp. SCPG-7 | reverse complement strand
TGAGGCCGATCGGCATGTCGGCGGCGATCACCTTCCAGGTTGCCTGCGAACGCATCAATTCACGCTGGAGCCAGGCAACCTGGGCGGGTCCGAGCAGGTGAGAGGCCGGTCCGTAGACTTCTTCCATGCCCTCGCCATTGGGACCACGATAGCTGCGCATGTCGATCATGAACACGTCGAGCAACGGCCCGTAGGAAATCTTACGATAGACTCGGCCGGGCTC
>NZ_MVOO01000057.1:0-301 GCF_002156405.1 Pseudomonas sp. SCPG-7 | reverse complement strand
GGTTTCCGTAGGTGAACCTGCGGAAGGATCATTGTCGAAACCTGCCCAGCAGAGCGACCAGAGAACATGTTTATCATGAACGGGGATGTGGTGAAAGCCCCATCCCTAAGCTGGGATGGTACTCCGCCTCGGTGGGGTATCTTCTCAGCACAATAACGAACCCCGGCGCGGTCTGCGCCAAGGAACATGGATACAAGTGTGCCCTTCTTCAGCTGGTTCGCCAGATGTAGAGGTGGCACCAAGTCGTATATAACATTAAACGACTCTCGGCAACGGATATCTCGGCTCTCGCATCGATGAA
>NZ_MVOO01000056.1:0-305 GCF_002156405.1 Pseudomonas sp. SCPG-7 | reverse complement strand
GGTTTCCGTAGGTGAACCTGCGGAAGGATCATTGTCGAAACCTGCAACAGCAGAACGACCCGCGAACACGTTTTAAACAACCTTGGGCGGGCGAGAGGAGCTCGCTCCTCGGACCTTCCCTCACCCTCCAGGAGAAATCTTGGCGGGCTAACGAACCCCGGCGCGATCCGCGCCAAGGAACAATAAAAGATTAGCGCGTTCCTCGTGCGGAGACCCGGAGACGGTGTTCCCCGCTCGAGTTGCGTGTTCTTCAAAATGTCTAAACGACTCTCGGCAACGGATATCTCGGCTCTCGCATCGATGAA
>NZ_MVOO01000055.1:0-315 GCF_002156405.1 Pseudomonas sp. SCPG-7 | reverse complement strand
CCCGACTGTGACACTCGCAAATCCATCCCCAAAAACGCGATGAATGCATCTGCATTCCTGAAATCACCCCGTTCAAACGCAACAATCAAGCGGGCGCCAGTCAAAAAACCAACGCCTTCGACCTTCGTGCATCGCGTCAGTTGGGCAAGCAAACCGGCTTCTTTCAACTGCTCGTTGATCATCTTCTCGACCAACGTCTCAAGCCTCTGCATTGAGGCCACTTGCTCGGCAAACGCGTTTTTAAGCAACGGTTCATTTTTCCAGCTTTGCACCAAGCCAACGCGCGCCTGAACCAGCGCTGCGCGACGACGAAAA
>NZ_MVOO01000054.1:0-340 GCF_002156405.1 Pseudomonas sp. SCPG-7 | reverse complement strand
CGTCCAGTTGAGCGATGACCAGACGGTATCGATCTCGTAGGCCAGGGCGCTGGTTTCGCTGATGGTGTCGCCGACGTTGTCGACCACATAAGTGTCGTTGCCCAAACCACCCATCAGGGTGTCGGCGCCCAGCCCGCCGTCGAGGTAATTGTCGCCAGCGTTGCCGGTCATGCGGTTGGCGACGTCGCTGCCGATCCCGCGCAGGTTGGCGCTGCCGACGAACAACAGGTTTTCGACGTTGTTGCCCAAGGTGTAATCGATGGAGGAGAACACCCGGTCATAGGCGGTTGGCGAACTGTCGGTTTCGATGATCACATCGCCGACGTTGTCGACGTAGTAG
>NZ_MVOO01000053.1:0-347 GCF_002156405.1 Pseudomonas sp. SCPG-7 | reverse complement strand
AAATTTTTAAAGAACGATCTAATCAAAGACTAGAAATCAATATTCGCACCGGAATATTCATTTCTAAGCTCTAACAAGTAGAAGCAGTTAATGGTGGAGCCAAGCGGGATCGAACCGCTGACCTCCTGCGTGCAAGGCAGGCGCTCTCCCAGCTGAGCTATGGCCCCATACAAAATTGGTGGGTCTGGGCAGATTCGAACTGCCGACCTCACCCGTATCAGGGGTGCGCTCTAACCAACTGAGCTACAGACCCAATTTCGAGCGCGTAACTGATTAGCTCAGAGCTATCAGCTTGGAGCTTAAAGCTGCTTCTATCGTCTTCTTCAATGAATCAAGCAATTCGTGTG
>NZ_MVOO01000052.1:0-371 GCF_002156405.1 Pseudomonas sp. SCPG-7 | reverse complement strand
ACAGTGGGACGACCACGAGGTGACGAACAACTGGTCGGACGCCAAAGTGCTGGACAATCGCTACGCGGAGCAACGCATCCAGACACTGACCGGCCGCGCGACGCGCGCGTTCCTCGAGTACTCGCCGATGCGTTGGCACAACCTCGCCGAGTCGGAGCGTGTCTATCGCCACATTCCGTACGGGGGAGACCTCCATGTATTCGTGCTGGACATGCGCAGCTATCGCGGTCCCAACACGTTCAACAGACAGGAGGAGCGCAGCGCCGACACAGCGTTCCTCGGCCGTGCCCAACTCGCCTGGCTCAAATCGAAACTGAAGCAATCGCGCGCAACATGGAAAGTCATCGCATCCGACATGCCGATCGGCCTCA
>NZ_MVOO01000051.1:0-375 GCF_002156405.1 Pseudomonas sp. SCPG-7 | reverse complement strand
ACAGTGGGACGACCACGAGGTGAGGAACAACTGGCATCCCGGGATGAGTCTCGACGCTGATGCGCGCTATACCGAAAAGAACCCGCGGGTGCTGGTCGCACATGCGCGGCGAGCCTTTCTCGAGCACTCGCCGATTCGCCTCGCGGCCGCGACAGGGCCGCCGATCTATCGGACGTGCCACTACGGCCCGCTGCTCGACGTGTTCGCGATCGACCTTCGCACGTATCGCGGGCCGAATACGGCGAACGCGCAAGCGTCGCCCGGCGCGGAGACCGTCCATGCCGGCGCGCAACAGCTCGCGTGGCTCAAGCGCAGCCTGCGCAGCTCGCGCGCTGCCTGGAAAGTGATCGCCAGCGACATGCCGATCGGCCTCAC
>NZ_MVOO01000050.1:0-379 GCF_002156405.1 Pseudomonas sp. SCPG-7 | reverse complement strand
GTACTTCAGTGGGACGACCACGAGGTGGTGAACAACTGGTCGGGCTCGAAGGACCTGTCCAAGGACGACCGCTACACCGAAAAGTCGGTAGCGCTGCTGACTTCCCGCGCGGCCCGCGCATTTCACGAAATGACGCCGATCCGCTTTACGCCGGCCGAGCCGGGCCGCGTCTACCGCAAGATCGCCTATGGTCCCCTGCTCGATGTCTTCTTCCTCGACCTCCGCTCCTATCGCGGGCCGAACGGCGATTCTGTCGAAACCGAGATGACGCCGCAGTCGCGCATTATCGGCGAGGAGCAGCTAAGATGGCTGAAGCGCGAACTGGCGAACTCGAAGGCGACCTGGAAAGTCATCGCTTCCGACATGCCGATCGGCCTCA